>CANFRV010000008.1 GCA_947449575.1 Flavobacteriales bacterium
AATTTGTCGACGTACTTGGTAAAACAGGTGCGGTTGCATTTTGGCACACATTCGCAACAGGTGAAAATGTCGGAGTAACTGGTGTATCAATTGTGATAGTTAGAGTAGTATTTGTAGCACACATTCCTGCTGATGGAGTAAATGTATACATTGTTGGACCAGTCGTTGCAGTACTAACCGCTGGTGACCATGTTCCAGTGAATGCATTCGTTGAAGTTGTAGGTAAAACCGGAGCTGTAGCATTTTGACAAACGTTAGCAATTGGTGCAAATGTTGGAAGTACGGGGGTACTAACAGTAATATCTAAAGTCGTATTAATTGCACATTGACCAGCAGCAGGTGTGAATGTATATGTTCCAACGCCTAAAACAGCCGTAGTCACAGTTGGTGACCAAGTACCGTTAATAGCAGGTACATTCGAAGAACTTAAAGGTAAAACGGGGGCGGTAGCTCCTTGACAAACATTAGGAATCGCAGCGAATGTTGGTAAAATAGTTGTTGTTGTAAGAATGCTTAAATTAGCTGTGGTTGCACATTGCCCTGAAGCAGGTGTAAACGTATAAACCGCACTACCAGCAACCGCAGTGCTAACGGTAGGCGACCATGTTCCTGGAATTGGAGTAGTATTCGTTGAATTCGTTGGCAATACAGGGGCAGATGAGTTTAAACAAACATCTGACACAGCATTAAAAGTTGGAACTGTAGGAGCAATTGTTGTAACTGTTAAAGTTGCTGATGTTGCACATTGCCCAGCGTTTGGCGTAAAAGTATATGTCGCTGTACCAATGGCAGCAGTGCTAACAGCTGGAGCCCATGTTCCTGTAAACGAATTCGTTGAAGTTGTAGGTAAAACCGGAGGTGTAGAATTTTGACAAACATTCGCTACTGGCGCAAATGTTGCCGGCGGACCTGCTACTGTAGTGATATTTATCGTGGTAGTAGTAGCACATTGCCCTGCCGTTGGCGTAAATGTATACGTTGCAGTTCCAATGGTTGCCGTGCTTATCGCTGGTGACCATGTACCCGTAAATGAATTCAATGAAGTAGTTGGTAAAACTGGAGGTGTAGAATTTTGACAAACATTCGCTACTGGCGCAAAAGTAGGAGTTGCACCAACGGAAACATTCACTACGACATCATCTGTTATTACCAAGGTTCCAGGTGCGGCACATGTTGGCACTGTTAATTGAGCAGTATAAGTGGTTGTTGCAGTAGGACTAACACTTGTTGTGGTTGTTGTGCTTAATTGCGTAGCGCCTTGCAACCATTTAACTGTAGATATTTCTGCACCAGCAGGAGAAAAACGGTACGCCTCGTTAGTAGCAGTCCAAACTGTGGAATTTTTCCCTGGTGCAGCAGTAAAAAGCGTTGCCGTTGCATTTTGAATACCTAAAATTGCTAGACCGCCATTCCAGCTTGAACACGTTGGTTTACTTTTCACCATTACATCAATATAGTTCGTTGTTTCATAAAGAATAAGTTGTTGATTAGCAATCAATGAATTACAACTACCACTAAACATAGGCGTATTAGACCAGGATACAATAAAAGTTCTGCAAGGCGCCGTTCCAAGTGTTTTATATTTAATATCACTGGTTCCAGAAGCCGGATTTATAGATGGGTCAATATCGTGAAATGGGGCCATAATCGAATTCTTTGGAAGAGAGGTCGATGGCAATGCTACTGAGAAAGACCAAGGACAATAAGCACTTGCGTCTGCAGCAGTAAAAGTGATTAACCCATTTGAACCTATAACACATTGTGTGTAGGTAACCCCGTAAAACTGAAAGCAAAAACCAATTGGTATTAATGGGCTATAAACATCATCTGTACTAGTTGGAATTCCAGTGGTTCCGGTTGTTTGAATAGTTGCATCCCAAGCATATGTGGTAGCAGCCACTGTATAACTCGTAGTTGCTTTTACAGGAGTATACGTCATCGTTAAATTCGCAGAACCAGTACAAATTGTTTGATCTGCTCCGGCATTAACGGTTACGCACTGAGAAAAAGAAAAATGAACGAAAGTTTGCACAAAAAATAGTGCGAGAACGATTGTGGACTTCTTTTTTAAAATAGTAATCATTTTGAAATATGTTTTTAAAAGTATTATAAAAGTAGACGAAAATTATCATATCTAGTTGCCTCACCGAAAATACAGAAAATCAGCATCAGAAGTGAATAATTGGTAAATAAGTTTTTATAAATATGATTATCAAATATATAAGTGGTATTTCTTGAGTGATTTTGAACTAATTATAAATGCTAAAAGGGATTGTTAGATTATCAAACTCCACTTTTCAATGAACATTTGACAATATAGATAACTTCAAAATAAATTCAATGAAATGCCATTTCTACTACCTCAAAACATTCACATGACCTGTAATTATTTTCCTTTGCGGACTAATTTTTGCTTTAAATTCAATTTTCCATGTATAGGTGCCATCTTCAACTGCTTGTCCTGAAAGATTATTACCATCCCAAGAAGCATTTGAATCATGAGATTCAAAAACAATTTGGCCCCATCGATTAAAAATTAATAGTGAATAATGATTTGGATCAAAACCGGATGTAAAAACAGGTAAAAACACATCGTTAAACCCATCATTATCTGGCGTAAAACTATTAGGAATGTAATACGCCAATTCTTCTTTCACTTTAACGAATTGATAGGTAGTATCAACACATCCGAATTCAGAAATAGCTATTAATTGTACGTTGTAATTTCCATACATATCATATGGAAATGTATGCATCGGCGAAGTTTCCGTTGAAGTTTCTGTTGAATCTCCAAAATCCCATACATAACTTACCGCATTTTCTGATGAATTAATCATTTCGCATTCCGTATAGAAACTTGATAATAGCGCAGAAGATGGCACAAATGATGCAATAGGTAATGAATTAATTACCACATAAACCGGCTCAATAGCACTTAAACATCCAAAACCTGATATTGCCTGAATGTAAAAAGTACCACTTCCTGAAACTACCGTTGGTGTTGTCATCGCTGTCATTGGACTTAAACTTGTCCAATAGGTTAATAATCCTACATTCGAACTACCTAGTGTTACATTTTGTGATGTCAAATTTATATTTTCCGGAAAACAAACCGCATCTGGATTTGTTATAATTAAGTTCGGAGAAGGATTTACAGTAACCACTAATGTTTGATTCGAAGCACATTGATTCGCGTCTGGAACAAACGTATAAGTTATAGTTCCGGCTATAGCTGTATTAATGAAAGAAGGAGTCCAAGACCCTGTGAACGGTGTAGTGTTTTCTGAAACGATTGGTAAAGCAGGCGCAAGAGTCCCTTCACACATAGAAGCAATAGGATTGAATATCGTTGGGGTTAATGCATTGATTTGTACCGAAATTGTGGATGGAGATCCTTCACAACCAGTTAAAACATTTGTCTGTGAAACATAATAAATATATGTTCCAGGACTTGTAGTATTTGGAATTGTTGCAACGGACGTCGATGAGCCGCTCGCCGTTGTTCCGTACCAATTTAATGAGAATGTTTCCGATCCTACTCCTGCTGCTGGTATTGCGTTTAATGGATTTGCAAGATCATTCACACAATAAGACACAGGTGTCCCGACAGGTGTGCCTGGGATTGAATTAATTACCACAATTACTTGATCTGTAGCACTGCATCCATTCGCATCAACTCCTGTAACTGTATACGTTACTGTGCCAACATTTTGAATAAAAGGAGAACCATCTGTCACTGAATTATTCCAAGAATAAGTGGTCGCTCCGGAGCCAGAAAGTGTAACTAAGGTCCCATCACAGACAGATTGATCTGCTCCAGCATCAACATTCGGAGGAGTAGGGTCAACCAAAGTAATTATGGTGTTGTCTGACGCAAAGCAGGTCACACAATTTGCATCTTGAACTATGAAATTTGTATAAGCTCCTTGACCTAACCCAGTAATAATGATATCACCTGCAGCATTGAAAGGAATACTTGAAATATCAATACCTCCGTAGGTAATAACATACGTCTCCAAAGGATTCAAACCACTTAATACAATTGTTCCATCAGTTCCACCGCACGTTGTAGGGTCTGTAGAGGACAAAGTAAATATTGGGGTGATCGCATTAATGATAATGGATTGCGTTACATTGATTGTATTTCCACAAGCATCTGTAATTGAATACGTTCTTGTTATTATTTCTCCATTGCATGTATTTCCGTCTGACACATCACTCACAAAAGAAACCACTGGAATTGAACAATTATCCGCCTCATCTGTAATCAAATTAACATCCGGTGCAGGAACATCTCCAATACATTCCACATTAATAGAAGAAGGAGCTGTTGCTGTAGGTGCCGTAATATCAAGAACCGTAATTTTTTGTGTCACTAAAGTCTGACCTAAACAAATATCTGTAACAGAATACGTACGAGTGATTATTTCAGGACAAGTTCCGCCATCCGAAACATCAGACACAAAGGCAACTGTTGGTGTTCCTTGATTATCGGCTTCATCATTTACCACTAATGGATCTGGTGCTGGCACATCTCCAATACATTCAACATTGATCGGTGTTGGGTTTGATGCTGTTGGTAAGAATGGGTCTGTAATTAATATCAAATGAGTTACGTTGATCGTGTTTCCGCAAGCATCAGTCACGCTGTAGATTCTGCTAATCGTTAAAGGACAAGCAGCCCCATCGTTTGTTTCACTAACAAAAGCAACAACGGGTACTGAACAATTATCGGCTTCATCAATTACAACTGTTGGGTCCGTTGCCGGTGCAGGACCTCCTGGTACTGTTGTTGTAGCTGGATTGGAAGCTGTTGGAGGTGTTATGTCATTAACAATAATGGATTGTGCTACTGTGGTTGCATTTCCACATGCATCTGTAATTGAATACGTTCTTGTAATTGTTTCTGGACACGTATTTCCATCTGACACATCACTTACAAATGCTACAACAGGAGAAACAGAACAATTATCAGAAACACCCGTTACTACTGATATATTTGCCGCTGGTAAATCACCAACACATTCAATAGTAATAGCTGCAGGTACAGAAGCTACAGGCGATGTGATATCAAGAACAATAATAGATTGAGCTACATTCACACTATTTCCGCACGCATCTGTAATTGAATAGGTTCTTGTAATTGTTTCTGGACATGAATTTCCGTCTGAAACATCGCTCACAAAAGCAACGTCTGGAATTGAACAATTATCCGCCTCATCTGTAATCAAATTAACGTCAGGAAGAGGAACATCTCCAATACATTCCACATTAATAGAAGAAGGAGCTGTTGCTGTAGGTGCCGTAATATCAAGAACCGTAATTGTTTGTGTCACTAAAGTCTGACCTAAGCAAATATCTGTAACAGAATAGGTGCGAGTGATTATTTCAGGACAAGTTCCGCCATCCGAAACATCCGATACAAAAGCGACCGTTGGAGTACCTTGATTATCGGCTTCATCCGTTACCACTAATGGATCTGGCAAAGGCACATCACCAATACATTCAACATTTATGCCAACTGGATTGGAAGCTGTTGGTGAAAATGGGTCTGTAATTAATATCAAATGAGTTACATTTATAGTATTTCCGCAAGCATCAGTCACGCTGTAGATTCTGCTAATCGTTAAGGGACAAATTGCACCGTCATTAGACTCACTTACAAAAGCAACAACAGGTACTGAACAATTATCCGCCTCATCAATTACAACGAATGGATCAACCGCTGGCGCTGGACCACCAGGAACAGTGATTGTAGCTGGATTGGAAGCTGTTGGAAGTGTTGTGTCATCAATTGTAAAAACCTGGGTAGCCGTCGTACCATTACCACATGCGTCCGTAACGGACCACGTTCTTGTTATTGTTCCTCCACAAGTCCCTCCTATCAATGATCCATCCGTTCCTACTACTACTCCTGCTGCATCGCAATTATCAGTATATCCCAAATTACTCATTAGGGGTAAATTTGCTAAACAATCAATTATCATGGATACCGGAGGAGTTGTAAATACGGGAGCAATTAAGTCATGAATTGTAATCGTTTGTGTTTGTGTTGCTGAATTACCACATGCATCGGTAAAAGTCCAAGTTCTTGTTATTATTTCCGGACAACTTCCGCCATTTGAAACATATGTACCCGCTACAGAACCAGCAGCAGAGCAGTTATCCGTATAACCTAGATTTGTCATTGCAGGAATATCTGCTGCGCATGAAACAGTTAATGAAGCTGGAGGAATTGCAAAGACAGGAGCAATTATATCATGAACTGTAATGGTTTGTGATTGTGTTGCTGAATTACCACATGCATCGGTAAAAGTCCAAGTTCTTGTTATTATTTCTGGACAACTTCCACCATTTGAAACATCTGTACCAGCTACCGAGCCAGCAGCAGCGCAGTTATCCGTATACCCTAGATTTGTCATTGCAGGAATATCTGCTGCGCATGAAACAGTTACTGAAGCTGGAGGAGTTGCAAAGACAGGAGCAATTATATCATGAACCGTGATGGTTTGTGTTTGTGTTGCTGAATTACCACACGCATCGGTAAAAGTCCAGGTTCTTGTTATTATTTCTGGACAACTTCCGCCATTTGAAACATCTGTACCAGCTACCGAACCAGCAGCAGCGCAGTTATCCGTATACCCTAGATTTGTCATTGCAGGAATATCTGCTGTACATGAAACAGTTACTGAACTAGGAGCAGATGCAAAAACAGGGGCGATAATATCATGAACCGTAATGGTTTGAGTTTTTGTTGCTGAATTACCACAAGCATCGGTATAAGTCCAGGTTCTTGTTATTATTTCAGGACAACTTCCGCCATTTGAAACATCTGTACCAGCTACAGAACCAGCAGCAGAGCAGTTATCCGTATATCCTAGATTTGTCATTGCGGGAATATCTGCTGCGCATGAAACAGTTACTGAAGCTGGAGCAGTCGCAAAAACAGGGGCAATAATATCATGAACCGTAATGGTTTGAGTTTTTGTTGCAGAATTACCACACGCATCGGTAAAAGTCCAAGTTCTTGTTATTATTTCAGGACAACTTCCGCCATTTGAAACATCTGTACCAGCTACAGAACCAGCAGCAGAGCAGTTATCGGTATATCCTAGATTTGTCATTGCAGGAATATCTGCTGCGCATGAAACCGTTACAGAACCAGGAGCTGTTGCTAAAATTGGAGCGGTAACATCTTGCACTGTAATGGTTTGCGTAACAAATATGAAATTACCACAATCATCCGTAACTCTATATCTTCGAGCAATAAAAATAGGACAAGTTCCACTTAAAACATCATCTTCCCATGTAACGATAGGTGCAGCACCATTATCTGTTTCATCCGTCACAACTAATGGATTTGGAGCAGAAACATTTGCAATACAATCTGAAGAAAATGGAGATGGATTAGACGCAGTTGGAGTAACTGCATCTCCAACTATTATTAATTGAGTAACAAAAATTTGATTCAGACAAAAATCAGTGACACTGTATGTCCTTGTAATTTTAGTAGGACAAAGTAAACCATCAGAAACATCACTCACAAAAGCGACTGTTGGCACAGAACAATTATCAGATTCACCAATAACAACTAACGGATTGGATGCAGGTATAGCAGATGCTCCAGACACTGAAATCGATGCTGGATTAGATGCTGTAGGTAAAACATTATCATTAATTGTATAGGTATACACCCAAGGATAGGTGGTTCCTGAACAATTGGTATAGGTATATGTGTATGTTTGAGTTCCTGAGCAAGTTGGGGCAGTTGAAATAACAGGTGCAGAAACTGTTAATGTTCTTCCGCAATTATCTAAAACTGTTGGAACCGTTGGGGCAACTGCTAATGCTGGACAAGATACTGTTGAGGATCCTGCTGCTGGCATTGTCACTGTTGGCGCACTGATTGTATAGGTATACACCCAAGTATAGGTGGTTCCTGAACAATTGGTAAAGGTATAAGTATATGTTTGAGTTCCTGAACATGTTGGTGCAGTTGAAATAACGGGAGCTGAAACGGTCAATGTTCTTCCGCAGTTATCTAAAACTGTTGGAACTGTTGGTGCAACTGCTAATGCTGGACAAGATACCGTTGAAGAACCTGCCGCGGGCATTGTTACAGTTGGCGCACTGATTGTATACGTATACACCCAAGGATAAGTGGTTCCCGAACAACTTGTATAGGTAAATGTGTATGTTTGAGTTCCTGAACATGCTGGTGCAGTTGAAATAACAGGAGCTGAAACGGTCAATGTTCTTCCGCAGTTATCTAGAACGGTTGGAACTGTTGGGGCAACTGCTAATGCTGGACAAGATACCGTTGAAGAACCTGCCGCGGGCATTGTTACTGTTGGCGCACTGATTGTATACGTATACTCCCAAGGATAAGTGGTTCCCGAACAACTTGTATAGGTATATGTGTATGTTTGAGTTCCTGAACATGCTGGTGCAGTTGAAATAACAGGTGCAGAAACTGTTAATGTTCTTCCACAATTATCTAAAACAGTTGGAACGGTTGGCGCAACCACTAAAGAGGGACAAGATACTGTTGAAGATCCTACTGCTGGCATTGTTACTGTTGGTGCACTGATTGTATAGGTATACACCCAAGGATAGGTAGTTCCTGAACAACTTGTATACGTGTAGGTATACGTTTGAGTTCCTGAACAAGCTGGGGCAGTTGAAATTACAGGTGAAGAAACTGTTAATGTTCTTCCACAATTATCTAAAACAGTTGGAACGGTTGGCGCAACCACTAAAGAAGGACAAGATACTGTTGAAGATCCTGCTGCTGGCATTGTTACTGTTGGCGCACTGATTGTATACGTATACACCCAAGGATAAGTGGTTCCCGCACAACTTGTATAGGTGTATGTATACGTTTGAGTTCCTGAACACGCTGGGGCAGTTGAAATTACGGGAGCTGAAACGGTCAAAGTTCTTCCGCAGTTATCTAAAACAGTTGGAACGGTTGGCGCAACTACTAAGGAAGGACAAGCAACCGTTGAAGAACCTGCTGCAGGCATACTAACAGTCAATGCATCTATCGTCACATTCATTGTAGTTGGTATAGCACATTGTCCAGCAGTGGGCGTAAAAGTATAGGTGGTTGTTCCCGCAGTTGATGTTGATATAGTTGCAGGACTCCATGTTCCAGTTACTCCATTCAAAGAAGTTCCGGGTAATACTCCTGGTGTTGAACATTGGCAATAAGGACCTAATGGGGTAAAAGTTGGGGTTGTACCAATTGATATATTCACAATCACATCATCCGTTATCACTAATGTACCTGGAGCTGCGCATGTTGGAACAGTTAATTGCGCAGTGTAGGTAGTAGTTGCTGATGGAGTTACTGTTGTAGAGGTGGTAGTACTTAATGTAGTAGCACCCTGAAGCCATTTAATAGTTGATATTTCAGCACCAGCTGGAGAAAAGCGATACCCTTCTGCAGCTGAAGTCCATACAGTCGAATTTTTGCCTGTTGCAGCAGTAAAAAGTGAAGCAGTTGCATTTTGAATACCTAGAATTGCCCTTCCGCCGTTCCAAGTAGAACACGTCGGCTTGTTCTTTATCATTACATCTATGCAATTTGTTGTTTCATATAGTATCAATTGCTGATCATCTGTCTTGGAAGTGCAGGAAAACATTGGTGTATTTGACCATGTAATAACAAGAGTTCTGCAAGGAGCGGTTCCGATCGTTTTGTATTTAATTTCACTTGTACCAGATGATGGATTTATCGATGGATCAATATCATGATATGGAGCCATTATTGAATTCATAGGCAGAGAAGTCGAAGGCAAAGCTGCAGTAAAAGACCAAGGACAATAAGCACTTGCATCCCCAGTATTAAAGGTAATTAATCCATTTGAACCAACGACACATTGCGTATAGGTAATCCCATAAAACTGAAAGCAAAAACCAATAGGAATAAGAGCACTGTATACATCATCAACATTCGTAGCTAAAGCTGCCGTTCCAGTAGTCACCGCAGTAGAATTCCAAGCATACGTGGTAGATGCAACTGTATAACTTGTTGTTGCTTTTACAGGGGTATAGGTCATCAATAAATTAGCAGAACCAGAACAAATTGTTTGATCTATTCCTGCATTAACAATAACACACTGACTATAAGAAAAACCAAAGAATGTTTGTGCAAAGATTACCAACACCAAGGCCACAAACTTATTTTTAAAGATAGCAATCTTGCAGAAAAAATAATGCGATAAAAGTTTAGAAAAATTATCAGACCGCACATTCAATCCTCTCATTGAAAAAATTGACTTTGCATTCAACCCTATTAAAGTAAGAAATATCAATAATAGTCTATTCATTGCCATTCATAGTTGTTATTCAAGATCAATTTTATGCTCTTAAGCGTTATTTATTAATCAAATATACGACCGTAATTCTTAATTTACTAAGTATTTATACGTAAATGAACGAAATCAGCCTTTGAATGAATATTCTTTACTATTCATAGAATATTTTAAAAAAAAGTTAAATGAAACTATCATTTTAATTTCTAACGAGTAATTTTATAAAATACTTATTATCAATAATCTAATATTAACAAATTATTAAATATTCTAGATATAATTGAAATTCAACTAAGAAATTAAAAAACAACTTTCAATCGAAAAAACAATAAATTATTTCTTATTATAGAATGGGTAATAAGAAATTCAACACCAAACAATCCCCTTTTTTAAAAAATCTAGCGATTCTTTTTCTCTTGTTCCATTCTCGAGAATATGATTATATTCCCACTTTGCATTAGGCGGTAAACTCATTAATATAGATTCCGTTCTGCCTCCAGAAAGCAATCCAAATTTTGTCCCTCTATCGTTCACCAAATTAAATTCAACGTACCTTCCTCTTCGAATATTACGCCAATCAATTTCATTTTTAGTAACCGTATTATTCCTTCCTAATTCAGCTTGTTGATTATATAACAAAGTGAAGTTATCACCTAATTCGATGCAAAATTTCAGCAACTCTTCTTTTGAAAGGCCTGAATCTGTGCTAAGATGGTCAAAAAATATCCCTCCTATTCCTCGCGTTTCATTTCTGTGCGGAATAAAAAAATAATCATCGGCCCATTCTTTATATTTTACATAAAAATCACCGTTGAATTCATCACAAATACGCTTTAGTCCTTCATGAAATAATTTTGCTTGCGAAGGAACAACATAGTGCGGTGTGAGATCAATTCCTCCTCCAAACCAGAATGTACCGTCATTCAATTCGAAATAACGAACATTCATATGAATAATAGGCACGTGAGGATTTTTTGGATGTAAAACTATAGAAACACCAGTGGCAAAAAAAGTGTCCCCCTCTAATCCAAGTTGTTTTTTCATCACTTCAGAAACAGGTCCATGAACAGCCGAAAATGCAACACCTCCTTTTTCTATTAAATCGCCGTTACGAATAATCTTGGTTGTACCTCCCCCACCTTCTTCGCGCACCCAATCATCTTCATTAAAGGTAGAAAAACCATCTATCTCTTCTAATTTCGCGCAAATTCGAGTCTGAAGATTCTTCATTTCGTTTGCAACAAACTCTCTATTCATAGGTTTCAGCTAGTTTAATGATTTCAAAATCTTCTTGTTTCAAAATGTAGCAATTATTGTTTTCAAACCCATTACCTTCTCCTTTTTGAACCATTTTAATATCACTCATTATCCCTGCTGAAGGTTCTTTATCTAATAAATATTTTGAGGAAAAATATAAAATTACATCAAAACCTTGAACGGCCATTTTAGGCATATCTGCTCCGTAAGCTTTTCTATATTTTTTTAAGATTTTTTTTGTCGAGCTATAGGAATAATTAAAATCATTCGGGGAAGCAAAGTGTAAATTAAATTTATTTTTATTTGTTCCGTTAATTTTATCAAAATTCAACCATTCTTTTGTTCCAAAAACAGAAATTGATCCATTTAAATTCTTAGATGAAGCTGCTAATGTATTCATAAACAAGTTGGCAGTTATTTCATCAATTGTTGGCATAATAAACAGCGTATTCCCGTCTTTTCTTATATAGGTTTTAAAATCTTGTAAATTCGTTTCAATTAATTTAGGTCTAATTCCTGATGAGATAACCGGAGAATTTAGAAATGATGTTCTAAAACTATCATACAGCAAAAGATCTTTTGTATTAGTTGGTTTTACCAGTACAATCTGAGTTTTATTAGTATTAGTAAGGATATATTTCGCTGCTCCTTCCATTAATGTAATATCAGAAGGAATGGCTGCATACACATATGGATTACCTTTTAGAATTTCAGAATTAGGAGATACAGGACAAATAAATTGTACTTCATGTGCTTTACACCATCGGGCAACAATATTCATTTTATCAGGAAACAACGGACCAATCACTAAATCAACACTTTCAGACTCAATCTGACTCAAAACGGTTTTTATAGTGACGCTATCATTTTGAGAATCAAACACATAAACCTTCGAATTTAATCCTAATTTATCAAGAGAATCGATTGCCAACTGCGCGCCCATATAAAACTGAGTAGCAAGATCAGAAACGGATTCGACATACCCATTTCCTTTGTCTAAAAAAAATGGCAATAAAATAACGATTGAATATTCTGTTTTTGTTTTATTGATAACTCTTACTTGATCCCCTCGGTTTTCAATCTTATTTGCTTTAACTTCCCTAATTTCAACCTTTTGAATTTTCTCCTTTTTGATTGGAATTTTTATAACATCCCCTGGCTTAATTTTACTATTCGTCAAATCATTCACCGACTGCAAATCTACTACTGGAACCATAAACCGCTTTGAAATACTATACAGTGTCTCATGAGCAAGCACGACATGTAATATAATGGTATCTGAAAAAGAAATAATCACATTTTTATTGGGAATAGGAATTGATGTAATAATTTTAGAAGAATCAACCGAAGGAATTATTAATTCTTGTCCAATTTTCACTCCTTTTTCAGTTCCTGGATTTGAAGCAATAATTTTTTCAATGGAGATACCATACTTTTTTGAAATTCCATACAATGTCTCTTGCGACTTCACAATGTGTTTGACTTCAGTAGTCATAATAACCGGAGGATTTAAAGAAGTGTTTTTTTCAAAAACTGGAATTAACAACTTTTGTCCTTCTTGCACCCCATTTTCCACTCCTGGATTGACTGCAACAATATCGTCGACATTGACGTTGTATAAATTATGTATTCCCCATAAAGAATTTCCTGCCTGAACAAAATGAATATAATATTTCTTCCCATCCTTCTCTTCAATTTCAGCATTATTTGGTTGAGCAAAAAAATTCACATAAGCAAGAAGAAAAGTGATTAGTGTCCAGTATTTCATAATTTCTATTTTCTCTATTAGTACTCTATTTGTTGAGGAATGCTAAAAATAAACACAAGCAATTATCATTCCCATTCAATAGTTGCAGGAGGTTTTGAGCTAATATCATAGGTAACCCTATTAATACCTTTCACTTGATTAATGATTTTATTCGAAATTTTAGCTAAAAATTCATAAGGTAAATGGCACCAATCAGCTGTCATTCCGTCTGTTGAACTTACTGCACGAAGAGCCACAGCATTTTCATAGGTTCGTTCATCTCCCATTACACCAACAGATTGAACAGGTAAGAATATAGCACCCGCTTGCCAAACATCGTTATATAAACCATCTTCTTTCAATCCAGAAATAAAAATATGATCAACATCCTGTAATATTTGCACTTTTTCTGCAGTAACCTCGCCTAAAATACGAATCCCTAATCCTGGTCCAGGAAATGGGTGTCTTCCTAAAATCGCAGGATCAATTCCCATGGACTTCCCTACCCTTCTAACCTCATCTTTAAATAATAAGCGCAAAGGCTCAACCACTTGCAGCATCATGTAATCGGGTAATCCTCCTACATTGTGATGTGATTTAATTGTTTGAGAAGGTCCTCCTGAAAAAGAAATCGATTCAATTACATCTGGGTAAATAGTTCCTTGACCTAACCATTTAGCATCTGAAATTAATTTTGATTCTGCATCGAAAACATCAATAAAGACCTTTCCTATGGCTTTTCTTTTTAATTCAGGATCTGTCAATCCTTTTAATTCAGCATAAAATTTCTCAGAAGCATCCACTCCTTTGACATTTAAGCCCATTCCTTTATAAGAATCTAAAACAGATTGGTATTCATTTTTACGAAGCAACCCATTATCAACAAAAATGCAATGAAGATTTGCTCCGATTGCTTTGTGAAGCAAAACCGCTGCGACAGAAGAATCAACTCCACCTGACAATCCAAGTATTACTTTATCACTACCTATTTTCTCTTTTAAATCGCGAACTGTTGAATCTACAAATGAATCAGGTGTCCAATTTTGACTACAACCACAAATACCGACAATGAAATTTTCTAATAAAATGGATCCTTCAAGCGAATGGTAAACTTCAGGATGAAACTGAATTCCGAAGGTATTCTCCCCTTCAATATGATATCCTGCAATTTGCACATCTTCCGTACTTGCAATGATTTTGTAATGAGCAGGAATCGACTTTACAGTATCTCCATGCGACATCCACACTTGAGACCCAATGGTCATACCTTTCGTTAATACATTTGACTGATCGACATGCGTTAAATTTGCCCTACCATATTCTCGAATAGTGGAAGGAAGTACTTCTCCCCCAAAATTATGGGATAAATATTGAGCACCAAAACAAAGTCCTAATAGTGGAAATTTCCCTTTTATCTCATCTAAATTTGGATTGGGAGCATTTTCATCTCGAACAGAAAAAGGACTACCAGAAAGAATTACACCTTTAATAGAATCAGTCATTTCTGGACATTTATTCCAAGGTACGATTTCACAATAAACATTTAGTTCTCTCACTCTTCTTGCAATCAATTGCGTATACTGTGAGCCAAAATCAAGTATTA
Organism: Flavobacteriales bacterium; assembly: GCA_947449575.1. Classification (GTDB taxonomy): domain Bacteria; phylum Bacteroidota; class Bacteroidia; order Flavobacteriales_D; family Crocinitomicaceae; genus CAIUKX01. Next base: position 14,927 of record CANFRV010000008.1, read on the forward strand.
ATATCATTTCTTTCATGGATCAAAGATAGTTCTTTTTTGAAATAAGACAATATCATTTAAATACTATTTATGACGCAAGAATTGAAGATTCAAGACGTCAAGACGTCAGGATTAAAGACATATAAATTGATGAATTTTTAAATCTTTGCCTCTCAACTTCTTGCCAAGTAATTAAAAATCTAACTTTGTCATTTTGTCACAAATGAGAGAATGGAACAATTTTAGATAACAAGCGGTGAAATAAACTGCAATAAACACAAATAAATATCAGAAATAACCCTACTTTTGAACTCTTAATTTTTTCAAACATATTATGATACAAGGAATTTTAAAAAAAATATTTGGTGACAAATCTTTAAAAGATCAAAAAAATTACCAACCACTTATAGATAAAACGCACGAATTCACTAAAATATTAGAATCTTTAACAGATGATGAGTTACGTGCAAAAACAAACTACTTTCAAAAAACAATAAAAGAAGGCACAAAAGCATTAGAAAACGAGGTCGTTGAATTGAATGCAAAAGCCAACAATCCTGCTACTGTTATTTTTGATAAAGAAGCGATTTTTGAGAAAATTGATAAATTAACTTTAGCAATTGATCAAAAAATTGAAGAAATTTTGGAATCTATTTTACCAGAAGCATTTGCAGTAATTAAAGAAACTGCCAGAAGATGGGCTGAAAATGGTCAACTTACAGTTACTGCTCAACAATTTGATCGAGATTTAGCAGCGAAAAAGGATGGAATTACCATTGATGGTGATATTGCTATCTGGTATAACAAATGGACTGCTGCAGGAAGTGACGTTGAATGGAAAATGGTTCATTATGACGTGCAATTGATGGGTGGAGCGGTACTTCATCGAGGGAATATCTCAGAAATGCAGACAGGAGAAGGAAAAACATTGGTTGCAACACTACCAGTTTATCTAAATGCCCTTGCAGGAAAAGGAGTTCACCTTGTCACTGTTAATGATTACCTAGCAAAGCGTGACTCTGAATGGATGGGCCCATTGTATCAATTCCATGGATTAAAAGTAGATTGCATTGATAAACATAGACCGAATTCTCCAGAACGTCGTCAGGCATACCTAGCGGATATTACTTTTGGAACCAACAACGAATTTGGATTCGATTACTTGCGTGACAATATGGCAGGGAGTGTAGAGGATTTAGTGCAGCAAAAACATCATTTCGCGATTGTCGATGAGGTCGATTCTGTATTAATTGACGATGCAAGAACACCATTAATTATTTCAGGCCCAACACCACGCGGAGACGAACACGAGTTTCATCTTTTAAAACCACGAGTTGAAACCGTTGTTTCAGCACAACGTCAGTTTGTAGCTAAATGCATTGAAGATGCAAAGAATTTGTTGAGTGTTGTCAATAATCCAAGCGATGATAAAAAAGATGCAAAGCAAATGTTGGAAGATGGCGGAATTGCTTTATTAAGAGCACACCGTGGCTTACCAAAAAATAAGACATTAATTAAATTCCTTTCAGAACCAGGAATGCGAGCTCAATTGCAAAAAGTAGAGAATTTCTACATGCAAGATCAAAGTAAAAATATGAAGAAAATCGATAAGGAATTATTCTTTGTTATCGATGAAAAAAATAACACAATCGAACTTACTGAAAAAGGAATAGAATTGATTTCAGGGAAGGATGATCAAGATTTCTTTATTATGCCAGACATTGGTTTAGAAATCGCAAATCTTCAAAAAGAAAATCTTCAAAAAGATCATTTCTTAGAGAAAAAGGATGAATTAATTAGAGATTATAGCATAAAATCAGAAAGAATACATTCCGTTTCTCAATTATTGAAAGCATATACGCTTTTTGAAAAAGAAGTCGAATATATTATTTTGGATGGTAAAATAAAACTTGTTGATGAGCAAACAGGACGTGTGATGGAAGGTCGAAGATATTCTGATGGTCTTCACCAAGCGATTGAAGCCAAAGAAAATGTTCAAGTAGAAGACGCCACTCAAACCTACGCTACGATTACCTTGCAGAATTATTTCCGTATGTACCACAAATTATGTGGTATGACTGGAACGGCAGAAACGGAAGCAAAAGAATTTTGGGATATTTATAAATTAGATGTGGTTGTAATCCCTTCCAACAGACCTATCATTCGTAAAGATCAAAATGACTATGTCTTTAAATCTGCAAGAGAAAAATTTAATGCAGTTATCGAAGAGATAGAAAAATTAGTAGAAGAAGGTAGACCTGTATTAGTTGGAACAACAACGGTTGAAATTTCTGAATATTTAAGCGAATTACTTAAAAAGAAAGGGGTTCCTCATCAAGTTTTAAATGCTAAATACCATCAAAAAGAAGCTGAAATAGTTGCGAACGCTGGAAAAGGTGGAGCAGTAACGATTGCTACGAATATGGCAGGACGTGGAACAGACATTAAATTAGGTGAAGGAGTAAAAGAAAAAGGTGGTTTAGCTATTATAGGTACGGAACGACATGATTCTAGACGAGTTGACCGTCAATTACGAGGTAGAGCTGGACGTCAAGGTGACCCGGGTTCTTCCCAATTTTTTGTTTGTTTGGAAGATGATTTGATGCGTAAATTTGGATCTGAACGAATTGCTAAATTAATGGATAGAATGGGACTAAAAGAAGGGGAAGTAATTACCCATAGCATGGTTTCAAAATCGATTGAAAGAGCTCAGAAAAAAGTAGAAGAAAATAATTTCGGAAGTCGTAAACGATTATTGGAGTACGATGATGTTATGAACGCTCAACGAAAAGCGATCTATAAAAAACGTCACAATGCATTATTCGGAGATCGCCTTGATTTAGATACAGATAATATGTTTTATGATATATCCGAATCTATTGTTACATCGCACGGCGGAGGCAGCGGTTATGACGAATTTGAATTAGATTTACTTCGCGTATTAAATATTCAATCGCCCGTTTCAGAAGAAGAATATAAAACAATGGACAAAACAACACTTGCTGATAAAGTGTATAATGATGTTTGTGCGCATTACAAAAGAAAGAACGACAAAATATCCGCGCGTGTTTATCCTCAAGTAAAAAATGTGTATGAAACCATGCATGGTCAATTTAAACATATTCTATTTCCTTTAACGGATGGAAAGCGTGAAATTCAAATGCAACTTGATTTAGAATTGGCCTATAAAACAGAAGGAAAACAAATCGCGAAAGAATACGAGAAAAATATCACCTTAGGAATGATCGATAATGAATGGAAAGAACACCTAAGAGAAATGGATGATTTACGTTCAGCGGTTAATAATGCGCAATATGAGCAAAAAGACCCATTATTGGTTTATAAACTAGAATCATTTGACTTATTTAAAGGAATGTTACTGCGATTAAACACTGAAACGACAGAGTTTCTGATGAAAGTAGATATTCCACATGAAGAAGAAATAGAAACCACCAATAAGGCGGCGATTAATGTTGATCATTATCAAAAAGCACAAGTGCAGCAGCCGAATGGGAATAATGGTTCTTCAAGAAATACATCCTCTACAAGAGCTCCGCAATTTCAAGGAAGTGAAGGATATGACCAAGCGATGCAAAATTCATATCAACAGCCAGAAAAGCAGCAACCTGTGATTGCTGAACCGAAAACGGGAAGAAATGATCCTTGTCCTTGTGGAAGTGGTAAAAAATTCAAACAGTGCCACGGATAAAAATTTATAAGAGGCTGTCTCAAAAGGACAGCCTTTACTTTTTTTTTGAACCATTTAAGGAATATAAGGACATATAAGTTGGTTGATGAAATAACACAACAACTTGTTAATCAATAATAAGAATAGTTTCACATTTTAATACATAGGTTCTTACATTGTTAATTTTTAAGCAAATTATTACTTTTGAGACAGCCTCTTTTTTTTTAAAAAAAATCTAAGTTCTTAAACTACTATTTCTAGATAATTAGACCAATTCTCACTGAAGATCTTAAAATAAAAACAATAAAGGATATTATACACATTTGCAGGAGAAAATCAAAAAAAATATCGTAGCTTTAATATAGATCGATTAGCAGATAATCATTATCAAAAAAACGTTCTTTACAATTGAATCGATGTACTTATTCGGATATGGCAAACTAAACATTATTGCTATGAAAACGAACATACTTTTTTTGTGGTCACTAATTTGTCCTCTTTTCTACTTTGCTCAATCAGATGCTTGTTCTGGGGCTGTCAACCTTCCTATTTACACAACCTGTTCATCTCAAGCTTTTTCTGTTCCTGCTTCTTTTACTGATGGTGGTTTAGTGAATGCAAGCTGCGTATCAAATACGGATAGAGAAGATGGTTGGTATACGATAATTGCCACATCAACATCAACTACAGTGCAAGCAACCGCAGATAAACGAATTGTTTTAGCTGCTTATTCAAATTGTACAACAGGTGAATTGGCCTGCAGTAATGTCGCTTCAGGAGTAACGGCTAGTATCCAGTTCCCCACATCGATAGGACTAACCTATTATATTCAGCTACATAGAAGAGGGTCAGCAGCGCAAAATATGACAGGAACTATTTGTGCTTTCCAAACACCTCCTCCCCCATCTAACGATGATCCTTGTTCGGCAATTCCCCTAACAGTAAATACTGCTTGCACCTACTCTACGTATACTAATGCATATGCAACTGCCTCTGCCGGTATCACTGCGCCAGGATGTGCAAATTATTCAGGCAGTGATGTTTGGTTTTCAGCAGTAATCCCCTCTACAGGATTTTTAGGAATTAATTCAAAGTCACTTGTAATTACTGATGGAGGAATGGCGGTTTATTATGGAACTTGCTCCTCTTTAACTTTACTTTCGTGTGATGATTTGAGTAGTACAAATTCTGGGAACATGCCAGAAATAAATGTAACAACTAGACCAGTAGGATCTACAATTTTTATTCGTTATTGGGAAAATGGAAACAATAATAATGGAACCTTCCAATTATGTGCTTCCGAAATAAATGCTTGCGGCAATGATAAAACCAATGATTATTGTAGCAATCCCGCAACACTTACGCAGGGTCCTGGCTCATGGTCAAGCAGCACATCAAGTACCTACAGTCCTGACAAACCAGGAAATATGGGGACATTATTCTGTGCAGGAACAGCCACGATAGAAAATAATTCATGGTATCGATTTACAGCACTTAGCACCACAGAAACATTTAATTTTTCCTCGGTCTCAAATTGCCTTCACAATAAAGGAATTCAAGCTGAAGTATTTGAAGTCACCACCGATGGAAGCACTTGCTGCACAGCTTTCACTTCGAAATCTAATTATTACAACCCTGGAAATTTAACTTTAGGAGTAGTAACAGCAACAGGTCTAACTATTGGTCATACCTATATTCTGATGGTAGATGGATATTCAGGTGATCAATGTGATTTCACGGTCACAAACTGGACAGGTACAGGAATTCTCGATCCTATTAATCTTTCCATAGAATTAATCTATTTCAACATCACTGCTGATGAAAAATACAATCAACTTTTTTGGGAAACAGCCTCAGAATATAACAATGATTATTTTAACATTGAAAAATCGTATGACGGAATTACTTTTTCAGAAGTAGCTCAAATTGAAGGAAGTGGCTCAACAAATAAATCCACGCAATATTCTTATATTGACGCTGAAGAAAGATTCGTAACAACCTACTATCGATTAATTGCTGTCAATTATAACGGTGAAAAAACTAAATCGGAAATAGTATCTGTTAAAAGGGATACAGAGAAAATTGGAATTTTATCTATTTATCCAAATCCTGCAAAAACGGATCTCTACATAGATATAAAAGCTGAATTTCCTCAAAAATCACAAATCCAACTCCTTAATCAAATGGGAATAGCTCTTATAACGCAAGAAATTTATAATCCAAATATAATAACAGTCCACATAAATATAGAAAATTTACAAAATGGAGTATATTATGTGAGGTATACGGATGAGCAAAATAAGCCGAGTACACATAAATTCATTATTCGTTAACTATTTGATGAGTTTGCGATTGTAATCGCTCACAATTTACTTCCTTTTTTCATCTTGGGATTTCAAGAATAAACTAGACCAACTACTTCTTATTCTCCCTCTAACATTGATTTAATTGGTAAAGTAAATTCTTAATTACGGGTACTTTTATAAAAATAGCTTATCAATGAATTTTAAAAAAAATAGGTACTTTCCATAGAAATCAACAAAACAAATTGTTTCTTTGTAGTCATAAACTATACTATAATATGAGGCAAATTCTGTTCTCCTTACTTTTCATTTGTCCTATAACGGCAAATTACGCTCAAAAAAATGAAATTTATCAATTTCAAAAAGCACACCCTGAAATTTCATTTATCTCACAAGAACGATTCAATTCCTTTTCACACGAAGAAATACTATTACTCGGGGATGATTATATAGTGTTTAACAAAGAAATTTCTGTATCAGATTTAGCAAGCTATAAAGGTGAAGCAATAAACAATGATAAAAGTGCAGAACGGGCAAAAGATCCAGCTGTTTCTGAGGAAGTGTTAAATGAAATCAAAATTTGGCTTGCAACTCATCCTTCCGTTAAAATTTTGAAGCATTCTGAATTCGAAGCATTGTCAGCACCGGATAAAATTCTTTACATCAATAATCAATGCCTAATCCTTATTGGTGAGACAATTACTAGCCAAGACCTTGCAAATTATCCATTTTAATCACCATGTCATTTCATAACTTTTTGATTTCTTGAATATTACCTTATGAGACTTTCTTTACGAATACTGATACCATCTTTTTGCCTGTTTTTTTTACCCAATAATCTACTAGCACTTAATAATACCCCCTGCACAGCAACAACTCTAACGGTAAGCAGTTCTTGTTCATACATCTATAGTACAACTGTTGGCGCAAACTATTCTTCTAATGCTGCCAATTTTGGAACACCTTCCTGTGCGTCACCAGGTTCTCCAGACGTTTGGTTTCAATTTGTTGCTCCAGCAGGAGGCTCTGTAAGAATTCAAACAGCAACGGGCACGGGAACAATGACAGATAGTGGAATGGCTTTATATTCAACCACAACAGGTGCTTGCGGTTCTACAGGTACTTCATTAGCGTGTGATGATGACAGTGGTTCGGGCTCCATGTCACTTATTAATTACACGGGTTTAACAGCTGGACGAACCTATTTCGTAAGAGTATGGAAATATGGAACTTCTGGAACAGGGAGTTTTGAAATTTGCGTCATGTCTATCGCTACAACACTAACAAATACTATTTGTTCAAATATGTCACCAATTTGTCCAGGATCTCCAACTCTTTATACTGCACAAGCAGCGGGAACTAGCGCTCCCGTTGGCCCGAACTATGACTGCCTAGAGTCCCAGCCAAATCCAACATGGTTTTATTTAGAAATTGACAACCCCGGCCTACTGTCTGTTGACATATCAGCAAATTCTGATATTGATTATGCACTTTGGGGACCATATAATTCTTTGTCAGCATCAAAATCAGCGTGCAATAGCTATCCAACGCCTATAGATTGTAGTTTTTCAGTGTCCGAAATTGAACAAGCAAATGCATCTGGAGCGGTAAGCGGCAAATTTTATGTATTATTAGTAACAAACTATTCAAATGTTTCTCAAATAATTGATATACAACAATCGGCAACTGCCACTGCTACGACAAATTGTTCTATTCTTCTTCCGATCGAAATGAGCAGTTACGAAGTGAAAATAATCGATCAAAAGACGTCTATCAAATGGGTCACGGAAACGGAAAGAAACAATGACTTTTTTCTTATTCAACGTTCAGCTGAAGGCAGTATCTGGGAAACCATAGGCGTAAAAAAAGGTAAATTAAATAGTTTAGTAGAAAACAGTTATGAGTATATTGATGAAAATCCCCTTCTCGGCATTTCTTACTATCGCTTAAAACAAGTTGATATTGACGGGAATTTTACCTTTACTCCTATTCGTTCGGTAATAAATGACCCAGTTTTAGATTTTACCGTTTATCCAATTCCTGCAAAAGATGAAGTTAAAATCAATACAGGAAACCAAGAATTAGATCATCTTCAATTATTCGATCTACTTGGCGAGCAAATAGAAATACCATTCACACAAATAAATGGAGAATACATCTTGCCTATAAGTGCACTTAAAAAAGGTGTCTATACGCTGGTTTTGACAACTGGAGAAAAAAAAATAAATAGAAAATTAATCAAATCATAAAATAAAAGTAAGTTCAATCTTCTATTTCTATATCTTTGACTATGGAAAAGAAGATTAAACGTATTCTTATAATTGGCGCGGGAAATGTGGCGACTCATTTGGCGACTTCTTTTTCCAGGCATGTTGATATTGTTGGAATTTTTAGCAAAAATCACCTCTCTTCAAAAGTCCTAGCTTCCCACTTAAAATGTCCTCATATTGAATCAATTGCTCAGTTTCCTCCTTGTGATTTAATTTTGGTTTGTGTACAAGATTCTTCAATTAATGATCTAATTTTAAGCATACCAAATCATTTCAATATTGCGTATTCATCAGGAAGCGTTGATTTGCCTTTAGATTCACAAAGAGAAAATTATGGCGTTTTATATCCGCTGCAAACTTTTTCAAAAGAAAGAGAACTAGATATTTCAAATGTTCCCTTTTTCATTGAGGCAACAAATAAAACGTTCGCAAAACAACTTTTTGATTTCGCTTTATTACTAAGTTCTCACGTAACATATGCTACCTCCCTTGAGCGAAAAAATCTGCATATTTCAGCAATTTTTGTGAGTAACTTTATAAATCACTTAGCCTATTTATCTCAAGAACACGCAGAAAGTAATCATTTAAATTGGGATCATTTAAAGCCTTTGATAAATGAAACGATTTACAAAATAGTTAATAGCTTCACAAAAGCTTCACAAACAGGACCAGCACGCAGAAATGACCTAGAAGTTATCAATGATCATTTGCAGATGTTAAACGGTTTTCCAAAAGATATATATAAAGTCATATCGGAAAGTATCCTATATACTTATTCAAAATCAACTAAGAATGATTAGCTACAAAGTAAGATTGAATCAAATAACAACATTTATTTTTGATGTTGATGGAGTAATGACCAATGGAGATATTACTATCTTTAAAGGTGAATTGCTGAGAACCCTTCATTCCCGAGATTCTTATGCTATTCAATATGCTGCAAAAATGGGGTATCGTATTCTCGTGATTACTGGCGGTGAATCAATTGAGGTTAAAAATATTCTATTAAAAATTGGGGTACACGATGTGGTATTGCGCTCTTCTAATAAATTAAAAGTCTATTCTGACCTCAAGAAAAAATACAATTTTTTGGATGAACAAGTAATGTTTATGGGAGATGATATTCCCGATTATCAAGTAATGTCAATTGTTGGATGCGCTGCCTGCCCTCAAGATGCGGTGGTAGAAATAAAACACATATCTCATTATCAGTCTCCTTTTGATGGCGGAAAAAATTGTGTCCGCGATATTATTGAACAAACATTACGTGTTCAGAATAACTGGTTCACAGAGCAAGCTTTGGAATGGTAATTAAAAAAAAAGCACGAGCTATTTAATAATTGTCAACATTTTATTTACTATCATCGTTTTTGAAATTATTGAGATATAATAATTCCCACTTTTTAAAGTATCAAGGTTAATTTTACACAAATTTTGTTCAGTATCAGTTACTGAAAGGTTATTTATCTGTTGAGGAGTTATTCCTGAAATTCTTTGACCAGAAATAGTGCTAATTATAATTTCGCTTAGATCGTTCGGAATATTTAAGAACAATTCACTTGAAGCTGGATTAGGATACATTGAAATATTGTCCTGCATAAGCTGTTCCTCCAACTGAACCAAACTATAGGTCGTTGGAACTCCATTTGTTAAAGGGAAGTCATCATTTATTCCGATTTTAGCTATAAATACATTTTTTCCTCCAGCGCCATACGAAGTATTGTACCCAACAATAATTGCACCTCCATCGCTCGTAGAAATAATTTGACCTCCAATATCATCGCCTGTATTGGTGATTCCAAACGCTAATCCTTCCCAACCGTAATTTACCTCATTGAATCTTGCAATATTTAAATCTTCTCCAACAGGAAAAGTTGTACCCTCTAACAATCGACTATATGCTAAATATATTTTGTCAGCAGCGCTGTAGGTGGTCGTCAATTCGTAAGACTCTTTTCCAGGCGTAACAGTCAAAAATTCAGAAATAAAAGCACCTGAAGTATCTATTTTAGCTGAATATGCGTCTAATTCAGAATTTAAGGGAAACAAATTACTTCCCACAGGATTAATATGATCGCCCACAATGCACAAATCATTGAAAATATATTCACCCTTGTTTCCATAATAATGTTCCCACTGAATTTCTCCATTCGTTTTAATACAAAGTAAATATGCTTTTTTCAACAAGGAATCTTGTACATAGGTTTGTCCTCCAATAATGCAAATTGAATCATTCAATTGTCGAATACAAGTGGCAAAATCATCTCCATTCCCACCTAACGTTTTTGTCCATAAAGTATCCCCTTCTTTATCTGTTCTCACGATGTAAATATCATCATTGCCAGCAGTATTCGTGTTTGTTAGTCCTACCATCATGATACCAGTATCAATAAGCATAGTAGCGTCATTTACTTTCTCCCAACCAGTGCCTCCATATGATTTTTCCCATAGAAAATTTCCTGATTCATCTGTTTTCACTAGATAATTATCAAATCCACCTTTTCCAATCGAGTTCGTATAGCCGGCTACATAAAAACCAACATTCTTCTTATAAAGTACCCTCCTGCCTCCTTCAGATTCAATTCCTCCGTAACTTGCAGACCATTTATAGGTGCCAAATTTGTCTATTTTTAATAAAAAAGCTTGTGAAGCGCCTTCCACAAAACTACTTGAGGAACCTGTAACAACATAACTACTATCTTCTAATTGCGTAATTCCCTGGCCGAAATCATATCCATTATTTGTGAATATCTCATAGAATTTAACTTGACTGTCAGCCAAATAAGGCAGCCAAATACATGCCAAGAAAAAAAGTATCCTTAAATTTTGCATCTTACTCTAAATAAAAGTGACTGACCAAACCCTTTTTTTGAGATCATTCCATATACGTCCTGACTTGCAATACCGATTGCCCAATTTTTCAAGCGAATATTTGAATAAGCACCAATTCTGAAATTAGAAAATCCCCCAAAAGTCGTTTGAGTTCCTACTTCAAGCCATTTATTCGCTTTATAATGTGCACCAATAAAAAGTAGAGGGCTAAAAGTTAACGATGGATAGAGCCTTATCCCAAAAAAGGATTGCCATTTTGATAAATTATTATCATCCACTATTTTACCTACCTGCAGGAATCCTGGTAAAAAGAGTGTTTTCTTTTGAACTACTTTTTCAATATGCAAGGAATCTAGTAGTGAAAAATCATCTCTAAAAAGAGATTTGTCGCCATAGATTTGTTTAAATTTCAATCCATCATAGACATAAGAACTATCAACTCGATATTGTTGAATCCCCGAATAATAATTAGCTACTCCAATATTTTTCGCTAGAAATTGAACAGTTACTTTTTTATTATTTGTTCCAATAAAAGGAATTCGGTAATCGCAATCAACTCCCAATCCTATTCCTTTTGAAAACGAATTTCCTACTGCTGAATTTAATGCTCCATCCAATTTCACTTCTATAGAAGTTCCATCTTCATTTGTAGTCACGGAACCATTCCTCAAAAAGCCATTGTTAAAATCACTAATATTATAGAGATTCAACGAAATATTCGATTTTGTTTTCTTATTAATAATCCCAAATCCTACTTTTTGAAAAGATATAAAGGAAAATTGAGATCCAGTCAAATCTGCCGTCTCTCCTAAATAACTAGAATTACCATAAAATGCTAAACCAAAAGCATCTTTCGTATAGATTGCTGAACCGAGAATAGAATAGCCCCCTTTGACCAAGAAACCAATCTTTTCATTTCTGAACGCATTCACTTTCATATTTCTATATTCCAACTCAGTCGTTATGTCCAACCCAAGGCGATTAACATTTTTATGTTTATCGAACGTTTGATTTTTAATTTGATCCGAGATAAACCCGCCATAAATCAATTTATTTGTAAATTCATTTTTTAATGCAGAAGAACTGACTTCCCCCATTCCTGTTAAGATTATTTCATGCGAATAAAATGTTGTATCATGCTGAACAGGAATGAATTGTTGTGAGAAACAAAAATTTGCTAGTAAAATCAGAAATAGAAATATTTTACCTTTCATATGCAGATCATTTGTTTAATACTGGCCATAAGTAGCACCTCTCTTATATCTTCATTACTGATTCTTTGTCTGCTCATGGCTCTTTCTCTAATATCGATTTTCGACTTTAAATGCTCCTTTTAATTTTACACCTAAAAAAGCGCCTTCCGAGATTAATACTTGTTCGCTCAAGCCAGATAATGGATTAGGAGTATTAAACTCAGCCATGATGGAGACTTTTTTGATTTGCTCTAATTTACTAACAATTCCTTCTGGAAGTGAAAAGTGAATTTCAGAAACACATGTTTGAACTCCAGTGCTTGAGAATGTATTTCCAAAAAGTGAGGATTGCACTATTTGAGAGCCATTCACTGTGCCAATGACCGAGCCACTTTCATCCAAAAGTTTTAAAGAAATCTTACCAGACATTGGAAAAGCATTGGTTGCTTTTAGAATTAATTCTCCAGAAACTACGTGCGTCTTAGCAGTATTCTGTTTCACATTAAAATCAAATGTATCTCGTATAGTCAAACCATCCGCTCCAATAAGCAATGGTAAGGATGCATCAATAGAAACTTTTAAATGACTGTTCGGAAAAATCTCATTCCAACCACCTGAAGTATTTCCCCATGGATTTAATTGAATTGAATATCCTATTTTTTGCTTTGCTCCTAAATTTTCCAAATAGGATTCGACATTGCTATTCAGTTCATTAAAGTTTATCGTTTTTACGCTCGAAGAAAGATCTGTCCACCCGCCAGTTGCTGGATCGATATTAAATGCTTCACCAAATTGAAACAAATTCGAGGAAGATACGGTCAAAGGAACAACATTTCCAGTTGAATTTTCATTGCTAATAACTGTCAACGTAGCTTTTGCTGGAATCTTGAAACCATTTGAAATGGAAAAACTTAAGTTAGCAGAGGATAAATCAATCAATCCACTTGTTAAATGCGTAAGAAAATCAATTGTCGTTTCTGTTGTGTCTGAAATTACTTTATTTCCAAAATAACCCCTAGCGTAATCCATTTTTATTCCCCGCAGCGTAGCTGACATCTTCGTTACATCACTATTTGTCATTGTTATTGTAGGTCCATCAATATCCGTTTTTACGGTTAACGAAGATTGCAATTTATTAAAATCGCCCCCCGAAATCCCTGTCAAATCCATAAAATAACCTGAAATATCAACAGTTCCTTCTACAATTCCAGGGTTTGCAATTGATCCAGCTGGAGCTGTGTATGATTGCTCAAAATCAAGTCCATCTTTCGTTACTCCCGGTAATTTTATCGTAAAAACAACTTTAGTAGCGAGTGGGTTTTGTAATTTAACATCTATAAAGCCCTTTTGTAAACGCGTTTTCTTTAATTCAACATCTTCAAAATTCATTGTATTTTCTTCCGTTGAATTCACAAAGCTTGTTCCTGGAGCTACAACAAATGATGAAAAAGCAATTGAAAAGTTTTTATCAATCGTAGTATCAGGGAGAGTAATAAGTGAAGCTAAACTTATATCTATAAGGCTTCTATGAAGATCCATTTCATAAAAACCTGAACTTGAAATGGCTAACGTGGAGTCATTCACATATTTATTCAATGAGATCGTATCATTTACAATAGGTGCTGTCCAATCAGAATCCCAAATAGATTGTCTTTTTTTGCAAGACAAAACTAGTAACAAAAAACAAGCTGAAAAAACAAGGTATTTCATAGGATCCTATTTTTTACTTCGAATTAGTTAGTAATCATTTTACTTTCTTAACGAATAAAGTTGCGCGTAGGTTGAAAATCGAACTTACACCCTTTCAAGTATTGTCGCATAACCTTGACCAACCCCAATACACATGCTTACCAAAGCATATCGTTTATTTGTTTTTTGAAGTTCCAAAGCAGCAGTATATAAGATTCGAGCTCCCGTCATTCCGAGCGGATGTCCTAATGAAATTGCCCCTCCATTTGGATTTATTCGTTGGTCATCATCTGCAATTCCCAAAGCACGTGTGCACGCCAAAACTTGTGCAGCAAATGCCTCATTTAATTCCAAAATATCCATTTGATCAAGCGTTAAACCAGATCGGTCAAGAACTTTTTTAATCGCTTCAACTGGTCCTATTCCCATTATTCTCGGTTCTACTCCTGCAGAAGCTGCACAAACAATTCGAGCTAAAGGCGTTAAAGAATGTTTCGTCACCGCATCACCTGAAGCAAGTAAAATGGCAGCCGCTCCGTCATTTAATCCTGAAGAATTCCCGGCAGTTACCGTTCCATCTTTCTTAAAAGCTGGTCTTAATGCTCCTAAAGATTCTAATGTTGTTTCTGGTCGCGCAAATTCATCTACAGAAAAGAGGATGGGTTCTTTTTTCTTTTGGGGAATAATTACTGGAATAATCTCTTCAGCTAATCGACCAGACTGCATAGCAACTGCAGTTTTCGCTTGTGACCATGCTGAAAATTTATCTTGTGCTTCTCGTTCAATACCATATAAATCAACTAAATTCTCAGCGGTCATTCCCATGCTATCAACGCCATATACTTCTTCCATTTTTGGATTAATAAATCTCCAACCAAAGGAAGAATCATACATTTGTGCATCTCTGCCATATGCAGTAGAGGTTTTTGAAATCACCCACGGTCCCCGCGTCATGTGTTCCACTCCTCCTGCGATAAATAAGTCACCGCACCCATCTTTGATAGCGCGCGCGGCATTGATTGTGGCTGCCATTCCTGAAGCACATAAAATATTTACAGTCTCAGCACTTACTTGTGAAGGTAAACCTGCCAATAAACCAGCCATTCTTGCTATATTTCTATTATCTTCTCCTGCCTGATTAGCACATCCAAAAACAACACCTTCAATCTCAAGCGGGTTTAAATTGGGATGCTTATCCATTAGCGCTTTTATAACATTAGCGGCTAAATCATCCGCACGAACAGATGATAAGGCACCTCCTAAATTACCAATCGCAGTTCTGACTCCATCAATAATATATACTTCCTTTGACATACTCTAATTATTAGTGCGATAAAGGTAGTAAATTTACAATAGGCCTTCTAAATCTAAAAGAATATTTTATTCAATAAACCGCTCACTAAACATGCTTAATTCAAAGATCACATTGAAATCAGGCAAAATCATGCTTTAAAACATGTTTTTATGTAACAAAGGTCACATTTTTTATAACATTTTCTGCATAATTTTGTTCTACGAAAGAGTAAAAACATCTAGTACTAACTATAGGAAATAGCTATGAAAATTGAACAAATATATACTGGTTGCATAGCCCATGCTGCATATTACATTGAAAACAAAGGTGAAGCCGCAATTTTTGATCCTTTACGAGATGTGATTCCCTATATGGAAAAAGCAAAAAATGATCATGCTACGATTAAATACGTTTTTGAGACACATTTTCATGCTGATTTCGTTAGTGGTCATTTGGATTTAGCTACAAAAACTAATGCTAAAATCGTATATGGACCTACTGCAAAACCAGGATTCGAGGCAATAGTAGCAAAGGATAACCAAGAATTTAAAGTCGGAGATTATACGGTGAAGGTAATTCATACTCCTGGCCATACAATGGAAAGCACCACGTATTTGCTCATCGATGAAACAGGCAAAGAACACGGGATTATTTCAGGAGATACTTTATTTATAGGAGATGTAGGAAGACCTGATTTAGCTCAACATGTCATCCCAGGATTAACAGAAGAAATTTTGGCTGGTCATCTTTATGACTCATTAAGAAATAAAATAATGCCCTTGAATGATGATTTAATTGTTTACCCAAACCATGGAGCTGGCAGTGCTTGTGGAAAAATGATGAGCAAGGAAACTACGGATACGTTAGGCAATCAAAAAAGAACGAATTATGCCTTAAATCCAGAATTGAGTAAAAAAGAATTTATCAGAGTTCTTTTAGATGGTTTGATGCCTCCTCCCGCCTATTTTCCAAAAAATGTTCTTTTAAATATTAATGGTTATGAAAATTTAGACAGCGTTCTTTTAAAGGGTTATACAGCAATTCCCGCGAATGAATTTAAGGATTTCATAGACAACAAGGAGGTGCTGATTTTGGACTGCAGAGACTCTGAAACTTTTGCTAAAGGATTTATCCCAAGTAGTTTAAATATTGGCTTGGAAAGTAATTTTGCTATGTGGGTGGGGGAATTAGTCCCAGATATTAACCATAAAATTGCATTAGTTTGCCCGAAAGAGAAGGAAAAAGAAGCATTAATTCGACTTTCTCGTATCGGATTTGACAATTCAATCGGATACTTAGAAGGAGGTTTTGATGAATGGGCAAAAGAAAAGCGACCCATTGAAAAAAGTATACGTATTACAGCGCAAGAACTTTTTGAACGATTAAAAAATCCAAAAACGTTGGTTATTGACGTTCGTAAAAAGAGTGAATTTGAATCAGAACATATTGCTGGAGCAATTAATATTCCTCTGAATCAATTAGAAAATAGAATAAATGAAATACCTAAAAAAGAACCTTTCATCTTGCATTGTGCGGGTGGATATCGAAGTATGATAGCTTCTTCCATTTTAAAAAAGCACGAAATAACTAATTTTGTCGACGTAATTGGTGGGATAACTGAAATTTCAAAAACTGAAATCCCGGTCACTGATTATGTTTGTCCCACCACTTTACTTTAAATCTGAGTTCGATATTTTTAATCGTTTCTCTCAGAACATTTGCTTTGTCAAGCATTTTTTAAAGATTTTTTAATCTTATTATTCTCCTATTTGAAAGTTAATAAGATATTCTTCTCTACTATATAAAAAAAAAACAATTCTCAACTTCATAAAAAGCTATTAACACAGAATCTCAGGTTATTAATTGTTGAAAACTTATTCAGCAATTAATGGCTTGATCTTTGTAATTTCGGAGCGCTAAACAATAGTCGAACATTTAAAATTAAAGTAAAAAAAATTACATCTATGAAAATCAAAAATCATTTATTTCTGCTCTACTTCTTCCTTATTCCCTTTTTGAGTATTTCTCAACTTGAAGAATTGACTCCAAGTGAAAAAGCTTATAGCGATTCTATTGCTGCATTGAATACTAAAAATGCCGTGACTGCTCAAAGTCAAGAATTTTACAACAAAGGAATACAATTGTTTGGAGAAAAAAACTATTCCGATGCGATCGATCAATTTAATAAATCAATTCAAGCTGACCCTCATTTTACTGCAGCTTTTTATAACAAAGGAGTTGCTGAAAATGAAGTAGGGAAATATAAAAATGCTATCAGTACATTGGATGAATTGATCCGGATAGATCCAGATTACTCGAAAGCATATTTTCAACGCGCAAGAGCTTTACAAGGTGCTAATGATTATTTAAGAGCAGAAAAAGATTACGATAAATCCATTCAAATTGATCCAAAAAACCCAAAAGCATATTATAATTACGGAACGCTAAAATTTTTACAAGTAGATTATCCCGAAGCTATCAAACATTTTACAACGGCCATCACCTTGGACCCTAATTTTGCTTTTGCTTACAATGATAGAGGCAGCTGTTACAGAATGATGAACAACTATCCGAAGGCAATTCTTGATTATGAAGAAGCCGTGAAAAAAAATCCAAAATTAGCATTCGTTCTAAATAATATTGGAACAACAAAAAAGAAAATGAAAGATTATGCGGGAGCAAATGCAGCTTTTAATCGCGCCATTTCCGTTGACCCAAACTTTTACTTAGCTTATAATAATCGAGGTGTCTCGCAATTAGAGCAAGGAAAAATAGAGGATGCTAAAAAAGATTTTGAAAAGGCATTGCAAATTAATCCGAAGTATGCTCCTGCGTCCTCCAATCTAAGTTCTATTTATTTCAAGCAAAAAGACTATAAAAAAGCACTTGAATTAGCCAATACCGCCGTTACAAATGATTCCAATTATGCGAGCGCATATGTCAACCGAGGAATTGCAAAAGAGATGCTTAGAGATATGGAAGGTGCCTGTCAGGATTGGCATAAGGCAAAAGATCTGGGTGCTGAACTTGGGAAAACATTTTATTCAGAAAATTGCAACAATTAATTCACCGAAAACATGTTAAAAATATTTTACACATTTATAATTATAGCTCTTAGTTCTTCATTTTACGGACAAAACATAGAGTTTAAATCCTCTAATTTCAAAGACAATAAAGAAGGATTAAAGAAAGCAGAAGATGCGATTGAAAAAGGAGATGAATTCTTTAAACTTGGAAATGAAGCATTTTTTATGGTTAAAAGTCCTGGCCTTAATTATCAAAAAGCGTTGAAGGAATATGAAGTTGCTCAAAAATTCAACCCCAACAATGCCGAATTAAACTTTAAAGTTGGCGCTTGTTATGCAAATTCGAGTAATCCCTTCAAATCCATCGAATTTATAAAAAAGGCTAAAACATTAGATCCTTTATGTCATCCGTTTTTAAATTACTTTTATGGTTATGCCATGCAATTAGAAGGGAAATTCGATGACGCAACTAAATCATACGTATTGTTCGAAACTGAATATAAAAAAGCGGACGATTTCGCTAAATTTGTGACGCAAAGAAAAAAAGAATGTGCATTAGGCAAAACCTCTTTTTCTAATCCAATAAGAGCCTGGGTTGATCTTGTGCCTGAATTAAATACAACCGCCAACGATTTTGCTCCCTCGATTTCAACAGATGGTTCTGAATTAATTCTCACCTCCAATAGAGAAAATGGCCATCCAATCAATGAATTTGGCTCCTATGACAATGATATTTATTCATCAAGTTTAAATAATGGAGTATGGTCAGCACCAAAACAAGTAGCGGGTGGTGTAAATTCTCTAATTGATGACATCTCAAATAACCTAAGTTTTGATGGAACTAAAATGCTATTGCATCGAGAATCAGGGGGGCAAAAAGATATTTATGAAAGTAAATTAAAAGGCACAAGTTGGTCAGAACCTAAAATTTTCAACTTCCAAATTTCGTCTCCAAAAGCAAACGAACAATATGCAAGTTACAGCGATGATGGCTGGAGTCTTTATTATACGAGGGATAATGATAACCGTGGCAGTGGTTTTGATATTTACCAGTCAGGGATGCAAAGCAAACTGAACCAAGATTACCAGGCTGGAGTAACGATGGTTGAGATGAATTCTAAATTCAATGATGGTCCTATATATTTAACCATTGACGGAGAAACCATGTATATTGCATCGGAAGGAAATGAATCTATTGGCGGATATGATATTTTTGTTTCAAGAAAATCAAGAGGTGTTTGGACAACACCACAAAATTTAGGATATCCTATTAATACTCCCTACGATGATTTCTTTTTTTCCCCGACGGCTAATGGAAAATTTGCCTACATTTCATCTAATCGCGCTGGAGGAAAAGGAGGCTACGACATCTACAAAGTGACCTTTTGGGGACCAGAAAAAAAACCAATTGTAGATATGGAAGACTTTTTACTTTCATCAATCGCCATGCCAATGAAAGATCATCAAATTGAAGCATCTGTAGTAGTTCACACAAAATCTTTCACTGTCTTTAAGGGTATCACAATAGATGCTTTGACAAAAAAACCTATTGAAGCAGAAATTGAAATCAATGATAATTTGACAGGAAAAGTAATCGAAACCTTTACTACAAATAGCGCAACAGGAAAATTTATCATCACATTAGTATCTGGTAAAAATTATGGTATCGCTGTAAAATCTAAAGGATACCTTTTTCATTCAGAGAACTTTGACATCCCTTCAGGAAGCGGAGATAATTTGGTAAATAAAGTGATTGAATTAAAAAACATTGCTATTGGGAGCAAGATAGCACTGCGAAACGTCTTTTTTGATACTGGGAAATCAACATTACGAATCGAATCAAATGGGGAACTCGATCGAATTGTAAAACTACTGAAAGATGTTCCAACGTTGAAAATTGAGATATCTGGTCATACTGATAACACAGGATCGGCAGCTATTAATGAGACATTATCCCAGCAAAGAGCAGAAGCAGTTGTTACCTATTTAAAAAACAAAGGAATAGTAGCAACTCGTTTGACAGCAAAAGGATACGGCGCGTCAAAACCAGTTAATTCTAATTCATCTGATGAAGGAAGGCAGCAAAACAGGAGAACCGAATTTGAAATAAAAGGAAATTAACACACAATCTGATAATATTAATTATCTGCAATTAAATTCAATCCGACACGAGAGATTATTAATTAAAACGACTTATTAATACTTCATTAACAGCAAGTTTACATAAAGTTAAACTTCAAAATGTAATAAATTTAAAATAATGCCGTTTTAAAAAATAATGCCGATAATATTATTTTTTTTTAAGGTTATTTAAAACCTTTTTATTATGTTTGTCGGATAAACTTTTACTTAAAAATAAAAATTCAAATTATGAGTACAAATCAAAAATCAACAGGAGGTTTTTCATCATTAGTTTCATCAATCGCTATTGCTATTGCTTTAGTAATTGGTTTTATTGTTTACAAATACATTTTTGGAGACGCTAATAATTTCGTCAAAGGAAGTGGTCTTCCAGGAATGAGTGATAACACTGGTGAGCCACAAGAAGGAAACTTTTTAGCAATTATTTACAAAGGAGGTATTATCGTTCCTTTTTTATTAGCTGTAAACTTTATTGTAATCATTTTTACAGTTGAACGTTTCATCAGTTTGGCGAAAGCAAAAGGAAAAGGAAATATTAACAAGTTTGTTGGGAAAATTAAATCCTTAATGGGTGCGCAAGAGATTTCGACGGCGAAAGAAGAATGTGATAAGCAAAGAGGTTCTTTAGCGAATGTTGTATATGCTGGATTGACAAAATACGAGCACATGCAAGCTGATACGGATATGAATAAAGAGCAAAAAATTGAGACACTTAAAAAAGAATTAGAAGAAGCAACGGCATTAGAATTGCCAATGTTGTCTAAAAACCTAGTAATTCTTTCTACATGTGCTTCTATTGCAACTTTAATTGGTTTGATTGGTACAGTATTAGGGATGATCAAATCATTTGCTGCGATGTCAGCTGGAACACCAGATACAGCTCAATTAGCAACAGGTATTTCTGAAGCACTTATCAATACGGCTTTAGGTATTTTCGCTTCTACAATTGCAATTATTTTCTTCAACTTATTCTCTACTAAAGTTGATCAAATTACACATAGCATGGATGAAGCATCTTTTACTATTGTTCAAGATTTTACAGCTTCAACAAAATAAGACATTGCTTTTATTTTAAAGCTAGTATTTATTAATAAATAAAAGAACGAAATGGCTCAAATAAAAGGACCTAAAGGAACACCTACTATTGATATGACACCAATGGTAGATTTAGCTTTCTTGTTGGTGACTTTCTTTATGCTTACAGCTAATTTCCGTTCAGAAGAACCGGTAGTTATTGATACTCCTTCGAGTATTGCTGACTTAGAAACACCAAAAAATGTGGTATTGATAACCATAGATAAAGGAGGAAGGGTTTTTTACGGATTTACGGCTGGTGAAGACGCAAGAGTGCAAGTATTGAAGAATATGTCAGCAAAATACAAAGTTGGCTTTTCTCCAGAACAATATAAGAAATTTAGTACATTATCAAGTTTCGGATGTTCTGTTCAACAACTACCTGCGTATTTAAATTTAAGTGCCGAAGAAAGAAAAAAAACGGGGTTTTCAATCCCTAATGATTCTATAAATAATCAATTGAAAGATTGGATTAACTTCGGGAATATTGAAGGTACTGCTGCAGGTAAGTTGAAATACGAAGAGGCTGCGGATAATGATCCAGATGTTGAAATGAATGAATTTAAACCTAAATTTATTCTGAAAGCAGATGGGAAAGCTCTGTATACACATGTTAAAAATGTTATTGAAACATTTAGAGATTTAGATTTAAATAACTTAAATTTTGTCACTTCTTTGGAAGCTGGTACAAAATTAGAAAAAGAATAAGGATATGGCGGACATGGGAGAAGGTGGCGGAGGCCACGAAAAAGGAGGTAAAAAACGAGCGAAGAAAGGTTCTACTAGAGTCGATATGACTCCTCTTGTTGATTTAGCTTTTTTATTGCTAACATTCTTTGTCATGACTTCTACTTTTAGTAAACCAAAGGTAATGAGTTTGATTTATCCTGCTAAACCAAAAGACAATCAAGTAGTCGATGATGGCCCGAAAATTAATAATGCCATTACTTTTTTATTGAGTGAGAATAGAATTTTTTATTACGAAGGAGAATATTACCCTATCGGAAATACAAAAGGGAAACCAGCAACTCAATTATCAGAAACTGATTTCGGTCCGACAGGTTTGCGTAAATTGATTACTGAAAAGAATAATTATGTTTTGCTAAATGTGAAAAAATATGATGCTCAGTTTGCTAAAAGAATGATTACTGATAAAGAGCGAACAGAACTAATAAAGAAAGCAAAAGAAAATACAAAAGCATTAAAAGTTCTTATAAAAACCGATGACAAAGCAGTTTGTAAAAATTTCATCGACGTTATCGATGAGTTGAGAATTGCGCAGGTAGGTATGATGGCGCCGGTAGATTTGATGGCGAGTGAATATGAATTAATAAAAGCTAAACTTAAATAATTATGGCTATTACACTAAGCGTAATATTTCTAATAGTGGTGGTATCGCTATACGACTATTTTTCAGCTCGTAATTGGCAGCAAGTGACCTCTTCTAGCAGAAATGATATTGTTTTTGAATCCAGAAACAAAGAGTATGGGGCATATGAAATCAGACGAGGTTATGATAGAAAAATAGTTTTTATTTTACTTGGCCTATGTTTGTTGATCGGAGGTGCTTTTGGAACCTATAGATATATTAAATCAATTCCGGAAGTAGTAGTAGCCCCTCCCCCAATTGATATGTCTCAATTTGATATTCCTGCAGCTCCGCCTGAGAAGGAAATTCCACCACCAATTGAGGAGCCACCGCCACCAACTGAAAAAACAATTGCTTTTGTTGCTCCAGTGATCACGGATGAGGAAGTTACGGAAGATATTAAATTAGTGGAACCGGAGGTAAAAGTATCAACTACAACCAATGATGTAGAAGAAAACTTTAACGTACAAGAACCTGAAGCAGAGAACGTAAGAATCGTTGAACCAGTTGTAGAAGAAATACCCGCATTTGTGGATGAAGAAGCTACTTATTCTGGATATGCAGCATTTTTAAGTCAACATTTAAAATATCCAGAAACAGCTATTGAAGAAGGATTAGAAGGTAGATGTTATTTAAATTTTATCGTTGACAAAAGCGGTAATATTACAAATATTACCGTTCTTAAAGGGGTTCCTGGTTGTCCTGAATGTGACAAAGAAGCGAAAAGAGTTATTGGAATGATGCCCAATTGGACACCAGCAAAATTAAATGGAAAAGTAACAAAATCAAATTGTAAAGCAGTTGTAAAATTCCAATTAGCAAATTGATTAATTTGACAAACGTTATAATCCCCGAAGCTACTATTGGTTTCGGGGATTTTTTTTTAATTAGCAATCTCGAAAATAATTGATTTATTCTAAACCAGAATTAATTTTATAAAGAATGAACTACAATATAATTAATATCATACTTGCTTTATTTATCTCCGTCGCATGCATAACATTGTCTTATAATCTGGCTTTTACAGATACAATAGATTGGAAATTAAGCGAAATGATGCGTAAAACTCTTATCGCAATTTTACTAACCTATGCCGCATTCAGACTGTTTCGAGTATATAAGCTATTGAAAAAGTAATCTTCAACATATTAAAAAAAAAGCTATTTTAGCATAGAACGTTGAATCTATCAAATGAAAAAACGAATAAAATACATTATTGCATTTTGGATCTTTTTCTTTCTGATTCTTTTTTCTATGGGAATTACTCGGAATGTAATGCAAAATGGATCTATTAAAGGAACTTCTCGAGAAATAGTGCTTTTTCTTTCTTCGTTCTTATCGAACGTAGTGAATTATTCTAAAATAAATACACAAATGATAGTTGAGAGTAATTTGAAGCTTAAAAATGGCTTTAATAGATCTAACAACTATACTGCAAGTAAAGATTACCTTCTTGTTTCTGTATGGGATGATTCTTTGGGTCAGTCTATCGTGAAATTGGTGCGAATTGCTGATGGGGTTATTCTGCATAAATGGGTTGTCAATATCGATGAGTTAAATGACATATACAATACTTCATCAACAAATGGTGAAAAGCATTGTTTAACTAAAAATACAACGAGCATGCAGCATCCAATTTTGCTGAATGATGGTTCCCTGGTCTTTGGATCTGGAGGTATTTTTAAAGTAGATAAAAATTCAAAACTAATTTGGTCGAACAAAAATAAAAACACACACTCTATTGAAGTATCCAATGAAGGCGATTATTGGATTTGCGGATACAATCGTTCGATAAAAAATCAAAAAAAATACCTAATTAAAGATGATGCAATTCAAAAAGTATCAGCAAAAACGGGTAAAATTATTTTTGAAAAATCGGTCTTTGAAATTTTGATGGAAAATGGTTATGGAATGGCTAATTTTTTCGTGAATTCTGAGTTTTCTTCTCAAATAACCTACGCAGACTTCATTCACTTAAATGATATTCAACCTGCCTTATTCGATGGTAAATATTGGAAAAAAGATGACTTATTTTTAAGTTTAAGAAACCAAAATTTGATTGTACAATATCGACCTTCAATAAATAAGATCATTTGGTCAAAAAAAGGGCCTTGGTTGAAACAGCATGACGTAGATATTATAGATTCAAACAGTATAAGTATTTTCGGAAATAACGTAATTGATGCTCAATTTGATAAAAAAGAGAAAAAATTAGTAGACGGGTACAATAATTTATACGTCATTAATTTTGAAACAAATTCATGCACAACTCCTTACACTGATTTTTTTAAAAGTTCGAAAATCGCTACCTATACGGAAGGTCTATCCACAATTCTTGATAATGGCAACGTTTTCATTGAAGAAACGAACAATGGTAGACTTCTCTTTGGAAATAAAAATAAAGAAATTTGGTCCTATATTGAGCGTATCGATGAAACTAAATTGAGCATTTTCAATTGGAGCAGATATATTACTGAAAAGGAATTCAAAAATTTAACTTTTTTAAAATAAAAAAAGAATCTATTCATGGCGCAGGGCATCAATCGGATTCAAACGTGCGGCTTTTCGTGCTGGAAAAAAACCGAAAATAATCCCTACGATACATGAAAAAGAAAAGGCCATTACAATAGACAAAGAAGTTACCACTGCGTTTAGACCTAATGCACTTCCTACAGAAGCAGCTAAAACATATCCAAGTACAATTCCAATTATTCCCCCAATTAAACTCAAAATAATCGCCTCAATTAAAAACTGAAGTAAAATTGCTTTACTAGGAGCGCCAACAGCAAGCCTAAGTCCAATTTCACGCGTTCGTTCAGTAACAGAAACAAGCATAATATTCATTATACCAATTCCGCCTACTAAAAGCGAAATTGAAGCGATAGCGGCAAGTAGCAAAGTTAGCATACTTGAAATAGATCCCATAATATCCATCATTTCCTTTTGAGTCCGAATATTAAATTGAGGTTCACCCCCACTTATTCTTTTTAATCTATTCAAAAACAAATCATTCAATTCTGCAGTAGCCATATCCACTAAATTTTCTGTAGTTGTTGCGGTTAGAATGCTGCTTGCGTAATTTATTCCAAGAATTCTTTTTTGAACTGTTCTGAAAGGAGCAATTACAATATCATCTCTGTCAAATCCAAATGTTTGCCCTTTTTCTTCTAGCACACCAATAACTCTGCAAGGAATCTTATCTAATCGTATGATCGCCCCGATTGCTTTTTCTTCCGAAGAAAACAACTCATTCGCCACCGTTTTACCGATTACGCAAACTTTTTGAATTGATTTCCCCGTCTTTGTATCGAATAGTTGCCCTGCATTCACTCTAAAATTATTTATCACAAAATAATCACTATATCCACCAACAATTGTTGTCCGCACATTAAATGTGCCAGTTACTGCTTGTACTTTTGTCTGCACCACAGGTGTTATATAATGTACAGAAGGACAAAATTTTAAAATTGATTGAACGTCTCTTTCTTTCAATATTTGAGAAGTTGCCATGTCTAAACTAACACTATGGTGATCTAAACCTGGAGAAATAGCCATCAGATTGGTGCCCAATTTCCCTAATTCACCTTTAATACTATTTTCAGAACCTTTTCCAATCGCCATCATTCCGATAACGGATCCGACGCCAATAATAACACCTAGTACTGTCAATAATGATCGAGTTCTATTTCGATTAATAGATCGAAAAGCCGACAATAATAGATCTCTTATCTTCATTTCTATCGCCCAATTTCAATTAACTTTTGATGAGCACTCATCACATTTTCATTCAATACATCTTCGATTATTACACCGTCGTGCAGTACAATTTTACGTTTGGTAAAAGTCACAATATCTAATTCATGCGTTACCATTACGATTAGAATTCCCTTTTGATTTAATTCTTGAAACAACTCCATAATTTGATACCCCGTTTTAGAATCTAGATTTCCTGTAGGTTCATCGGCGAAAATAACCAAAGGATCATTCACCAATGCTCTAGCAATTGCCACTCTTTGTTGCTGCCCACCCGACAATTCATTTGTTTTGTGATAAATTCTATTTTCTAAACCGACTCTTTTCAAAACCGCTTTCGCTTTGTCTCTTCGCTCTTTAATAGAAAAAGAAGGATTGTACAATAAAGGCAGCTCTACATTTTCAATTGCTGATGTTTTGGGTAATAAATTATAGGCTTGAAAAACAAATCCAAAATTTCTATTTCTAATTTTTGATATTTCAGATTTCGACATAAAACTCACATCTTCACCCTTCAATAAATAAGATCCTGCTGTAGGCTGATCTAAACAACCCAAAATATTTAATAGAGTGGACTTTCCACTTCCGCTTGCCCCTATTAATGAAACAAATTCATTTGAAAAAATCTTCAAGTTTATGCTTTCAAGCGCCCGAACTTCATTTTCTCCAGGATTAAAAATTTTCGTAATATTAGTGAGATCAATTATGAGTTCCGGCATTTTTTTTCGTTTTTTCGCGATTAGGGATTAATAAACTTCTGCCTTCTTTTTTTTCTTTTTGAAAAACAATATTTGTTAGCACTGAATCAGCAGTAGTTAAATTACCTGTAAATGCAGTTTTTATACCATTGGTGAAATTCGTTTCAAGTGCAATTTCTTTTAAGACCTTCCCCTTTAAAACCCAAACACTATTGGCGACTTCACTATTAAGGCTTTCCTTCCTATACTGATTTCTTTTCAGTTCCTTCCAGTCCTCTTCGGTAGGATTATAGGCAAGAGCAGAATTAGAAACCGTGAGAGAAGGAAGATTTTCTAATGTTCGAATAATCAAGGTCGCGGTCATTCCTGGCATTAATTTTAGATCCTGATTTTGAACCAAAATAATAACCGTGTATGTTACCACATTTTGAACCACATTAGGTTCGAGTTGGATTTCCTTCACCACCCCTGTATATTCTTCCTCTGGATATGAGTCCACTGTAAAAAAAACTTTTTGATTTAGTTTAACTTGACCGATATCAGCTTCATCCACACTTGCTTCAATTTTCATTTTCTTTAAATTATTAGCAATAGAAAATAATTTAGGCGTAGCAAAACTGGCTGCAACTGTTTGACCAATTTCACAGTTCTTTGAAATCACCACGCCATTTATTGGTGAAAGAATGTCAGCATATCCTAAATTTATTAAATTCTTTTTTAGCTGTAATTTGGCAATATTATAGTTTGCTTTCGCATTGTTAAACTCGTCTTGCGCCTTTTCAACTTCTACAGAAGCAATTAAGCTATCCTTGAACATCTCATTTGTTCTCTTCAATGCCCTTTCAGATTGATTTAAGAGCACTTCAGTTTTATATAAATTCGTTCTTCCTTCCTCAATTAATGATTTTAAAATTTTTACATCCATTCGAGCTAAGACCTGTCCTTTTCTCACATAATCATTATAATCAACCATAATTTCTACAATTTCACCTGAAACTTGCGTTCCCACATCCACCATTTTTAGAGGGTAAATTGTTCCAGTAGCAGAAACCTCTTTATAAATCGATTCATATGCAATTGGTTCTGCATGAAAAGTTATTTCAAGCTTGGATTTTTGTAAAAAATACCAATATATAGCGAGCAAAATTATGGCGCTAATTACTATCCACGTTATTTTTTTAATCATCTCCTAATCATTTTATAAGGGCGGTAATTTTATTTCACCCGATTGATAATATTTTAAAATAATATTTTTAAACAGTATCTGATATTGCAATTGAACTATTTCATTCTCTGCACTTATTAGTTTATTTTTCTCCACTAACAATTCATAACTACTCGTCGTATTTAACTCAAATTGTTTTTGAATTTTACCATAAGAAAACACATATGCATTCCGTTTTTCATTGACAGCTAATAACCTATTCGTCAACAACATGTAATCTAAGTAAGCTGTTTCAATATCTTTTCGTAGTACATTCTTTTTATTTTCCAGCTCTAATTTCGCTTGATTTACGGCCACCAATGCTTTTCCCGTATTGACTAAATTTTGTTTTTTACTATAGATTGGAATGGATAAGATTAGGCTGAGTGATGTGTTAAAATTATCGGATAATTGATTTCTATAGGGATAACTTTGTACAATTGGTATCATCGAAGATTGGTTACCAATAACCGTTTGACTGGGATCAGAAAATAAATACCCGATAGGCTCCTGACTTAAAATTTCTTGTTTTAAGATTTTTTTGCTTGAGGAAGCATAATTAGTGACAATTCTTCCGTTTAATGATAGAACAGGGAAATAACCACCTTGCTTCACTTTAAGATCAAGTGTTTTATATTGGATCTCCAAATTAGCATTTTGAATCTCTGGAACAACCAGTAAAGCACTATTATAGACTTCATCAGAATTGGAAATGATGGAATATTGCTGAAACTTTTTCGAGTCAAATCTTTCAATTTCAAAAGTGGGAGAATAAGGAATTTCGATCAGCTGCAGCAATGAAAGTTTAGCAAGCTGGAGAATGGTATATGCTTCAACAGAATCAGCTTTTTCGAGTGCTATTTGGGATTTTATTTGGAGTAAATCGAGAGCAGATTTACTTCCTAATTCAATATTTTTTACAGTTAACTTTAACAATTCTCTGGTAGATATTAATTGACGTAAAAGAATTTCTTCTCTTTCATGCGCTAATAAAATTTGCAAGTATGCTCCCGCAATTGAAATAGCAATCGCATTTTTCTGCTTCTTTACTTCTACCTCAGCCATTTCTAAGCCGACTTTACTTTCTTTAATTCTATTGGGAGTTGAAAAACCATCAAAAAGTGTCATCGTGCTTGATAATGTAAGATTGTTCGTATTGACACCACCTGTTACAAATTGATATGTAGTAGGGTCAATGGATCTTCCCCAATTATATCCATTGGAATAGGAGAGATTTAAATTTGGATGAAATCCAGCACGATTGAATTCGAGGTCGTATTGACTATTTATTCGATTATTTTCAGTTTGTTTTATTGTATTATTTGACTTACATGCTTGATCAATACATTGCTCAATTGTCCAATTTGGTGATATATTTTGCTGAGAAGTAACGAATAAGCAATTTAGCAATGTAAAAAATACAAATGCTTTTTTATTGAAATTATACCACTTTGAATTCATTCTGGTAAAAATACCAGAAGACCGAATCAACTATAATGACTTGAGGCAGAATGTTAAATGACTTTTTATCAAAGAAATTAAATTCTACACATTATACTACCTATTTGTTGATTGCATTATTCAAGAATATTATTGGCGTAATAGATTTTGAAACAATTGAAAAAATAGTAATCAGCAACCTGTTTTCTTTCCGGTTAACGATTCCCCTTGCAAATTTTGCTCTCTCAATGTCCAACTATCTGTCAACGTTGTTTCTAACCACATTCGACCAGAGTTTCTATGCACTTGAGCTAAAATCCCATACTCTTTTTTCATTTGATTTTCCAATTCAGCAACAGTCATATCAGATGTAATTTCAATATTTTTTTCAGATTTTGATTTTCTAAATTCACCTAAAGTTTTTGTGCTTTTATCCAACGATTTCTGAGTTGTGTTGCCCACTTTTATGCTACCTGTAATTAAAAAAAAAATAATTTTCAAATATGGGAAAACCTTATTAAATTCCTGTTGAACAGAAATAAAGGTCATTTTATCTTCCAGTATAATTCTCATATTTATCTTTATTACAAGTAATAATTCAAATAGAGGATTTAATTGTCCTGCTATGAATTATTTAACAAAACTAAATAATATGAAGAGTGAATTCAATGATTGAAATCAGAAATGAAAGATGATATACATCAGTTATTCTAATTACGCATGCCTACTAACGCATCATTATCCAAAACTATAATAAAGCCTTTTTCGATAGATATGATACCTTCTTCCTTAAAATCACTGAGTGTTCTTATCGTTGTCTCGGTCGCGGTACCAGCAAGATTGGCTAAATCCTCTCTAGAAATATGAATTGCAAATTCGTTCTCATCTTCTTTCTTATATTTTCGAGATAAAGTGGAAAGCGCCTCTGCCACTCTTTTTCTAACAGAATTGTATGCTAGTTTAATAAGTTGACTTTCCTTTTCCTTGAGATTATTTGAAATAATCTTGATAAATTTACTGGAGACATCTGCATTTTTATAAAGCAAAGAAAAGAAATCTTCTTTTGGAATAAGGCAAACCGAAGAATCTTCCAAAGCAGTTGCAGAATCCGTATATTTTCCATCTTCGAACAAGGCAGGATACCCGAAAAAATCACCTTCCTTGTATAATTCAGTAATAAATTCCTTTCCTTGATCATTCGTCCGAAATGTCTTGATTTTACCCTTGGATAAAAAATAAATTCCTTTCGGATAATTTCCTTCTAAGTATATAACTTCTTTCTTTTTGCAAGCCCTTGTATCAACATTTTCGCCAGTAGAAATTTCAGTCAATAAATTAAGTCCTTTGGCATCTGAAAGGAAGCTGCTTATTCCATTAATATCTGTAGAGAAATCTTTTGTTAATATCGCAGACTTTTTTAACCGAACTTCGATTGCATTTAATAATTCAATATCATCGAAAGGTTTCACGATATAATCATCTGCACCCATTTCCATTCCCTTGCGAAAATCACTTCTTTCCGCTTTTGCCGTCATAAAAATAAAAGGTGTTCCTGCTAAATCCTCATTCTTTGAAATCAAATGAAGAACGCCATAGCCGTCCAAAACTGGCATCATTATATCACAAATAATTAAGTCTGGTTTTTCAGAAATTGCTAATTGAACACCTATTTTTCCATTTTCAGCGGTAACAACTTCATAATTAGCTAATTCTAAAATCTCTGCGGTATTTTCACGAATATCAAAATTATCTTCAATCAGCAATATTTTTTTCATCTTTTATTCATCTTTTTAATTTGTCATGGGGGCACAAAACTAACGATAGAGTTTCTAACTTACTCTCATTTTCGACATTTTCCTATATGACCTTTTTCATTTTTTAGTTTTTTCCTTAAAGAAATAAGATTATCATCCATATTAATTCCGAAGAGCATTTAACGTCATTGAGGAAACTGTAATTCAAAAATGGTTCCTTTATTTTCAACACTCGTAAAATTAATAGTTCCATCCATTAACTCAACATAATTTTCTATTATATTTAATCCCAAGCCTGTACCTTGAATGTTAGATGCATTTTTGGCTCTAAAAAATCGTTGGAATAAATATTTCTGCTCTTTTTTAGAAATTCCAATCCCTTGATCCTCTATCGAAAGTTTTAAATCATCTTGTGTTCTCTCCGTTTTTATGCTGATCACTGAATCGGCAAAAGAAAATTTCGCTGCATTAGAAATTAAATTGAACAAAATATTTTTAAACATCTTTTTATCCAAAGAGACAATTGTATCTCCACTGTGAGAATAGCTAATTTTTTGGCCTTTTTTACACAGAGATTCTGTTTCAGAAACAACCTCTTTCACAAAGAAATCTATCAAAAAATCTTCTTTCACATTGTGCACCTTCCCTTCTTCCATTTTACTGATGGACAGAAAGTCATTTAATATATCTGTTAGATTATTAATGGAGGACTTAATTTTTCCGATGTGCTTATTTTGTTTTTCAGAATCATTTTTATCACCATACGTTTTTACAAGCGAAAGTGAAGAAATAATAGTCGCTAATGGCGTTCGAAATTCATGCGAAGCCATAGAAACAAAACGAGATTTCATTTCATTTAATTCCTTTTCTTTTTCAAGAGCAACATGCAGCTCATTTTTTGTTTTCTCTAGTTCCGAGATCGCCTCTTCGAGAATTAATGTCCTATTTCCCACTTGCTTTTCTAAATCCGCAGAATAATTTTTTAATTTATCCTCGGCTAATTTACGCAGGGTAATATCTAAAACAAAAGCAACCACAAACCTCCCTTCGTTGGTCGTATAGGAGCTTAAACTTATTTCAATTGGGAATTCAACTCCTGTTTTTGAAATTCCAAATAAATCCAAACCACTGCCCATTGAGCGAGAATGTGGATTTTTATGGTATTCATTTCTTGAAACAACGTGGTTTTCTGTATATCTTTTTGGAATTAAAACTTCTACCTTCTGTCCAGCAAGTTCTCCAGGTTCGTAGCCAAATAGTTTATTAACGCTTGGATTTGAAAGTACAATTTCACTTTTTTCATTCGTCACAAGAATACCCTCTGTGGCATAATAAAAAATTGCATCAAAACCTTGCTCACTATTCATTCTACTTTCATTTGAAAATCGCATAACAAAGGTAATAATATATTTATCTTTAACTTACAAAGATCTACTTTGAATTTTTATAAAATAATGATGTCGGTCATGTTTTTAATTAATAAAAGATGATGGTCATCATGTTTTAGGTTCGTCTCACTAAAAAGAGCACTGGGATTATTTTAATTAGTGGTAATCAAAGCAGATTCTTATCTTTGAAGTATTCAAAAAATGGGGGCACATGAAACAATTTACATACATACTGAACTTCCTACTAATCGCTTTTTCAACAGCACTTCTTTCAGGTTGTTTTAAAGGTAAAAAAGTGGACCTTATTATTCATAATGCGCGAATTCATACACTCAATGATGCTGATGCTATTTTTGAAGCCATCGCCATAAAAGATGGGAAAATTGTAGAAATTGGAGCGGAAAGACAAATACTCAATCGTTACACTTCAACTGAAGAGATAGATGCAGAAGGCAAAGATTTGTATCCTGGTTTCACAGATGCTCACGGGCACATTATGTCACTCGTGAAAAAGAAATTAGGCCTTGATTTAACAGGTACTCGTTCATTTGATGAAGTTTTGATTCGAATTGAGAAATACCAATCACGGAATAATCGAACGTTCATTATAGGAAGAGGATGGGATCAATCGCTTTGGAACACCAATGAGATGCCTACCAATGAACAATTAAATAAATTATACCCAACAACACCAATTTGTTTAACGCGCGTTGACGGTCATGCGATGTTGGTGAATGATGCCCTATTGCGTAAAATAAAACTAAGTCCAACCGCAGAAATCGAAGGAGGAGAAATACTTGTCAAGGAAGGTAAATGCACTGGAATCCTCATTGATAATGCTATGAATGCGGTCACAAAAATTCTTCCAAGCTATTCTAAAAATGAAATTCAGAAAACAATACTAGAAATACAAAATGAATTATTTCAGTATGGAATTACAGGCGTTCATGAAGCGGGAATTGAATTTGAAGAAATAGCCTATTTTAAAGAATTAATTGACCAAAAAAAATTGCAATTGAACATCTATGCCATGCTTCTTCCTTCCACTAAAAACATTGAATTCGCTAAGAAAAATGGGATTTACACCTATAAAAATTTGCTGATTCGAAGTTTTAAAGTTTTTGGCGACGGTTCTTTAGGTTCAAGAGGTGCGTATTTGAAGAAGGAATACACAGATGAACACCAGCATTTTGGATCCTTAACAACTTCATTCCCAGAAATGAAGCGGATTGCATTAATTTGCGAAAGTATAGGTTACCAAATGAATACACATGCAATTGGAGATTCTACCAATCGAATCGTATTAGAACTCTATAAGATGATTTATGAAGTAAACAAAGATCATCGGTGGAGAATTGAACATGCACAAGTCCTAGATCCTATTGATTTTAAATTATTTAGTGAATATGCAGTGTTTCCATCTGTGCAACCCACGCATGCCGTTAGCGATATGAGATGGGCCGAAACTAGATTAGGAAAAACACGATTGAAAGGAGCTTACGCTTATAAAACACTATTAAATCAAACAGGAATGCTGGCAATTGGAACCGATTTCCCTATTGAAAGTTTTAATCCGTTTTTAACGATTCATGCGGCAGTTCATCGAATGAATGAAGAAAATTCACCTAGTAATGGATTTCTTTCTAATGAGGCAATTACTTTAGAAGAATGTATCAAGGGCATGACCAAATGGGCTGCATTCGCTTCCTTTCAAGAAAATGAATTAGGAACATTGGAAAAAGGGAAAGATGCCACTTTTACAATTTTAGATTATCCGCTTTCATCCTCTTCAGAATTCAAGCAAAACTATGCGTACATGACTTTTATAAAAGGGAAAAAAGTATATACCACTGAATAAAAAAATCTATTTTGTATTATGAAAATATTAATCATAGAAGATGAAATACAATTGGCTGAGAATATTCAGAAGTACTTAAAAAGTAATGATTTTGTTATAGAAGTAGCAGAAAACATAACAATTGCCGCCGAAAAAATAGATCTGTACGAATATGATTGCATCCTTTTAGATTTAATGCTCCCGGATGGAAATGGCTTTGAAATACTTAAAAAATTAAAAAAATTAAATAAAACAGCTGGTGTGATCATTCTTTCTGCAAAGGAGACACTTGAGACACGCATAGAAGGTTTTAATTTTGGAGCCGATGATTATTTAACAAAACCATTTCATCTGTCTGAACTATTAGTTAGAATCCAAGCATTAATAAGAAGAAAGAATTTTCAGGGTAGTACTATTATTAATTTCGAGGAAATCAGAATTGACATACAATCAAAATCTGTTAACGTAAAAAACATCGCTATAGAAACTACTAAAAAAGAATTTGAACTATTAATATATTTGATTGGAAATAAAAATAAGGTGCTTTCTAAAACTTCAATTGCGGAACATTTATCAGGTGATTTGGCTGATATGCTTGATAATCACGATTTCATATATGCACATATCAAAAATTTAAAAAAGAAACTTTCGGAAGCGGGAAGTGGTGATTACATCAAAACAATCTATGGATTTGGATATAAATGGCAAAATGACTAAAAAACTACTTACAAAAACCTTAAGATCCAATCTTTTATTTTCATTGCTTGTTCTCATGATTTCGGGACCACTTTTTTATTTTTTTACTGAAAGACTCTATTTAGAGGATTCAGACGAGGTTCTGCTCCTTCGAAAAAATGAGTTTGTGAAATTCACCTTATCTTCTATGAAAGAAAGCGAAATTTCAATTTGGAATAAAATAAGTAAAGATGGAAAAATTGAAAAAGAAGCACACTCATCTGCAAAAGACTCTCTATTTTTTATTTCAAAATACGACAATTACACCGCTGAGAACGAACCTTATCATGTTTTAAAATCTTCCATACGAATAGAAGGAAAACCATATTCTGTGCAATTTAGAATAAATCTAATTGAAGCAAATGATCTAATAATAAGCATCGCCATTTTGTTTTCAATTATTATTATTCTACTTCTAACAGGGCTTTACATTATTACGAAAAGATACTCTATCAAACTGTGGAAACCATTTTATGAGACACTCAGCCAGATTGAACAATTTGAATTGGATAAAGATAGGATTCCACATTTTAAACCTACTTCCATCGAAGAGTTTGATCGCTTAAACAAAGATATTTCGAAGCTAATTGAAAAAAATAGTTCCATTTTTAAAAGTCAACGTGAATTTGTTGAAAATGCTGCTCATGAATTACAAACGCCATTAGCCATTTTTCAGCTTACAATTGATACACTTATTCAAAATCCTGCTATTACTGATGAACAATACATTCTGGTGAATCAACTCAACGAAACAATTGGTAGATTAAATCGGTTGAACAAAAGTTTATTACTTCTTTCAAAAATTGATGGGAATCAATTTGAAACAAATGAGAAAACGGACCTCTATGTTGTTATTGATAAGCAAATTCCATTCTTTCTTGAACAAGCCTCTTTCAAAAATATTAAAATATTTTCTTCGATTGACAAGAATGTTTTCGTTCATTGTAATTCTGAATTACTAGAAATTTTAGTAAGTAATCTATTTCTCAACACAATAAAACACAATAAAAGTAATGGCACCGTTCAAATTACCTTAACCAAGACTGCCTTAACCTTTTCTAACACAGGAGTTGCAATAACTCTTGATTCTGAGAAATTATATCAGCGATTTTCAAAATTAAATCCATCGACACATGGAAACGGTCTAGGCTTATCTATCATAAAAAAAATTGTACAGCTAAATGACTGGGCAATTAAGTATTCATTTAAAGGAGATATGCATAGTTTTGAGATTATATTTTGAAATTCAGAATTAATTCTAAATTGCCCGATACATTTGCACGTATTAACTTTTTAAAACCCATTATTATGAATAAGATTAAATTTTTACTTATTAATTGCTTGGTTACTTCAATTTCATTCGCACAAGGAATCAAGGAATCTGAAGTGCCTCAAATTGTAAAATCTGCTTTTGAAAAAGCATATCCCACCGTTAAAACTGCGAAATGGGAAAAAGAAGAAACAAATTATGAAGCTGAATTTACCCTAAATAAATCGGATAATTCTGCTTTAATAAGCAGTGCGGGAGCAATACTTGAAACAGAAATAAATATTTCAACCTCTCAGCTTCCAAAAGTGGCATTGGAATATATCAAAAAAAACTATACTGGATGTAAAATTGCAGAAGCAGCAAAAATTACAGATTCTAATGGTACCATCAAATACGAGGCTGAAATCAAAGGAGTAGATGTTTTTTTTGATGTAAATGGAAAGATCATAAAATAAGAGATGTCAATTTCCGAAAAAAATATTATTCAGTAATTTATTCAAACTTCTAAAATGAAAAAAACATTGATTTTATTGATTTTATTTATTCAATGCTTCACAAACTTTCGTGCACAAGATTCAATCACTAAGGATTCTATTAAACTGCCCTTTGCTATTAGTTCCGAAAAAAAATTATCGGATGAAGACTTGGCTAACAAAAAAGAAGGCACATATATCACGGGAGTTCCTGATTTGAGTTCTGATCCTGTCAATGGTTTTGGTTATGGAGTGGAAGGTTCTATCTATTTTAACGGAAAAAAATCTGACCCTTTTTTCAAATACACGGCCTACCGAGCAAAACTTGACGTGGCACTCTTCAATACCACCAAAGCACAGCGAGAGATCATGGTTATTTGTGACATTCCCTATATATTAAATACAAAATGGCGCATGCGAGGTGAATTAGCATTCGAAGTCAACCCCAACTTATTGTATTTCGGAATCAATCAACAAACCACTTTAGCAGGCTTGAGTTATTACCCGGCTAATGATCTATCTCAAAAACCTGTCACTAATTCCTCTTTTGATGCTTATCAGAATTCTTTAATTGGTGACAATAAAAATTACTTAAATTTCACTAAAAAAGAAGCTGTCATCAATGTGAGTATGGAAAGATCTTATATGGAAGGACGTCTCCGGGCATTAATTGGATATGAATATGCCAATCTTACTCTGACTCCCTTCGCAGGAAATTCTTTTTTGCAAAATGATTTTAATAAAGGACTTATCACAGGTGTTGGTAGAAATTCAGTGTCATTCGTTCAGGTTGGATTAATCTATGATACTCGGGATTTAGAAACAGATCCTTCTCAAGGGTTTTTCGCTGAGTTGACCAATGAAGTTTCACTAAAAGCTTTGGGGTCTCAATTCGATTTCAATAAAACGTTTGGTCATGTAAATTACTACCATAAATTATTTCCATCTATTTTTAAAAAATTAGTGATTGCAGGAAGAATAGCTGCAGGATACACGGCTGGGAATTCTCCTTTTTATGAATATCACGATCAATGGAGTTCAGAAGGAAGTATTGAAGGATTGGGCGGAGGCGTTACGTTAAGAGGTTTTAAGCAAAGTAGATTTGTTTCTCGCTTAACACAATGGAATAATTTTGAATTACGTTATCGATTTGCTCAATTCACACTTATGAAGCAACATTTTGCTTTGAGTGCTGTTCCATTTTTTGACTTCGGAGGTGTTTGGGATACTGGTAAGAATTTCACAAAACAATTTAACAACTACCGCTGCGACGAAGGTGCTGGTTTAAGAATTGCATGGAATGTAAATACTATTTTACGTTTTGATTATGCTATTTCCAAAGAGGACAAACAATTTTTCTTTTCGTTAGCTCACACATTTTAGGTTCAGGTAATTGTTCAACTTACGCAGTTTCTATGTAACTTTGAGAATATGATTCTACTAAGATGAAGAAAATTATTAAATATCTAATTTTTTTCTGGGTGTTCTTTTTTATTTTGGTCTTCTTTATGGGGGCTACAAGATATGTATTACTGAACAGCACCCGGATGGACGGATATCCGAAGAAAGCAATCATTTTTCTATCTACATTTTTATCGAATATTTATGATTACGATGAATTGACAAAACCTTTAGAGATAAACAGTACTTTAAAATTACACAATGGATTTAACTATTCTAACTACTACAAAAAAAGTAACGATTATGTCCTTGTTTCCAGTTGGGATCACCTGTTAGAGCAATCTATTGTAAAATTAGTACGAATTAGAGATGGCGCTATTATGCATAAATGGGTAGTTGATATCGACCAAATAAATCAAGCACATCTTTCACGAAATTCGATTAAATTAATGCATCCGTCTTTATTTTCTGATGGTTCTCTGCTTTTTGGATCGGAGAATCTCTACAAAGTGAATAAAGACTCAAAAATTGTTTGGTGGAGTGATGCTTATTGTCATCATTCAATTGAAAAAGGAATTGGAAATAATTATTGGTTTTGTAGTTTTAACAGTTCCACCAAAAATGCGAAAAAATACCAAATTGTGGATGATGTAATCAAAGAAGTTTCTGCAATAACAGGTAAAATTTTATTTGAAAAATCAGTTTTTGAGATTTTAATGGCGAATGGATATGGAAGAGGTAACTTTTTTATCAATGCGGAAGAAAATCCTATTTCCACTGCTATGGATTATGTCCATTTAAATGATATTCAACCGGTATTAACGGATTCAAAGTACTGGAAGAAAGGAGATTTATTTTTGAGTCTAAGGAATCAAAATATGGTCATGCTGTATCGTCCTTCTACCAACAAAATTATTTGGTCACAAAATGGGCCTTGGTTGCGCCAACATGATGTTGACATTCTTGATTCTACACGAATTGGTATCTTTGGTAATAATGTAATTGACCCTCAAAACTCAGATAAAACAGGGGTTTTAATTGATGGACATAATAATCAATACATTTATGATTTCTCCAAAAATCTAATTACAACACCCTACGAACAATTATTTAAATCATCTAAGATTGGCACGATTTCAGAAGGTTTATCGAGAATATTGGAGGATGGAACCATTTTTATTGAAGAAACAAACCAAGGCAGAATTGTCTTTGGAGACCAAAACCACGAAATGTGGTCATATATTGATCGCATTGATAAAAACAAAGTTAGCCGTTTAAGTTGGTCTACCTATATCACAGAAAGTGAATTTAAAACACTTGATTTCATTAAGAAAAAGTAATTTCAAGCTGGATTATTTCTATATTATTTCTGCGACAAATAATTCTTGCGCGAGATAAACAGCAAATGAAAAAATCCACAATAAATCGTATTTACTATACTAATTCTTACCCAACAAGAAATTAAAATCTTACTTTTATAAAAAAGTAACACCAATGGATGCATTATTAATAAAATTCGCAAGTATACCCATATATATTGGGCCGGGACTTGGAGGAGGAACAATCCTTGCAATTTTAGGAATATTAACTTCATTTTTCTTGTCCTTAATAGCTATTTTTTGGTATCCGTTAAAAAGACTATTTAGATTTTTAAAATCCAAATTCAAGAAATAAGTATGGATCTTTTTATTGTGTTAATTTTCAGCTTTTTTACCGCTTTTTTGTTTGATTTTTTATCGATTTTCAAAGCGAGTAAGTACTTATTTACGATACAAAAAGAATCATTCAAGGTTATTTCCGATAAACAATTAACAGATGATCAAAAGCAGAAAGCGCTGTTATCGTATACTTCAAAGATTTTTCTGACTTCCTTAAAATTGCTTTTTTTCTTCCTACTTGTGCTAAGTCCATTTACATTCCTTGTTTTGTATGGACACAATTATACTACTACTGATTTTTATGGTGTTTTAACGTCACTATATGGGATGTTAATTACTGCTGTTTCATTTCTGATTTACTTTTCTATTAAGAAGAAATATGGAAGAAAACAGCTATAATTTTCTTTCAAAATTACTTCATAAAATCAGTCTTGGGTCGAAGTCTGTTTCTGAAATGAGTTTTGAAATTGAAAAAGTACTTTATCTAAAAAAAACGAAGCATAATGTAGCAGAAAACCATCTTTTCATTAGTGGTTTAGCTAGAAGTGGTACGACGGCCTTCCTGAATCTTCTTCATGAAACCAATCAATTTTCGTCATTAACCTATGAAGTTATGCCTTTTATACTTGCTCCCAATTTTGGAGGAAAGTTTTCTAAAAGAAAAACGGGCAAAGCATTAAAAAAGAAGGAACGATCACATAAAGATGGTATTTTAATCAATAATGAAAGTCCTGAAGCGTTGGATGAAGTATTCTGGAAAGTCTTTTTAGATGATACATACATTCAAAAAGATCGCTTGGTGATTCATGAAATTGGTCTCGAAAACAAAACTCGCTATAGCCAATATATTGATATGATTGTTTTAAAGCATAGTGAAAAAGCAGGAAATAGATATCTCTCAAAAAACAATAATTCAATTTTGCGCTTATCTTCTCTTTTACAAAATTTCCCAAAAGCTACCGTAGTCATTCCTTTCAGAAACCCTTTACAGCATGCACTTTCACTGTTAAATCAGCATCAACATTTTTGTAAACTTCAAACAGAAAATCCATTTACCTTGAAATATATGAATTGGATCGGGCATCATGAATTTGGATTAAATCAAAAACCATTTTACTTGGGAAATGATTCTGTATTCAACCAATTATTGGAGACTAGTAAAGAAGATATCAATTATTGGTTACTAACTTGGTTAAATTATTACACGTATGTTTACGAGCACTTTATGGATTCCTGTGTGCTTTTTTCATATGAGAAATTTTCTGAAGAACCTACGAACTACATCCAGGAAATTTCAAAAAAAATTGGGCTACAAGATATACAATTTGAACTAAAATCATTTCTTTCCAAAGAAAGAAAATGTGATGGCGTTAATGAAGATTTACTAAGAAAGTGCACTGAAATTTACGAAAAATTAAATCACCATTGATAGAAATCAGGAAGTGAAATAAATAAATAATACTAAAGATTCACAACAAACTCTCGACTTTTAGCTATCAAAGGTTGCAAGAATTGATCTTTTTCTACAAATGAAACCTCTTTTCGATAGTTAGAAACCAAAGATTCTATTTGAGGGGAAGATTTCAATGGTCTTCTAAATTCGAATGCTTGAGCTGCATTTAAAATCTCAATCGCTTGGATCGTGTAACAATTCTCTACAATTCTGTGCAATTTCGTAGCTGCATTTGCCCCCATACTTACATGATCTTCTTGACCATTTGAAGAATCAATTGTGTCCACACTTGCCGGCGAACAAAGTTGTTTATTTTGGCTAACGATGGAAGCACATGTATATTGAGGAATCATAAATCCGGAGTTTAATCCAGGATTAGCCACTAAAAAAGCAGGCAAACTTCTAGTCCCTGAGATTAATTTATACACTCTTCGTTCAGAAATACTACCTAATTCAGCTAAAGCAATAGCTAAGAAATCCATAGAAATAGCCAAAGGCTGACCATGAAAATTTCCAGCAGAAACCACCAAGTCTTCATCAGGAAAAATGGTCGGATTATCCGTCACAGCATTCACTTCGCGTTCAACGATTTCCTTACAATGCAAAATCGCATCCAACGAAGCACCATGAACTTGGGGAATACATCTAAAAGAATACGGATCTTGAACATGCGCTTTTTCTTGCTTCGAGATTTCACTACCTGCTAATAAATCACGCATAATTTTAGCAACAGCGATCTGGCCATTTTGCCTTCTAATTGCATTTACCGACACTCCAAATGGTTCAATTCTTCCGTCATAACCTTCTAAAGAAATAGCCGCTATTTGATTGAACTGATTGAATAATTTTTCGGCATGACTAACACAGTAAGATGCGTAGGCGCTCATGAATTGTGTTCCATTTAACAAGGCCAATCCTTCTTTTGATCGCAAAACAATTGGTTTCAGATTAAATCTTTCATTCATCGCTTTACTGGACATTTTTTCGCCATTTACATATACCTGTCCTTCGCCGATTAGTGGTAAAGACAAATGCGCCAGCGGAGCTAAATCGCCGGAAGCACCTAAACTCCCTTGTTGATATATAAGAGGAAGAATATTGTTATTGAAGAAGAAAATCAATCGTTCCACTGTCTCAACTTGGACCCCAGAATGACCATGAGAGATACCAATAATTTTCAATAATATCATTCTTTTCACCAATGCAGAAGGAACTTCTTCACCCGTTCCGCAAGCATGAGAAAGAACCAAATTCTTTTGCAATTGTTCTAGATCTTCAGTAGAAATAGCCGTATTGCACAGCGATCCAAACCCTGTATTGACGCCATACATTAAACGTTCACTTCTAGTAACTTTTTCGTCTAAATACGTTCTACATTTTTGGATAGCCGTTTTTGCGCTTTCAGATAATTCAATTACATTATTTTCCTTTACTATTGCATCAATTTCAGCTAATGAAATCCATTCATTATTAATAATTCTTGTACTCATTTGTCTTGCAGTTATTCCTTTTCAGAAGAAAAAGTAATTTATATAGTCTGTTTGGTACGCTATTTAATTTTTTAATTTTTCAATCAATTCTTCCACAGATAATTCGAATTGATCTCCTGATTCCATATTTTTCAATTGAATAATTCCTTTCGCCATTTCTTCATCACCTACTATTGCAACATACTGAACACCTCGATCATTGGCATATTTCATCTGTTTTTGCATTTTCGATTTTGAAGGATACAATTCGCAATCAATCCCTTTATTTCTGCATTGACGCACTAATTTCATGCAATATGCTTGTTCTATTTCACCAAAATTTACAAATAATAACGTTAAACCTAAATCTGTTTCTTTTGGAAAAAGATCTAATTCGGTCAATACATCATAAATTCTATCAG
Source organism: Flavobacteriales bacterium (assembly GCA_947449575.1). Lineage (GTDB taxonomy): Bacteria > Bacteroidota > Bacteroidia > Flavobacteriales_D > Crocinitomicaceae > CAIUKX01. Next base: position 58,741 of record CANFRV010000008.1, read on the forward strand.
CACCAAAAGAAATTCCAACACCAGACATTCCTGACATTCCGAACAGTCCCGTCAAATCGTCATATCTTCCACCCCCACAAATACTTCCCATGTTTACACCATTCGCTTTTACTTCAAAAATTGCCCCGGTGTAATAGTTTAAACCACGCGCCAGAGTGACATCAAATTCAACCTTTGCTTTCAAAGGCCCTAATTCAGTCACTTGATTTAAAACAAATTCAAGTTCTTCAATTCCTTTCAAACCAATTTCACTTTTCGCTAAAACGACTTTCATTTTCGCCAATGAATCAGCATTATTTCCCGTCATAGAAAAAAGAGGAGTAATCTTTTCGATAGCAGAAATGGAAACACCCTTTTCTATCAATTCTTTCATCACACCTTCCTCCCCTATTTTATCCAACTTGTCAATCGCAACGGTAATATCAATTATTTTATCTGATTCCCCGCTTACTTCTGCGATACCTGATAATATTTTTCGGTTATTGATTTTTACACTAAAATCAGGAATATTTAAAGCCGTAAGCACCTCATCGAACAACAAAATAAAATCAATTTCATAAACCAAAGAATCACTTCCGACAACGTCAGCATCGCACTGAAAAAATTCCTGATAACGACCATGCTGCGGTCTATCAGCTCTCCAAACGGGTTGAATTTGATATCTTTTAAAAGGAAATGAAATGTCATTTTGGTGCTGCACAACAAATCGCGCAAAAGGGACAGTTAGGTCATAGCGTAATGCTTTTTCAGCCAAAGAATTAGCAAAACGAGGTAAATTTCCAGTTTCTAAAGCAACCAGATCTGCTTTTTTCATTTTTTCGCCAGAATTCAAAATTCTAAAAATCAAACGATCACCCTCTTCGCCATATTTGCCTAATAATGTTTGAGATAATTCAAAAGAAGGCGTTTCAATTGGAGAAAAACCATACTTTTTAAAAAGCACTTTAATTGTATCAAAGATATACGTTCTTCGCGCTACTTCTAAAGGTAAAAAATCTCTTGTTCCTTTTGGAATGGACGGTTTTTGAGCCATTATTATTCAATTATTTGATTGCAAAGATAGTTTTAAAAAGTTGAATAGAGCTTGTTACAATTTGGGATTATTTTATTTTGAAACATTGGCTTGGTTGATTCCACCCACAACACAATCACTATAAACCAATTTCAATTTTCACCATAATGATTTAGATCTAGTGAAAACAGTTCTCTTGTTGAACCAAAAGAAATAAAGCTAGATGTAAAATGTCGTAAATAATTGAAAAAAAATAGGAAATCAGGATTGAATAAAAACAGCTAAATACCTTTTAAAAGGCTGTAAAAAAATCAATTTTACAGCCTTTTTTATAGTTATTTATTACCAGATTGCATCAGGATACTTACTTGGTAAAAATTGCATTTCTGTCAAAATATACCCCAAATTTTCTGAATGATATCCTTGTTTACCACCTTCAATTGTGAAATCATTCGTTGGAATTGTAAGATTTGACATTGTAAAAATTTCTTCCACTTTGGCTAACCAATTTTTCTTAATCAGCGATAAATCAACTCCTATTCCAGCTTTCAACATCTCGCTATCCGTATCATTTTCTAAGAAGAATTCGTGTGTATATTTCCAATACTTATTAATTGCAACCTGCGCTTTTTCTTGCGCCTCAACCGTTCCTTTTCCTAGTCGAAACATCCATTCTGAACTTCTTTTCAAATGATATAAGACTTCTTTAATGGATTTATGCGCTATTCCCATTAAAAACTCATCTTTACTATTGCGCAATTCTGAAAAGAATTGTTGGTGAAAAACATCCGTAAAAAATTGTCGAACCATAATGTGCGCAAAATCATCATTTGGCATTTCTACTAAAATCACATTTAAGAAATCAGTTTCTTTTCTTCTGTAGACAATATCATCACCTGTTCTGCCTTCATTTTCTTGTCTAGCAACTTCTATATACATTGATTCTGCTAATCCAATCAAATCTAGCGCCACGTTAGTATTCGCCAAATCCTCTTCTAAGAAAGGACCTTTACTGCAATATTCACTTAATCTATGACTAAGAATTAATGCATTATCAGCAATTTGTAAATAATATTTTAATTTCGCTTCCATACTAAGAGATTACATATTTTTAAGACCTTCTGGCATTTCGTAAAAAGTTGGATGACGATAGACCTTATCATTCGATGGGTCGAAGAAATATCCTTCTTCACTTGGAGAAACAGCCACAATTTCTTTACTTTTCACAACCCATAATCCAGTCCCTTCGCCTCTTCTTGTGTAGGTGTCTCTTGCGTTGTCAATTGCCATTTCACGGTCATATGCATGAATTGATCCAGCATGTTTGAACGATTGTCCAGCCTTGCTCTGAATAAAAACTTCCCATAATTCACCTTGCGTATCTTTATTTTCCATTGTATTATCGTTTACCATTATCTTTCAGTTGAACTATTTTTGAAAACCACTTACAAAAGCACTCTCTCTCACCCAAGCACCTTCTGTATGCGCTTTAATATGATGCGCTAATCTTTGTTCATTGCAAGGTCCATTTCCATTCACATTTTTCCAGAAATCATCCCAATTAATATCACCCGATTTATACGTACCATCCTCTAATAAGACCAAATTGTTATCTGGAATTTTTAAACCGATTAATTCAGCTTGAGGAATCGTTTTATTAATAAATTTTTCACGCAGATAATCATTTGTTTCTCTTTTTATTTTCCATCTCATCGCATTCCCAGTTCTTGGAGAATCAGAGTCATGCGGTCCAAACATCATCAGAGAAGGCCACCACCAGCGATTCAAAGCATCTTGCGCCATTTCTTGCTGATCTTTCGTACCTTCCATCATTTTCCACATAATTTCATATCCTTGACGTTGGTGGAAAGACTCCTCTTTGCAAATTCTAACCATTGCTCTTGCATAAGGTCCATAGGAAGTTTTTTGCAAAGAAACTTGATTAGTGATAGCAGCTCCATCTACCAGCCATCCAATTGCGCCCATATCAGCCCAGTTCAAAGCAGGTGAATTAAAAACAGAAGAATATTTTGCTTTTCCTTCATGCAGCCATTGAATGTATTGTTCACGAGTAACCCCTAATGTTTCCGCTGCGCTGTATAAATACAAACCGTGTCCAGCTTCATCTTGAATTTTAGCAAGTAATATTTTTTTACTTCTTAAAGAAGGTGCTCTTGTTATCCAATTTCCTTCCGGCTGCATTCCAATAATCTCAGAATGTGCATGTTGTGAAATCTGACGAATAAGATGATTCCGATATTCATCGGGCATCCAATCAAGTGGTTCTATCTTTTGTTCAGCATTTATTTTAGCCTCAAACTCTACAAGTAATTCTTCTTTCGAAAGTGCAGTAATATTCATAAGCAATTATTTTTATTAGTAATTTACAGACAATATTGCTATCGCGATATAAATTTACGTAAATCCATTTAAATTGCAACGTTTTGTTAATATAAATCAAAACTATTTACTTTTAAATTATAACACGTGTAAAGAGTTTTCAAACCTTAAAAACGAACGTTCTGATGTATTTAACCTTAAAATCATGAGGTATTTCACTCAACGATCCGATTGTTTGAATTTCACGTATTTTCTATTTTTACGTCAAAAAAATTAAAAAAATCAGTATTTTTGAAAAAAAAATAGAATGTTAAAAATTGATATGCATACCCACATTATACCTAAACACTTGCCCGATTGGACAAAAAAATTTGGGTATGGTGACTTTATTTTCTTAAATCACAACGATAATAAAACTGCTGACATGATGCAGGGTGGGCAATTTTTTAGAAGAATTGAAGAAAATTGTTGGGATGAAAATATCCGTATCACTGAATATGAAAATTTTCATACGCAAGTTCAAGTAGTCTGCACAATTCCAGTGATGTTTGCATACAATGCCAAAACAAAAGATTGCGTTGAAATGTCTCAATTTTTGAATGATCATATTGCTGATTTAGTTGTTCGATACCCTAAAAAATATATAGGTTTAGCTACAATTCCGATGCAAGATGCGGATGCTGCGATACGAGAATTGGAAAGAGCAAAATCGATTGGATTAGTCGGAATTCAAATCGGCTCAAATATAAATGATGAAAATTTAGGCGAAGAAAAATTCTTTTCTATTTTTGAAGCGTGTGAGCGTTTAGGAATGGCAATTATGATTCACCCCTGGCAAATGATGGGCTTTGACAGCATGAAAAAATACTGGCTTCCCTGGTTAGTAGGTATGCCTGCCGAAACATCAAGAGCTGCTTGTTCCATGATTTTTTCTGGAATTTTAGAAAAATTACCCAAATTACGTATTTGCTTTTCCCATGCAGGAGGTTCTTTTTTACCGACATTAGGAAGGATCGAACATGGATTTAATTGTCGCCCAGATCTTGTGGCGATCGATAATCCTGTGAATCCGAGAGAATATTTAGGGAAATTTTGGGTAGATAGTATTACACATGACATCGATTTATTGAAGTACATTTTAAACATGCAAGGAAGTAAACGTGTTTGTTTGGGCAGTGATTACCCATTTCCTTTGGGCGATATGGAAATCGGTAAATTCATCGAAGAAAGTGATTTAAATCCTGCAGTTATTGAAGATATTTTTGCGAATTCAACCCTTGAATGGCTAGGGCTCGATAAAAAAATGTTTCTTTAACAAGCAGTTACTAAATTTCAATAATTTCCTGACTTTTCCATATCTTTGTAAAAAAATATTTTTGATGCGTGTATATTTAGACAATGCTGCCACAACTCCTGTTGCTCCTGAGGTGATTGACGTAATGGTTCCAATTTTAACAAATGATTTCGGAAATCCTTCTTCTATACATTCGTATGGTCGACATGTCAAAGGATTTGTAGAAACTTCTAGAAAAACAATTGCCAAGCATTTAAATTGTCATTCCTCTGAGATAATATTCACCTCTGGAGGAACCGAAGCAGATAATATGGCTTTGTATTCTTCTGTTCATAAAATGGAGGTAAAACATATCATCACGTCACGAATTGAGCATCACGCAATTCTTCACACCGCTGAAGCGATTGAAAAAGAAGGTCTTGCAACAATTAGCTATGTGCAGGTTGATTCTAAAGGGAATGTTGATTTGGCTAATTTGGAAACATTACTTCAAACTCAAGAGAAAACATTGGTTTCCTTGATGCATGCAAATAATGAAATTGCAACGCTCCTACCGCTTGAAAAAGTAAGTCAGCTGTGTAAAAAATACAATGCTTTATTTCATTCTGATACGGTTCAATCAATTGGTCATTACCCTTTTGATTTGCAAGAACTTGATATTGATTATTTATCGGGGGCAGCGCATAAATTTCATGGTCCAAAAGGCGTTGGATTCTTGTATATAAATAAAAAAATAAATGGTTCCGCTTTCATTCACGGTGGCTCGCAAGAAAGAGGTTTACGTGGAGGAACGGAAAATGTATCCGGAATTACTGGGTTAGCGACAGCACTTGATTTGGCCTATGAAGGACTTTCAGAACATCAAGTACATGTTCAATCCTTAAAAAATCATATGATTGATCAATTAAAAAAATCAATCCCAGATGTCTATTTTCATGGTGAAATAGAAGCTTCAAAAAGTTTATATACTGTTCTAAATGTTAGTTTTCCGAATACAGAAAAAACAGGAATGCTATTATTCACGATGGATTTGAAAGGTGTTGCCTGCAGTGGTGGCAGCGCTTGCTCTTCTGGAGCTCTAGGAGGTTCTCACGTATTAGCAGGAATTAATTCTGATGCTAATCGTCCCAATATTCGTTTTTCATTTTCAAGATATACTACGCTGGAAGAAGTGGATTATGCTTTGGTAATGCTGATGGAAGTATTCGAAGTTAAAAAGGATTAATTTCTCTCAAATAATAATAAAGTCCACGTTTTATGATCTGAAAAATTACTGTAAATAACTAGTAATAAAATAATTAACTTTATTTAAAGAAAGATTCATGGTTTTAAAACATCATATTATCATTTTTGTAAATATATTCGTAATAATAAACGTGCATTGAGTTGTTTGGCATAGTAAAAAACCAATATTTAAGAAACAGTCTAGATTTTTTATTATTTCCTATTTTTGCACTTAAACTCTTAGGCCATGAAAAAATTCCTACCTTTTATAATTTTAACTTTTGTGTATTCATCATGCTCTAACCCTGAAATTGAAAAAGATGCTAAACGGGTAGCAGAACTAACGTGTCGGTCTCAAAAATTAATTGTACAATCGAAAAACTCCGATTTCAACTCAGATGAATATCCGCAATTGGTAGAGGAGAGTGAAAAAATAAGTACTGAGGCACAAAATCTACTTTCAGAAATGCAAGGTAAATATCTTGCTGATAGCGAACAAGAACAATTTTTCCAAGCCTACACTGATGAACTAGAAAAATGTAAATAAATTTCAAGTAACAAATGGAGACGAACAGTTTCCTCTTTTTTACACTAAAAAAATAAATACTCCAATACTCATTTTTCAAACTTGCCGAAAGAAAAAAAACATATCTTAATTTTAAGTTCTTGGTATCCCACCTTAAACGAGCCATTACTTGGCAATTTCGTGAAAAGGCAGGCGGAATTACTGTCGACAAAATTTCAAGTCACAGTGCTCATTACAAAAGCTGACAGTGCTTTTAAAAAACGTGAGATTTCAGATAAAAAGAATGGTTTTTTAAGAGAAATAGTAGTTTATTATCCGAAAGCTAGCACTATTTTACAGAAAATCCTGCGGGAGAAAAAAGCTTTTAAAAAAGGTTTAGAATTAATAACTGAGGTCGATTTAATTCATGGCCACGTATTATTACCGAAAGGATTTCAATTCATTACAGCTAAAAAATATTTCAATTGCCCTTTATTGGTCACTGAACATGGATCCTATTTTAGACCGGAGCTAAGAGAAAAAAGAACCTTTTTAGAAAAACTAATCCTGAGAAATATTAAGCATAAAATTGATCAATTAACCTGCGTTTCTGAATTTTTAAAACGTGATTTACAAGTAGACTTCCCTTCTACTGATATTAAAATTCTGCCGAATCACGTTGCAATTCAATCCTTTAAACCAGAAATTAAATTAAAAAGTAAAAAAAAGGAATTTCTTCATATTTCGACATTAGATGAGCAAGTGAAAAATCCAAAAGGAATAATCGATGCTTGTTTAACCCTTCTTCAAGACGGAGAAATTAATTTTCATTTAACAATTATTAGTGATGAACCATTTCAAAAGTGGGAAAACTACGTAAAAGATCATCAATTGGATGAATACATTACATTTCTGGGACCATTGGAATGGACAGATCTTGTCCAATACTATCAAAGATCAGATGCGTTTATCTTATTCTCATCCTACGAAACATTCTCCATCGTGCTCGCAGAATCTTGGGCGTGTGGCGTTCCAACCATCACCACATCAGTAGGAATTGGGAATAACATTTCATCTTCGTTGGGAATACAAATTGAAAAAAATAATACGCATGATTTAGCGGCAGCGATGCAAAAAGTGATACAGGAGGAAATTTCATTTGATCCACATGTAATTTCAGCGTACGCTCAACAATATTCGGAACAAAATATCCTGTTAACTTTTGAAAAACTTCTCTTTAATTTAGTAAAACAATGAACAAAATAGAAGTGCACCAAGCGATATGTCAACACTTGCAAAAAAGAATTGATGGATTAACCGACATATTAAAAGAAACATACGAGGCCACTGCAAATGATTCAAAAAGTTCAGCTGGTGACAAGCATGAAACTGCCATTTCAATGGCGCAATTGGAGCAAGAAAAACTTACGAATCAAATCAATGATTATTTAGCATTACGAGTATCTTTATTTAAAATAAATCCAGAAAAAGCGTCCTCAAAAATTGAATTAGGCAGTTTAGTGGAAACAAATAATGGATGGTATTACTTTTCGGTTGGATTGGGTGTTTTTCAAGTGGGAGAAATAACTGTATTCGCAATCAACCCCTTTGCACCGATTGGAAAACTACTTACCGGAAAAACACTGAATGAAAGTATTAACTTCAATGGAAATATTACCACTATATTTTCGATTTCATAAAAGAGAATAATTCCAAAATAGTGCAGATAATAAATCCTATTATCGCCTAAATTAAATCAAACAAACCATTTACGCCCACAAATCGTTCAGCAGTAAAACCTTCTCCATATTTCACACCAATATCTCTTCCTAAATCACACATTCTACCTTTAACGGTATCCAAAAAAGCTTCACTTGAAATTGGAGTGATTGGCTCTCGCGAATGAGGATCATAAAATTGAGATTTAAAAGCCATTACCGATTTCATTTTTCGATCAAAATAATCAGACACATCCACCACAAAATCTGGTTTAATATAACGATCTTGAATGTAGTGATAGATTACTTTAGGTCTATAATGCTCTTGTTTTTCACCCTCCCAAAAAGTTTCAATTTTTAGTAAACCAGACAAAAAACAAGCTTCTGATACTAGTTTTGCCGCTTTTCCATGGTCAGGATGCCGATCTTTAATAGAGTTCGCTAAAACTATTTCTGGACGAAATCGTCTAATTTGTTCAATAATCTTGATTTTATTTTCTTGATTAATTTCAAAGAAACAATCCGCCATTTTTAGATTTTCTCGAGCAGACAACCCCATAATTTTACCCGATTCAGTTGATTCAGTAAGTCGAATTTCAACTGATCCTCTTGACCCTAATTCTCCTTGGGTTAAATCAACGATTCCCACTTTTTTCCCTTCATCAATGTGCTTCATTAATGTTCCTGAGCAAGACAATTCAATGTCATCTGGATGAGCGGCAAAAGCAAGAATGTCTAATTTCATCGTATCTTTTTGTTTAAAAATTGAACTCGTTACCGAAAATAATCTAGGAATTTACTTTCGTTTTCTTCATATACTGACGATTACGCAGAAACGCAATAACTGTCAGTAGTGCAAAAATAGCAATTGTTAATTTAATGTCATTGGGCACTGTTCCTAGCCCATCTCCTTGCGCATAGGAATGTAAACCTTTGAGGTAAAAATTAACGCCAAAATACGTGAACAAAATGGATGTATATGCCCAAAAAGTAACGACATTAAATGTAAATTTACCGGATGCTCCTGGAATGTATCTGAGGTGCAGAATAATGGCATATACAAGCACAGAAACCAATGCCCACACTTCTTTTGGATCCCAAGCCCAATATCTTCCCCAAGATTCATTCGCCCAAACTCCTCCCAAAAATGTACCGATGGTTAACATAAAAACTCCAATTGTAATAATCATTTCTGAAACATAACTAATTTCAGTGATATGAAGCGTTATTACCTTTCCATTTTTTTCATTTCTTATGATGTATAAAATTAAATTCATCAAAGCCAAAATACATCCTAGACCAAGCGGAGCGTAACTACCAGTAATAATTGAGACGTGAATCTTTAACCAAAACGATTTTAAAACCGGCACGACAGGCGTGATTGCTGGATCCATCAAACTCATTTCAGAAACAATCAATATCAAGGCGGCTAAAATAGCTGCACCTGAAAGAATGATTGGACTCTTTCTAGCAAAAGAAAAACCAATAATCATGAGCACCCATGAAATAAAGATAAAAGCTCCGTAGCCATTGGTCCAAGGTGGTGCATCTAGAATATACCATCTAAAACCTAATCCAAGTCCATGAAATAGAAACGCTGCAAATAATGCAATCGATAAAACAACTCCACTTAATTTAACTATTTTTTCAGAGGTAGGAGTTACTTTTACTAGAATTCGAATAAAGAAAATGATCAATAAAATAAAACCAATTGTCAAATACGCATACAAAGATTTATTGAAAATGTTTAACTTATTGTACATTATTTCAATCTTGACCTTAGATTCTGAAGGCACAACTTTTTCTCCTTCCAATCTTTGGAATTCTTTTAATTTCGTCAAAAATTTGTCTGCATCTTCATACTTATTATTGTCACAGGCAATATTCAAACTTGATAAGTATTGCAGCGCAAACATAGAAGATATTGAATCGGATTTCATCAAATCCATATTCATCGGAATAAACCATTTATTATTTTCATCTGATTTTTCTGGAATAATCTTCATGTAGTCCCAAGAAAAAATTGAACAAAGCACTTGAAATCTCTCACCTAACTTGATGATTTTTTTATCAAATTCATTTCTTTTAGAATCTGCCTTGTTATGAGATTCATTGTGCTCTTTTATCCATTTAAATTGGCCATTTTCATCAGACAATTCTTTGAAAGAAGCATATTTACCTAATTTTAATCTTTTCTGCATTCCCGCTTCTATTGAAACGATTTTTTGACTCATCCAATATTCAGGATACATGTGCATACTCATGACCGTCTGAACAGCATTCCATTTTTCAAATGTATTTTTCTTGTAAATTTTACGTAAAAGTTCATCAAAACAGGTGTGCAAAGGGACAATTCGTCCGGAAAAATCCTGAACCAATAATGCTTCCAATTTTTCAGAATGCTCTTTAGACATGACTTTAAAAACGACCTCATGTTTTTCATGTGAAGAATGTTGATGTTCAGATCCACCTTGAGCAGAAACTGTCAAACTTCCAAGTGAAACTGAAATCAACACTAAAAAAGTCTTTAACGTTTCTCTTCTTAGTTTTGTAGCTTTCAACTTATTATTCAATTCTTTAAAACGGCTATTTGGTGAAAAGAAAGATAAAATCATTCCAATTGCCATCAATAAATAACCGAAATAAGTAATATTGGTTCCCCACCAATCATGATTAACACTTAATCTTGTTCCTTCTTCATTTTCAGGTGTTTTTGGATCATCTAAATCATACGCTGATTGAAAAAATCTATATCCGTGATAATCCATCACATTGTTCATGAAAATTAGTTGTTCGTGTTTGTAATTATTCACATCATCATGCAGCGTTATCTCACTTGCAAAAGAAGATGGCATCTCAGAACCTGGATATTTATCTAATTTAAAATCACGACATTCAATGGCGAAAGGTATTTCGATTTTCTTTGGACCAAACTCTACTTCATACGTCAAACCATTAAAATAGAATTTTTCATGCGTTGGAAGCGAACCAGCTCCACCTTCTAATTCTACAATTTTGGAATTACTTCCATCTGTCAACTTCACTATTAAATAGGTCGATCCAACGTCCTTTTTACCTGAACGAATTTTAATCATTTTCGAGTGCTTGATTTCACTCTTAAAAACAAACTCTTCTTGTCCAACACTATACAAGGTCGTAGTCAAAAAAGGGACCACTGAATCTTTTGGAATATGAACATACATTTCTTCAGGAATTGGCTGTCCAGATTGACGATATTTACGCATTTGCGCCATTGGCAAATACTTAAATGGAATTTTTGAAGAAATCATTATTTTACCAGCTACCTTCGAGACTAAGATTCCTGGCATGGCATCTTTCTTATCAAAAGATAAGGGCATTTGTCCAACCATCAAAAAACTTTTTTCCGTTAAGTAATTCGACTTCATTCCGCCAGACACGATCTCTAAAGACGTTTCTTTAATGGAATCATTCACGATTAACGAATCGACCAAATTCTTTTGATAATCAACATATTCGATAGAAATAGGTGTTTTATGTTTGGGGAATTCGATATCAATATTAAAATTGTTATTTGTAATTTCGGACATTAATAGTTTACGACTATCCGTATACTGCTTTACACCATCATTTATTTTAAACCAAATATACGGATCTGACGAATAAAGAAAATTAGATCTTTCTCCTTCTCTAATCATCATAACCCCATCATAACTAATATATCTAGTTGTCCAAGAACCAATTAGAATAACGATGAAAGAAAGATGAAATGCTAACACAGAGATTTTCTCTTTTCGAAACATCCTATGTTCAAAAATATTAGCAATTAAGTTGATGGCTAGATATGTTAAAAGCACCTCAAACCACCAAGCATTATAGATAATAATTCTCGCCGTTTGAGTATCGTGCATAGACTCTAAAAATGTAGCAGCAGCAATGCTTGCAAGGAATAGAAACAATCCTACAGTCATCATGCGCATTGAGAAAAATATCTTGAAAAATTTGTCCATTTTACCTGTTTAAATCTTGGATGCAAAAATACTCATTGAAATTGAATAATGGATTACAAATTGCAGATTATAGATTGCAGATTACAAATTGCAGATTGAAGATTGAAAAATTTAATTTCAATTGTAATCAAAATTGTTTTAAAAAATTCAAAACATTTTTTTCTATTCTTGCTGAAATATTTGTGGTATCTGCTTTTTCGAATTTTTTTCCGGTAATTTTTTCATACAATTCGATGTAACGATCTGTCACAACATCTACAAAATCATCCGGCATCAAGGGCATTGTTTGACCTTCCAATCCTTGAAAATCATTTTCAATCAACCACTGACGAACGAACTCCTTCGATAATTGCTTTTGAGGCAGGGCTTTTGCTTGTAAATCTGAATAACCATCTAAGATAAAGTAGCGGGAAGAATCAGGCGTATGAATTTCATCAATCAACATCACTTCTCCATTCTTTATGCCGAATTCATATTTTGTGTCTACGAGAATCAAACCCATTTTCTCAGCCATTTCTGTCCCTCGTTGAAATAAAGCTCTCGTATAATTCTCCATTTGAATATAAATATTTTCTGGCACGATTTGTTGCTCCATTATCTCTTCTCGCGATGCATCCACATCATGACCTTCTTCAGCTTTTATAGCAGGGGTAATAATAGGACTAGGAAATTTATCGTTTTCTTTCATTCCTTCCGGCATTGTTATCCCACACAATTCTCGAATACCTAGTGCATATTGCCTTGCCGAATGTCCTGCTAAATAGCCACGGATAACCATTTCTACTCTGACGGGTTCACACGAATGGCCAACAGCAACACTCGGGTCCGGAGTACCAATTAACCAATTTGGAACGATGTCTTTTGTCGCGTCCAAAAACATGGTTGCCACTTGATTTAACACTTGACCTTTGTGCGGAATACCTTTTGGTAAAATATGGTCAAAAGCTGAAATACGATCAGAGGCAATCATGACTACAATGTCATTTTCTAACGTATACACATCACGAACTTTTCCATGATATACTGCTTTTTGACCTGGGAAATTAAAATCTGTTTCTGTAATTGAATTGCTCATTTTTTTTTTATTTTTTAATCACCATTTTACTGGTGAATTTAATGTGTTTTGATAAATCGAACATTCTTGGTTTCTATTTATCAAACATTCAATATTTCGATAAATCGAAAATTAAATATTAAGGGGAGACGTTGCAGTGCAACTTCTCTATCCGTCGGCATTTTCAAATGCCTCAATTATTTTTTTTACTAAACTGTGCCTCAAAACATCGTTTTGATTTAAACGGACAACGCCAATTCCTTCCACCCCATTTAATGCATCCAAAGCATATGCCAAACCTGATTTTTGTTGTCGAGGTAGATCAATTTGCGACATATCTCCGGTAATTACAAATTTTGCTGTCATCCCCATTCGAGTCAAGAACATTTTCATTTGCATCGTTGTTGCATTTTGCGCTTCGTCCAATATCACAAAAGCCTTGTCGAGCGTTCTACCTCTCATAAATGCTAAAGGAGCAATTTCAATCACTCCATATTCAAGCATTTCAGCTAATTTTTCACCTGGAATCATATCTCGTAAAGCATCATAAAGAGGCATCATATACGGATCTAATTTTTCTTTCAAATCTCCAGGTAGAAACCCTAAATTCTCACCTGCTTCCACGGCAGGACGTGTCAAAACAATGCGTTTTACTTCTTTTGATTTCAAAGCTCTCACAGCTAAAGCAACAGCGGTATATGTTTTACCAGTACCTGCAGGACCAACAGCAAAAACCATGTCATTTTCATTAACAGCGTCCACTAATTTCCTTTGATTCTGCGTTCTTGCCCTAATTTTCGCGCCTCCATTTCCATGCACAAGAACATCATTGACCGCATTTGAAACCATCAGAGCGCCATCTTCCCCCATTAAAGCACTTACTTCGTTATCGGAAAGACTATTGTATTTGATGAAAAAATCAATAATTAACTGGAATTTTTTCTCAAAATCATGAACTTCTTCAGAATCGCCGCTCACAGTTAAGACATTTCCACGCGCAACTACCTTAAGCTTAGGGTAAAAACTCTTAATATGCTTCAATTTTGAATTGTTCACTCCAAACAATTCTACTGGATTAACTCCCTTTATTTCAATGCTTATTTCTTGCAAATTAAAATATTTGTTTTCGATTTAATGTAAATTCCTTCGAATAAACTTATTTTTGAACAAAATTATAAATAATTCGTCAAATCGAGTGAGAAATTTATACACATGCAAATAATAACGTTAACAACTGATATGGGACTTCAGGACCACTATGTGGCCGCGCTGAAAGGAACGATTCTTACGTTGACCCCAGAAGCAAAAATCGTGGATATTTCTCACTCCGTTAAGCCGTTTAATATTTCAGAAGCTGCCTATTACGTTTTTTCTTGCTTTAAAAATTTCCCGAAAGGAACTGTTCATGTGATTGGCGTTGACAGTGAACCCATCGTTAATTTTGGAGGAACAGACGGCTCGTTTCCTTCCATTTTACTTTTTGAAGGGCATTATTTTATTGCGAATGACAATGGGTTTTTCGGGGCATTTCTGCAGGAAAATAAACCAGATGGATTTTGGCGAATTGATGATGTTTTATCCAACCCGCGCCTATTTCTTTTCCCTACAAAAAGCATGTTGATCCCTGCTGCTTGTCAAATCATGAAAGGCAATGAAGTATCAACTTTTGCTTCTCCATCAGAAAGTTTCAAAACCGCTTTTTCAATCACAGCAGTTATTGAAGTTAATTTAATAAAGGGAAATGTCATTCACATTGATTCGTATGGAAATCTAATCGTTAACGTTTCAAAAGAATTATTCGAACGTGTTGGGAAGGATGCTCCTTTTACCATTTATTTTAGAAGACGTGATTATTATATAGATCAGATTTCAACCACCTACAATCAAGTTTCGGTCGGAGAAAAAGTAGCCATTTTTAATGAAAATAATTTATTAGAAATTGCGATTAACCGCGGAGCAAATGGAAGTGGCGGTGGCGCTGAAAAATTATTTGGGGTACATTTGGGTGATGTAATTCGAATTGAATTTACACCAAGAGGTTCAAAAACAACGATAGAATCTTTATTCTGATGATCACGCGAATCGTAAAACTTCATTTTCAAGAAGATAAAATAGCTGATTTCTTGGCCTTTTTCGAAACAATAAAACACAACGTAAATACATTTGAAGGTTGTCAAGGAATGAAACTATTACGTGATAAAAATACACCTGAAATTGTCATGACCTATAGTCATTGGAACAACGAACATGCATTAGAAAACTACCGTCTTTCGGAAACATTTGGAGAAATTTGGCCAAAAATCAAACCTTGGTTTGCCGAAAAACCAGAAGCTTGGACGGTTGAAGAAGTTTTTGATGGGTTTAGTTTTCTTCCCTCCTTGAGGAGGGATTGAGGGAGGTGACTGGTTTTAAATTAAAATATAAACGATTTTTTCATCAAATAGACTTTAAACATTCATTTAACTATATCACCTCCCTTAGTCCCTCCTCAAGGAGGGAAATAATAAATCTATAAAAAAATACCGCCAAAACATTCCATTTCCAAAGAATTACATCTATCTTTACGGCACTAAAATTCAGAAGATGAACTTACACGAATATCAAGGAAAATCTATATTGAAAGCCTACGGTGTTACAATCCAAGAAGGAGTTGTAGTTGACCGAGTTGAAGATGCTGTTGAAGCTGCAAAAAAATTAACTGAACTCACAGGAACGAGCTGGTATGTGGTAAAAGCACAGATTCATGCTGGAGGAAGAGGGAAAGGTGTTGTTGCTGAAACAGGTTCTCATGGTGTTGTTCTTGCAAAAGGTATAGACAAATTAGAAGAAACTGTTAAAGGTATTCTTGGAGGTCACTTAGAAACTGCGCAAACAAATGGTGTAGGTAAAAAAGTAAACAAAGTGTTAATTGCACAAGATGTTTATTATCCAGGAGAGTCAGAAATTTCTGAATTCTATATGTCCGTTTTATTAGATCGTGAATTGGGACGCAATGTCATAGTTTATTCTACGGAAGGTGGAATGGATATTGAGCATGTTGCTGAGCATACTCCACATTTGATTTTCAAGGAAGTTATTGACCCATGCGTTGGAATTCAAGCTTTTCAAACACGAAAAATTGCTTTCAACTTAGGTTTATCTGGAAAAGCGTTTAAAGAAATGACAAAATTTGTCGCTAATCTTTATGCTGCATTTGAAGGTTGTGATGCTTCTATGTTTGAAATCAACCCGGTATTTAAAACTTCAGATGACTTGGTAATTGCTGTTGATGCGAAAGTAACGTTGGATGGTAACTCTTTGTTCCGTCACCCAGATTATTTAGCTATGCGTGATACGACAGAAGAAGATCCAACGGAAGTTGAAGCGGATGCTGCAGGATTAAATTTTGTGAAATTAGACGGAAACGTTGGTTGTATGGTAAATGGTGCTGGTTTAGCGATGGCAACCATGGATATTATCAAATTATCAGGTGGTAATCCTGCTAACTTCTTGGACGTAGGAGGAACAGCAAATGCTGAACGTGTTGAAAAAGCATTTCATATTATCTTACAAGATAAAAACGTAAAAGCTATTTTGATTAATATTTTTGGTGGAATCGTAAGATGTGATCGAGTTGCTCAAGGTATCGTTGACGCTTATAAAAACATGGGTTCTATTCCAGTTCCATTGATTATTCGTTTACAAGGAACAAACGCTGTTGAAGCAAAACAATTGATTGACGCTTCAGGTTTAGATGTTCATTCGGCAGTTCTTTTGCAAGAAGCAGCAGATTTAGTTAAGAAAGTATTGGCGTAATAACAGGTCTTTATATATTTAAAAATGCTCTTCATTATGGAGAGCATTTTTTTTGTTCTCAGTTATTTGAAACGAAGAAAGATAACCATAAAATAGATTTATAAACACATTCGCCTATCTGCATCACGTAATTATTTTTTAAATTTGTTGAAAATCGAAAGCGGCAAATCGCATCAGGATGAAAGAAACAACAAACAGAATATTTGGGCTGGATTTAATACGGTGTTTTGCTATCATAATTGTTGTTAGAAATCATTCAAGCACTTTATTAGCAAACGTATTCCCAAATTTACCTCGTCTTCTTTTACCAGATGGAGTAGATCTATTTTTCGTGTTAAGTGGCTTTTTAATTGGCTCCATTTTAATGCAAACACTTGAAGATAAAAAAACTATAAATCTATCTATCATTTCTAGCTTTCTTAAAAGACGTTGGCTTAGAACGCTTCCCAACTATTTTCTATTCCTCCTAATTAACGTTATTTTAATTCATTACGGGCTGATAAAAGGTGAATTAAACAAGTACATCCTTACATTTCTTGTTTTCTTTCAAAATTTTTATAAACCGTATGACTTCTTGTTTTGGGAATCTTGGAGTTTGGCAATTGAAGAATGGTTTTATCTCACTTTTCCACTGATTTTATTTCTATTTTATACGATAAAACCGTACTCTGTTTCGCTCAAAAAAATACTATTTGTCACCATCTTATTTTTCCTCTTATTCCCCTTAATTTATCGTTTTTTTCACTCCCACACTTCAATTAATGACGTTTATTGGGATTTATATTTTAGAAAATTAGTACTAACTCGATTAGATTGCATAGGTTTTGGGTTACTAGGCGCATTTGTGAAACAGTATTATTCTAGTTACTGGTCAAAATACAAGTACCATTTTTTCATTGTAGGAATTTCTTTATTATACTGGACTTTAAACACATGTACCGATTATCCCCATTTTGGATCCTTTCTAAAAACCATATATTTTTCTATCATTGGTTTTTCAATACTATTAGTGTTCCCTCTATTTGAAAGTTTGAAAAAAGAAAAAATTCCCCTCAAACCTTTTGCTTTTATAAGTAAAATTTCTTTTTCTATGTATTTAATTCACATGCCTTTGCTGCAAATTTTATCTAATCACTTCAGCCATTCCAATAAAATTGAAGCCTTTTTCCTTTATTCGATCTTTTGGATTTCACTCTTATTACTGTCGTTTTTGGTGTATACCTTTTTTGAGAAGCCAATTATGAATTTAAGAAGAATCGATTAAAATTTGATGTTATTAATACTGCCCTAAAATGAAATTAACGTATAAAAGAGCTTCGCCTGCAGAAATTGAAAATGCCTTTATGATGTTTGGAAAAGCGGCTGAAAATTTAGCCGAAAAAAAAGTAGAACAGTGGCAATATTGGTTAAATCCTCCTATTGAAAAAATAACATGGGTACAAGATGGTTTTAAAAATAATGAATTTTATTTCATTTACACTGACGATTCGACACTCGTTGGTATGTATCGCTTAATGCACGAAGATCTCCTTTATTGGGGAAAACAAGAAATAAAAGCGCGTTATATTCACTCTTTAGTCGTTTTGAAAGAATTTTCGGGGATGAATATCGGTGGTACAATTATTAAAAAGATAGAACAAGAAATGCGCATTGAACACATTCCCATACTGCGACTTGATTGTGATGCTTCAAATGATAGATTGTGTCAATATTACATTGATTTAGGCTTCAAAAAAGTGGGAGAAAAACAGATGCCACTGTCGCTCAACAATTTATATGAAAAGACTTTGTAACATGTAAAATGACCTGATTTTCACACAAGAATAAAGAACAAAAAAATGAAGACAAAAACAATTAAACAAGCCATATCATTCAACACGACTCCCATAAAAGTATATGAAATGCTGACCAATGCTGAGAAATATTCACAATTTGCAAAAACGAAAGTTGAAATTAATCCAGAAATTAATGGTGCATTTTCTGTATTTGATGGCTATTGTCATGGATATACAATCGAACTAATCGAAGGTGAAAAAATTGTTCAAGCATGGCATTTTGCAGAAGATGGATGGCCGGAAGATCACTTTTCGATATGTACCTTTTATTTTGAGTTAGAAAACAACAAAACGAAACTATATTTCGAGCAATCAGGTATTCCAGAACACAAAGCCAAAACCATATTTGATGGGTGGGAGAAGTATTACTGGAAACCAATGAAAGAGTATATTAAAGCTGCTAAATAAGTTTCTATTAACTGATGAATCTCATAGTAATACTTACAGATAAAGTATAATTTAGCAATTAAAAGCATTACTATCCCAAATGACTAGACTCTGCAGGCAAAGCGCGATTATTATCCTGATAATTAGTAGTTTGTATTCTTGTGGAGTATACAGGCAAAATGTCGTTAACACACCTCACTTTACAGCGAAAAATCAAGCGCAAATCGCTGGATATTTAAGCTTTTCCGGGTATGACATCCAAACAAGTTACTCCGTCACAAATAAAATTGGATTGCTGGCCAATTATAGTACCTTAGGAACAAAACGAAAAGACTATTCTTCCACTAATTATTCGATTGATAGACATTATTTTAGTGAATTTGGCTTGGGATATTATTCCCTAAAAGATGTTACTAAAATTCGTGAAGTTTTCATACTTGCTGGACAAGGAATGACTTCTAGATTTTCTACCGGTGGATCAAATGCGAGCAACATAAGCGCGACAACCACACCCTATTTCGAAAACAGTAATTCGTTAAATTATACGAGATTCGTTCTACAAGCTGATTTCGGAAAAAGAGAAGAAAAAATAGAATATTCCTTTTCACCCCGCATATTTTTGATCAATTTCTATAATATAGAAGACAATAACA
Organism: Flavobacteriales bacterium; assembly: GCA_947449575.1. GTDB lineage: Bacteria > Bacteroidota > Bacteroidia > Flavobacteriales_D > Crocinitomicaceae > CAIUKX01. Next base: position 78,547 of record CANFRV010000008.1, read on the forward strand.
CATTGATAAACAGCATACAATCCAAAACTTTTCTTTGGTCAGATATTTCATTGACCGCCAAGTATTCTTTTTTAAAGTACTTTAAAATCAATGGACAGATTCATGTAACGCTGCCAATAACTGGATTTCATCAAGCATATTTTGATTCCTCTCCTTTCAATTTAAGTCTAGGTGTGCTTATGAATTTGCCCTTTCACAAAGAATAAGTAACGTTCCTATCGAATCAGGTACATTCGGAAAAATCAATTAACTTATTTAATTACCTTTGCAGTAAAAAAACGAATGACTTTCTTTAATCGAAATATGATTATATATAAAACACCCGCAGAAATTGAGGTAATGCGCGAGGCAGCTCAAATTGTAAGTCGCACATTAGGAATTATCGCCGCGGAAGTAAAACCAGGAATAACACCACTTTTTCTAGATAAAATAGCTGAAGAATACATTCGTTCACAAAATGCGGTGCCCGGATTTTTAGGTTTATACGGTTTTCCAAATACACTTTGTATTTCCATCAATGAGCAAGTAGTTCATGGGATTCCTTCCAAAAGAATACTCAACGAAGGGGATATCATTTCAGTTGATTGCGGATCACTATTCGAAGGTTTCTATGGAGATCACGCCTATACGTTCGAAGTAGGAGAAGTAACTCCAGAAATAAAAAAATTACTTCAAGTGACCAAAGAATGTTTGGATTTAGGAATTGAGCAAACAAAAGTAGGAAATAGGATCGAAGATATTGGCTGGGCTATTCAAACTCATGCTGAAAAAAACGGTTACGGAGTTGTTCGTGATTTAGTTGGGCATGGCTTAGGACGCGCTATGCATGAAGATCCTCAAGTTGCCAATTACGGAAGACGAGGTCGAGGAAAAAAAATTCAAGAAGGGTTGACAATCGCTATTGAACCTATGATTAATTTAGGCACGGAAAAAGTAATAACGCTTTCTGACGAATGGACCATCGTAACAGCAGATGGAAAACCGAGTGCTCATTTCGAGCATGATGTAGCAGTCGTTAATGGGAAACCTGAAGTACTTTCTACCTTTAAATATGTGGAAGAAGCATTGGCTAAAAAACAAAAATGACAAGAGAAGGGAAAACGGTCACATTAGCTGGATTAACCATTTCCATGTATGCATTGACAGGAATATTCCAATATCATACAGTTATATTTCCATTTCCATTGAATGAAATCATATTTTTAATAGTTGCGATTTCATTCTGTCCGATACATTTCAAAGTCAAACCCTACACTTCTGTTCTCGCAATAATCGTCGGGGTATTAGCTATTTTTTCCAATGAATTTTATTGGCAGCTATTTTTGAACTCTGCAGAAATGACGAAATTATCAGAAGGAGTGATAACAGATCTTTTTAAAATAGCGTATCATCTTGGTTTAGCGCTTTGGATGATAGTAACAGCAGCAGAAAATAAATCGACTACCATCAGAGCCTTAGCCATTATCCCTATTTGTTTGCTACTAGCAGGTCTGCTTTTCAATCAACCTTTGATTGAATATGCGAGTATCCTTTTAATATTCATCTACTCGATCTTCCACGTAAAGCACTCCCCTAGCCTTTATCTGTGGATTTTATTGTTTATTTTAGAAAGCACAAAAGTTTGGTCTTTAGCTAGTTTGTATTAAAGTTAGCGGTAATTTTATTTTATTTTAATATTAATTACAAAAAAGCGTTGAAAAACGGATGCTTTTATTAATTTTGCACTTCGTTCTTTTAAGACGTCCGGAGGGATGGGTGAGTGGCTGAAACCACCAGTTTGCTAAACTGACGTACGGGTAACTGTACCGCGGGTTCGAATCCCGCTCTCTCCGCATTATTTTCAAAAATGCTTGTATACTAAGAAAAAAAAGGTATCTTTGCACTCGCTTTCTAAGAAACGTCTTAGAGAAAAGCAATTAAAATGAAAACCGAAATTAAATTCGGGGTGTAGCGTAGCTCGGTTATCGCGCCTGGTTTGGGACCAGGAGGTCGCAGGTTCGAATCCTGCCACCCCGACTGAGGGAATGAGAAATCATTCCCTTTTTCATTTTAAAATTGACATCATAACAGGTTCCGTAGCTCAGCTGGATAGAGCAGCTCACTTCTAATGAGCAGGTCTTTGGTTCGAATCCAAACGGGATCACTAATGTAAGTATCGGTTAATGAAGCTTTCACTTTTTTAAATATTATTTTTACAAAAGTAGCTTGTAAATCAATAATTAATACTTACCTTTGCAGCGCTTTAAACGTAAAGCATACACAATATTTCACTTTTAAAGTCATCTAAAGATGACACGAAAAGTTCGATTGTTTTCGAAAAGTCAATTTTTGACTTACAAAATATTGGTTCGGTAGTTCAGTTGGTTAGAATGCCGCCCTGTCACGGCGGAGGTCGCGGGTTCGAGTCCCGTCCGGACCGCAAGTCTCGTATGGCTGCGGGAATCAGAAAAGCTCTGCAAGTATCAAATTTGCAGGGCTTTTTGTTTTTTATAACTATTTTTTTAATGCGTTAGGGGGGTCAGAAGGGGGTCAGATTAAAATGATGTCCAGAAATTTTTACTGATTTTTTTCTTAAATATAATCAATTTATTATCTCTTTCCTCCTTTTTTTCTTAATTTTAAATCACTAGTAATCCTTTTCAATATTAATTTATGAAAACTTTTGTCAAGCATGTTTATGATGTTGATATTATAAATATTTATCATTTACTAGATAATAAACTTTCTAATGACACTTCTGAAAAAGGAGCTGCAAAGAAAAAAGACTTTTTAGAAAGATTAAGTTATTCTATAAAACAAATCATAGAGTCTGATAAAGGAAATGATGATCTAAAAGTGGTCGATTATGAATCTATACCTTCCTATGTTATTACACCCAAGAATAATTTTGATAATTATATCTTTTGGTTAGGTCTTTTTTTACTTTCCAATCCTTCCTACAAAACAAATTTAATACTTGAATACCATCATAACCGATGGACTAATAAAATGAAATTCTTGAATAGTGTCGAATTTTACATATTAGATAGAATAAACAAAAATGATTTTATTAAAGATGAATTAGTACTTAAAACAGTATCTGAATGGCTATTATTTAAAAGATTAAATGTTGGTTATCTTTCTTCAAATACTGATAGTTCTAAAGATGACACAAAGAACAAAGCTAAAACAAACAAAAATTTAATTTTAATCAATAAAAACCATTACGAAACTGAAGATGCAAAATCTCCTGAAATGTGCGACGAAAGCATTTCTTCTTCAGAAAAAAATATCTCAGCATCAATTGTGTTTGCTGACAAAGTTGGAGAAGTTTTATTATCTGTTTTAAGTGTGCGTTTGTATGATAAAAAGGACTTTAATAATCTTGAAGAACTACTTATAAATGGAAATTCAAAAGGAATTATTGCAATCTCGATTCCTCAATTAGATTTTGTATGCTTGTTCAAAGACTTAATTGATGCTGGTGGGTATATTTATATAGGAAATAAAAGAAAAGTTGCTAAATGGATATGTTCAAACTTTAAAACAGAAAATACACCAAATAATTCAAAAGGTGAATTTAAATTTAAAACAACTATCAATAGATTATCTACTAAACACTATTTCTATGATAAATATTTCGTTGCTGATGTAAAGCAAAAAGTTGAAAATTTAAGAGTTGGGATAAAAGATGACAAAAAATAATTAAAAATAACATTACATTAACTTACTTTAAAACAACACTTTAAATACTTTACTTTGTTCCGTACTATAAATTAATATGTTATGGAATTAAGTAAAAATGATTTATTAGTTACATTGAAAGTAGGAGATTTTATTCAGCTAATCTCTGAAGAAGTAACTAATTGTTTAAAGAGAGTGACTCCAATGGAGATAGAAGCAAGAGAAAAGCCAGACGAACCTGTAACTGAGTTAATATCTCGTGTGAAGGTCGCAGAGATGTTTGGCGTAAGCACCACTACAATTGATAAGTGGCGGAAGTTTAAATTCCTTCCTAAAGGAATAAAGCAGTGCTCTCGTGTATATTTTTTGAAGGCAGAAATTATTGAGCTTCTTAAAAGTAAACAACGTTTTATTCAAGTGGTGAGCAATAACCTTAAATCAGGTAGGTTATGAAGAATAATTTCGACCCAAGAGGTGAATATACTCGAGTATGCCCCTACTGCAGAGAAAGCTTTATTGCAAAACATTTAAGTCGGTTTTATTGTCCATATAAAAATGGCAGAAAGAACTACTGTAAGAAAAGGCAAAAAAGAATTATGGATAATGTTAGAAAATCTGGAGGGGTAATTCTAGAACATGAAAAAAATCCAGTAAAAGTTTTTATTGCAGAGCCGATTATAGAAAAAAACAATATTGATGAACTTATAAAAGTGAGCCAAAAGGACATTAATTGCAAAATATTAAATGGCTTATTAGGTGAAAAAACACACGTTGAAATTTCTGAAGTTCAATTATTACAAAGTGGATTTGATGTAAAGTATTTTGATTCATTTGAAAGCACCAAATCAGGAGTTAGGGTCTTTTTATTAGACCGATATTGTTTTTTTAAAAATGCAAAAAATAATTTAATCTATATAACCTTAAAACAGAAATTTTATGGAACCAAATGAAATGTTTAACTTATTGAATGATATACCCATAGAGGGTCAAATAGTTAAGAAAAATAAAGCCATTATGCCTGCAATTTTAATTAGTATAGCAATTATATCTATTGGATATTTAGTTTATAAAAAACATCAGAGGAATGAATTAAAAAAAGAATAGTTGAAGGATAGGTTGGGTGTATTTCAGTGATTTATTTTTGGTAATTTAACGGGTTAAAATAACTCCTTTCTCAGAAACAGAAAGGGAAATTTCAATATTTCTCTTCTGTTTTGAAGTTTTTAGCCCATCAAAGCTAAAAGTTGCATTTGTTATTTGAACTTAAGTTTCTTTCTGTTTTAATAGCTAAAAATTATGGAAGTAAATCTATTTCAATTTAGTAGCTAATTATACCTGATTTTAATGTATTTTTAAATAGTATATGATTCACTGTAATACATTAAACACTACATTTAGACAATTATTTGACAATTCTAAATGAAATCAACTCTAAAGATTGAAATTTGAGTTTTAGAATAGTATAAGATTGAGATATATCAATAATAGTTATAGTACATTTGAATTAAACCAACATGGCAAAACAACAAACAAAATCAATGGAAGAAACCTTATGGGATTCTGCCAACAAGCTTAGAGGAACAGTAGAATCTTCAGAATACAAACACGTTGTAATAGCCTTGATTTTCTTGAAATTCACAAGTGATAAATTTGAAGAAAGAAGAAAAGAACTAATTGCTGAAGGAAAAGACAAATACCTTGAAATGGCCGAGTTCTACAACATGAAAAATGTATTCTTTTTATCTGAAGAATCTCGTTGGAGTTACATCATTGCCAATGCAAAACAAGACGATATTTCACTAAAGATTGATACCGCATTGCATACAGTAGAAAAAAACAATGCTTCATTAAAAGGTGCTTTGCCTGACAACTATTTCTCACGTCTAAACATGGATGTAAGTAAATTAGCAGCATTACTAGATACTATAAATAACATTGATACTCTAAAAGACAAACAGCAAGACATCGTTGGACGTGTATATGAATATTTCTTAAGTAAATTCGCTTTAGCCGAAGGAAAAGGTAAAGGTGAATTCTATACTCCGAAAAGCATTGTAAACCTGATTGCAGAAATGATTGAACCATACAAAGGTGTAATCTATGACCCTGCTTGTGGTTCGGGTGGTATGTTTGTTCAATCAATGAAGTTTATTGAAGCACATCATGGAAGTACAAAAGATATTTCTATCTACGGACAAGAATATACGTCTACTACTTACAAATTAGCGAAAATGAATTTGGCGATTCGTGGAATTGCAGCTAATCTAGGAGCAGTTGCAGCTGATACCTTTGCCAAAGACCAACACCCAGACTTGAAAGCAGATTTCATTATGGCAAACCCTCCGTTTAACCAAAAAGATTGGAGAGCAAGCGATGAGTTAGTAGATGACCCACGTTGGAGAGGTTATGACGTCCCTCCTACTAGCAACGCTAATTATGGTTGGATTTTAAACATGGCTTCTAAATTATCTGAAAATGGTGTGGCTGGATTTATCTTGGCAAATGGTGCTCTTTCTGGTGGCGGTGAAGAATATAAAATTCGTAAGAAACTGATTGAAAATGGTCTAGTAGAAGCAATTGTTATTTTGCCTCAAAATATGTTTTATACAACTAACATCAGTGTAACACTTTGGATTTTAAATAACAATAAAAAAGAACGAGTTGTAGAATTACCAGATGGTAAACGTTCGTATCGTAATCGAGAACATGAAATATTGTTTATGGATTTAAGAGAGATTGGAGAGCCTTTTGAAAAGAAATTCACGCAATTTTCTCAGGAACATATTCAGAAAATAGCTTCTACTTATCATAATTGGCAGTCTTCGACAAGCTCAGACTGCACGAGTACCTCAGACTGCAATGAAACAGAGTTTGAATACAAAGATGTGCCTGAATTTTGTTTTTCGGCTAGTTTAGATGTTGTGAAAGCGAAAGATTATTCATTAGTACCTAGTAAATACATTGAATTTGTAAACCGAGATGAAAACATCGATTTTGAAGATAAGATGAATGCTTTAAAATTAGAAATTGGTGACCTTTTGAAACAAGAAGAACAATCCAAAACAGATTTATTGAACGTATTTAAAGAATTGGGATATGGAATTGAGTGAAAAAGGAAATTATATTCTTGAGATAAAGCAAATTCTTAAACAAGCTAGACAAAATGCCTATCGTGCTGTAAATACTTCAATGGTTCAAGCATATTGGTTGACAGGAAGGCGTATTGTTTTGGAAGAACAGAATGGAAAAGAAAGGGCTGAATACGGAAAGGAAATTATCAAAAAATTATCGCGTGAATTAACAGATGATTTTGGAAAAGGTTTTTCTGAAAGAACAATTAGAGAATTTCGCCAATTTTACAACTTATTTTCTGAGCTTTTTATTATCGAACAATCTGACCAACCTGAAGCGAACATTCAGCGAACACCCTTCGCCATATCTATCAATCCAATTTGGCGAACACCCTTCGCCAATTTATATTGGTCACATTATCAGCGTGTTTTGCGGGTAGCAAATGAAGAAGCAAGAACATATTATTTAACGGAGGCTGCAGAACAAAACTGGTCAATTACTACACTCGATCGTAATATTTCTACTCTTTATTATCAGCGACTGCTTTCATCACAAGAAAAGGAGTTTGTTAAAGTTGAGATGGAACAAAAAACAAAGGTCGAAAATACGGATGTGAATGATTTTATTAAAAACCCAACTGTTTTAGAGTTTTTAAATTTACCTACAAGCAAGTCGTACACTGAAAATGAATTTGAACAAGCTCTAATAGATAATTTACAACAATTTTTACTCGAATTGGGTAAAGGCTTTTCATTTGTTGCGCGACAAAAACACATTCGAACAGAAACTACAGATTTTTACATCGATTTAGTTTTCTATAACTACATTTTGAAATGTTTTGTTATTATTGAGTTGAAAACAAATAAATTAACGCACCAAGACATCGGTCAGTTGGATATGTATGTTCGAATGTTTGACGACTTAGAAAGAACACAAGGAGACAATCCAACAATTGGTATTTTGCTATGTTCTGAAAACGATAGTGTAATTGCAAAATATTCTGTATTGAATGACAATAAACAGTTATTTGCATCAAAATATGTTGATTATCTCCCAACGGAAGAAGAGTTGGTTGCTGAAATTGAACGTGAAAAATTAATCATCCAACAACAAATTAAAAATGGGAGGTAATTATAAACCAATTGGTGATTATATTCAGTTAGTTAAAGAAAAAAATAAAGATGCTTTAATTACCAATTTATTAGGGATTAACATTGACAAATTTTTTATGCCTTCGGTTGCAAATATTGTAGGTACAGATTTATCAGCCTATAAGATAGTTAGAGAAGGTCAATTTGCATGTAATCGAATGCACGTAGGACGAGATTACAGAATTCCGATAGCACTTTCAAGTAGTAAAGAACCTTTTATTGTTTCTCCTGCTTACAGTGTTTTTGAAATAATCGATACTTCGGTTTTGTTTCCAGAATATTTGATGATGTGGTTTTCAAGAAAAGAATTTGACAGAAATGCTTGGTTCCATACAGATGCGGATGTTAGAGGAGGTCTACCTTGGGAATTATTTTGTGAATTAGAACTCCCCATCCCATCCATAGAAAAACAACGCGAAATCGTAAACGAATATAACACCATCCAAAAACGCATTGAACTTAATAACCAACTGATTCAAAATCTGGAAGATACGGCTCAAACGATTTATAAGCAGTGGTTTGTGGAGTTTGAGTTTCCGGATGAAAATGGGTTGCCTTATAAAAGTAATGGCGGTGAAATGGTTTGGTGTGAGGAGTTGGAGAAGGAGATTCCGGAGGGGTGGAATTTAGTTTCATTTTCAAATATCTGTGAAATTGGGTCGAGTAAGAGAATATATGAATATGAATATTGTGAAAAAGGCATTCCTTTTTACAGAGGTAAAGAAATCACTTTAAAGAAAAATGGACAATCAATTAAAGAGCCATATTTTATTTCTCAGGAAAGATATAGTGAATTAGTGAAAAAATATGGAAAACCAAGTGATGGAGATATTTTGCTAACTGCTGTCGGAACAATTGGTTCTTCATATATGGTTGCTAATGAGGATTTTTACTTTAAAGATGGTAATATAATCTGGTTGAAGAACTTTAAAAATCAATTTCTAAATTTTTTCATTTATGATTATATGCAAACTGATTTATTTAATGATTTAATTGATGAAATTACGATAGGTTCAACTCAAAGTGCAATTACAATAACAACATTGAATGAACAAAAAATAATTATTCCGACGATAACTATTTTAGAAAAATATTCAACAAAAAGTAGGCTATTAAATAAAAATAGATTTTTTAAAATTCAAGAAAACTTAAAATTAGAAGAATTTAAAGAGTTTTTGTTGGCAAGGATGACGAAGGTTGAGAGTGGAAAAGAATTGGTTAAATAAAAAGAACACCATGAAAAAAGATAAGTACATTGTACCAAAAGGATATAAAGGAATAGGTAATGAAATAATATTGGAGTTTAATACTCAATTAGCTGTTATAACCGGGTTAAATGGTTGTGGAAAATCAACAATGCTGAAATATCTTTATGAAAATTACCCAGATAGAAGCAAATGTTTTATTAAAACACCCCAAAATCTTAATATACTGAACAATGAAAGAAGAATAGTTTCTACATACAGAGGTGGAATTAGATATAAAGATGATGTTGCTTTTGACACAATAATGGAAGATATAGAGTCTCTCGGCTTAAGAAGAGGAAGGATTGATTCTCCATTCTTAGATAAAACAGACTTTTATTCATCTTTATTTGATGAAAATTCTATTAATTATGAAAACGGATATATTTATTTAGAATCTATTGTAAAATTACTCGCTGAATACCAATTTGATGATTTAGATAATATTAAACGATCATTGGGAGTAATAACTGAAAAAGAAATTGAAGAATATTTAATTTGGGAATTAAATCAAACCAAAGATGATAATCAAACTAATTTTGGAGTAAAAAATGGTAAAAGCATTGTTCAAAAACATCAGAATGACGAACTTTCTGACGAACAAAGCAAAAAACTTAATTTAAAAAAGAAAAAAATAGAAGAAAAATTAAAAATTGAATTACGAACTAAATCTAAAATTAATAGTGAGCAATCCCTCAAAAGATATATATATATGAATTAATAACAAGGGAATTTCGTTCTATCGAGTCAATTGTAGATAAAATGTCTAATAAAATTTTTCAAGATTTTAAAACAAAAAACTCAAGAACAAGGACAACAAAATTATGGGAGGAAATTAATGATGAATTGGATAAATATTATTTAAAGGGGTATTTTAAATACAAATTAGTTCCTCCTCAAATATTTGAATCCAATTATCAAATTGCCTTTGAGCGCTTTGATAGTTCATCTAATTCATATATTCATTTTGATTCATTATCAAGTGGTGAGAAGGTTATTTTTGAACTTATATGCTACTATTTCGCTTCTAAAGAATCCAAATTAGAAATGATTATGTTAGATGAATTTGATGCAAATTTAAATCCTTTACTTGCAGAGCAATATATAGAAGTAATCAAAGAACAGTTTAAAGATATAAAAGTAGTTCTAACTACTCATTCACCTTCAACAGTTGTTGAAGTAGAGCCAAATGAATTATTTGAATTAACTGATTCAAGAGAACTTAAATGTGCATTAAACGAAGATGGAAAACGAGAAATTTTAACAAGATTAGCTCCCAAGTTTGTTTATCATGGTGAATTTGGAATTTTAGAAGATGTCTTTAATAATAAGTACGAAATGATAGTATTTTTGGAGGGTAAAGGAGATGTAACAAATTTTAATTCATTTAATGAAATTAATAAAATTAAGTTTATTAATTCTCATGGTGCAGGTAATATGAATAATCTTATATCTGTTTTTAAAGCAATACCTTTTTTTAATTCTTTAGCAAAAGAAAAGAAAATAATTTTTCTATATGATTTTGATAAAGAAGGTTTTGAAAAATTATCTGAACATTTGCCAAAGTCCACAAATAGTCAAGAAGTTTACGACACTATAAAAAATAAAAACTCATATATAAATAAAATAGATAATAATTTAAAAATATTCGTTTCTCATTTGATACCACCATTAGGACATTCATGGAATATTAAGGATGAATTTAGGCATCAAGAATTAAAAAGAGAAGGTGAAGAAGGTATAAAAAGGCAGTTTGAAAATTTAAAAACTATAAAAGATTTAGACAAATTATCTGCACCATTAGAATTAATTGTTCTAAATAATAATTTTAAAATTTAATGCATAACTTTCTTTAAGTCATTTGCAGGAAAAAATTAATTTGATTTTATTGATTTATAAAAAATTTTTAAGAAAATAAAATAATGGCAAAATACAGCGTACACCAACAACCCGTAGAAACATTATTAAGTTGGATAAAATCTGGTGATATTGCTATTCCGGAAATTCAACGTCCATTTGTTTGGAATGGAGCCAAAGTAAGAGATTTAATAGATTCTTTATACCAAGGGTATCCTGTAGGGTATATTATCACTTGGCGTAATCCTGATGTTAAATTAAAAAACGGAGAATTATCCGCTGGAAAAAAGGTTTTGATAGATGGGCAACAACGAATTACAGCTTTAACTGCTGCTATTGTAGGCCAACGCGTATTGGATAAAAATTATAAAGAAATCAATATTCGTATCGCCTTTAATCCCCTGGAGGAAAAATTCGATGTACTCAATAAGGCTTACGAAAAAAGCCCGGAATGGATAGATAATATTAATCCTATTGTTAATGATGAAATCTCTATTTCAAAAGCGATTCGAAAATATTGCCAAGATAATCCAGATGCAAACGAAGATTTAGTAGAAGAACGTATCGAAAACTTAAAACGTATCAAAACAAAACAAGTGGGTATTATTGAATTAGATGCTAGTTTGGATATTGATACAGTTACCGAGATTTTTATCCGTATAAACCAAAAAGGAGTCGTATTGAGTAATGCCGATTTCGTAATGTCGAAAATTGCTTCTGACGAACAACACGGTGGAAATAAAATGCGTAAGATGGTAGATTACTTCTGTCGTTTACTGGTTGATAAAGGATTTATAAAACACATTCAAGACAATGATACTGCCTTTACGCAATCTGATTACTACAAAGAAATCAAATGGATGGCTACAGGCGCAGATGATTTATACGTACCCGATTACATCGATATGCTGAGGGTGGCTTTTACGTTTAAATTCAGTAGAGGTAAATTCAGTGATTTGGTAGCTTTGCTATCTGGACGTAATTTTGAAACACGTTCTTATGAAGGAAGCATTGCTGAAGCTAGTTATGCAAAATTATCTGAAGGCCTATCCGCTTTTGTGAATCAAACGAATTACCAACGTTTTGTAATGATTATTAAATCGACTGGATTAATCAGTAAGAAATTAATCTCTTCTCAAAACAGTTTAAATTTTGCCTATGCTCTATATTTGAAATTAAGAGAAGACGGAATGGGAGAAGCTGAATCTCAAGGATATGTAAAACGTTGGATGGTGATGAGTATGTTTATCGGAAGATATTCTGGTTCTGCTGAATCTCGCATAGATGAGGACATCAAACAAATTAACGAGAAAGGAATAGCTGCTTATTTAATACAAATGGAGCAAGCAAATCTAGGCCCAGGATTTTGGGATTTCGGAATCATAAATGATTTAGAAAGTTCAAGCGTCAATAACAATGCTTACAACCTATATCTGGCGGCACAAGTAAATAACAATGCCGTTGCCTTTTTATCTAAAAACATGAAAATTAGCGCACTAATAGAACAACGTGGAGATGTACACCATATTTTTCCAAAAAAATACTTGATGAATAATGGTTACCCTCAAAAAGCCTATAATCAAGTAGCTAATTTTGTATTTACTGAACAAGCTACCAATATAAAAGTAGGCATGTTAACACCAAAAGACTATTTGGATAAAGTGAAAGCTCAAATTCAAGCCGGAACAAATGAAATAAGCACATTGGATTCTACTACTAGTCTTAAAGAAAACTTAATAAACAATGATATTCCTAGTATTATTGAAGAAGCAAGTCACTTGGTGTATGAAGATTTTTTAGAAGAACGAAGAAGACTGATGGCTAAAAAATTAAAAGGCTATTATGAGTCCTTGTGAAATAAATAAAAAATAGAGGTGAAAAAATCTTATTTGCATTAAAATATAATAAATAGATAGATTTAAATCTGCTTATTTTATGTATATTTGTATAAATAAGCTGAATTATGAAGATTTCCACTCTTATTCCACAAGAAAAAATAATAGAACGTTTGCGTTATGAAAATCCGTGGTGGGTTACACGAGAAATTCCTGAAACATATCGACTAATGTCTAAACGACTGTATTTCAAGCTTTTTTATCCATTTGTTTTAGAAAAAGAAATTAAGAGATCAGTTGTATTAATGGGTCCAAGACGTGTAGGTAAAACAGTTATGATGTTTCACACTATCGATCAATTAATACAAGAGCAGGTGAATCCTCAAAAAATATTTTTCATTGGAATAGACAATCCAATCTATATAAATTTGAGTCTTCAAGATATTTTAGATTTATGCATAAGCGCTTTAAAAATAAATGACATTGAAGATTGTTATGTGTTTTTTGATGAAATACAATATTTAAAAGATTGGGAACGACATTTAAAAGTATTGGTTGATTTGTACCCTAAAACTAAATTTATTGTATCGGGTTCGGCAGCTGCAGCTTTGCGTTGGCATAGTACAGAAAGTGGTGCAGGAAGATTTACGGATTTTATGTTACCTCCATTAACTTTTCAGGAATTTATTCATTTAAAAAAGCTTTCACATTTAATGGTTGAAGGAAATATCACCTATAATCAGCAAATCATTCCTTATCAATTAACCAATAACATAGATGAGCTCAATAAAGAGTTTTTAAACTACTTAAATTTTGGTGGTTACCCAGAAGTAGTTTTGTCTGAAAGGATACAAGGTGATATGGGAAGATACGTTAAAAATGATATTGTAGATAAGGTTTTACTTCGTGACTTACCAAGTTTATATGGCATAAAAGATGTACAAGAACTTAATCGTTTTTTTACCTACATAGCTTATAATACAGGAAATGAATTTTCTTATGAAAATATGTCAAAAGAAAGTGGTATTCAGAAAGACACATTAAAAAAATACTTAGAATATTTAGAAGCGGCTTTTCTTATTAAAGTGCTTAATAAATTAGATATTACGGCAAAAAAGTTAAAGAGAGTAACAAGTTTTAAAGTGTATTTAACAAATCCTTCATTGAGAACAGCTTTATTTTCGCCAATTTCGGAGAGTGATCAAGAAATGGGAAATATGGTTGAAACCGCAATTCTTTCTCAATGGATGCATCGAGAAAATTTAAATCTTAATTATGCTCGATGGAAAGATAAAAAAGAAGGAGAAGTTGATTTAGTATTGTTAGATGATAAAAATTTTAAACCAGCATGGGGAGTAGAAATAAAATGGAGCAACCGTTATCTTGATAAAACGAATGAATTAAGTAGTTTGATTCAGTTTTGTGAAAAAAATGAGCTTACGGCAGCTTTGGTTACTTCAAAAAATAAAGAAGGAAATAAATGTTATCAAAACATTGATTTCACTTTTATACCATCAGCTTTGTATGCATATAACATTGGTGTAAATACTTTAAAGATGAAAAGTTCGAATGATTTTCTTCTTTCATAACAGATTTGTTTTGAAAGAAGAAAATCAAAATGTCCAGTTTTTATCATAATAAACTGGACATTTTACTATATTTGCTTTAATGCTGTTCAAATGAAAACAACTGATTTTATTGAATATACGTTTTTCTCACTACCTAAATGGTTTGATTTCACCTATACAGGTTTTCCTAGTATGGTGAATGGAATTAAAATAGCACAAAAAAATTTGGGGTTTAATACCAAATACAACTTTATGAGTTTATATCAGGTTATCATTCCAGCCAATAACTAGAACATACTATGAAATTCACCGAAGCCCACCTCGAAAAAGCATTTATAGAACTTCTAGCACAAGAAGAGATTCCTCACTTTATCGGTTCAAGTATTCAACGTGAACCAACAGACGTTCTCATCAAAGAAGATTTAAAAGCTTATTTATTAACTCAATATGCAAATGAAGAAATAACCGAACAAGAAGTTCAGCTAATCATTCGCCGTTTAGAAAGTTATCCATCGTCTGATATTTATGAAAGTAACAAAGCCATTATGAAATTAATTTCAGATGGTTTCGCTTTCAAACGAGAAGACCGAAGTAAAAAAGATATTTGGGTTTACTTTATAGATTATACGAATACAGACAATAACATTTATAAAATTGTAAACCAATTAGAGATAATAGGTTATCATAAACGTATTCCTGATGGAATTTTATACATAAACGGATTGCCTTTAATTGTATTTGAATTTAAAACAGCCATCAAAGAAAATACAACAATACACGATGCTTTTGTTCAATTAACAGTTCGGTATAAAAGAGATATTCCTGAGTTATTCAAATACAATGCTTTTTGTGTGATTAGCGATGGCGTAAACAACAAAGCAGGTTCGTTTTTTGCTTCGTATGAATTTTTCTATGCTTGGAGAAAAATAGCAGGTTCTGAAACCGAAGTTGATGGAATTTCTTCAATGTATACTATGGTGCAAGGAATGTTTAATAAAGTGCGTTTGTGCGACATTATTCATAATTTCATCTACCTTCCAGATACTTCTAAAAAAGACGAAAAAGTAGTTTGTCGTTACCCACAATATTACGCTGCAAGAAAATTATACGAGAATATAAAAATCCACCAACGTCCAAACGGAGATGGAAAAGGTGGTACTTACTTCGGGGCAACTGGCTGTGGAAAAAGTTACACGATGCTGTATCTTTCTCGTCTATTGATGAAAAGTAAAGATTTCAAAAATCCAACATTAGTAATTATTACAGATAGAACAGATTTAGACGATCAATTAGCAGGTCAATTCACAAATGCAAAAGACTATCTAGGGGATCAAAATGTAATCAGTGTAGAAAGTCGAAGTGATTTAAGAGCACAATTACAAGATAGAAAAAGTGGAGGTGTATTTCTTACAACCATCCATAAATTCACAGAAGACACCGATTTATTGACAGACAGAACAAATGTAATCTGTATATCAGATGAAGCACATAGAAGTCAAACAAACCTAGATCAAAAATTAGTAATATCAACTTATGGCGTAAAAAAGACATATGGTTTTGCAAAATACCTGCACGATTCGTTACCAAACGCAACGTATGTAGGTTTTACAGGAACACCAGTGGATGCAACGCTCGATGTTTTTGGAGAAATTGTAGACGCATATACAATGACAGAATCTGTAAAAGATGAAATCACGGTGAAATTGGTCTATGAAGGAAGAGCGGCAAAAGTTGTTTTAAAAAGCGGTAAAGTCAAAGAAATTGAAGAGTATTACGACCAATGTGTTCGAGAAGGAGCGTCAGAATATCAAATAGACGAAAGTAAACAAGCAACAACAAGCATGAACACCATTATTGGTGACCCTGACAGAATAAAAGCCATTGCAGAAGATTTTGTAAAACATTATGAAAACCGAGTAAATGAAGGTTCTACCATAAAAGGGAAAGCCATGTTTGTATGCAGTAGTCGTCCAATTGCATGGCGTTTCTATCAAGAATTAATTGCCTTACGTCCAGAATGGGAAGAAATCAAAATAGCTGAAGACGGAGTAGAATTAACAGAAAAAGAGCAGAAAGAAATCAAGCCAATGGAACGTGTCAAAATGATCATGACAAGAGGTCAAGATGATGAAGAAGACATGTACAATATGCTTGGTACAAAAGAATATAGAAAAGAATTAGACCGTCAATTCAAGAATGAAAAATCAAACTTTAAAATTGCCATCGTAGTAGATATGTGGTTAACGGGATTTGACGTGCCTTTCTTAGATACCATATACATTGACAAACCTATTCAAAGACACAGTTTGATTCAAACAATTTCACGTGTCAACCGAAAATTTGAAGGTAAAGAAAAAGGATTGGTTGTCGATTACATAGGTATCAAAAAAGAAATGAATTTAGCATTGGCAATGTACAGTAAATTGGACGGAACCAATTTTGAAGACATCACTCAGTCCATCATCATTGTAAAAGACCAACTAGAATTATTAGCAAATATTTTTCATACATTCGATACTACATACTATTTCAACGGAACAGCATTACAGCAATTAGAAACACTTAATAAAGGAGCTGAATTTGTATTAGTAACGCAAGAAAAAGAAAAACGATTCATGGACATCGTGAAACGTTTGAAATCGGGTTACGATATATGTTCAGGAGCAAATGAGTTCACACAATATCAGAGAAATCACATTCATTTTTATTTAGCTATACGTTCGATAGTATATAAACTTACCAAAGGAAATGCTCCAGACACAGAGCAAATGAATAAGAAAGTAAGAGAAATGATCAAAGAAGCCATCGAAAGCGAAGGAGTTCAAGATATTTTCAAATTAGGAGACGATACAGCAAAAGAAATAGACATTTTCGAAGACGATTACCTGGAGAAAATCAACAAAATAAAATTACCGCATACCAAGATTAAACTATTACAACAACTTTTAGCAAAAGCAATCGGTCAATTATCGAAAGTCAATAAAATACAAGGAGTAAATTTCACGGATAAATTAAAGTTCATTGTAGATAAATACAACGAACGCAAAGAAAATGATGTTCTAAATAGTATTGTTCTAGAAGAATTCACAGATGAAATAATAAATCTTTATTATGCCTTAAAGGATGAAAAAGATTCTTTCAAAGAAATGGGAATAGATCTCGAAGAAAAAGCATTTTATGACATTCTAAAAGAACTAGCCCACAAATACGATTTTGATTATCCCGAAGACAAATTGATACATCTATCGAAAGAAGTTAAGACAGTAGTTGATGATTTAGCTAAATACACAGATTGGTCAAAACGAGAAGATATTAGAGCAGAATTAAAAGTTGACTTAATTATCTTGTTGGCTGACAATGGTTATCCCCCAGTTGATCGAGATGAAGTGTATAAGGAGATTTTTGAACAGGCTGAGAATTTTAAGAAGAATAGGTGAGCAATAATTAATTAAAAAAAATACCCGATTGGTTTAAATGGAAATGGACTTGCCTTCAAATTCCGGATTCAAAGTTAAGTTGTGCTGTCAAGTTCTGATTTTTATTTGATTTTGCAAATTCTTTAATTGATTTATTTATCAAACTACTATGGATTCGATTTGTATTATACCACATTTCTATCCATTGAAAAACAGATAATTCAGCTTCCTTTATTGCTAAAGAATGATCATAGCAGATCTAAATATTTATTTTGAAGCTTTAAAAAACTTGCTAAAGAACTTTCTACGCTTCCTCCATTTTGATCCAGCTGCTCTTTCGTAGGATGATATTTTTGCATAATTTCATTTTCAATAGTTGAATATATTTCATCAAATAAAAAGGAATCTAAGCAATCAATGCAGTCAATTAGTAAATTTGGTTCTGTTTCTAAAATAATAAATCCCGTTTTTTTCCAATTGTCTGTTTTCTTCAAGGGCCAGAAATATATGTCTGTATGACATAACAACCAACTAATAATACTCCTTTCATCATCTCTATTTATTCTTTCATAATCTTTCAAAGCTTCTTGCGCCAAATAATTTTTATTAAAATTGTGGACCAAATCAGAAACTTTACTGTAAAGCGAATCTATGTGTATAAATGCATTGTACTTTTGTCTTATAAAAGGGTCGTTTAGGTTTAAATCTTCCGCTAACCTTTCACATCTATTATACCAATGCATCAAGTCATTAACAGACACTAAATTACTGGCGGCAAGACAATTAAAATCTTCAGTAGCATTGTCAACTTGTTGAAGATTTATGGAGTATTTTAAACTTGGTTCAAAAGTCACTTCTTCTTCTTTAAAAAAAGTAAAATAAATATGCCACTTGTCTTCATCAGGAGTATCTACTTTTAGCGAATTACATAGATAAATGTCAGTTACTACACCTTCCTTTTCTTCAAAAAACAAATTTAAAGAAGGACAATTTTCAGCCCTAAACGCATATGCTATACAACCTTTATTACAATGCTTACAAGTGCCTTCAAGTACGTTTTCATAAGAAGTTAACTCACTGTACTTATCGACTGTTTCTTTTAATCTGGACAAAAATAAATTTTTAGACACATCACTATATGATCTTTTTTCGTCTAAAAGATTATTTAATGCCTCAAAATCCAAAGATTTAAATGCTTGTATTAGTTGTTGTTTTTCAGACATTTATTTTTTAGGTTATACGATTTTTAAATGTGTTGCGCTTTTGCTAATTGGCTATTCATGATTACTCTTAAAATTCTTTCATTCCATCTAAAAAGGAAGAACATCATCGTCATCTGGTTCTAATCCTTTTGGTAAATCCGATTTAATTTCATTTTTTTCCACTGCACTACTTCCCATTTTCTGAACTTTCCAAGCATCTAATGAATTAAAATATTTAGATTCTCCAGCAGGATTAATCCACTCCTTCCCTCTTAGATTAAAAAACACCTCTATTTCATCTCCAACAGCGAAATTATTAATCAGATTACAGTTTTCGTTTGTCAGTTGAAACATTAAATCCTGAGGATATTGACTAAAATCCGTCAACACAAATTCCCGTTTTTTAAACCTTTCAGATAAAACTTGTTCATCATTCATCTTCTTTAGTGTTCCCGTTATTTTAAACATGATTTTTTATTTTATTGGTAATTACTTTTGAATTTTATTGGTTTTACCCTCAAAAAATTCTTCTATATTTTCTTATAAACATGGCGTAGGATTCGCTTTCTAATATAAGGTTTTTTAAATCTCTAAAATACTTAATTCGATTTTTTTCTGCAGCTAATGAGTTTTTTGAAGATTGTAATATCCCCATATTCACGATTGGATGAAGAATTAAAAAAATACAAATCATTACTAGGATACATGCCCAAGCCGGAGGAGTATCTGATGAGAACATACCAATAATTCCAATTAACAATGCAATAATTCCAATCATCAGAAACGTTACCAATTTATCATGTGACGATTCAATTGCCTTTTCATCTATTAGAGGTTCTTCAGGTTTACTTTTTATTTGCATTTGAAGTTGATCAAACTGTTGTTCAGAAATAAATTCTGGTGGCGTAAATTGGTAATCTGTAATAGTTCTTGTGTATTCAAAACGTGCCATAATATATAATTTTAAGATTAATTAATTTGAAAAGTTCATTATTTAATTACAGCATTTACTGCAAGATTTAAAACCTAATTGCTCTAATATTTTTTGTTCAATTTTTAATGTTGGATTTAGTTTTATTCTATAATAATTGATAAGTAATTTTTTAATTGGTTGCTTTATGATTGTATCGTAACTTTTTAATAGTTCTTTCACTTCTTCATCAGAATAGCCAGTATCATTATTGTCTAAAGGACCTTCTCTTTCAGCTAAAAAAGTAAAACGATTAAATCGTTTAAGAATAGCATTACTTTTAGAATTTTCATAATACAAAACTCCTGCTTTTGATATTAACTCATCTATTTTTTGTTCAATTTCAACTAATGTCAAATTTTCAACTTCCACTATCCCTGAATTTTCCATCTTTATTTCATTTAAACTTCGTGTGATCCCCCATCTTAATTGCATTCTCATAATGAAAACTTGAGGATCATCCATTAGATATCTATTTTGCTTAAACCATATTCTAAATTCTTCTATAACTGCAGTGCCTTTTTCTTTAATTTCTTCAGGTAATTCAAAATTTATATAATCAGAGCAAAGTCTTTCACAGTCAGCAGTATTATGATAAGAAGGTGCTTTACCTTCAAAAATATATTGCTTTGTATCTTTTTTCACTTCAACAGGCTTATAATATTCATTAAAAAACAATTCAGGATTTTTAAAAAACTCTTGTATTGCTAACAAATTTTTTATTTCGTGTTTACCCAGAAAGTAGATGTTTTTTTTATAGACAACTCCATTAAAATTAGCATCTTTTAAATCTGTTTTAAAGATTATTCTTTGCGCGTTTGATAATGTTATAAATGACATAATTTTTGATATTTAATACGTTATATCTATTTATATTTATTTTGAAAAAAGGTAACCACATCTTATTAATTTAATTAACTTTGATTAAAATAAAATACTACATCTAAATGAAAAAAAAATTCTTCATTTTCTTTTGTGTAAATCTGGCAGTTGCTATCTGTCAAGCCCAAGAAGTTCCTGCTTTTGCAAAAAAGGTATATTATGATATTTGTGAAACGATGGATAGAGGAAATGTATTGATCCCTTCACTTGTATTAAGTTTAAACCCAAAAGAGGTAGCTTCTTATTATCCAAATGGGATGAATCAAAATGGAAAAGCTGAAGTGGCAATTGGAGTTAAATTCATTGAATTAGTTCGTGGTTTCGGAGCAGATTCTTCAAATGCCTTGGCACATGTATTGGGACATGAATTGGCGCATATAATTTTACAACAAACGCGTCTAATTGAACAAATAGGATCTGGTTATGCTTCAACAAATTTCAATAAACAACTTAAAAAGTTTAATCATTCTTTGCGAGACTCAATTTTTGAGAGGCAAGCAGATGAATATTCTGCATTTTACGCACATATGTCTGGATATAGTACTGTTGATATTTCTTGTAGAATTCTTGATTCTATTTATGTAAAATTTGAACTAAAAGAAAGTCAGCTGACAAGATATCCAACTTTAAAGGAAAGAAAATTAATTGCTACCACAAGCGGTAAGCAAATGAAGGTTCTCAAAAAAATGTTTGATGCTGGAAACATTGCCACGATTGCTGGAAATTATGAAATGGCAATTGCATTTTATGAAACGATAATTAATGAAAAATTTCCAAGCAAGGAAATTCACAATAATCTTGGTTTAGCATATCTCTTGAGGGCATACAAAGAAATTGACACAGTTGATTTTCCTTATAAATTACCTTTTGAAATAGATTTAGAATCGCGATTATATTCTACTACGCGAAGTCTTTCAAATAAATCTGAAGAATTTCTAAACGAAGCCATTAAACAATTTAAATTTGCCACACAAATAGATGACAATTATGACATTGCTTGGCTTAATAGATCAATCTGCGAATTTTTACTAAATGATGAAAAATTTGAAAGTTCAATTCTTAACGCTTCTCGTTCTGATGATACTAAAATAAAAACGCATGCTGAACTGATGAAGATTCTGTATAAACATAAATATGGAGATTCTAAAGAAGCAATGTTCGCATTAAAATCATTTCAAACCATGGATGAATTGGCAAAGTTCAATTTTCAACTTTTAAATTCAAACGAAAGAATAAAAAAAGAAAAAGTAAATAGTACCATTGATTATTCAGATGACTTAAAACAATTAATGCTGCTTAGTGACCCTAAATTTAATTTTAAATCCAAGGAAGTAGATCAGTCAGAAGCACTGAAAAATACAATCCCTTCTCTAAGATTCTATAGATATAGAGTTGTAGAAAATGAATCTTTTTATGGGGAACAATGGGTCAACCAAAAAGGGAATGTATATCCAATAATTGATATTTATACAATAAAAAACATCCCAATATTATCAAAGAAGGATATAGTAAAGTTGAAAAGTGAAAAAGATGCCATTTTCTTTCTTAAAAGCAAAACATATATTTTCAAAGAAAGAATTCTATTTATTTTGGATAGCAATAATGAACTAGAACAGTGTTTATATATTAAATGATTAAGTATGAAATCAATTATTTTTGGAGCTAGTTTTCTTTTTATCGGAATAACTATTAGTCAAGGATTAAAATTAGATGCTCAGGCATATCAATCAGCTAAACAATTTGACCCAACGGAAAAAGAAGGCTTTACCGAAACTAAGTTACCGTCTAAAATATCTTATCGCAGCTATACTCCAATGGTAATGAATCAAGGAGAAGTTGCAACTTGTGTAGGTTGGGCAGTTTCTTATGCGCAGCTTTCAACGCAACAAAATATTAAAATGGAAGTCACGGATCTTGATCAGAGAATATTCAGGGCAATGGATCCCAACTATGTATATTGTCATATAAGGGGATACAATGATGACTGGTGTCAAGAAGGCTCAAGCATGCAGGATGCTTTAGAAGTTTTGAAAACTAATGGGACAAAAACATGGTTGTCTGATCCCTGGTTACATTGTAATTCAGTAAGTACCGAATTTGCTGATAACCAAGCATCTTACTATGCCATATCGGGATATGAGGCCGTGCCTCATGACGAACTTGTTAAGAATGTGAAAAGTGCGTTAAGTTATAAATACGTTGTTTCAATTGGAGTTCAGTTAACAGAATCTTTTGAGAATGGCGCAGCTGTAAGTGCCGGAATTTGGCTTCCTAAATATGGGGAAACGTTCACAGGCGGTCATGCAATGTGTGTTGTAGGATATGACGATTTTAGATATGGAGGTTCCTTTGAAGTAATGAATAGTTGGGGAGAAGAATATGGTGATAAGGGTTTTGTTTGGATAAAATATGATGATTTTGCTGAGCTTGTAACTGAAGCATATATAATATACACGGAAGGTTTTAAGAGCGGGAGTTGCTCTTATGGTGATTGCTCCAATTCTTATTCTCGGTGTAAATTCAACTCAGGTGAAATTTATGAAGGAATAATAAAAAACAATCGTCCTGACGTTTTTGGATCCTTTATTTACCCAAATGGTAACCTTTATATTGGAGGCGTCTCAAAAGGGAGAAAAGATGGACAAGGAGTATATTTTGATCTAAAAACTAGTGCTTACTTAAATGTTGTATTTAAAAATGATGTTTGGGTAAGTGGTGAAATAAAACAAAGTTATGTAACTGAAGAAGCAGAGGTCAAACTTTCAGAAATTTTGACAATCCTGCAAGGCATTAACCCAGGAAAAGTAATTCCAGAAGATAGTCCTGAATTTGAAAAATTGATGAAAGAATTAGCGGTGCCAGAACAGCCACTAACCGCAATTAATGATGAAAAAAAATAAATTGTTTAGTGAATATAAATTAAATCTATTGGGTCGATCTTTCCAATTTTTTCTAAATATCCGCATGTATAGATAAAACATAGAATAAAGAAGCTGAATAAGATTATTAATAGTAAAATAATTATGAGAAAATATTGCCTTTTCAAAGTCTTGTTTGCACTAATTGTATTTATCTCTTTTCAGGCGCAAGGACAAGAAAAAAGGTTAGCACTTGTTATTGGTAATTCCAGTTACTCGCAAGCTGATTTAAAAAATCCTGTAAATGATGCAATATTGATTTCTGAGACATTAAAATCACTCGGTTTTGATGTGATTATTGATACAAATATTTCCAACATTGAAGAATTTAATGAGGTAGTAAGAAAATTTGGAGATCTCAGAGGTCAATACAATGTTGGCTTCATTTATTACGCTGGGCATGCTGTTCAAATAGATAATGTAAATTATTTACTTGCCACGAATGAGGAATATAAAACAATCTATAATGTTGAAGACAAAGCACTGAGTGTTCAAAAAATCATGCGTTACTTGACGGATCGAACCGAAGAGGTTAATGTCTTAATTTTAGATGCATGCAGGGATAATCCATTTGAAAAAAACTGGAATACAAGCACACGTTCTCTAGAAGGTGGGGGTGGTCTAGCAAAAATTAATCCTCCAACAGGATCACTTATTGCATATTCTACAGATCCAGGTAATACAGCTGCTGATGGAGATGATAAAAATAGTTTGTATTGTATGAGTTTGTCCAAAAACATGCTCATTGAAAATACC
The DNA here is from genome assembly GCA_947449575.1 of Flavobacteriales bacterium. Taxonomy (GTDB): domain Bacteria; phylum Bacteroidota; class Bacteroidia; order Flavobacteriales_D; family Crocinitomicaceae; genus CAIUKX01. The sequence goes on from CANFRV010000008.1 coordinate 103,081, forward strand.
TCACTAGACCAAGTATTTAGGAATGTAAGGGCAGAAGTATTAGCTGAAACAGAAAACAGACAAAGACCAGTTGAAGCAACCCAATTAACTGGAGAAGCATTTTATTTAAAAAAGAGCAGCTATCTGGATGAAATAAAAGAAATAGATTCTTTAATTGAAAATGAAGACTTTACGGCTGCCCTAGTGAAAGTAACATCCATTTTGACCCTAGCTCCAAACAATATGCAAGCACTGCTGCGTAAGGGGCTGATAAGTTACAATTTATTCAATAATAATTATGATGGAGTTGAGTTAGAAACGGCAGTTAATTTATATCCAAATGCACCAGAAGTGTATTTATATAGAGGCAGGTATTATAGAGTAAAATATTCTTTTCCAGATGAGAAGTTTAAATTGGCAATCGAAGATTTTAATAAAGCAATAGAACTAGACTCAACTTCAACAGACGGTTACTATTGGAGAGTTAAAATAAAAATAAGTCAAGGAAAATTAGATGAAGCTCTTTTAGATTACTCCAAAACTATAGAATTAGACCCTACCAATCCAACCCACTATCAAAATCGAGCTGATTTTTACTCTGATTATCTTCAAGATTATAATAAGGCTTTAGTAGATTATTCTAAAGCCATTGAATTGGAACCTGAAAATATTGCTTATTGGTATTCCAGAGGAAAATTATATTCTGAAAACTTATTGCAAAATGAGGCAGCCATCAAAGACTTTGAGCAAATTTTAAAAATCTCACCAGATGATATAGATGCAATAAACTACATTGGTACTATATATGAGAAGCAAGGGGATATAGAACAAGCTATAAAAGAATATGAAAAAGGAATAGCACTTGAAAATACCCGTCCCGAAAGTGTTGCATATTGTTATTCCAATAGAGCAAATTTATATGAAGAACAAAATAAACTAAATGAAGCTTTAGCTGATTATTCTAAAGCCATTGAATTGGATTCAAAGAATCCAGTAAGATATCAATATCGAGCTAATTTTTATGCAGATTATCTTCATGATAATAATAAGGCTTTATTAGATTATACCAAAGCCATAGAATTGGAACCTGAAAATATTGATATTTGGTATTCTAGAGGTTTATTATTCAAAGAAAACTTCTTGGAAAATGAGTCAGCAATTAAAGATTTTGAGCAAGTATTAAAAATCGCACCTGAAAATATTGATGCAATAAATAATATTGGTTTAATTTACGAAAAACAAGGGAAACTTGCTCTAGCGATCAAAGAATATGAAAAAGGAATAGCATTGGAAACCACAAATCCTGAATCTGCAGCGTATTGCTATAGTAACAGAGCGGCAATTTATGCAAAACAAAATCTTTTAGAAAATGCATTAGCAGATTATTCAAAAGCCATTGAATTGGATCCTAAAAATACGGCGAGATATTCCTCTCGAGCTGATTTCTATCGAGACAACTTGAATCTACCATATGATGCCTTGGTAGATTTCTCATTGGCGCTTTCTTTGGATTCACAAAGCATTTATCTTTGGTTTCAGCGAGGAAAATTGTTTTCAGATAAATTAAATGATCATGTTTCTGCTATCCAGGATTTTGAACAAATACTAAAATTAGATTCCAATGATGTTGGTGCATCAAATTGGATTGGTGTTTTTTATCATCGAATGGGGAATGATAGTATGGCTTGTATTTATTATGATAATAACATTGAAAAGGATGTAATCTATTTCAATGATTCCTCATTGTCTTATTGCGGAAATATTGCCTGGTCCTATATTAATAGAGCATTGCAATTTCAGAAAGAAAGTAACTTAAAATTACCTCTTGAATATTACAACAGGGCAGTTATTTTAGATCCCAATGAGACCGAAAGATATTATTGGAGAGGCTGGTTTTTTGCTTCATATCTCAACAAATTCGATGACGCAATTAATGACTTCAGTCAAGCTATGCAATTAGATGATAAAAACCCTAAGTGGAAATTGAATCGGGCTATGATTTATTTACAAAAAGGAGATAAAGAAATGGCAAAAAATGATTTTGACGATGCTGTTAAACTTTCAAAGCAAGCAGTATATTGCGTTGCTGAACGAGCTAAGTATTTTTCAATAATTGGAGAATATAAAAAAGCAGACATAGATTTTGAGAATGCAATAAAAAATAACGCATCTGTTCGCTGCCTTTTTCATTATAAAGTGGAACATCTAATTAGACAAAATAAAATACAAGAAGCTATTAATCTTGCAATAGAAACATGCAGCAGGTTCAACTCTGATACAATATCCTATAATCAATTAGGAATAGTCTATTTCGGCGACAAACAATACCTTAAAGCATTAGAAGCGTTTCAAACTGCAGCAGCAATAATGGATTACAATACTGGATATAGAACTATTGAACCTGATAAGGAAGTAGTGCTTTTATCTGATCTTTACATTAAAATAGCAGAAATTTATAAAATACTTGAACAAAATGATCTGATGTGTGCCTATTACCATAAGGCATTTTCAGCGATTGAAGATGAAATACGTCCCGATAAAACGGAAGTAAAAAAGCTATTAAAAGAACAGATAGGTAATTATTGCAATGAATAAATCAAGGCTAAGTACCCAGAGCCTTATTATTGGGGAGCATTTATATTGGTTGGGGAGTGATTAGTAAAAGATGGTAATAAAAAAGTATATAATATTTCTAATTTTATTTTTGGGTAATAATTCTCTTTTTGCGCAAAAAAAAGAGTATACCCTATGTGAACTAATTGAAGATTCTAAAGTTAAAAATTACGATAGAATTGTAAAACACAATTCTGTCATCAAAGACAGTATTTTATCTAAAGTTAATTCAGATAAAGAATATATTCAACTAGTTTGCACACTATATGTAGCAAATAAAATGAAAGATAATCATTTGAATTCATTAGAGTATGCGCAACTTTATTTAGCTTTTTTTGAACAAGATGTGCTGACTTATGGACAATATTATTTGAATGGTTTGAAATTATGCACTGAAACTGCAGATTTGCTTAATTATAATGAATTGGTGCTCAATTACACAACATTAGGCCTCAACTATCTTGATTTAAATGACTCTTTAAAAAAAAATGAATTATTATTTTTTCTTGAAAAAGATGCAGAAGTAAAATTTGAGCTGGGTAAACTCAATGAATCCATACTTGCATACAGAAAATTAATTTTGACATGTAATGCAATTGGAGTAAATGATATTACAAAGATTTCTGAATATAAATTTAACTTGGCGTGCTCTTATTTTCAATTAGGGTTATATGAAAATGCCGAGAGCCTTCTCAAAGAAATTACAAATTCAGGGAATAAAGAGGAAGAATTTTTTGAAACTCTTTGCGCATCTTTAATTTATCCCTGTCTTGTTTTATCAAATAGATTTGAAGACGCCTTAAAATATTCTGAAAATTTAGAGATTCAAATTAAAAAAAAAATAGGTGTTAAATCACAAATATATGGGGATTTTCGGATGTTTCTATTAGCAAACTACAGTGGACTTGGTGAAATGTATTTAAAAAGCACTAATCAAGATTCTGTTGTAATGGCTAAGAAATTCTTCCAAAAGGCAAATATTATAGGTAATCATCTTGAAAGAGATATCAATAAATTCCAGTTCTCGAAAGAAGACAAAGGATTTATTTATTCTACGATTTCATTAACTAACTTTTTCTTAGATAATAAAGAATTATTTCATAAGTATGCAAACTTATCGAACAATAAAGCATTGAAAACTCTTTGCTTTATTACAGAAAATAATCAAAATCAAGCCGATTCGACCTTTTTAGAGTTGATAGAAAGTTTGAATAAAGAATTTAAGGTAAATAGTAAGCTAAGTATATATGATAACTTACTTTTAAAAAGAAAGCTAGCTTCATTCAATGTAACTGCATTGATGAATTATATTAATTATTGGAATACAAATAGACCTGGATTGGTTCTTTTTGCGTTTGAAAAATGGATTAATTTTAATGGTAATTTAAACATTAAGTTACCTGAACAAAAAAATACCGAATTACGTTCTCTAATAGAACTGAAAAATAAAATTGAAGAGGGTCTACTTACGCCATCAAAAATGAATATTCTAAAATCTTGTACAGATAGCATTGCTTATTTGGAGCAAATTATTTGTAATGAATTTACTATTTCAACTCATCAAATAAAGTATGCTGATATTCAAAACCTATTAACAAGCGAAGAAGCATATTTTGACATTATTGAAGTTCCAAATTTTGATTTCAAGAAATTGAAAATCATTGATGGTAAAAATTATAATGTTTTTATAGTTAATGGTGAAAATGACACTATCATTCATCATTTATTAATTCCATCACTGAATCTTTTAAATTTTGATGCCAAAAACTCGAATGACTTAGAGTTTTTTTACAACAATTTCTGGAAACCCATAGCAACAAAAATTAGTGATAAGAAGAGAATTTATGTTTCTTTAGGAGGTGTTTACAACAATATAAATTTAAACACTTTATATAATCCAGAAAGCGGAAAATACTTGTTAGAAGAAAAAGATATTCATATCGTTAATAGTGCACGTGATTTTGTATTAAGTAAGGAACGTGAAAAGAAAATAGTCACATCAACAAAAGCATCTTTATATGGTTTTCCTGATTTTAATGGGAATTCTTCTATTTCAATAGATACTTTAAATTACCTAGCTTCTACAAGAAATTTAAGTCAAAACTGGATTGATAGTTTAACACGTGGAAATATGAAAGCCTCTCCTCTGCCTGGTACTAAAATTGAAATTGAAAATATTTCATCTACATTTAATAAAAATGGATGGACTGTTTCATCCTATACCCAATCTGCAGCATCAGAGACAAATTTAAAAAAAGAAAAAAGTCCACGAGTATTACATATAGCAACACATGGTTATTTCTTCCCGGATGTCCCTATGGAAAAAGACAATACTCGTTTTTTAGGAATGGATAGACAACAAGTAGTTCAAGATCCCATGCTGCGTTCTGGCTTATTGTTTGCCGGTGCAAACATAACCCTTAAAGGAGAAGAGTCGAAAGGAGAAAATGGATTGCTTAGTGCCGCGGAAGCCTCCCTATTGGATTTAAGAGAAACAGAACTAGTAGTACTAAGCGCATGCGAAACAGGAAGAGGTGAAGTGAAAAACAGTGAAGGTGTATATGGCTTACGCAAAGCATTTTCAGATGCAGGAGCACAAAATATTATAATGTCTCTTTGGAAAGTAGATGATGAAGTTACCCAAGAATTTATGTCTCGGTTCTATGAGATTTGGTTGGATGATAAAAAAAGTATCCGTGAAGCATTTAATAAAACACAATTAGAGATTAAGGCGAAGTACCCTCAGCCTTATTATTGGGGGGCGTTTATTTTGGTTGGAGAGTTATGATTTATTTGGATATATTAAAGAAATTGCTTATATTAATATATAACTTAATTCTTTAAATAATGATTTTACAAAAAATAACATCAAAAAATATCAAAAGACTTAAATATTTTGATACAATCTATAAACTTGAAAGGCCTTGTGATAATACAAATGAAAAACCGGTAGTATCTCAAATATTTTCATTATTGGAAGGTGATAAGAAATTTAATTTACTTGAAGGGAATTTTTATAGTTCGATTAAAATATGGTATCACTATGACTAAAATATTTAGAAAATTTTCGTTTTTATTTTTGATAATAATTGGGTTTACAGTTAAATGCTACTCACAAAACTCTGATTATGATAATTTTCAAAAAAAATATAAACATTATTCTAATGAGAATAAGTTAGATAGTGCCTATTTTTTTGCAAAGCAAATGAACTCTTGGGCTTTAAAAAATGAAAGCGATACAAGTATAAGATTTGCTGCAAGTTACAGGTATATTGGAAATTGTTTTATTTTGGCTGATAGCGCTCTTTATTATTATGATTTATCTCTATTAATTTTAAAAAAACAAAAAAGAGAAATACATTCAGATTATTCAAAAACACTTAATAACATTGGCAATATCTATAAAAAATTAGGGGAGGTTGTGAAGGCTGAAGAATACTTTAAGGAGTCCATAGTTATTTATGAAGAGCTATTCGAAAGGAAGTGTTATGATCCTTTTTATTTACTGGTTTCTTTAAACCTATCAAAATTATATTATTTCGATACTAAGGAATTTAATAAGGTTGAATCACCTATTTTCAAAGCTTTGGATAATTCTAAATTACATATTGATAGTATGAGTTTAGAAATTGCTGATTGCTACGCTTTTCTTGCTAATTTTTACAGATATACGAGTAATTTTGAAAAATCCATTTGTTATTTCAAAAAGGTTCTTGCTGTTGATGAATTTAAAAATCTAACTATAAGCGGAGCACATGCAGCAACATTAGATAATTTGGGATTACTATATCAAGAATTAAATGAAAACAAAATCGCAGAGGATTTTTTTTTAGAAGCATTGGAAATTAATACTAAACTATTTGGTCTTAATGATGAATCGGTAGCGTACAATCTTAGAAATTTAGGTGCTATTAAAACGTTAGAGGGTGATTATGAAAAGGCAAAAACCTATTTAGATCGTTCGAATGTAATTATACTAAAAATTTTTGGATTTAATCATAAAGAATATGCAGATAATTTAGTTCATATGGCAATATTGTGCGGATCCATGGGGGATTTAAAAAAGGGTATTGCCTTTCTTGATGAGGCACTATCAATAACAAATATTAATATTACCCAAAAAGCTAATATTTACAGTAACCGAGCCACGATGTGTATGCAGTCATTTTTATATCAAGAGGCTACAGTAGACTTTAATATGGCACTATCAACTTTAAAAGAACTATTTTCGGAAGAAAATCAGAGTTTCACAATCATTTATCACAATCTGGGATGTTTATACAATTTGATGGCTGACTTTGATAAAAGTTTAAAATATCATAATAAAGCTTTTTTATTGAGGAAAAAATTATTCAATGCTAATAATCCCGAAATTGCTTATAGTTTAAATTGTATTGCCAACTGCTGCACAAGTTTGGGTGATTTTGGCAGAGCAAAAGATTATTCTTTTAAGGCCCTTGACATTCTTAATTTAAATGAAGGTTCAAATGCAATTAAGGCAGAAATAGCGGCAACTTTTTCAGAACTAGCTGAAATTTATTCATGTGAATATGACTATAAATTAGCATTAAAATATGCAAATGAGGCCTTAAAAATAAATATAAATATATTTGGTTTTAAGCATAGAAGCACCGCCGCATCACTTAATCATTTAGGTTTAGTTTATAAATATTTAAATAAATTAGATTCGGCAGAGTACTATATAAAAAAAGCAATTGATGCAAATGACGAACCAAATTTTAAAACAAATTTAGCACTGGTTTTTGTTGAAAAAGGGGATTTCAAAGAGGCTCATAATTTGTTGAACCAAGTATTAAATTTTGACTTAACGCACTTACCACCCAATCACCCTCATTTAAGCGAAACCTATTTTAGATTAGGAAGAATCTGCTTTTTAAAAAATGACTTCTTAAATGCTGAAAAAAATCTAGGAAAATCTGGAGAAATTAAGACGATTAATCTCTTTCAAAATTTTTCATCTCTTTCCTCAAATGAAAAAAAATTATTCTGGTATGATAACCATTTCTATTATGATTATTTAAATTATTTTAGTTCAAAATCATTTTTAGTAAACTCAAAAGTAACGTCACTAAATTATAATAATATTTTATTTAATAAATCCCTGCTACTTGAAACATCTCTCGAGTTAGATCAAGCCATTTCGAATTCTTCCGATGAGTTATTGAAATACCAATTCAATGACATGAAGAAATTGAGAATATTAGTTAGTAAGATGCAATCCGAAGGAACTGATAAAAAAGAGATTATGGATCAATATAAATTTCAAGCCGATTCTTTGGATAAAATTCTAGTTAATAAACTTGGAGAATATGCCAATGCTAAACACAAGTTTGAAATAAAATGGAAAGATGTTCAAGCCAATTTAACAACTTCAGAGGCAGCTATTGAATTTGCTAGATATTATGACTATGCTGATAGCATTTGTAAATATATGGCTTTGGTTGTCAGACCGGAATATGAATACCCTAAATTGGTCAAACTTGGCTCAGAATCGAATATAAAAAGTTCTGGTTCCCAAAGAGAATTTTCTGATCTCTACAATTATGTTTGGAGAGGCATTGATTCATTATTGACTGGTGTTAAAACTATCTATTATAGCCCTGTAGGTGAATTAAACAATGTGTCCTTTTCTGCTTTGATTAGTGAAAAAAAAACTAATAATCAATTGGATTCGTCTAAATCAAAAAATTGGTCATATCTATTGGATCGTTACGAATTACATCAATTGACAACCACACGTTATTTGGCGGATGGAACTTTGAAAAAAAACAAAGAAATGCCACATTCTATAAAACTCATTGGAGGAGTTAATTACACTGACTTTCCCATTTTAAAAGATACAATTAATAAAGAAGAATCTAATGAAGATTTCGCTTTGCAATTAAATCTTCAAAAAGAGCTCAATGAAAATCAATCGAAAAGAGGTGGTAAAATAAATTACTTGAAAGGTTCAGAAATTGAAGTAAAAGATATTTCTAAAGTTCTTAATGCTGCAAATTGGTCAATATCTTCATCAACTGGTAAAAATGCCAGTGAATACCAATTCAAAGAAGAATTAAATAAAAAATCCCCTGGTGTTATACATATTGCAACGCATGGTTTTGCATTTCCGGAAAAAGAAATTAAGAAGGATAAGGAATTTCCTACGCCAGAAAATACATCCTATAAAATTTCTGAAGACCCTATGGTAAGATGTGGATTAATGTTTAGTGGTGCAAACATCAGTTGGTCAGGAGATTCTAAAAAAATGATTGAAACAACAGGAGACGATGGAATATTAACAGCGTCTGAAGTAGCTAATTTAGATTTATCAAATACAAAACTAGTTGTGTTATCTGCGTGTGAAACAGGTTTAGGAAAGATTGAAAGTTCAGAAGGTACTTTCGGTTTAAAAAGAGGCTTCAAGCTAGCTGGAGTTGAACAAATAATCGTTTCCCTTTGGACTGTTCCAGATAAGGAGACAATGGAATTAATGACACTTTTTTATTCTGATCTTTCAAAAACAAAAGATCCCGTAATATCTTTTAATAAAGCGCAGAAAGAAATGCGTAATCTTTACCCTTATGATCCTGAAAAATGGGCTGGTTTTGTTTTGGTTAGATAACCTTCTGCAACCTTGCAAAGATTTTCCTAAAATATAATTTTTATAAAATTTTGTAGTGTCTTGGTTACCTTTTTAAGAAAAGGATATTAATCAATAATAACTAAAAAATTTATATATTATGTTTAAAAATCCATTTTCATTTGAAGGGAGAATCAGAAGAACAGAGTACGGTTTATCCCTAATTATCGCTGCAGCAGGTCGCGTATTTATCTCCATGATAATAGCCAGTGGAGCTCAAGAAGGTCTCGTCTTTTTGAACTTAATTTTTCAAATACCATTTCTTTGGTTTTTATGGGCGGAAGGTGCAAAACGGTGTCATGATTTAGGAATGAACGGCTGGTACCAGCTGATCCCGTTTTTTCCTCTTTACTTAATTTTTGCTTCCGGAGAAGAGGGCATTAATAAATATGGGGAAAACCCAAAGGTTCAAAATCAAAACTTTTAGCAGTATGTGGAACTTTATATCAAATATTCAAGATTGGTTCAATGATTTTTCTGAGCGTAGAAGATTAGTAAGAAACTTCAATTTATCGGCACGCGATGCCTTTGTAGCCAAGTTGGCGCCGACTTTACTGGAAGGCAGTATTTCAATGGGAGAATCTGCATATAAACATGCCTTCTCAAAATTTCTGGCTGGTGGTTTTAGAATAAAAGCACTTTCTGGTAGACCGCTGAACAGACAAGAAATGGTTTCTATTGCTCAAGTGGTCTTGAATAATCAAGAACTTGTGCGAAAGTTAATTTCACTAGGTTGGGATACACTAGAAATTCATGATAATGCTGGGTATAATGGAGTCAAGTATAAATTATATGATCATTCCGGAATAAAGGGGATGATTGGGTAGAATAATTATTAAAAACGAAAAGATGAATACTATTTTACAAGATAAATGGATGATCATTGCATCAATAGAGTTACTAATTATACTATTTCTATTGATCAAATTAAGAAAGGTAAAAAAAACAGAAAGTTTGGATAAAGAAATTCTAAAATCAAAGGCTACAAGTATCAATATGTCTGATATAATGAATGACATCCATCTAGCACCAACTTTATACAAAAAACTTTCACGAGCATGCCATCCTGATCGTTTTGCTGGAACTAATTTAGAAATAACCGCAAATCAATTATTTCAGGAAGCGCAGCTAGCAGAAAATAATTATGCAAAATTGTGCGATCTAAAAAAACAAATTGAGCAAAAGTTAAATATTTCAATTTCTTAACTAAATAAATATGCTAGTTCTCAATTTTATCTTCATTGCTTTAAGAGTAATTGGTCCAATCGTTTGCGCTTTGCAAGCAGAAAAAAAGAATCGATCTACCGGTTTATGGGCTTTCTTTGGTCTTGTTTTTCCCATTATAGCAATGCTCTGTATTTTCAGCCTATCGCCAGTTACAAAATGGAATAAAGAAAAATAATTCATGCACTTGGTTACCTTTTTGATTTTTTGATATCAATAGGTAAATATTAAAAACTACAATATGAAAAAATTACTATTTACCCTCGCAATTACTTTCCTTTCAATCGGATTTGGAAAAGCACAAGACAAATTCAGAGCAGATTATAATTATATCTGTTTTTATGATTCGGATACTAAATCATGGTCTGATTGGACGCCTGCCGAGCATACACTAATCTTCAACTATAATACCAATAATGACATCGTTCATTTTACAGCGAAAGGAGAAATGATAACCTATCGGAATACAGGAAGCAAAGATGAGGGTGACACCGATGGAAATCACTATCAAACACTTGAGTTAATTGATGAAGATGGAAATTTCATTCGCATTCAACTTTTCGATGACCCAACGATTGGAATGAAAATAATTTGGGAAGATCAAATGATTCAATTCGCTAAAGTATAGATAATAAATTAGTTAACAATTAAAATAAAATGAAATGAAAAACAAAAAAACAATTTACCACTTCGTGGTTGATCAAAGTGGTTCAATGTCAGGTTCTGAAGGACCGACAATCGAAGGATTTAATTCTCAGTTGAAAACTTTACAACAATTAAAAAAGGAACATCCAGATAATGAATACATTGTTTCAGTTACTTACTTCGAAGATGAAGTAATGGACATTGTGAAATTTGCTTCAATCGAGGAAATTCAAATGTTGTCTAGAGAGAATTTCCGACCTGGAGGATTAACTGCCTTGTATGATGGCATTGGTAAATCGATTGAATCTATCAGAAGAAACTATGACCATGAAATCAGAGAAAACTTAGCATCAGTTGTTATGGTCATTTTGACTGATGGAGGAGAAAATGCCTCTATTTTCTACAGACAAAATGTTATTGCTGAAATGATAAAGGAATTGGATGCAACAGGCAAGTGGATCTTTAGCTTTTTAGGTGCTGATTTGGACGCTGTTCAGGCCTCTGATAATTTAAATATTCGTCGAGAAAACATCGTTTCATTCAGTAAGGAAAATTATGCTGGAATTATGGGTCAAATGTCAAAATCTATACGAAACTATGAGTCAATGAAGTCTTCTGGTTTTATGAAACCAGACCTTTTCGACGATATTGACAATAAAGATCAACGAACAAAAAAATAAAAAAATACGGTTACCTTTTTATGAAAATAGTATTAATGGTTATAAACTTCTAAAAACAATTTAACATGAAATCAGCAGCAATTTTTGTAACAGCAATCGCAACAATTATTTTTTTATTTACCTCTTACCAATTGACCTATGATCCTATCGGCAGATCAACTAAAGATGGAATGCTCCTTTTCAACTTTATGATTTGGTATACCCTACCTGGAATTTTGTGGGTAATTTATTTTGTAAGAAATAAAAAGTAAAATCTTGGTTACCTTTTTACAAAATGAATATAAATGTATATAAAACTTAAAATTATGAAAAAATTGATTAAAAAAGTAACGATTGGATCCCTACTGATTCTATCGAGTGTAACGTTGTTTTCTTTTAACAACTTTAATGAAAACACAACAAATCAACAAGAGCAACCTACTGCTTGTAAACATGGCCAATGCCAGGCAACAGCTTTATCAACCGGTAATCGTTGTTTACATTGTGTTTCTAATGCTGGCGACAGTTATTGTTGGCAACATTAATTATTTAATAATAAACCTTTAAAAATTAAAATTATGAAAAAGTTATTTATTACCCTATCCCTTGCTTTTGTAGCAAGCTTCTCATTCGGACAAACAACGGTTCACGTAAATGGTTACTATAGAAGCAATGGAACATATGTTCAACCTTATTACAGAACAAGTCCCAACAATACAGTATTTGATAATTGGAGCACTAGTCCAAATGTAAATCCTTATACAGGTGAAATAGGAACTAAACATTTTGATAATAACTACAATAACCAAAATAACAATATTTACATTCCTGATCCTGTAAGAACAACTAATTCATTATTTCAACAGAATCAACTTTTTTCTCCAAGATAATTAATGATTCAATTTAAAAACTTTAAAAATTAACGATTATGAAATTATTCGAAAAAACAATAAACAATAAAAGTTTGAAAGATAAAATTGAAGATATTTTAAAAATTGAAAAATTAAAATTCTTCGAAATAATAGAAAACAACAATCAAGTAGTTCTTGAACTAAAAATGAGATTAGAGATTGGATTAATAGATTGTTATGTCGACATAAGGGAAAAAGCGAATCTTGTTAAAATTAAATCCATAACTTCAATTCGTTTACCAGAAAATAAAAAAAATGAAATATCAAATTACTTAAATATTGCAAACAACATGCTATCATTTGGGCACTTTGAATTAGAATACATTAATGGTGACATCCATGTTGTAACATATTTTCTTTGCGAAGATCTTGAAAAAGACCTGACAGAAATATTTAAGCGGAATCTTTACACCAACTTCAACATAATGGACTATTATATACCTGGTGTTATGGACATAATTTATAAAGATATTGATGCATTAACTGCTATAAATAATGTTAATAATACCTTGAATTATCAATTAAACTAAATTTACGCTATGAAGAAAATTACACTTGTATTTTATTGTCTAATAAGCATTTCCTTATCAGCTCAAAAATTTACCAAAGAAAAAACATCTTGTTTAAATGCCATTAGTCAAAGTAGTTATAGTTATACTCAACAAAAGGATAATCCCAATGTATATTGGTATAAAAAATATGATGAATTTGGTGAATGTCTTGTTCAATTAACTTTCGATGCAAATATTTTACGAAAAGTTGTGTTTGGACATACTAGTTCTGAATACAATTTAAATAGATATAAAGATCTATTTAAAAGTATAACTTTAGATGAAACTCTATCTTTCGACTGGACAAGTTCTGGCAATGGATATGGAAAAGCTTATAACACCAAGTATTTCTCAGGTTTTGCTAATTATGAGTGTGATAAACAGAAATATTTTTTTACTATTTACCCAATTTATTAATTTTGAAAAAAGAGCCAAATGGCTCTTTTTTTTTAAATATCTTCTAACTTATCCAATAATACCTCTTCAACTACTTTATTCAATGAACCTTTATCATTCATTTTGATGCTATAATAGGCATTTTTTATTTTAATGTAAAATAATTCTAAATTAGTATTTTCCTCATCTTTTATTTTATATATTTCTAGTTGGTTTACATCTATATTTTGATTTGTAAATAAAGTTACTTTGTTCTTTTCAAAATTATAACTCCATTCCAACTGTTTAATTTTTCTAATTAACCCTTTACAAATAGAATCAGATTGCAACAATGATTTCTTTGCTAAGTTTTTATCCTTTATATTTAATAAATCAATTTCTTTTTGCTTTTTATTAATAATTAGTCTTTTATTTATTAAATATTTTTCCTTTCTTAAATTAGACACTAACTCTATCTGAATCGTCAGTTTTTCTGTAGCATAACCTTGTCCTTCAGATATTTCTTTTATATTGCTACTAATAATTTGAATATCTGATTCTGGATCATTAATGTTATTAACATCCGATAAATCAACTGTTTTTGCTAAAATAGTAGAAGAATTATCCTTGTCTAATCTATTATTTTTTGATTGATTATTGGCTTGATGTCTTGGGTTATTTACATCATCTTTATTAAAAAAGAAAACAGAGATTCCAATTGGAAGAACAACTAAAATTAACATGGCAGCAATTTTAATAGCGAAGCGCCAATCATTAGTTCTTTTAGGATTATTGATGTTATCTGAAGCAGATATTTTATTATATGCTACTATTTCCTCATCAAATCCTTCAATATCTTGAAGGATTTTCTTTCGTTCATTTCTTTCTAAATTAGTAATAGCAATTTCAAGTTCTTTTTCTTCAATGATACCTTCGACTTCTATTAAAGTTCGTTTTAAATTTGTTCTTTCTAAATTATTAATCGAAATTGAAAGGTTTTCTATAAAAATTTTATGTTCCAAAAAAACAATGTTTTTTGAATCAATTAAATATTTTATTGCAGGATCATTATCTATTTTTTTTTCAATAACTAATTCTGCAAATGATTCTATTAATAGAATTGAAAAATATTGAATCGCTTGGCCATTTTGATTTAATTCATCACTAAAAGCTTGAAAATCTTTATTTATTTTATCCTCTTTTAAAATAGACCAAAATAGTGAATCAAAAATTTCATCTGATTTATCGTTGTAAATTGGAAAAACACTGATTACAAGCTCCTTAAAAAGAATAAATGAATCATTACTTCTCATAACTTATGTTTTTTATTGAACAAATCTCTTTTATTGTTTTTTGACAACGTGATTTTAGATTTTTAACGCTATCACCATTTGAATAATTCATTTCCAGTGCAATATCATCCATAGATTGCTTTTGATAGAAAAATCTGCTTAAAATTTCATAACATTTTTCTCCCTTCTCCTTTAATTGAATTAATGCATTTTCAATAATGCTAATTCTTTCCTCCTTAATAGCATTGTAGTCATTCTCATACCAATCATTAATTGTAGAATCAAACTGATCATTAATACTTAAAAATCTAGAATTTTCTTTATATTTAGTCAATAATTGATTTCTACAGATAGAGTTTAAATATGTTTGTATACTGCAAGTCAATTCAAATTTAGGATTTCTTGTATTTTCATATAAAACTATAATAGCATCTTGATAAATATCTTTAATTAAATCATCATCATTATTCATTTTACGCATAAAATTTAATGAGTAATCGCGATGGTCATTATAGATTTTAGTGAAAAAGGAATTATCAGACCTCAACTGTACTATTTTTTCTTGATCAGTCATATCTTAGAAAAATTATATCCAATACAATATTAACTATTAAAGATTTAATCTTTGATGTATTTTAGATTTAATTAATCTTTAAATTATTTATTTTATTAAATAACTGATTTATCAGTTTAATCTTGTTTAAAAGGGTTTAAGCTATTTTAAGCGCTTTTTCAGAGACTAATCATTATTTTATTAAATAATATCTGAAAAAGTGGTTATTAAACAAAATAATCAATAGATCGACGATGATTATTTTATTAAATAATCTCTGAAAAAAGGCTTTATTAAATATAATAATCCATAAATTAAGTAATATAAATCAGCAAGTTAGATCTTTTTTTTGAAAGTGTTTTGCTTGAAAGTAAGTAGCGCCAATTTCTCTTGGCTGCTATGCGCCAAAATTCATTAGCCTTCGATATTTACTAATAACCTCAGATTCTGTATCCAGGTTTTATTGATTTTGTATTTCAACAACTCCACCTTTGAGCAAATTTGCATGAAGAGTCAACCTCTTTAATATTGTCTTCAAAATCATTCCAAGTCCAACGTGTAGGATTCCACACAATCAGAGCGAAATTAATGTTTATCTATGATTTCTCGGGATTTCTCGAATAACTTGAGAAATCCCGAGAAATCTTAAAATTATTAAACTAAGAGGATTTTTTTGTGACTTATTTATCTGAGATTTTAAAGGATTTTAAGGGATTTTTTTTAGAGATTGGCTTTACTTAAAAACAACTTTCAAATTATCTTAGTAGATAATTTACAGCATAATGTACATCAATCAGCAGCGCTATCTTTTCTGTCTAAACAGATCCTTGACCTTTAATGCTTTTTCTAAAGCATCTAATTTAATATATGTTCTAAAACTTTTTTCAGTTGTGTGCCCACTAAAAGTAATTATAATACTCGTATCCCAATTCGCCAAATATTTGAGGGAGCAGAATGTTCTCCGAGCGGTATGTGAAGTAACACAATCATGTTTTAAAAATTCTTTTCTAATCATTTTTCCACCGACTTTATACTCTTTGACAAAACGAGTATTTATTTTAGCATCTTTGCATATATTTCTTAGTACAGTATTAAATTCAGAAATTCCTATAGGTTTTAGTATTGGAAAAGTAAAGTTATTTTTTTCTAAAATCTCTTCTAAACGGTCACTAAATGGTATGTAGATTTCACCTTTTCTCCCATTTATATCTTTGGTCGTTTTTTTTGGACGGTAACAAAGCATTTCGTTTTGTTTGATATTATCAATTGTAAGCTTAGTAAAATCGCTAAAGCGCATTGATGTTTCACAACCAATTAAAAATAAATCGCGAATTTTATCATCTTCATCAGTTAATTTTAATTTTTGTAGTCTTGACAATTCATCTTCTGTTAAGTACACATTATCTTGTTCTTCTGCAATTGTTGGTAAATGCTTTAAATCAAAACGAGAAATTACGTCATTTGCAAAACACCAGTTCAAAAATGATTTAATATTTTTATGTATTTTACCAATTGTATTCACTTTTAAACCATAATCGCCTTCAGCATTAACAGCTTCAAATTCTAGATAATAGTCTAGCTTTTCGATTACATTTCCAAGTGTGTTTTTGAACAAATCAAAATGTAAAGGTGTTCCATGTTTTTCTTCCACCTTTTTCAGATGTTTACGAAGTGATTTATCATAATCTCGAACATCACCTTTAGCAACGACTTTTCGCTTTTCTTCAACGAATACATTGAAAAACCCCCAAAAGTCATCTTTGTTTTTTGGGCGAATTAATAGATCATCCGAATTGATAAGTTCGTTTTTTAAAATTTCTGGTTCAGGTTGAATTCCTTTTTCTATGTATTTATTATAAATTCGTTTTAGATTTTGCTCAAGTAATTCTAATTGTATATTAATTTCTTCAGATTCTGGAATTTCCATCACCTCTTTCACTCTTTGAGTGTTGAAATTCCAATACTTTGGAAGAATACTAAATCCGGTTCCCATTTTTAAACGATTGCTATCATAATTAAAAATTAAGTTGATGGCAGTTTTTGAGGTAGATTTTATATCTTTTATTTTTAAATTAAAGTTAATTGAAAGCATGTTTCATTTTTTTTAGTAAATATACAACTAAAATATTACAAAGGGGGTCAGATTTTTAATTTAGGGGGGTCAGATGGGGGTCAGATTAAACTTTACTATGCTAGTTATTAGTTGAAATAATTGAATTTATAAAAGTTATAAATTACTGTATATAAGTTATTTAGTTATGTAACTTAGACTAATTTAGCGGTCCTAACGAAAAGCCCGAAAACACTGAATTTGAAGTCCCGTACGGACCGCACACGGTCAAAAACCAACCCTGTAAATCTTTGATTTACAGGGTTTTTTATTAAATTATTTTCAACAGTGGACGGAACCGTGGACGGATTTAAAAAATAAATTTCTTCATTGTTCTTTAAATATTTGTTAATAAAATTAATCTTAAAGTAAAGGTTAAACGATCAAAAAACTAAAAACACATCCTCTATGGCTGGAGGAAATAGAAACCCACAAGATGTATCAATATCTTGTGGGTTTTGTTTTTTTTTAGCAAGTTATTTTACTCCTCAGGTTTTTGGGATCAAGTCGAATTGTTGTGGGGAGCTAAAATTTAAGCATAAATATTTGTAAGTCTAAAAAGGAAAAATTCTATGTTTTTCGGATCAAGTCTAAAACTTGTGGGGAAATATAAAAATTCCGATTTTTGCAAATCAAAAAACAATTAAAAATTGCAAAATTCCTATATAGATTTAGTTAAACTATTGTTACCTGAGATATTGGTTGATA
>CANFRV010000009.1 GCA_947449575.1 Flavobacteriales bacterium
AACCTGAGTTCGATTATTAAAACAAAGTCAAAATTAATTTAGCGACTTGGTTGCTAGGCAGATTTTATAAGGGATAACGCGTTATCACGTTAAAATCTAACGAAGGAAACAAGTTGTTAAATTAAGCAAGAAATACGCAAGTTCACCAATAAAAAGCAATCTACTTCCCTTTTTTGCACCGAAATATCTCGATATTCCGATTTAAAAAATGTCGTATCTCACTATTTATAGGTGTTTTGACAAAGTTTGAATAATCGAACTCAGGTTATAAGAGAATTAGTTGAACCAAGATTGAACTTCGTCCAATTGCAATGCCTCTATTTCTAATTTATTTTTCTTTCTATATCCATTTAATTGTTGATGAACAGACGTTGGTTTTGCCATAAGCAATTCTTCAACAGAAGAATACCCAGCTTTAAAAACGTGCTCAGCCCAATTTACAGGCACACCTATTTTTTTAAACGACTCTAAATCTGGTCCCGTTTGAAATTTTTCTGGTCTCATTTGAGGGAAAAACAAAACTTCTTGTATCGATGAATTATTTGTCATCAACATCACTAAACGATCTATTCCTATTCCCATCCCTGATGTTGGCGGCATGCCATATTCTAAAGAACGAAGAAAATCTTGATCAATGAACATTGCTTCATCATCCCCTTTTTCAGATAATTTCATTTGCTCTTCGAACCTTTCTCTTTGATCAATAGGGTCATTTAATTCAGAATATGCATTCGCAATTTCTTTCCCATTCACCATTAATTCAAATCGTTCGGTCAATTCTGGATTGTCTCTGTGACGTTTACATAAAGGAGACATTTCGATCGGATAATCGGTAATGAATGTGGGTTGAATATAATTTCCTTCGCATTTTTCACCGAAAATCTCATCGATTAACTTCCCTTTCCCCATTGTTGGGTTTGTATCAATTCCTAAAGATTTACAAGCAGCGTGTAATTCTTCTTCTGATTTGCCATTGATATCAAATCCAGTAATTTCAAGAATTGAATCGCGCATTGTAATACGCTTAAATGGTGCTTTTAGGTTAATTGTGTTTTCACCAACCGTAACATCTGTCTTTCCCGTAACTTCAACAGCTACTTTTTCGATCATTTGTTCCGTGAAATCCATCATCCAGTTGTAATCTTTGTATGCTACATAGATTTCCATTACTGTAAATTCAGGATTGTGTGTTCTGTCCATTCCTTCATTTCTGAAATCTTTTGCGAACTCATAAACACCATCAAAACCACCAACAATCAATCTTTTTAAATACAATTCATTTGCAACACGTAAATACAAAGGAACGTCCAATGCATTGTGATGTGTCATAAACGGACGAGCAGTTGCGCCACCAGCAATTGGCTGAAGAATAGGTGTTTCTACTTCCATATATCCCTTTTCGTCAAAGAAATTACGCATCGTTGAAATTACTTTCGAACGCTTTATAAATGTTTCTTTCACATGTGGATTCACAATTAAATCCGCATAACGTTGACGGTATCTTAATTCAGGATCCGTAAAAGAATCGTGAACTTTTCCTTCACTATCTGTTTTAGGCAATGGTAGTGGTTTCAAAGATTTGCTCAAAAGAGTAAATTCTTCCACATGAACAGAAATTTCACCTACTTGAGTCGTAAATAAATATCCTTTAATGCCAATAAAATCACCCAAATCAAGTAATTTTTTAAAAACATCATTGTACAAAGTTTTATCCTCGCCCGGACAAATTTCATCGCGATTAAAATATACTTGAATCCGTCCTGTAGAATCTAAAATTTCTGCGAACGAAGCCTTTCCCATCACACGTTGACTCATTAAACGACCTGCTATGCAAACCTTCTTCCCTTCCTCAAACTTGTTCTTTATGTCAAAAGCATAACTAGTTACAGGATATAAATCAGCAGGATATGGATTTATACCCAAATCACGCAATTTTTTCAACGACTCGCGACGTTGAACTTCTTGATCAGAAAGTTCTATACTCATTTTATTCATTTTTGAAAGCGCAAAGATAGGGTTTTAATGTTAGATGTTGGATGTTTGATGTTTGAATTGGATCAAATTTAATGTTGATTATGGGAAGAATTTAAATTTTTAACGCATGAACTTAAAATCCCTGCGTGGATTTGTCGATAAATTAGAATCTACTTCAAATTACTAGGAATAAAAATGTTTAGTTCAGCAGGCAGAACATGAAGCAATAGTTCATGAAAATTATTATCTTTTGGAGCAATTGATTTTTAAACAAATCAAACTATCTTTGCGTCATGGATTACACAACAATAAAATCGCTTCACATTATTTTCGTTGTAAGTTGGTTTGCTGGATTATTCTATATAGTTCGATTATTTATATACCATACCGAAGCGCAAGAACGTGATGAGACGGCGAAAAAAATCCTGTCCGATCAGTTTGAAATTATGGAGAAAAAGTTGTGGTGGATAATTACCACGCCGGCAATGATTTTAACACTATTTTTTGGCGCTTGGATGTTGGTTGAAAATCCGATTTTGCTTAAACAACCATGGATGCACATTAAATTAACATTCGTAGCCCTTTTACTTTTCTATCATTTTGTCTGTCAAAAAATCATACATAATTTAAAAAAAGGAATTTTTAAATGGAAATCAAATGGTTTGCGTTTATGGAATGAAGTCGCAACTTTAGCACTTGTAGCTATTGTTTTTTTGGTAGAAATGCAAAATTCAATGGATTGGATCAAAGGTACTTTGGGCTTTTTCGGCGTTGCGATTGGCCTGATGATTGGGATTAAAATTTATAAGAAGTCAAGAAAATAATTACAAATTAAAGATTACAGATTGCAAATTTTAAACCAAAATACTTCAATTTTCAATCTGTAATTTGTAATTTGCAATTTCCTAATTTGCTAATTTGCAATTTTAAAAAGCTATATTTACAACTGAAAAAAACATTAATAATGTATAACAACATACTTACCGAGAATAAAGGACAAATTCAGATTATTACCATTAATCGTCCTTCGCAATTGAATGCTTTGAACAAAGAAACGATTGAAGAATTGAATAAAGCATTAACTTCTGCTAACAATGATTCAGAAATAGGAGTAATAATTTTAACTGGATCAGGAGAGAAATCTTTTGTGGCGGGTGCTGATATCAAAGAATTTTCTGATTTCAGTATTGAACAAGGTGCAGAGCTAGCGAAAAAAGGTCAAGAAATATTATTTAGTCATATTGAAAATTTGTCAACTCCAGTGATTGCTGCCATTAATGGTTTTGCTTTAGGTGGTGGTTTAGAATTAGCAATGGCTTCACACATACGTATCGCTTCATCCAATGCAAGAATGGGATTACCTGAAGTTTCACTAGGCGTAATTCCTGGATACGGCGGAACACAACGTTTAGCGCAATTAGTAGGTCGTGGAAAAGCAAACGAAATGGTTTTTACGGCCGGAATGATAAATGCAGAAGATGCGTTGAAATGGGGATTGGTAAATCATGTTGTTGACCCTCTTGAATTATTGGCTAAAGCAGAAGAAATTGCTGGAAAAATTTTAAATAATTCCGCTTCAGCAATAGCATCTGCAATTCGCTCTGTCAATGCAAATTATAACGATGGAATTCATGGTTATGATGTGGAAGTAGAGGAATTTGGTAAATGTTTTGGGACGGCTGATTTTACGGAAGGAACGACTGCATTTTTAGAAAAACGTAAACCTAATTTTAGAAATTAATGTCCAACCCGATAAAAAAATTATTGGGTCAAACTGCCATTTACGGACTACCGAGTATCCTTGGTAGAATGTTGAACTTTTTATTGGTTCCTATTTATATTGCATCATTTCAGGATGCAAAAGATTATGGAGTTGTTTCTCAATTGTATGCTTGGGTTGCTTTTTTAGTAGTTTTCTTAAGTTTTGGAATGGAAACAGCGTTTTTTAGGTTTCTTCAAAATAAAGAAGATAAAAATGAAATTTTCTCCAATAGTTTTTTAACGGTAATCGGTATAAATATTTTATTCCTCCTTTCAATTTTACTTTTTAATAGTGAAATTGCCGTTGCGTTGAACGTTGCTGATTATCCAATTTTCATTATCTTACTGGGGGCAATCGTTTGTATTGATGCTATTTCTTCTCTGCCACTAGCAAAATTAAGGGCAGAAGAAAGAGCGGCTAAATTCGCGTTGATTCAAGCGATATCAATCGCCGTAAATATTGGTTTAAACCTATTTTTAATGTTAGTTGTTTTTAATCCAAAACGACCTGAAGAAGGTGTTATTTTTATTCTTGTTGCTAATTTATTGTCATCGTTGGTAAAACCAATTTTCTTATACAAAGATTTTTATAACATCAAATTAAAGTTTAATCCTCGAATCGCAAAGGAAATGTTCATTTATGCACTTCCAATAATGATCGGTGGTTTGGCAGGTATTGTGAATGAAACTATTGATAGAATATTACTGCAAAATCTGCTTTATGATGGTCACTCCGCCATATCATTGGATGAAGCAAATAGGGACGTCGGGATTTACAGCGCCTGCTATAAACTATCCATGTTGGTCACTATTTTAATTACAGCCTATAGATATGCCGCCGAACCTTTTTTCTTTGCACAATTAAAAAATGAAGAAAAAAATAAAATTTACAGCAAAGTAATGAACTATTTTATTGCTGCAATCTGTTTTGTCTTCCTATTGGTTTCTTTGAATGTGGATATCATCAAAGTGTTTTTTATTCCAAATAAAACGTATTGGGAAGGACTAAAAGTCGTTCCTATATTATTGTTAGCTAATGTTTTTCTTGGAGTATATTTTAATCAAAGTATTTGGTACAAATTAAGTAATCAAACAAAATTTGGAGCGTATATCGCTATTGCAGGTGCTTCATTGACCATTCTCATTAATTTCATATTCATACCATTGTATGGTTATATGGCAAGTGCATGGGCAACCCTAATTGTATATGCTTTTCAGATGATTTTATCCTATATTTTGGGGCAAAAGTTTTACCCAATTAAATACAACCTTCGAAAGTTTTCCTTGTATTTGGGACTCGCTATTTTCTTGTTCTTATTTTCTAAAATGCTAGAATTAAATGCTGATTCTATTTCTAAAATACTGATTAACAATTCAATAATCTTATTTTACGCAGCAATCATCTGGTTTATGGAAAAACCTTCTAAATCGGTTAAGCAAAAATTAAGTTAAAATTCAATTTCATACTAGTTTTTGATTACGTCAATTTACCAATATTTATTATTATCTTTGGTTGAAATAATACTACAATGCAGATAAAAGTCATTAATAATTCCCAACATCTTTTACCAACTTATGAAACAATCGCTTCTGCAGGTTTAGATATTAGAGCAAATTTGACGG
The DNA here is from genome assembly GCA_947449575.1 of Flavobacteriales bacterium. Classification (GTDB taxonomy): domain Bacteria; phylum Bacteroidota; class Bacteroidia; order Flavobacteriales_D; family Crocinitomicaceae; genus CAIUKX01. The sequence goes on from CANFRV010000009.1 coordinate 5,359, forward strand.
ATAGTATCACATTGAAACCTTTGGAAAGAGCACTTGTGAAAACAGGTCTTTTTTTAGAAATTCCAGTTGGCTACGAGGCACAAGTAAGACCGCGAAGTGGTTTAGCTTTCAAAAATGGGGTGACTGTATTAAATTCTCCTGGTACAATCGACGCAGATTACAGAGGTGAAGTGGGAGTTATTCTTATCAATTTATCAAACGAAAATTTTTTGATAAATAATGGAGAAAGAGTCGCTCAACTTGTATTTGCCAAGGTGGAGCAAGCACAATGGACTGAAGTTGAAATCTTATCTGACACCGCTAGAGGAGAAGGTGGATTTGGAAGTACGGGTGTTAAATAATTTTATAAATCACATTAAAAAATAATAAATGAAAATAATTGTACCAATGGCAGGAAGAGGAAGTCGTTTACGTCCTCATACTTTAACGGTTCCAAAGCCTTTATTACCAGTTGGCGGAAAACCTATTGTACATCGTTTAGTGGAAGATATTGCCGCTGTATGCAGTGAAAAAATTGAAGAAATAGCTTTTGTTATTGGCGATTTTGGGAAAGAGGTAGAAGCTGAATTAATAAAAGTTGCAGAAAAATTAGGTGCTAAAGGTTCTATCTATTTTCAAGACAATGCCTTAGGAACTGCTCATGCAGTTTTGTGTGCGAAAGAAGTTATGGATGGTCCTGTTGTTGTTGCCTTTGCGGATACTCTATTTAAAGCAGATTTTAAAATTGACCCGAATGCAGATGGGATATTATGGGTGAAACAAATTGAAAACCCTAGTGCATTTGGAGTGATCAAAATGAACGACGCTGGATATATTGTTGATTTCATCGAGAAACCAGATGTTTTTGTTTCTGATTTAGCCATGATTGGTATTTATTACTTTAAAGATGGTGCCGCTTTAAGAAAAGAATGCGAATATTTGATTGATAATAATATTATTAAAAGTGGTGAATACCAATTACCCGATGCCTTAAGAAGAATGACGGAAGCGGGTAAAAAATTCAAACCTGGAGAAGTTTCAGAATGGCTGGATTGCGGAAATAAAGAAGTAACCGTGTTCACGAATCAACGTGTTTTAGAATATGATTTAGTAAAAGGCGTTCAGATGGTGCACCCTTCAGCCAAATTAATAGACTCGATCATTATACCTCCTTGTTATATTGGAAAAGATGTGATTTTAGAAAATTCAATTGTAGGACCACATGTTTCTTTAGGAAAAGGTTCTATGGTGACAAATTCGATTATAAAAAATAGTATTCTGCAAGATGATGCTATAATCGTAGATGCCAACATGAAGGATTCTATGTTGGGTTCAAATTCAAAATATAAAGGTTTGGCGCGCGATTTGAGCTTGAGCGATTATTCAATTATTTGTTAATATAAATAGATGCAAAAAAGGGCCTTTTTATTTAATTACGTGACCCATACTAATGCCAAAGTAAAGCTAAATCAGTTGATTGGCCTCTATCTTTTATCATTGATATTGCTTTGTTGTGGAGTAAAAAAAAATGCCCCTTCTTCCATTGAAAAAAAGGGAGTTTCAATGTCGGATTATTCCTACATTGAACATTTTCATGAGGGGTTACGTTTAAAATCTAAAGGGGAAATTAATAACGCCATATCTGCATTTGATTATTGCTTAAGCGTTCGACAGAATGATGATGGGGTTTATTATGCCTTGTCTGAATTATATAGTCAAAAAAAAGTCCCAGTAAAAATGCTGGAATCTTTAAAAGTTGCCTCGAAAATTGCGCCTGATAACATTTGGTATACACAAGAATTGGCGTACCAAAATTTCGATCAAAATAAATTTGATGAAGCTTTAAAGTACTTTGCTAAATTGGTCCAAAAAGAACCTAGCAATGTAGATTGGTTATACGGCTATGCAGAATGCTTGGTAAAAGTAGGGAAAGTAAATGAAGCGATAAAAGCATTAGACAAAACCGAAGAGCAAGTAGGAAAACAACCTGAATTAACCATACAAAAATTTAAGTTGTATCTGCAAATCAAACAACCGGAAAAAGGAATTGAAGAAATCAATAAAATGCGGGCTGAATTTCCGAAGGATCCAGATTTACTTGGTACGTTGATTGATTATTATTTTCAATCAGGGCAAGAGAAAAAAGCAATCGAGATTTTACAAGAGTTAGCAGAAATTGACCCGATGAATGGAAGAGCACATATGTTCCTAGCAGAAGTTTATCATCAACAATTGAAGAAAAAAGAATATTTCGATGAATTAAAAAAAGGATTCATTTGTGATGATGTAGATATCGATACAAAAATGAAAATCTTAATTTCTATTTTAGAAGAAGGCGCCAAAATCAGTCCTGAAGGATTTGAATTACTCGATTTATTAGTAAATAAATATCCAAATGATTCAAAAGCATACTCAATTCAAGGTGACTATTTTGTCAAAGCTGAAAAAGATGATAAAGCACTAGAAGCGTATAAAAATGCATTGAAATACGACAAAAATAAATATGTTATTTGGAGTCAAGTTCTTGTGATGGAATACCAAGCAAAGAAATTTTCTGATTTATATGACGATAGCAAGGAATGTTTAGACTTATTTCCTGCGAATTCTTCCATTTATTTGTTCAACGGTATTGCTGCTAATCAAACAAATAGATACGATGAAGCAGTAAATGTTTTAACTAGCGGTAAGGAGTTAGTTGTTAACGATAAAGCTATGGAATCGGAGTTTTACAGTCAATTAGGTGATGCATACTTTGGATTAAAAAAGTATTCACAGGGAAAAGAAAATTTTGAAAAAGCGCTAAAAATAGATCCATTAAGCACGTTGAATATGAATAATTATGCGTATCGTTTGGCTTTAGCAAAATTAGATTTAGAGCATGCCGAAGAATTAATAAAAAAAGCAAATAATCTTTCTCCTAATCAAGCGCATTTCAATGATACCTATGGTTGGGTACTTTTTCAACAAGGAGAATATGTGAAGGCGAAAGAATATTTTGACAAGGCCTTTAAATTAAATGCGTCTGATAAAATAATACTAGAGCATTTAGGAGATATTAATTCTAAAATTGGACAAAAAGAAATAGCAGTAGAGTTTTGGAAGAAAGCCAAATTAGCTGGGTCAACAAACAAAAATTTGAATCTGAAAATTGATAAAAAAGAGTATTATGAACCGTTATATTAAGTTTTATAGTTTTCTTTTTGCTATTTCTATTTTTGCATCTTGTGCGACGGTTAAAATTGTTGAGCCTACAATACGATTAGGAAAAACAAGAAGGGTTCAATTATTGGAAGCATTAGACAGCATATCTTTGCGAAAGCCTAATTTTTTATATACTAAAATTACCACAAGGTATTCAGATAGTACAACAGAAAAGTCTTTCAAAACTTCGATTCGGATGGTAAAAGACAGCGCTATTAATCTCTTGGTATCCTATGCTTCTATCCCAGTTATTAATTCGATGATAACGAAAGATTCATTAACGGTTGTCAATAAGTTTGAAAAATGTGTTGTTTTAAAAGAATTATCTTTTATCAAAGAGTCTTTTGGTGTTGATGTATTGTATTCAAATTTGGAAGAAATTATTTTAGGTTTGCCATTAGATTATGATACCAATCAGAGATACTTTCAAATGCATGATCCAAATAATTATGTAATTTCTTCACATAAAAAGACACAAATAAGACGAAATGAAAGAAATGCATCTGATGATATTGTAATTCAATATTTTTTAAATTCAAAGATGAATGAAGTAGTGAAAATGCAGGTAATTAGCCCCGCTGATTCAACTGAAATTGAAGTGGATTATCTTTCACGGGAAATGATAGAGAATTTTTTAGTTCCAAAAGAGGTGATTATTCGAGTCAAAACCCCACGAAACATAATTACTATTGAATTATTATATGAACGCACTGAAATCAATATAAGACAACCTTTAATTGTCATAATTCCGGAGGGATATGAAGAATGTAAATAATCCATTGTACTGGTTCCTGTTTTGTTTGTGTTTTGTTACTAATCATAACCTCTTTGCGCAAACTACCAGTCAAAAACTTAAAAAAGAACAAGATAGATTAGAAGCAAAAATTTCTGACACCCGATCTTTATTAGACAAAACCAAGTCGGTAACTGAAGCCTCTTTAAATGAATTAAAGATAATAGATAATCAAATAAAATTTCGGGAAGAATTACTTAATAATTTTGATAGTCAGATAAAAGGCGCTGATTTACAGGTTAATAAAAAAGAAACCCAAATAGAAGAATTATATAAGAAATTGGAGAAGCAAAAAGAGCAATATAAAAAACTGCTCCTTTTTGCGTATAAGAATAGAAATAAATATGGAAAAATGATGTATATTTTTTCGTCAGACTCCTATTATAAAGCTTTAAAAAGAAATAAATACCTTCAGAAAATTTCAGAAATTCAAAAAAAGCAATTTATAATCATTCGGCAAAACCAAGGACTTATAAAAAACCAAATTTCATCCATACAAAAGGAAAAAAGTAACAAATTGATTGTCCTAACAGAAAAGAAAAAAGAAAAAGAGGCTATTTTGGTGGATAAAGATAAACAACAAGTAGTATATCAAAATTTCAAGTCGAAGGAAAATGAATTGCTAGCTCAATTAAAAGAAGAAGAACAAAAAAAAATCATCTTAAAGGAGAAAATTAATAATGCAATAAAAAATGAAATTGCAGAATCAACACTGAAAGCGGGGAAAGCCGCCGCTGATGCCAAAAAGAAACGAGATGCTGCGGCTGCTAAGAAGAAGGCTGCTAAAGAAAAAAGTACGGCTTCTGGAACAACGACTGCTAAAACAGAGGTGAAAACCGAGACTGCAGAAGATGAGGCTGCAGTAATAGCTAGAAAAGAAGAAATTTTTAAATCGACAAAGGAGTCTGCTGCCTTAGATATTAACTTTGAAAGTAATAAGGGAAAACTACCTTGGCCTGTAGATAAAGGAACAATAACAGAAGGATTTGGTAAAAATGAACATCCAACTTTGACGAATGTATTTACCAACAATAGTGGAATTGATATAAGCACTCCAAAAAATGCACAGGTTAGGTCTGTTTTTGAAGGAGAAGTGACGAGTATACTAAATATTCCAGGCGCGGGTAAAGTAGTGATTATTAAACACGGTAATTATCGCACGGTTTATAGTAATCTTCAAGATACATATGTTTCAAAGGGAACAAAAGTAAACACAAAACAGGCAATCGGCTCATTAATTGTTTCTGCAAATAGCTCTGTATCAGTTGCCCATTTTGAAATACATCTCGTTTCAGGATCAGCTGTTCAGACTATTAATCCCACATTATGGGTCACTCACTAAGAATCGTGTATAAAAATTAAAAAATCATTTTCATACAAGCATCAAATCCTTTTTACTTCTTTATCAAGCTTCTAAAAAGTGAAATGATTTTCTTTCTGAAAAAAAACATTAATAACAGATATGGAATAATGAGTAGATATAAAATCCCCCAATTGATATTAGATCCAAAAGACGCTTCGTCTAATTCAGCACCTTGTTGAGAAAGTATTTTACATTGAGAACAACCTTGACCAAATGATTGAAAGGCAAAAAAGAAGAACCCAAAAAATAAAATAATTTTTATAGCTTTTTTATAAGATATCATACTATTTCAAAAAAGTTTCACAATACAAATTTATCTCTTTTTACGGATTAAAATACACTTTTGAAATTAAAAAACATTGTTCGATTTTCAACCTCATGTTAATAACCTCAGTTCGACTAATATTTTATTATCAGATTTCAATTTACTTTTAAAAGACAAGGCGTTTTTTTGCAGGTTTAACTTGTAAAAAGAAATACAACGAAGGATTTTCGAACTAAATTGAAAAGTATTTTAATGACCCACCTATAAATTGCGATTTACTTCCCGAAAACCTATTAAAATAACCAGTTATTTCTTCTATGCTTTCATTCGTATCTCACTATTTATAGGCGTTCTGATTGCAAAATATTAGTCGAACTGAGGTTAATAGCTACGAATTTTATAGAGTTACTCAGAAAGAATTTACTCATTTGAAGCAGGAAGAAACAAAAATCGGCTAACTTTGTTTAAAAATTGAAAAATCCATTACTTGAATATATTTAAATGAAATACATCTTATTTTTTATTCCCGCATTTTTTTTACTCAGCTGCGGAGAAGCCCTGCCTATTAAAGCGAAAGTACGAAATGTCGATAGCTTATTAGTTCTATATCCTGACAGCATCCCTTTCCTCGTTGAACATGGCAATAAAATGATCAAAGAATTTAATTTTGATAAGGCCATTGCCGATGGAGCAAAAGCTTTCCGATTGGATAGTAATAATATAGAAGCAAGGATGTTATACGCAGAAGTGCTCAATAATCGGCCGACTCGAACGTTTTCGGACGTATCAATTGCTCAAAGACACTTTCTTTACATCATAAAAAAGCAACCAAAAAACACCAAAGCATATGTTAGCTTGGCAACCACCTATAGTCAGCAACAAAATTTTGATTTATCTTTTAAGTACATTAACGCCGCATTAAGAATTGACCCAAAATATAGAGATGCTTATGTATTGAAAGGTACTAATTACCTTCATACAAATCAAATAGCATTAGCTAAATCTTCCTATCAAACAGCCATTCAACAAGATTCAAAATTTTTTGAGGCTTATTTAATGCTTGGATCCCTGTATCAAGCTGAGAAGAATGAACTTTGTATGGAATATTATACAACGGCGAGAAAATTACAGCCAAATAATGTGGATGTATTGTATGCAATCGCCTACGCGAAGCAAGAGTTTAATCATCTTACTGAAGCGAAACAAATTTATCGTCAAATGATTGAAGTAGATACGGCATATTCTCAAGCGCTCTTTCAGCAAGGATATATTCAACAATGGCTTGAACCCTCAACAACGAAAGAAGAAGCGCAAAGAAATCTTGATAGTGCAATTTATTTCTATAACAGTACAATAAGAACAGCCCCAAATTATGTGGAAGCTTGGCATAATTTAGGTGTTTGTTATATGAATAGACATGCTAAAATGACATTAGAAGATAAAACCAAGGCATTGCAGTCTTTTTCTCAAGCCTTAAAATTTGACCCCAATTTTGCTTTATCTCGTGAATTAGCTGAAAAATTAAAGAAATTAAGATAATGAAACGGTTAAACCCTAAATATATTCAATTAATTGGTGATTCAGTAATACCTCTTTTAGGCTATTTTTTTTGGAATTGGAATCTATATTTTATTTTGATTTTTTACGGTATAGATTTTCTGACAAAGGAAGTTTTACTCCATCTAAAATCTAAGAAAATTAATGATTTCAGAAAAGGGGAAAATTCACATTGGGGGAAATTCGCTTTAACAAGCAGTCTTTTGCTATCATTTTCTATTTTTTTGATACAACTATCAATGCCACATATTGAAAGAAATTTTGAAAGCCTCAAAGAACTATATGCTTTTTGGTCCTTGAAAGATGTTGGGGGAATTGAGCAAGGTTATGTATTAATCCCGCTCATTATTTTTATGGGATATTTTCAATATAAAATGGAATTTTTAAAACCGGGTCTTTTTGCAAAAATGTCGATTCAAGATTTATGGAACCCACATGTTAAATCCCTCTTATTTATTCTCGGGTTTAGTGCATTTTCGTTTGGTCTTGTTCAGTTTATTCAGCTCCCAGAGGTGTTTTTTGTTGTGGGAATTGTGCTGATTTCTTCGCTAATCCAACTAGTATCATTCACTAAAAAAACGAGCTGATTACCTTACGCCTGCAAAAACCTTTCTATTCTAACTTCCTTATCCAATTCGCCTCGCTCTTCCAAAGATTCCACAAATTCCTTCGCCAACAAGGGAGCCATTAAGTACCCTTTTGTTCCCAAACCATTAAATATAAGCAGTTTGTGAAATTTAGGATGCCTACCGATGATAGGTCTTCGGTCGGGAGTCGTAGGTCGAATACCTGCTTGCTGATCTACTATTTGATACTCCTTCTTGCTTAATAACCTCATTTTTTCTTGTAAATCATTTCGTGCTTCTGTGGTTAAAATGACATCTGGTGTATTCCATACATACGTTGCCCCCAACCGAAATGTATTGTCACCCACTGGCAAAAGAAAACACTTTCGATTTAATGATTCATCTTGAGATATAGTAGTTGAAAGTAGTGTCAAAACCTCTCCTTTTGTATGTTCAATAATATACTTTTTAAACCAAGGATTTTCTGAATTTTGAGACCCTTCACAAAATAATATAGAATCGTACACTTTCCCCTTATAATTTCCCGTTTCGGGATGTAAAAGATCGTAGTTTAATTTTTCTGAAAGAAGTTCTCCTCTTTCGTGGATCCACCTTTTACCAGCCCTTAAAAAATTCGCAGCGTTCACGTAGGATGATTTCTTGATACGCCCTGAACCAAAGTCATTTTGGGCTAAATCGTAGTGATCATCTTCACTTGTAATTTTTTCCATATACTGAGAAAATCCTTCTCTATCTTGCTTTTCGAGCCACATAACACGCTCATGAGCGGAAGAAAAGATTCTTCGAATACAAATAGGAAAATAGATGGGAGTTGATGAATCTCTTGCTAATTCATTGTAAAATTCTTCAGCATATGGTAAATATTCATCCACTCTCCAAGATTTCGTCATTCTGCGAAAAACTAAAGGATTTATTTGTCCAGCAGCAACTGCAGAACTTACATTTTCTCCACTGTCAACAAGCGTTACATTATCCCCATTTTTAATCAAGTGAACCGCCATGCATATTCCTGATAGTCCAGCCCCAATGATTAAATACTCCTTATTTGCTTTCATTTTGTAATTGCTAAACTTATTATACTAATTTGAATATCAGGATTTTTTTCTAGAATTTTACGTATAATTGCTTCCAACGTTGCTCCAGTGGTTATTACATCATCAACGATGGCAATATGAGAATAAAGAGCGGATGCTTTAGCGGATGCTTTGAATTTATTTTCAACATTATCCCATCGCAAAAATCTTCCTTTCTTTGTTTGACTATCTGTTCCCTTTGTCTGATCCATAAAATCTAGAACAACAGGTATATTTAAGGCATTCCCTATGCCCGTCGCTATTTTTTCACTTTGGTTATATCCTCTAATAAACTCTTTCTTTGCATGAATCGGAACTGGGATTAGCGCTTGAATCTGGGAGAAAGAACTCATTCTTTTTAGGTTCTCACCGATCAACTCCCCCATTTCCAAACCAATCTCAGGTTTATTTTTGTATTTTAATGCATGTAAAATAGGCTGAGTGCTTTTGCCTTTTTCAAAAAACAAATACGCATAAGTGCTATACACAGGAACTCTACCCCAAAATAATTGATCAAGTGAAGTCGCTTCACTGTATCTTTCGAAAAAAGTATAATTAAATTCACTGGAGCAAAAAGTACAGATGTGTTTATATTGATTTGGAAGTTCTTTTTCACAAATCAAACATGTATTCGGATAGATTAAATGAATAATATCTTGCTTCCATTTCGAAATAAAAGGTAGTTTAAAATCTATCATTTCCATGTGCTCGTTAACTTATATTTCATATACACATTTGACTGTTAAAAACAACATTTTTTTTATCTTGACAAAGGTAAAAAACTTAAGTAAATTTATGGAATAAAACGTAAAGTTCTTTGTCTTCAGTCGATTGATGAGTTTTAATTATTTATCGACAAAATGACATTTAACAACTGTGAATATCTTTAAAAAAATAAACTAATACATAAAAACCTTTACGAATAAAGGGGTGTAGCTTTAAAATGTTAATAAGATGTCTAAGTTGTGAATTTCTTTACTTGTGAAAAGACTTTAAAATGACAATTTTTGTAGTCTCGTATTTGACGAAATAAAATGACATAAAATTATTTCATACATCAAAAAAACGAGGACACAAATATTTTACCAAAAAGGTCAAAATAGTAGGTTTTAACCAATTCCTGCAGTGGGAATTTATAGATTAAAAATTAATAGGAAATAATGAGTCAAGTAGAACCAATTTTAATAAAAAACAATAGTAGATTTGTTCTATTCCCAATTGTGCATGATGATATTTGGTCATTTTACAAGAGAGCGGAAGCTAGTATTTGGACGGCAGAAGAAATAGATCTTTCCCCTGACTTAGTAGATTGGTCAAACAAATTAACAGAAGATGAGCGCTTTTTCATCAAACATGTTTTGGCCTTTTTCGCAGCCTCTGATGGGATTGTAAATGAAAATTTGGCGGAACATTTTCTTGCGGAAGTCCAATATACGGAAGCCAAATTTTTCTATGGTTTCCAGATCATGATGGAAAACGTGCATTCAGAAACATATTCTTTGTTAATCGACACCTATATTCAAGATACAGCAGAGAAAGCGCATCTTTTTAATGCAATTGATACGTTAGATTGCGTTAAGAAAAAAGCAGAATGGGCATTACGTTGGATAGACAAAGGGTCTTTCGCAGAGCGGTTAGTTGCTTTTGCGGCTGTTGAAGGAATTTTCTTTTCTGGCTCTTTTTGCTCTATCTTCTGGTTGAAAAAAAGAGGTCTAATGCCAGGTCTTTCATTCTCTAACGAGTTAATCTCTCGAGATGAAGGCTTGCATTGTGATTTTGCATGTCTTTTATACAACAATCATTTAGTTGAAAAGCTTTCTAAAGACGCGGTTAAATCAATCATCATGGATGCTGTGGCGATTGAAAAAGAATTTGTGACTGATGCAATACCAGTTCGTTTAATTGGTATGAACAGTGATTTAATGGGGCAATATATTGAATTTGTAGCGGATCGACTATTAAATGAATTAGGAAATGAAAAAGTTTACAACACTCCAAATCCTTTTGATTTTATGGATATGATTTCAATACAGGGAAAAACAAACTTCTTTGAAAAAAGAGTTGGAGAATATCAGAAATCAGGCGTATTGGGAGGTAAAGAAAGCCATGGATTTACCACAGACGAAGATTTTTAAAACAGAACTATAAACTATTATTAAAATAAAAAAACGAACAGCCATGTACGTAGTAAAAAGAGACGGCAGAAAAGAGCCAGTAAAATTTGATAAAATAACAGCACGCATTATAAAAATGTGTTATGGCTTGGACCCTTTAGTGTCTCCTGAAGCGGTTGCTATGAAAGTCATTGAAGGAATTTATGATGGGGTTACAACCACTGACCTCGATAATTTAGCGGCTGAAGTTTCTGCTGCTAAAACAATAGATCATCCTGATTATGCGCTTTTAGCTTCTCGCATTGCTGTTTCCAACCTGCACAAAGAGACAAAGAAAACGTTTTCTGATGTAATGGCAGATTTGTATCTATACATAGATCCTAAAACGGGAGAAAACGCTTCTTTATTGGCTGAAGATGTCTACAACGTAATTATGGACAACAAAGATTTACTTGATTCAAGTATTATTTATGACCGTGATTTCAAATATGATTATTTTGGTTTCAAAACATTGACGCGTTCATACTTGATGAAATTAAATGGTGATATCGTTGAACGTCCGCAACAAATGTTAATGCGTGTTTCTATTGGAATTCACAAAGGTGACATTCAATCAGCTATCAAAACATATAATTTGATGTCTGAAGGATGGTTTACACATGCTACACCTACTTTATTTAATGCAGGTACTCCAAAACCGCAAATGTCATCTTGCTTCCTTCTAACAATGAAAGAAGATAGCATAGCTGGAATTTACGATACATTAAAAAATTGTGCGCAAATCTCGCAATCTGCAGGTGGAATTGGATTATCTATTCATGATATTCGTGCAAAAGGTTCTTACATAAAAGGAACAAACGGCGAATCAAATGGTATCGTTCCGATGTTACGTGTTTTCAATGATACAGCTCGTTACGTAGACCAAGGTGGAGGAAAAAGAAAAGGTTCATTCGCTATTTATATTGAACCGTGGCATGCAGATATTTTCGATTTCTTAGATTTGAAAAAGAATCACGGAAAAGAAGAACAAAGAGCACGTGATTTATTTTACGCATTGTGGATTCCTGATTTATTCATGAAACGTGTCAAAGAAAATGGCAGTTGGACTTTAATGTGTCCACACGAATGTCCAGGATTATCTGATACACATAGTGCTGAATTTGAAGCATTGTATATCAAATATGAAACAGAAGGAAAAGGAAGGAAAACTATTAAAGCGCAAGATTTATGGTTTAAAATTCTTGAATCTCAAATCGAGACAGGAACTCCCTACATGTTATACAAAGATGCGGCGAATGGGAAATCAAATCAACAAAATTTAGGTACAATTAAGTCTTCTAACTTATGTACAGAAATTATTGAATATACATCTCCAGACGAAATTGCAGTTTGTAACTTAGCTTCGATTGCTTTACCAAAATTTGTAACAGAAGAAGGTACTTTTGATCACGATAAATTGTTTGAAGTTTCTTATCAAGCAGCGGTCAACTTAAATAAAGTGATCGACGAAAATTATTATCCTGTTGAAGAAGCGAGAAATTCTAATATTCGTCACCGTCCAATTGGACTAGGTGTTCAAGGATTAGCAGATGCTTTCATTTTGATGCGTTTCCCTTTTGAATCTGAAGAAGCAAGAACGTTAAACCGTGAAGTTTTTGAAACGATTTATTATGCGGCAATGACTGCATCAAAAGACCTTGCAAAAAGAGATGGTGTATATGAATCATACGTAGGTTCACCAGTATCTAAAGGGATTTTCCAACCAGATATGTGGAATGTGACACCTTCGCCTCGTTGGGAATGGGATGTATTGAAAGAGGAAGTTAAAAAATATGGGGTACGTAACTCCTTGTTATTAGCTCCAATGCCAACAGCTTCAACAGCACAAATATTAGGAAACAACGAATGTTTTGAGCCATATACTTCAAATGTTTACACGAGAAGAGTTCTTTCTGGCGAATTCATTATTGTCAATAAACATTTATTAAAAGATTTAGTAAAAGCAGGATTGTGGACAAAAGAAATGCGTCAAACTATTATGTCTACAAGTGGATCTATTCAAAATATTTCTGAAATTCCTCAAAATTTAAAAGATCTGTATAAAACAGCTTGGGAAATTTCTCAAAAAGCAATCATTGATCTTGCATCTGATAGAGGAGCATATATTTGTCAATCTCAATCATTGAACATCTTTATGGAAAATGCAAACTTTGGGAAATTGACTTCCATGCATTTCTACGGATGGGAAAAAGGATTAAAAACAGGAATGTATTACTTGAGAACAAAAGCAGCTACAGATGCCATTAAATTCACAGTAGACAAAGCAATGGTGTATGATTCTACAACAGACACTGTTGATCAACAAAATGCAATTGCCTGCTCTCTTGAAGATCCTGAAAATTGTGAAATGTGTTCAGGATAGAAGAATAAAACTTAATTAATTACAAGGTGATGTCGATTAGATATCACCTTTTTTGTTTTGGATTATTTCTCAAATCTTCAAAAGAAAAAGGAACTAAAATCGATCACTATAAATGAAGGAATTATCACGATTTTTTATTGCCAAAATTGATTATTTTCCATGCCAAGTCTCAACTATTCGTCCTGTAACCTTGCTACTAAAATTAATCAAGAATACTAATTCAATCAAGTAAACATAACTTAGTGTATAAGTCTATTGTATAAAATCTTGTAGTCTAAAATCTAAATCGTTACTTTTACCTAAAATATTCAAAATTATGAGTTGTTCTAATTGTAGTTCTGGAGGGGGGACTCCTCGAGGATGTAAAAATAATGGAAACTGTAATTCTGGTGGATGTAATAAATTAGAAGTGCACGATTGGTTGGCTAACATGTCGTTACCAGGTAATCAAGCACCATATGATATAGTTGAAGTAAGATTTAAAAATAGTCGTAAGAATTTTTTTAGAAACAGCAAAGGACTCTCATTACAAGCTGGAGACGTTGTTGCCGTTGAAGAAACGTCTGGACATGACCTTGGGGTTGTTTCGATTGTTGGAGAATTAGCCAGAATTCAAGTTAAAAAGAAAGACGCCGGTTTTAAACCGATGGAAGCAAAAAAAATCTATCGAATCGCAACGCAAGATGATATCGATAAATGGATTAAAGCGCGTTCATTAGAACCTGACTTAATGCAGCGTTCAAGAACGATGGCAATACATCTTGAACTAGAAATGAAAATCTCAGATGTCGAATACCAGGCAGATTTAACAAAAGCAACATTTTACTATACTGCAGAAGGAAGAGTAGATTTCCGTCAGTTAATTAAAAATATGGCGGAAGATTTCAAAGTTCGAATTGAGATGCGTCAAATTGGTTCTCGCCAGGAAGCTTCTAGATTAGGAGGTATCGGATCATGTGGTAGAGAATTATGCTGTTCAACTTGGTTAACTGATTTTAGATCCGTTTCAACATCTGCAGCACGATATCAACAATTATCCCTGAATCCACAAAAGATGGCGGGTCAATGTGGAAAATTGAAATGCTGTTTGAATTATGAATTGGACATGTATATTGATGCGATGAAATCGTTTCCTAAATCAGAAACAAAACTGCGCACAGATAAAGGTTCAGCATATCATATAAAAACTGATGTATTTAAAAGACAAATGTGGTATGTCTATGAAGGTGATCAAGGGTCTGGACTTATTTCACTTGCTCCAGAAAGGGTACGAGAAATAATTGAAATGAATATAGCAGGAAATAAGCCTAAAGAATTAGCTGATTTTGTTGTCGCATCAGTAGTAAAGGATTCTGATTATTCAAATCTAGATGGACAAGAAAGTTTGACTCGATTCGAAAATTCATTTAAAAAGAAAAAAAATAAAGGAAAACCGAATAATGGTCCAAATTCATCTTTAAAAATGAATCCAAACCAAAAAACAAATTTCCCTAAACCACAAAATTCGCCGCAACGAGATACTGTAAACAATAATCCTAGGTCGGAAACTATTCCAGGACAAGCTGGAGAAACAAATGCTGTTTCAAATAATTTAAAACCAAACAATAAAAAGCGTAGAAAGAATAATAATAGACCTAGGCCAAATAATCCCGCAAACAATGAAAATAATAACTAAATTATTTGCTTATGTTGCATTGCTTTTAATAGGTACATCCTGTTCAAAAACACCTTATTTTGATGAAGTGTATTCCTTTAAAAATCATGAATGGCTGCAAACAGTAAAACCAAAATTTGTAATTGATGTAAAAGAAGCGGATAAAAACTATGTTTTTACATTAACATTAAGAACAACAACAGATTATAAATACAGTGATTTGTGGATTTATATGAATACGATTTCACCAGACGGTAAAAAAGCACGAGAACCATTCAAAATTTGCATCACTAACCCAGATGGAACATGGATTGGAATAAAAACTGGAACTATTGTAGAAAATCAATTTAAATTTGGGAAAAGTAAATTGCCCTTGAAAGGAAAATATACATTCACTTTAGAGCAAGGAATAACAGAATCTAAAATAGACCAAGTATTAGATATTGGACTAAATGTTGAGGAAGTGTACGATTAAGAAAAAACTTTTGTTACTGACATTCCTTCTGATTTTGCTTTTTTTATAAAGAAGTAGTCTTTTTCTTATTTTTCTTTTTCTCACCAATTGCATAGCAATAATAAAGAGAAATGATATTTTGCGATTTTGATTTAGCAAGATTTACACTTTGCCCACGCAAATAGTAAACACTTAATAAATGAGGTCCTTTCAAATTAATATCTGTCCCTATCGATGTCCTAATTTTAGAAATTCGATCTCCGGTGGGTCCATTTTGCGGATTATAAAAGAATTCTATTGAAGCAGAAGGAGTAAATTTACTCTTTTTAATTTCATATTTAACCGACGTTTTTACCCTTATTGTTTGATTACTGTAGGGAGAATAATTCTCTGTAGAACGAATCCCATTAAAGACATATTGATAGCGAATTCGCAGACCAAACGTATACCTCTTTAGAGGCTTCTCAAAATTGAGATTGAAATTAAATCTATTAAAATATTTAAAATTTCCATACTTATTTAGTTGGTCAAGCCCCCTGTAATCAATTGAAGGTTTAAACCATTTGTTTACCTTATATTTAAATGTAAGTTCAGGATAAAAAAGTTGGAGTGTATTTCCATATATCCTGCTATTTAAATCCAAAGTTGCTTCTAATTTCGGATTTAATTTTTTTGACACACCCATTCCAGTCCACAGCTCATTCGTCTCTTGACCAAATGAACAAATTGAAATGAAAAGAAATAAATTTATGACTACGTTTTTCAATTATTAATTGTTATTTGACCAACATCTATAGTTGAATTATCGCTCGAGATCACACCATTAGCGAAAACGGCTTGAGTTCCACTGGCACAAGTTGTACATTTACTATAGCAATATACGGTATATTCTCCTTTCCCTAAATCAGGAAAACTAAATGAGCCGTCAAAATTCGATGTTACCTTATCTGTATAAGCCGTTGGAATTGCATTGGTTCCATAAATCAAATAAACGTCTATATCTGGCCCTGGCCCTTCATTGACAAAAACACCCAAGGTATTGTAATTTAAAACATGAATATTTCCTGTAATCCTGGAAGTTCCAGAGTTTTTTATTTTTTTTATGCTAATTGTACCAAGATCAATGGTAGAATTTCTTTTAGTTATTTCTGCCGGAAGAATTTTTACAGCTTTACCATCCGCCGTGGTAGCGCAATCTTCATAAAAATAGACAGAATATTTTCCTGTTTCTAAATAATCAAATTTAAATGAGCCATCATAACTGGTAGTTGTTTTATCACTATAACCTGCCTTACCATCACCATAAATAATAAAAACATCTTCATTGGCTTTTGGATATGACCCTGTCATTATTCCAGCTGTATTGTATAATTCTGTTGATAATACCCCCGTAATCATCGAAGTTCCCCCTTGACCAGCTTGCTTTTTACAAGATGTTAAAAAGAAAGTAGAAAGAACAATTAAAGGTAAGAACAAGAATACTTTCATATTTATATTTTTTAAAAAGTAAAAAAAAATTAGATCACAAGATAAACAACATTTATTTAATAACCTGAGATTCTGTATTAATAATGAAGATAGTATTCTTTATTTAAAAATGAATTAGATCCTTTTTATGTTGGCGATGAGCAGATACTACTGTAAAATTAGGAGCATAAATAGGTATTAAGAGGAAACTTTAAAAATAGTTGTCAACCAGAGTACTTTATCAAACATAAGATCTAATCCTTCATAAAAACGCTGATTAACAAGTGCCTTGAAAGAGTGTTCTTTAGTAAGAAATGAATAAAGGACTACTTGTTAACATAACCAATTCAAAAAAAATTATTTTTCAGTATTTGCTATTAATCTTTGTTTTTATTTTTGCGTAAAAATTATAACTAAATGACAAAGTACGAAAGGCTAAATTTAAAAATAGCTAATCAAGAGAAAATAATTCTATCCAGAGGCCATGAAATTTTTCGGTCGATGATTTCTATTTTTACAATTCTCTCACTCCTACTTTTTGCACTTGTCTTTCTTTATTTTAACATCTCTATTATTTCAATAGTTACTTTTATCATGCTTTCCTCTTTTTATTTGCTATTAGTAAAAAAACAAAAGAAATATGTTTCAGCATCCATAAAAGGGGAAATGTTACTAGTGCAAGATGGATCGAATAAAAATAAAGCTACTTCTTTACAAAGTATTAAATCAATATCTACACACACCTTCTTTAAAATGAATTTTACGAGAATAACATTTAAATTAGATGGGAGAAAACATCAAATCTGCTTAGTGAAAAAAATAGAGTCTGATCAACTGGAAAACGCAGAAATCATTAAAGCGGCAATGAAAGTAGCATCATAAACCTTACCGAAGGCATTTAAAGTAATCAAAAGGCTCTAAACAATCATTGCATTGGTAATGAGCTTTACAAGCTGTGCTACCAAATTGACTAATCATTTTAGTGTTTTTTGATCTGCACAAGGGACAAGGAACAACAGTTGGGGCTGCAAAAAGAACACTTTTATCCACTTCATTTTCAGGCGGAGCAATTCCATACTCTCTTAACTTATTCTTACCATTTTCGCTAATCCAATCTGTTGTCCAAGGTGGGAAAAGTATTAAATCGACTTTTACAGATGGAACCCCTTTTTCGTGCAACAATTTAATTATATCTTCTTCGATCACTT
Organism: Flavobacteriales bacterium; assembly: GCA_947449575.1. Lineage (GTDB taxonomy): Bacteria > Bacteroidota > Bacteroidia > Flavobacteriales_D > Crocinitomicaceae > CAIUKX01. Next base: position 23,496 of record CANFRV010000009.1, read on the forward strand.
TCATTGCAGGACAGCCGCTGTAGGTAGGTGTAATAACAACTGTACATAAATCTTCTTCTAAATTTACAGCACGAACAACTCCCAAATCAACAATCGTTAAAACTGGTATTTCTGGGTCACTTACTTCTTCTAGGTAATTCCAAATATCGTTTTCGTTTATCATTTTTTATTTTGAATACGTAAATTTCAAAAATCGCGCGCTTTTCAATAAATAACACTCTTATTTTGTACCAAATTTACTACATATGTTCATTGATTTCAATTCTTAAGCAAAGGAATTGGTTAAAAAATAAAATCAATCGGTTTTTCTTTCGTAAAATGATTAATTTTACAGCAACTATTTTTTATTCGAATGACTCCAAGATTTCACACACTCACAATTGATAACATACGTAAGGAAACAGAAGACACCATTTCAATAGCGTTTGAAATTCCTTCAGAATTAGAAAAAGATTTTTCATTTCAGGCCGGACAATATTTAACACTGAAAGCAAATATTAATGGAGAAGATGTTAGAAGATCATATTCATTATCATCCGCTCCATTTGAAAATGAATGGAGAGTCGCTATTAAAAAAATTGATGGCGGTAAATTCTCCACCTTTGCGAATGAAAAATTTTCAGAAGGGCAATTTATTGAAGTAATGACACCTACCGGAAATTTTCATCTGACAAGCTCTGTAAATAATGAAAAAAACTATGTTCTAATTGCTGCAGGAAGCGGAATTACCCCTATAATATCCATTGCAAAAACGATTCTAAAAGAAGAGCCGAGAAGCAGAGTGACCCTCTTTTATGGTAATAAAACGATTTCTTCTACCATCTTTCGCGAAGAACTAAATTCGTTAAAAAGTCTATATTCTAACAAACTAGATCTTATCTCCATCTTTTCTCGCGAGACCGTCGATAATCCATTGCAAAATGGTAGAATTAACCTTGAAAAATTAGCACAGCTGCAGAAAGAATTTCTTCAAAACACAAAAGTAGATGAAGTTTTTGTATGCGGACCTGAGGAAATGGTGCATTGCGTAAAAGATCATTTTGCTGCATATGTTGCGGACCCCAAAAAGATTCACTTCGAACTTTTTACCACTTCAGAAGTTAAAAAGGAATCTTCAACAAACTCCTCAGATCTGACAGTAATCACCTCCAATGTACAGGTGATCGTCGATGGTGATACGATAGAAATAGTGCTCACATCGGATGGAGAAAATATTTTAGATGCTGCTAGCAATGCTGGTGGTGATTTACCTTTCGCTTGTAAAGGAGGTGTTTGTTGTACTTGCAAAGCAAAAATCATAGAAGGAACTGCTTCAATGGATATTAATTATTCATTAGAGCCTGATGATATTGCGGCAGGCTATATCCTAACGTGCCAAGCTCATCCAACTAGTGAAACATTAATTATATCATTTGACGAATAAAAATTATGGCATTTTTTAAGAAATTATTTAAAAAAGATTCTTCTGGTAAAACACACAAAGGATTTTATAATTTAACTATTCAAAAAATTGAAAAGTTAACATCTGACAGTGTGAAAGTCACATTAGACGTTCCAGAGGCATTGAAAAAAACATTTCAATTTATTGCTGGACAGTATATTAATTTCGTTATTGAAAATAAAGGAAAAGAGGAGCGCAGATCGTATTCCATTTGCAGTGGTCCGAATGAACCTCTAGCTGTTGCTGTAAAATCAGTTTCTGATGGAAATATTTCTGTATGGTTCAACGCAGTTGCTGAGGAAGGAATGGAAATTCAAGTTTCTAAACCCGAAGGAAACTTTCAATTAAAAACAGCTGATAAAAATGTGGTTGCTTTTTCTGCGGGAAGCGGAATTACTCCTATCATGTCTATTGCAAAAGCATTAGCATCATCAAATGGTAAAATGAAATTGTTTTATGGAAATAGAACAGAAAATTCAATTCTTTTTTACGATGAAATCAAGCATTTGTCACATATAGAAACTGATTTCTACTTAAGTGGCGAAACAATTCAAGGGTATTCTTCAGGGCGATTAGATGCTGGCACTATTTCTGAAATAATAAAACAAGATTTAGACCTTTTAAAAGCAGATGCATTCTTTTTATGTGGCCCAGAGGAAATGATTAAAGCAGGTGTTGATGCATTAAAATTATTTGGAGTTCCTACAGAGAAAGTTCATTATGAGTTATTTACTGTCCCAATTTTAATGAAATCGAACACCGCGTCCTCTGATAGTGCTTTTTCAGGAGAAAGTAATGTGAAAGTAATTTTAGACGGTGAAGAAATCGAATTCAAGCTGAAATCAAATGGGAAAGCAATTTTAGATGTCCTAGATAAATCTGGTTTTGATGCGCCTTATTCTTGTCGAGGAGGAGTTTGCTCTTCGTGCAAAGGAAAAATTTTACAAGGAAAAGCTTCTATGACAATGAATTACGCATTGACAGAAGAAGAAGTTGCGGAAGGATATGTTTTGGTTTGTCAAGCTCATCCTGCAAGTGAAGAACTTGTAATTAGTTTTGACGAGAAGTAACCGTATCAAATAAAATTTTAACTTCTCAGCGTTTGAAATAATTAATTTTAGTCGATCCTTTAAGAATAGTATTTAGTCATGAATCAAAAAAAAATTATTGTTGTTGTTGGTGCTAGTCGAGGGATTGGGAAGGCAACTGTAGAAAAATTTGCGGCTAATCCTGAATATACTGTTCTTGCTCTTTCTCGCAACACGAAGGGGATGGAACAATTTTCTTACCTCACTAACGTAAAGTGTTTTGGATTTGATTTAGAGGATTCTAATGTTCGCCACCAAGCTGAAAGAATTTTCTCGACAATTGAATCCATTGATATATTGGTCAATAATGCAGGAAAATTAGTCAACAAACCTTTTACTGAATTAACTCCTCAAGACCTTACTTCAAGTTATCAGTCAAATGTTATCGGTGTGATGCAAACTGTTCAAGCAGCACTCCCTAAAATGCTTGATAATGGAGGGCATATAGTGAATATAAGTTCAATGGGAGGTTTTCAAGGAACTGTAAAATTTTCCGGTTTAACTGCTTATTCAACTTCCAAAGCAGCTGTTTGTAGCTTCACAGAATTGTTCTATGAAGAACACAAGGACACAAGAGTGAAAATGAATTGTCTGTGTCTTGGAGCGGTGCAAACAGAAATGTTGGAAGAAGCTTTTCCAGGATATCAAGCGCCAGTTTCGGCGGAAAAAATGGCAGAATTTATTGTCCATTTTGCTCTTACAAGTCATGAATGGATAAATGGAAAAATTATTCCCGTTTCTTTGACAACACCTTGAAATTTTTGACTCTGTTAAGTCAGATGTAACGAAAAGAATTATTTCTTCTCATTATCAATCTCGTTATCTCTAAAAGCCGAAGGCAATAAATCTGGAAGCACTTTTAGTACAAGAGGCAATAAAAGAGCTCCACCAGGTAACATGAAGATCGCTAAGGCTGGCATTGATTTAACTATGTCCATAAATTGGGTTTTTACAATTTCCTTTTCTTCTTTTGACAATTCTTTCATTGTTGATTTCTTAATAAGTGAAACCAACTCTTTACTTTGTTTTAGTTCAGTTGCTAATTTATCTTTATTCCTGCCAAGTACTTTTATCCAGCGTCTCGAAAAACTACTAAACATTTTTTCATACGAGGATGAAGTTTTTAAAAAAGAAACTTTCTGATTGTTATTAAGCACAAATGACCCAACCATCACAAGAGTTTCATCTAACTCTTTTTCAGGTATTTTTAAAAATTCACAAAAACTAGTGAGAAATAATTTTTCTTCAGGTACCGATTCTAAATTAGCCAAGATAGTTAACGCAGAAACATCCAAAATAAATCGTTTAAATAACCAATTTCTCTGAATCGAAGGAGATAAATCGTCTACGGTTGCTCCTGTTTTTAGCTGCTTTATCATTAAATCTCTCTTTTTTTCAGGCAAATTAGCTGAAGCTAAAAAGATGTCAAACATTGCTTGTTCCTTTTCTTCAACAACTCCATCCGAAAAAGCAGAAATTGTAATCGCGGTCAAGGAATTCATGGCTAATTCAGAATAATTCGAAAAATCCCCTCTTTTTTTACCTTTTAAATTATCATAAAAAAGAATAACATCAAGATAAACAAAAACGTTACTCAAATAATTAACCCATAGTTTATTATCGAGCAATTTCATTTTTATTTCTAATCTCTTTACAAGTATATTTTCTAACTTTTCAACGTTTGACTCTTTTAAGAAAAAGGTGAAAATTTTAGTAATGGAATATGAATTATGTTTTCCGTAAAATGAAAGTAATGAATTGATAAAATCTTCTTTTATATTATTTAAATCTTCATTTTTCAGCAAAAAAACTAGTAAATGTGACTCAAAAAGTAACATTTTAAGATTTTCTTCAACGGTCCATTTAGATGTATCTAGGTTTTTAGCGAAAATTAACGAATTTGGGTATCCAAAAATAATTCCTGTATGTCCAAAAGTAAGATGTAAAAAATGCTCAATTCCTAACTCTTCTGGACGGTTAACTTCCAGCTGAATTACTTGTTTGTCGACTAAATCAAAATATTTATTTATCCACCCTGCTGATCCTGGTTGAATCATCTTTTTCCTGTTTTTTGAACAAAAGTACAAATAGATTGGATTCAAAAACAAAAATAGCTGAATGATATTTTTTTATAATTTACCCGCGACAAAAAAAGCTTTTGTTTTATTAAATAAATTACCCCCATTTACTTCAAACGCTTCGAAAAAACAAACGTAAGCACCTATTTCAGCTTTAAAATTCGTGTCCGCAAGGCCGTCCCATGTAAAAGTTCCTTCTGCAGCCAACAATTCATTTTTAAAAACAGTGTTTACCAATCTCCCTTGATCATCAAAAATGGTGAAGGTTCCCAACATACCCGGCTTATTCATTTTGTATTTTACAATTAATACATCTTCAAAACCGTCATTATCTGGCGAAATGGTTTTACTAATAAAATCAAAATTTCCGTTTGATTCACTCTCAAACATTTGCGAATTTTTACGTCCTGGTGTTGCAAATTGAACAGACTCAGCAGCTGTATGCCAATTATTTTCAGAATTCGAATAACCGTTTGGATCAATCCTTTCTAACGATTTACCTTTTGAATTTTCTAGTAATTTGAATTGCCATTTTTCCACATAAGACACTTTGTCAATTATCGTATCTTCATATAGCAGGTATACAGAACCCGAATCAATGTTGTAATTTGGTAAATCACTTTGAATTAACCTCCCAGCAACAGTAGAAAAATAATTGTTTTTTAGAAAAAGTGTATCCTCTGTAATAGCCATAATCTCTCCTGCTTTCAAATTTTTGCTGGTTTCTATCCATTTAATATTTGAAACAATTCCATTTTGATAATTCCCAAAACTAAAATTAGATAAATTGATTGTTTTATCTGATCTATTTAAAATTTCAATGAAATCGGAACCTCCTGTAATTGGATCGAAAAGAATCTCATTGATAATAATATCTCCCGCAATTGGGGTTTCAGGGAGTGAAAATTTACCCGTTAAATTCGTCGTATTCAAAGAGCAGTCAGAAACCGTATTCAATAGTATTTCATATTCCTTACTCTTTGTAAAAGTTTCGTTGAATTGAATCGTCATATTTTGAGGAAATAGACTGGAAATGAGTGCATTTTGAATCGTTAAATCAGGAGAAAAAAGGAATGAATTGGAAAGAGAAGCGGAATCCATTCCTTCATTAAACGTAATTTCTAATGTATTTGGAAAAAAAGCTAAAAGTTCCAATAGTTGAGGGTTTTTACTGTCAGGTGTGCTGTCATTAACTGAATTGACTAGAGCAGGTGTGCCGCCAATGATGGCGTTGCTTGCTGTCCAATTAGATTCTGAAGAGCAAAGCAAATGTATATTTTTTCTTTCGATTGCATATCCCCCATCCTGCTTTAAATCATCTTTGTACCAACTGTCCGTATACGCTATTTTGTCCACCACTTTTCCTTCATTATTCTTTAACACAATATTATCCCCGGCATTATTTAAACTTGGAAATGACGTGACTCCAACCCCATTTGAATACTCAACTAATGAAGAAACGGAACACAAAATGAGATATTCTCCCGGCCTTAGCCATTTTTCCTGTATCGTCCCGTCTGCTGAGGAATCTCCAATCTTCCATCCCAACACATTAAAATACTTATCACTTCTATTGTAGATTTCAATATATTCAATTTCTGGTAAACCTTGCACTGGTGTTGGATCTGCCATAAATTCAGTCAAAATCACATCTCCCAAGTTAACATTTTCGGCGACCATGTATGTAAAAAAAAGCACTTGTTCTGGGGATATGTTTCCAGCTAAATCACTAACATTTAAGGACGTAATTGAATACGTTTGTCCATTCAAAAAATTCTCCCCTAAGAAAAGATGAACTAATTTAGGATTGATACTATCTTGTAAAATGGATGTTACTTCGATGGTTGGAGTGCAAAAATAATTCCCAATTAATTGAGCAGAAACACTATCAAGTACCTCATCAAAAAGTACATCGATTTTATTCTGATCGATAACGTTTACAGAAATTGCGGTAGGTGCAACATGATCAACAAGTATATCTCCGAAATAAAAATTATCAAAATAAAATTTATTCGAATTACTCAAGGTATATGTTGCAATGATCCCTGATGCACCTCCAATAATGGCGGTATTATCTACTCCAGAGCTACTTGAATTATAATTTTCTCCCCCGTTGGAATCAACGAATAAGGTCCAGTTTCCAAAATTATCCCGGATCACTTTTACACCAAGGGCAAAACTATTCGCGATTTGTCCAGGAATTCCTGAGCAAATTTCAGTGCTGATTCCCCCTAACTGCTTACATAATCGAATAGCGTCTAAAGATCCTGCTTCGCCAAATTGTAAATAAAATCCATCGGGATTAATCATTAAATCGTTACTAGTAGACGTTAAGAAAACTTTTGCAAAATTATTAGCAGAGGGTGAAAATGTCATTTTAATCCAAAAGTGCCATTCTTTTGTGCCTAGAGAGCTCAATTCATTAGACGTTGTTAAAAATGAAGTTCCAACAACACTGGATGTCAATTGAAGCTGTTGAGCCGCATTGATACTAAAATCTAAATCCGTTCCAGACCAAGCAGGATTGTTCGTAAAATCTCCATCCGTGAATTGTTCAATTACTTGAGATCTGCATAGGAAAATGGGTAAAAAGAGGGTAATCAAGAAAAAACATCTCATACTTATAATTTTGTCGCAAATATACTATAATTATAGTTGCAACTAAATTAATTATGAACTATTTCATTTTACCAAATAAGAAACCCAAAACAAAAGAAAATATATCGCACGTCATCATCGCATGAATCTTCCCAAAATAAGAAGGAAAAAGATGGAAAATGACGACTATCGCACTTGTACTGCAAAATTGATTAGATTTGACAGTAAGATCGGTGCTAAATAAAAAATTTAAAAATCCGAGGGAAAGTTAAAATATCGACTAAAAATACATTAATTTCGTATAAATTATAAATAATCGATTATGAAAGTTGCTGTTGTTGGTGCTACAGGTATGGTTGGAAATGTCCTTCTACAAGTTTTACGTGAACAAAATTTTCCTATTACAGAATTAATACCAGTTGCTTCTGAAAAATCAGTGGGAAAGCAAATTGAATATAATGGTGTTGAATATCCAGTTGTTAGTCTTGAAACAGCAGTTTCTATGAAACCGGATGTAGCTATTTTTTCTGCTGGGGGAGAAACCTCCTTACTTTGGGCTCCAAAATTTGCTGAAGTGGGTACAACGGTCATTGATAATTCTTCAGCGTGGAGAATGGATCCAACAAAAAAACTAATTATTCCAGAGATTAATGGAGATTTATTAACACCTGCAGACAAAATAATTGCGAACCCAAATTGTAGCACAGTTCAGTTGCTTTTGGCGCTTGCCCCTTTACATAAAAAATACAAAATTAAACGAGTGGTTGTTTCTACCTATCAATCCATTACAGGGACTGGGGTTAAAGCAGTTGAACAAATGGAAAATGAGCGAAATGGAATTCAAGGTGAAATGGCCTACGCTTATCCAATTGACAAAAATTGTATTCCACATTGCGACAGTTTTGAAGATAATGGCTATACAAAGGAAGAAATGAAATTAACGAATGAAACAAAAAAAATTCTTGACCCAACTATTCATGTAACAGCTACTGCAGTTAGAGTTCCTGTTGTCGGGGGCCATTCTGAAGCCGTAAATGTTGAATTTGAAATTGATTTTGATCTAGCAGACATTCGGAAAATATTACACGATACAGAAGGAATTACATTGAAAGATGATCCCACTACGAACAATTATCCAATGGCAAAATATGCAGAAGGAAAAGATGATGTTTTTGTAGGAAGAATACGTCGCGATGAATCTCAGCCAAACTCACTCAACATGTGGATAGTTGCTGATAACTTAAGAAAAGGAGCGGCGACTAATGCTGTTCAAATTGGAAAATTACTGATTAAAAAAGGTATATTGTCTGTTACTGCTTAGTGGCAAAGAAATAGATATTTGGGATTATTATCGGGAGAAAATCTTTCGATAATAATCCTGATTACTTTAACGATTTATAAAACTCCACTTTCGACTTAACACCGTACATCTATAATCATCTAATTTCTCCGTAACTCCGTTGATTTCTAACTTTTTTATCAATTTCTGAGTGCCCTTTCCTTGTTTGTAATCCATTTCATCTTCAAAAATTGGAATAATCGCTAAAAAATAGACTGTCTTCTCAGCCATTTCCATAGGAAGTAACTCTTCCTTCAATAACATTGGATTGTTTAAGAAAAAATGATTTGATTTCATCGTTGAAGATAAATTTTGAAATGGATTTCCGCAAGCCATTGTGTGACCAGGTCCAAACCATGAATTTTTTTCTTTTACATGTCTAACCATTCTCTGCATCCAATAATACACCCAATTCATCGTTGGATTCTCTAGCGCATCTAAATCCCAATAACTAGGTAAACAAAAATAAATTTCATTGTACTCCCTCCCTTTTTCCGGATCTGGAACTGACATAAAAAAATCACTTAGTCCATTGGTCATTAATAAATTAATTGGAGGATTGGCATTAATATGTATTCGAAGTAAAGGAATTTCTCCTTCCAGCACATTCACATCTGCTACATTTAATGCTCCAAAACGATCTATTAATCTCTCTTTTACTTCTGACATTACTTATTTTTTACCCCACTCTTCAATAGACATTTTATTCATGTCGACATAGTGCTGATCTTTCTCTTTTTCAGCAGCGATCATAGATTTACGTGCTGTTTCAATAGCTCCCTTTTTATCTCCTAAATCAGCTTGAATTAATGCTTTTAATCGAAGCATCCAATACGCATCATCCCCTTTTAGTTCAACCGCTTTTGTTGCCCAAATCAATGCTTGTTTTACATCTTTTTTCTCCGTAAAATAGTAATTGGCTGAAGCATAATAATCATTAGCTGATGGCCCTTCCATCACTTTTTTAATATTCGACATCACTTTTTCTCCAGTAGGTACTTTAAAATTTACCGAAGCAATCGTTTTATCCCACGTAAAATTCAAATTGGCAGATTCTGATTTCAAATCATCAATAGAAATAGAAAAAGTTTCAACTACGCTTGTCAGTGCAGATACTTTTGCTTTCGTTTTTAAAATTACTTTATTGTTATCCCACACATCAGGCGTGCCCCAATTGGTTGCATCCCCGTAAAATAAAATTTCCCACGCCTCTTTACCAGGTCTGGTGAAAACCGCGTAGGTTCCTGCTGCTAATGTGTCACTTCCAAAAATTATGTTATCACTCGTTGTAAATTTTGTGTTTTCATTCGCACCCGTTCTCCAAATAGAATCCATCGGAACAACATCGCCAAAAACGACACGCTCATTTTTACTAGGGCGAGAATATTCTATTTTTATATCTGTTAATCCGATTCTTTGCTCAATTTTAGAAAATGGGCTTTTTCTTGGCGTTTGCAGTTGAGCAGAAACATTTACAAATGTTAGCACAGATACTGCGAATATTGAAAGTATTTTTTTCATTTTAAATAGTAATTAATTTTTTATTGATGCCTAAAATTAATAAATAAATAGGAAGAGACTCACTATTTAATCATTAAAGTACTAACACTTGTAATGCATTCCAAAATTCTTGAGAAGAAACAAAACAACCTTTTTCAAATAATTCATGCATTTCTTCCTCTCTGGAAATAGAATACTCCTTCTCACTTTTAAAAATTGATAAATCTTCGGGCGATTTTGAAAGTGCTTCATGAATAGTTTCAGGGGTTGATAAATCTGAAAGACCCTTTTTTTTGTTTAATGAAATTAATTCCATTCGCTCCGGCAAGCAGCGAAAAATCATGCATGCATCTGGACTTCTAAACTCGATAAATTCTATTTTTTCATACACTTTGTGCAATACAGTATCTGAAAATAATTCAACCAAAGTTGTCGCTTTTCCGATGTCCGACTGATTCATTGCAAGCCATTCTTCATTTTTAACTCCATTGGTGATAAGGAAATGCTTAAAATCTTCGTCAAAGATCTCCATTTCCTGCTTGGTTAAAATTCTATATTTCATAGAGTAAAATTACTGATTTTTGATGTTGAATCTGAAAATATAGATGAAAATATATCATGAATGATCCAATGTCAAAGATCAAAAATCAAAATTCTACCTTATATTTGTATAAAAATCAAATACTATGTCAAAAGTTATCACCCTAGGCGAATTTATAATGAAACGTGAGCACGAATTTGATGGTGCTACAGGAGAATTAACGCGCCTTTTAAACGACATTTCAGTTGCTTCAAAAATTGTTGCGAGAGATGTTCGAAGAGCAGGTTTAGTGGACGCTATTCAAGGTGCTCAAGGTGAAGTAAACGTTCAGGGTGAAGATCAACAAAAATTGGATGTTGTCGCTGATAACCAATTTATTAAGATGTTTGAAGCTGGAGGTGAAGTGTGTGGAATTGCATCTGAAGAAAACGATGACTTCGTTGCTTTTACAAGTGATGCTTCTAAACATGGTAAATATGTCGTTTTATTTGATCCATTGGATGGTTCTTCAAACATTGATGTAAACGTTTCTATTGGTACTATTTTTTCAATTTACAAAAGAGTAAGTCAAAGAGATAAATTAGCAACGGAGGCAGATATGCTTCAAAACGGCGACGCGCAAGTTGCTGCTGGGTATGTATTATATGGTTCTTCTACCATGTTGGTGTATTCAACAGGGTCAGGAGTAAATGGATTTACATTAGACCCTTCAATTGGTGAATATTGCCTATCTCATCCAAACATGAAAATGCCAGAAATTGGTAGACAATATGCAATGAACGAAGGAAACATCAAAGTAGCAGAAAAAGGAATTCAAGAGTATATTTCGTATTGTCAAGATACTGATGCAGCTACAAATCGTCCTTATTCTGGAAGATACATCGGTTCATTGGTTGCAGATTTTCATAGAAGTTTGATCAAAGGAGGAATTTATATTTATCCAGATACACCTTCTCATCCAGAAGGAAGATTGCGTTTGATCTATGAATGTAATCCATTGGCTTTCATCGCGGAACAAGCAGGTGGATTAGCTACCACAGGAAGAAAAAGAGTGTTAGATATTCAACCCGAAAAACTTCATCAACGAATTCCTTTTATCATTGGTTCTAAATTAATGGTAGAAAGAGTAGTGCAGTTGATTGAGGCGGCAAGTTCAGTTGAGAAATAAAATTAGGTTGAAATTGAGGTTAAGTTTAATCACTCATCCTAACTGTCAATCTTAACCTCAATCTGAATCTCACTATCAACCTTTTCTAATGGATACGAAAGAGCTTTTACAACTATTTACAAAATTACCCGCTATTGATTCGACGGCTAGTGAGTTACAAATTGTTGGTTCTCGCATTCATTGGAGTGGATTAGTAGGTGCTTCAAAAGCATTGTGTTCGGCCGCATTATGTCAGCAAGTTCCTGGTCATCATCTTTTCATTTTAAACGACAAAGAAGAAGCTGCCTATTTTCTGAATGATTTAGAGAACTTATTTCCAAGTGGAAGCAATGTTTTGTTTTATCCAGCTTCTTACCGCGTACCTTATCAATTTGAAGAAATAGACAATGCAAACGTTGTTGCTCGAGCTCAAGTTTTAGAAAAATTAAACAACGGTAAAAATGCTTGGATTGTCACCTATCCGCAAGCATTGTTTGAACGTGTTCCCACCAAAGTAAATTTAACGAGCAATACGTTGAAGGTGCAAGTTGGGAAAACGTATTCTATAGACTTTATGAATGAATTATTGCTAGAATACCACTTCGACCGAGTTGAATTCGTTTATGAACCTGGGCAATTTTCAATTCGTGGTGGAATTGTTGATGTCTTTTCATTCTCAAACGATCACCCTTTTAGAATTGAATTTTTTGGAGATGAAGTGGAAACAATCCGAACGTTTGATGCAAGTACGCAACTTTCTATTCATAAACACGATCATTTTAATATTATCCCGAATATTCAAGGAAAAATGTCACATACCATCAATGGTACTTTCCTAGAATTTATTGGTAAAATGACTACCGTTTGGCTTTCATCGTATGATCAAATCCTGGGTGTTCTTGAACAGGAATATGAAAAAGCTGTGAAAGGGTACGATGCTTTCCAAGGAGTAATAAAACCAGCTATTCCCAGTGAATTGTATATGCACCCAACAGATTTTAAAGCCGGTCTCAACGACTTATCTGTCATAGAATGGGGGCCTGTCTATCATTTTAAAGCAACTTTAGAGGAAAAGTTTTCATTTCAACCACAGCCAAGTTTTAATAAGAATTTTGACTTACTTCGGACGGATTTGATCCATCGAAAAAAAGAAGGATTCACGAATTTAATATTTTCAAATCAACCCAAGCAAATTGAACGTTTATCTCAAATATTTGAAGATATTGGAGGAGATGTTGAATTCATTCCGATGCCTTTTGCTTTGCACGAAGGATTCATTGATCCTACTTTAAAAATAGTTTGTTACACAGATCATCAATTGTTCGAAAGGTATCATCGTTTTAAATTAAAGGAAGGATTTTCGCAAGCCAAACAGGCATTTACGTTAAAAGAAATTTACAATCTTCAAAAAGGAGATTATGTGACACATATAGATCACGGAGTAGGGCAATTTTCCGGACTTCAAACAATCGATGTGAATGGAAAACCCCAAGAAGCGATTCGGTTACTATACAAAGATGGTGACGTATTATATGTTGGAATTCATTCCTTACATCGTATTTCGAAATTTACTGGAAAAGATGGAATTGCACCTAAAATGAACAAGTTAGGGTCTCAGACTTGGACGGCACTTAAAACGAAAACGAAGACGAAAATTAAAGAATTAGCCTTTGATCTAATTCAATTATATGCCAAGCGAAAAAGTCAACCTGGATTCTCATTTTCTCCTGATTCTTACCTTCAAAATGAATTAGAGGCTTCATTTATGTACGAAGACACTCCCGACCAGGTGAAAAGTACGCAAGCGATAAAAGAAGATATGGAATCGTCTACACCAATGGACCGTTTGATTTGCGGAGATGTTGGCTTTGGAAAAACAGAATTAGCCGTTCGTGCAGCATTTAAAGCCGTTGCTGACAGTAAACAAGTGGCGATTTTGGTTCCAACGACTATTTTATCAATGCAACATTACAGAAGTTTCTCAGCGCGCTTACACGATTTTCCATGTAAAGTTGACTTTATTAATCGTTTCAAATCGGCGAAACAAGTGACAGAAACGTTAAAAAAATTAGCTGCTGGGGAAATTGACATTTTGGTTGGAACACATGCTATCGTTTCTGAAAAAGTAAAATTCAAGGATTTAGGTTTGATGATCATCGATGAGGAACAAAAGTTTGGGGTCTCGGTCAAAGATAAATTGAAAACGATGCGAGCAACTGTAGATACTTTGACGCTTACAGCAACGCCAATTCCAAGAACACTGCAGTTTTCATTGATGGGAGCCCGTGACTTAAGTTTAATAAATACACCTCCTCCCAATCGACAACCTGTTTTAACAGAAATAATTCAATTCAACGAAGATGTGATTCGTGATGCCGTTGCATATGAAGTAAGTCGCGGAGGACAGGTGTTTTTTGTGAATAATCGGCTAGCGAATATCAAAGAAATATCGGGAATGTTACAACGTTTGTGCCCGGGTGTTCGCATCGGAATTGGACATGGGCAAATGGATGGAAAACAATTGGAAAAGGTTATGTTTGATTTCATTAATCATGAATATGATATCCTTATTGCAACAACGATTATTGAATCAGGAATTGATATTTCAAATGCAAATACAATCATAATTAATGATGCTCATAATTTTGGGCTGAGTGATTTACATCAACTTCGGGGTCGAGTTGGTCGTTCCAATAAAAAGGGGTTTTGCTACTTAGTTTCCCCGAAATTTAGCGTAATTACATCTGAAGCTAGGAAAAGACTAGAAGCATTAGTCCAATTCTCAGACTTAGGGGCAGGCTTCAACATTGCCATGAAAGATTTAGACATTCGAGGAGCAGGAAATATGTTAGGCGGCGAACAAAGTGGATTTATTTCAGAAATAGGATTTGAGATGTATCAAAAGATCTTAAACGAAGCAATGGAAGAATTAAGAGAAGCTGAGTTTAAGGATTTATTTGCCGAACGAAATACAGATTCTATGACGTCTTTCGTAAGGGACTGTGTTTTAGAAACTGATTTAGAAGTTCGTATTCCAGATGACTACGTTAATAATGTTGCTGAACGATTGAGCTTGTATCAAGAAATGGACAACTTAGAAAATGAAGAAGCATTGAACAAATTTTCCGAATCTTTAATTGACCGTTTTGGCCCTTTACCTCGCGAAGTAAAAGAATTGATTTTATCATTCAAATTACGTTGGCTAGCACAAGATTTAGGATTAGAAAAACTAGTGCTGAAAGGCGGGAAAATGATTGGTTATTTTATCTCCAATCCACAATCTGTGTACTATGAATCTCCGATATTTACAGCAGTATTAAATTACATTCAAAAAAATCCAAAAGATTGTTCATTCAGTGAAGCCAATGATCGATTAAGAATTATTTATAGTGAGGTCACTAATTTGAAAAAAGGATTTGAACGCTTGAATGATATTCAACAACTGGTGCTGGTTTAATTATTTGTCAGGATATAAGTTACACTTCTCCTATCAATTCCAACGTTTCTTTTGAAGCAGCTTGTTCAGCTATTTTCTTTGAGGTTCCAGTTCCACGCCCATAGCTATTTTCATTGACCGTTGCTAAAACTGTATAAGTCCAGTTTTCTCCATTTTTTTCTTCAGAAATAACAATAAAGTCTAATTTGAATTGCTTTTTTTGACTCCAAATAAATAGTTTTGACTTAAAATCAATTTCTTCTTCCAACACACGATTCAAATCAACGTATTTTTTGAAAACATGCTTATTTATAACCTGTTTAACAGCATCGTAGCCGCTATCTAAGTATATTGCGCCCATGATCGCTTCAAATGCATTCCCTTCAAGTGTATTCAGGTTGATTGTTCTTCCTCTCTGATAACGAATAATTTCGCGTAGTTCCATTTCCTCAGCAATTGCAGAAAGTGTTTTTCTACTTACTAATTTGGATTTAATTTTCGTTAAATATCCCTCATCATCATCGGGGAACCTTGTATAGACATATTCAGCAACAACCGCATCTAAAATCGAATCCCCAAGAAATTCCAAACGTTCATTTGAAGATTCAGATTCATTATTATTACTCAAAGATTTATGCGTAATTGCTTGAATAAAATAAGAAATGTTTTTTGGGGAATAACCAAAACGTTTTGTGATAAACTGAATTAGATATTTTTCATCCTTCGTTTTCCGTTCAGAAAAGAATGAACTAAGCTTAAACAATTACCCTTTAAATTTCTTAACAATAACACTTGTATTGTGTCCGCCAAAACCAAACGTGTTTGATAAAGCAACATTCACAATTCTTTTTTGTGCAATGTTAAAGGTGAAATTCAATTTACTATCAAAAGCTGGGTCATCTGTAAAATGATTAATTGTTGGAGGAATGATATCATTTTTTACAGCTAAAATACAAGCTATCGCTTCAATCGCTCCAGCAGCGCCTAATAAATGGCCAGTCATCGATTTTGTAGAGCTAATATTGATTTTGTATGCATGTTCTCCAAAAACATCTTCAATGGCTTTCACTTCAGCAACATCTCCAAGTGGAGTTGAAGTACCGTGAACATTAATATAATCAACTTCAGTAGGATTCATTTCTGCATCTTCCAACGCAGCAATCATTGTATTTCTGGCTCCCAATCCTTCAGGATGCGGCGCAGTCATATGATATGCATCTCCAGCCATACCACCACCTGCAATTTCTGCATAAATAGTAGCACCTCTTTTTACAGCATGCTCATATTCCTCCAAAATTATCGCTCCTGCTCCTTCACCTAAGACAAAACCATCACGATCTAAATCGAAGGGTCTTGAAGCTGTCTCGGGAGAATCATTACGGGTAGAAAGTGCTCTTAAAGCATTAAATCCACCTAATCCCATTTGATTAACTGCTGCCTCAGATCCTCCTGTAACAAAAGCATCTGCTTTTCCTAAGCGGATATAATTATATGCATCAATGATTGCATTTGTAGCAGATGCACATGCAGAAACAGTGACATAATTTGGACCCCTTAAACCATATTTAATAGAAATATGTCCTGCAGCAATGTCTGCAATCATTTTAGGAATAAAGAAAGGATTGAATTTTGGATTCCCATCACCTGCAAAGAAATTTTCTGCTTCGTCTTGAAATGTTTTTAAACCACCTATTCCTGACCCCCAAATAACTCCTATTCGATCTACGTTGGGATTGGATTCCATTAACCCAGAATCAGCCATAGCTTCTGCAGCAGAAACCATGGCGTACTGAGAAAATTGATCTAATTTTCTTGCTTCTTTCCGCTCAATAAAGTCTTCAACATTGAAATCCTTTACTTCACAAGCAAAATGTGTTTTGAACAAAGTTGCATCGAATTGTTTCACAACAGCAGCACCGCTTTTACCCTGAATTAATGATTCCCAATATTCAGAAACAGTATTTCCAATTGGTGTAAGTGCACCTAACCCCGTTACAACAACTCTCTTTAATTCCATACAGAATAACTTTGTTCAGCAATAATTTTTTCTTAGTTTTTGTGCTCTTCGATGTAAGAAACAGCATCACCAACAGTTTGGATGTTTTCTGCTTGATCATCTGGAATAGCAATATTGAATTCTTTTTCAAATTCCATAATCAATTCAACTGTATCAAGAGAATCTGCACCTAGGTCATTTGTGAAGCTTGCTTCGTTTGTTACTTCGCTCTCTTCAACTCCTAATTTATCTACTATAATAGATATTACTTTCGTTTTGATTTCAGACATTTCTATTTTTTTTAATGAATTATAAGTCACAAAGAAAAAAACTTTGAAGCGAAAAACAAAATTATTACTCATATTATTATTAACTATTCCTATAAAAAATCTTTGGAAGGAATGGAATACGCACATTCTTAAAGGGATAAACAACAATATCTTAATAAATGTTGCTTGCCGATTTTTTTAAAAAAAATAAGATTTCTTCTTGATAAATTGCATTTTAACGAAAAGAATCATTCAATTATCTGCTTTTTTGAGGGATTGATGATCTAAAAAACAAAAATTACTGTAGCTCTTTGCTTACTATAGTAGATCAATTAGATACCTGTTTGATGAAAATTATCCAATTTGTAATTTTATGTAAACCAGGCTAAATTTAATCATTCTGGAGACTCAACGATAAGAGTTTAAAAAAAAATCCGCATGCATGCAGATATTATATAACTATACTTTCTAACTTTGCCCTATGGTAAAAATAAAACTTGCGTTATTTGCTTCTGGAAGTGGGTCTAATGCTTTAAAAATCATCGATTATTTTTCATTTCATCCCTCCATTGAAGTCGCGTTTGTTTTATCCAATAAAAAAGACGCGCCAATTGTTGAAGCTGCTCAAAAAAAAGGTATTAAAGTGCATGTTTTCGATAATGAGGAAGTGGCTGATGGTGACTTTTTATCAAAAATATGTTTGGAAGAAGGAGTTGATTTTATTATTCTAGCAGGATATCTTCGGAAAATACCGGAACAATTACTTGTGAATTATTATGACAAAATTATAAATGTTCACCCTGCACTGCTTCCAAAATATGGCGGAAAAGGGATGTATGGAAAACATGTTCATGAATCTGTCTTGAAAAATAAAGAATCAGAAACAGGTATTACGATTCATTATGTAAATGAAAACTTTGATGAAGGAAGAATTATTGCGCAATTTCACTGTGCTGTTTTTGAGGAGGATACGTTAAAGTCTATTCAGGAAAAAATTCAATATTTAGAACACTCTTATTTTTCTTTCGTTATTGAAAAAACAATAATACCTCTTTACCATCTATAATTTTAGACTCTAATTTAGCTTCTAGATCTTGTTTTGAGAAGTATTATTCAATTTTTAAAAAACTTGAAGATGATATTTCTTTAGTTGTGTTAACTTTTAAAATCTTGATTGTCTAACTTCAGTCCCATTACTAAACACTTTTTGAACAACCGCTTTCCCATCGGAGTTGTAAACGGTAAATTTTCCATCCTTAAGTCCTTTTGAATAATTAGTTTCCGAAATTATTTTACCACTTCGATCAAATTCTTGCATCACGCCATCAAGTTCCCCATTTTTGTAATTTGTAACCACAGCTGACATTTTACCTCCTGGGAAATAATCTTTCCAAACACCTTCTTTTTTCCCGTTTTTATAATTCCCCTCTTCTGTCAATTTATAATCTTTGTTGGAGTAAGATTGAGAATGCCCATCCATAACACTTTCCTTTACTTTATGATTTTTCATATAACCATATTCAACTTGTGATTTTTTTTCAATGACTTTATAGGTTATTAAATCTTTCGGTTGGCCATTGTCATAATAACTCATCCAAGCTCCGGATTTGTAATTCCCTTTATATTTTCCAATCAGCTTTGGGTGACCTGAGATGTAAAATGATTTCCATTCTCCATTCATTTCTCCTTTTTTGAAAAAAACAGAATTTTTCACTTTTCCATTGTCCCAATAATTTAACCATTCACCTTCTTCTTTTCCAGCAAGATAAATACCGTCCATCAGCAATACCCCATTCTCATACCACGTTTGCCATTTTCCCTCTTTCAGGTCATTCAAAAAGCCTCCTTTTTTAAATACAGTTCCATCTTTGTACCAGTATGTCCATTCGCCAGATTTTAAATTATTGTCATAATGAGCGACATATGATTTTTCTCCTGTTGGATACCAATAAGTCCATTCTCCATGTTGCAAATCTTTCACAAACGAACCCTCCATATCTGGTGACCCCGTATTTGTATACCATTTCCAAATACCGTCTTTTTTCCCATTTAGATAATTTCCTAAAACATTGATTCGATTTTTATCATAGTAATAGGTATACTTTCCATTTAAAACGCCTTTCTTATAATTACTCGTTTTTTCAAGGTCTCCCGTATAATAGTAATACTTCCATTCTCCATCCTTCTCTCCTTCTTTAAAGGAACCTAGTAAAGTGACGTATCCATAAACGCTATGATCTTCAAAAGGTCCATCGGGACGACCATTTTTATAATTGTATAGTTCTTTAATCGACCCTGTGGTATGAAAAGTTACCATTTCTCCATTACCATCTTTAATCGTTTGTGTATGAGCGGCATCAGAAATCCAAAATGATCTAATATAGGTAACGCTATCAATAACTTCCTCCTGTGATTTTTCACGACCATCTAAATAATAATATTTCCATATACCTACTTGACGGTCCAACTTAAACATTCCTTCTTCTTCCAATTTTCCTGTTTCATACCATTCACGGTAAACACTATCTTGAAGAGAAACATACGTTTCTAAATTTTCTTTTTTAACCCTTTTAAAATACCCTTCTTGCTTCAATTTACCATTGGCGTAATACATTACTGCTTTACCATTCAAATCTCCTCTGAAATAATTTCTTTTTTCTTCAATCTTGCCAAATCGATCAAAATACGTCCATTCTCCATGTTTCTCTTTACCTGCACCCAAAAAATCAACATAGTAAGAACCGGTGGATTGAATTACTTTTTTCTCAAAATCCCAATATGTAAAATCTGGTTTAGAAAGGTTTACAGGGTTTATTTGTGAGAATAAAGTGACCGGAATGATAAAAGATATTATTTTTAAATATTTCAACATACAAAGTAAAATTTAAGAATATAATGCTTGCTTTCCACTAACGTTACTGCTTTTCCAAAACAATCTTTATGATTAAAAACAGCCCAAAACCAACAAAAACGAGTCCTGTTAGTTGGTTCAATGCTTTTAATAAATTATCCGTCACGAGTGGACGCAATTTTTTTGCGCCCATAATCTTAAGCATATCAATTGAAAAAAAAGTGACTAAAATTATCGTAATAAAATACATAATTGGAGATGAGTCCCCTGCATTAATCGCCGAATGAGATTGCTTAGCAGCAAGAGTCATAACGCTGAACCAATAAAAAATGACAAAAGGATTGGCAAAATTTAAGAGAAAGCCTTTTAAAAAAAGGAGTAAATAATCTTTTTGATTTTGAATTATATTCCCTTCTTCATCAACTTGCGGCGCCTTGAGTTTCTTAAAAAAAGTAACAACACCATAAATAATGAAGAGTGCTCCTCCTACTATTTTTGCATTTTCGTTATTTTTTCCATCTCCGGTTATACTTGCAACTTGGGAATAAAAAACATACGCGATTAAGATGTAAATAAAATCACTAAACAACACGCCAATATCAAAAGCAATAGCAGATCGCACTCCCTTTCGAATACTTGTTTCTAACAAAATAAAAAACACGGGACCAATCATGATGCTCAAGATGAATCCGGTGACTACGGCTTTTAAAATTAAATCTAACAATGTTTAAAAAATTAGTTAGTACAAAAATAACAATTTAGCCTTCTAAAACAAATTTTAGATCATCGTAT
Organism: Flavobacteriales bacterium; assembly: GCA_947449575.1. Taxonomy (GTDB): domain Bacteria; phylum Bacteroidota; class Bacteroidia; order Flavobacteriales_D; family Crocinitomicaceae; genus CAIUKX01. The sequence continues at coordinate 44,572 of CANFRV010000009.1, forward strand.
TTGCTTATGGCTGGAACTTAAATGCTGGAAAAATCAGCTCATAGCACTTTTGTTAAATTCTTTTTACGTAAATATAAAAAATCGAAAAAATAGACTACTTTTAAAGAAATAGTGTTCAATTGGTCTGCCGCTAATGTTCCTGATAAATTTTTTCCAAAACTATTTATTATTACTTGACTATCACTATTTATAGTGTTTTTCCAAGATAGGGTGGCAAAACTTCCAGGAGCAAATTGCCACTCAAAAAGCATGTTTAAATTAAACGCATTGTAGTTGAAATCGTGGCTAGTTGCATACTTTGTATCATCTAAGAGCAAACCGTCAGGAGATAAGTTGTGATAACTCACATATCTGCCTCTCACCCAGTAATGCCTTCCAATAAAACTCAAAGATAAATTGTTTCTGAATAAATAACGCACTGTAAAATCATAGGAAATTTGTTTCAAATATCTAACACCAAAAATAATATCCCCGTTTGTATCATTCGCTACAAAACCTCGGTCCTTATCATCTTCATAATAGGAGCCATTGACATTGATACTTAATTTGTTATTGACACGAATTTTTGGACCAAATCCAAATCCAAAAAATGGATTGTACCCTATTGATTTAGAGACAAGTCCTGTTGAACCTCCAAATGCATTAATTGAATAGGATAATTTTTTTCTGTAGTCAGAACTATAATCAATAGAATTATAAATATTCTGTGTTCTCCTAAAATATCTACCAGCTGTTCTTGGCTCATAATAATCAACTTCTCCCAATGGAGAAACATTAAATTGGTAATTCAATCCTACGAAATTTTTAAATGTTGCATTCACTCCTCCACCCATTTGAATTTGGTTAAGAGTATGGGTTGTGTAATTGATTTGATGCGAAAAATTGACCCTTGCTCCCGCGTTAATGTACCGTTTAAAAGGAACATATTGGTTAAATCCGACATTTAACTGATTGATAATAAAGTTTTTTTCACGGGTTATTCCCATGTCATTATTATTAAATGTTGGACTGATTCCTGTGGAAGATATATCAAAAGTAAATTTACCGCTACTTTTAGCGAAACCTATATTATAACCTGTTCCTAAAATATTTTTGTAGCTATGGCTAACAGAGTCCGTATTTAAAACATTGGTCATAGCACCATTTCCAAATAAAACATAGGTGTTCGTTTTGTTATTCAATGACCCACCCATACCCGTCACATTTGAAATCGTGTATCCTTGGTTTCTGGTGACATTCGTATTAATTAAATAGATATTTGAACTATGCTTTAATTGTTTATCGATCACAGATATATTATAATTTGAAAAGGGCTCGGTTAATACTTGATGATCATTTCCTAAAGAATCACGAACAATGGCATATGTGTTATCTAAAACAGCATTCATAATACCTATTCCCAGACCTTTCTTAGATCGTCCAGAAATTTTAGCAATATTTAGTAATTTCGCGTTGGTTGGATTGGTCACTACTGTTTCTCCAGGTTTCAAATTATCATAAACAGTATAATAATTAGCAGGCTTCCTTCCTATTCGTCTCGAATAAAATAAGTCGCCCTTGCTAAACAAATCTGTGTTTTCTTGAAAAAATGGACGTTGCTCATTGTATTGAACCTCAAGCGATCCTAAATTTTTCACTAAATTATCACTTTGTACCTGGGAGAAATCAGGCAGTAAACTAACATCTAACGTATACGATTCATTTAAACCATATTTCAAATCCATTCCCCCGACAATTTTTTGAGTCATATTACTTTCACCAGGTATATTTGCTGGGTAATGCGAACCAACTCCTGTGATAAAAGGAGTAAGTGACAAACGAATTGGCGCCTTAATTTTATTTATTCCTTTTAAGATACCCCAATATTTCAGCGGATTACTAACCCCTCTTGGAGTTAAAGCCCATTGATCAAATTCACCATTCCGAATTGTTTTACGTGTAATTTGAAATCCCCAAACATGTTCTTCGCTGGAGGGAAAACGCAATGCAGAATAAGGAATTCTAATTTCTACTATCCAGCCTTCATTGGTGATTTTTGTTTTACTTTCCCAAACAGCATTAAAATTACCATCCGAAAAACGACTATCTTTCTGCACTCCAGAGGCCATTACGGTAAAATCAAATGCATCTTGCTGCGTATTATAGGTGTCAAATACAAGTCGGAATTGGTCGGAATTAAGATCATTATCACGCGACCCTAATTGCTTAGCAATACTGTCCGAATGTGTGTCATACATTACAGCTGCAATGTATATAGCGGTATTGTCGAAAATTATTTTAACATCTGTTTTTTGACTCGTATTAATATCATAAGCTGGATAAGCTTGTTTAAAATCTGTAATTGATTTCGCCTCTTTCCAGGCTTCATCATTTAGATCGGCATCAATTTTTGGAACGCCTTTGGCAAATGTGGCGAAATATTCCTTTCGAACGATTGCAGAATCTTTCTCAAGGACTTGTTGGCCAAAAGAAACAAAACTTAGCAAAGCACAGATAAGAATAAAATAAGTTCGCATTGAATCAAAAATAAAAAGATTTTAAAACATACACATAAAAAGATTAAGAATGGTTCAAATAGAATGATAAATGGTCATTACAAAAAATAAAAATTATCCTTTTCCAAACGTTGAAATGGACATCGCAGCTTTATAACCAGACGAAACACATCCTTGAATTAAGTAACCACCTGTTGGGGCGTCCCAATCCAACATCTCTCCACAAACAAATACTTTATCATAGCATTTTAATTGAAAATTTTTTGTAATCGCCTCCATCGAAATCCCGCCAACCGTTGAAATAACCTCATCTATTGGACGGAGAGAACTAGGATAAAATTTCATTCCTTTTATGATTTCTGCCAAAATACCAGGTGAAGAATATTCCTCTTTTGACGTTCTTAGTTTAATCAATTGAATACTTACGGGAGATACATTTAATTTCTTTAACCCGCCGGTTATATTTTTGGCGTTTGCTAACACTTCTTTTATTTCTTCTCGCGTTTTTGTAGGTTTGAAATCGATAGAGAAGCACCCTTGTGGATTCTTTCTATATTCTTTGTTAACAAAATAGATGGGCGTGCCTTCCATACCATACGCGGAAATAACAATGTCTCCTTTTTTTGACGTGGCATTAAACGTGACTTCGATATTTTTTATGGTTTGGCCTTGAAGTTGCGCGATTTCAGACCAATCTTTCAATTCAAATCCAGAATTACTTGCTTCAAAAGGTTTACAATCGACCCCTTTTGCTTCCAAGATATTATTCCATTCTCCTGTTGAACCTGTTTTTTTCCATGATGCTCCCCCCATTGCCAAGACTAAAAAATCATAAAAATGACTGATATTGCTACTTTTTTGAGTAAAAACAACCTCTTTTTCATTAAAATCAGCCAATTTGTGTGAAAAATGAAAAATTCCCCCTAATTCATCTATTCGGTTAATCCATGCGGAAAGAACTTCGATTGGCTTTATTCCTTTCACTGGGAAAATTTTCCCTGAACTACCAACAAATGTTTCAATTCCTATTTTCGATAACCAGTTAATCCACTCCTGATTGTCAAATTGCTGAAATGCTGCTTGAAGATATGGTCGATTGTATTTTTCTACAAATGTTTCTGAAATTTCAGAATGAGTTAAATTAAACCCTCCGTTTCCTGCGACTAAGAATTTTCTACCAGCCGCCTTTTTATGATCAAAAAAATGAACCTCAAATCCTTGCTCCAGTAAGATTGTTCCAGCCATTAAACCAGCAGGGCCCATTCCCACAATACATACTTTCTTTCGATCCATTTGGTGAAATTACTCAAAAAGAGTTGAAAGATTGACTAAATTCATTTTACCATTCACGTATATCCGCTCTTCATAGAAAAACCTTATATTTGTGTAATGGACCAAACATTTGGGAAAAAATATAAATTGTGCCGACAAAAATTAATCGATTCTGTTTTTAAAAGTGGGAACACCGTAAAACAATATCCATTTGTCGTTCATTTTATGGAAGTTGAAGAAAAATTAGAAGCCCCTTTTCAGGTTACTATTTCGGCGCCTAAAAGATTATTCCGAAAAGCCCATGATAGAAATAGAGTAAAAAGACTCATGCGTGAAACTATTCGAAAGAATAAATTAATTTTGGAGACTTTTATTACAACAAATAACAAACAATTAGCGTTATTTATGGTCTATACAGCCAAGGAAGAAATGCCTTATGACGTTCTACTTCGCAAGACAGAACAACTTTTTATACAGTTAGTGAATAAATTTGAAAACAATGATACAACAAAAAATTAAAGGTAAAATCGCATTCTTTTTAGTTTTTATCTCCCTTTTTTCATTTAGATCTATTTCTCAATCTAATGGATTTGAATTAATCAAAAACATGGAAATCATGGATTTGATTAACGAGCATTTAGAAAAATACTATGTCGATGAACCTCAATTTGGGCATCTTTCAAAGGTTGGAATTGATGCAATGTTGAAAGAATTAGATCCGTATACGGTTTACTACCATGAATCAAACATGGAGGATTACAAAATGATGACCACCGGTCAATATGGTGGGATTGGCTCTTTAATTCGAAAAATTGGTGAACACACATTCATTGCGGAACCATATGAAGGAAATCCAGCAGAAAAAGCAGGATTAAAAGCAGGCGATAAAATTATTTCTATCGATGGAAAATCAATGGTTGGCAAACCTTCTGATGAAGTTTCTAGTTCATTAAAAGGTCCAAAAGGTACTTCGATAAAAATAGAAGTAGAAAGAGAAGGAGAAGGTTTAAAAATAATTTCTGTAACAAGAGATGAGATAAAATTACCAGATGTTCCTTATTCAGGGATGCTTTCTTCAACAGTTGGATACGTGAAACTCAATAGTTTTACGCAAACAGCATCCGATGATGTAAAAAAGGCAATGGAAAGCTTAAAATCGAAAGGAATGACGGAAATGGTTCTAGATCTTCGTGGAAATGGCGGAGGATTATTGATTGAGGCCGTAAAAATCGTGAATCTTTTTGTTAAAAAAGGGCAAGTTGTAGTGACTACAAAAGGAAGAGTTTCCGAAGAAAATAGAGTATACAACACACAAGATGATCCGCTTGATATGACAATCCCTTTAACGGTTTTAATTGATGAAGGTTCTGCTTCTGCTAGTGAAATTGTTTCTGGAAGTTTGCAAGATTTAGACAGAGCAGTAATAATTGGGACAACTTCCTACGGCAAAGGCTTGGTGCAACGCACGTATGATTTAAAATACGGTTCAAAAATGAAATTAACCATTGCTAAATATTACACTCCGTCTGGAAGATGTGTACAAAGATTAGAATATTATGACAATGCGGAGGGAGAAAAACCAAAAGAAATTTCAGATTCATTGTTAAAAAAATTCAAAACATCTACTGGTAGAGAAGTGATAGATGGTCGCGGTATTGAACCGGATATCACCATCGATGAAAAAGAATTAAGTCGATTATCTGCTACTATTTATTCAAACAATCTTATTTTCAATTATGCAACCAAATTTCATATTAAAAATCCTAGCATAGCAGCAGCAGGTATATTTAAATTATCAGATGAACAATATAATGACTTTAAAAAATACGTACTTGCTGAAACTTTTACCTATTCAACTGCATCTGAGGAAGTTCTAGAGAAAATGAAAAAAACAGCGGAAGAAGAAGGGTACTATGCTGATTCTAAAGCAGAATATGAAGCATTATTAGCGAAAGTAATACCATCGAAAGAAAGAGATTTAGAAAAATTTAAAGAAGAAATTAAGATTTTATTAGAAAATGAAATAATTTCTCGTTATTACTTTCAAAAAGGAAGAGCTGAAGATTCTTTCAGAACTGATTTATCGATCGCTAAATCTTTAGTCCTTTTAAAAAATAGCAAAGAGTACAATACTATTTTAGGAAAATGATCGTTCTTTAATGAAATTATCTGATTTTAGTCAGAAAAATATTATAATTTCTACTTATGCTGGACCGTTTATTTGGTTATAAAGTACATCATTTTTTACATGTCCTTGGGATGTCTCTCTTCGCTTTCGGTTTACCTCTGAACAAAGTCCTGATGTCAATTGGCGCGATTTGGGGAGTATCAAATTTAGTTCTTGAGGGTGATTTTAGGAGTTACTGGACGCGCATCAAAAAGAATAAAATATTCCATTGGCTATTTGCCTTTTTTAGTATACATATTTTAGGATTATTTTGGTCAACAGATACTTCCTACGCATTCCATGATTTGCTCATCAAGCTCCCTTTACTTTCTGTTCCTTTAGCTTTTGTGGCGAGACCAACACTTAGTAGAAAAAACGTCCATCTGATTTTATATGCCTTACTACTTTCCCTCCTATTGACTTCATTGCTAAACATTGGGTTTTACCAGCAGTGGTTCGGTTTTAAAGAATACACCGATATTCGACAACTTTCATTGTTTGGATCCCATATTCGTTATGGGATTTTAATCGCCTTAGGAGCTGTAATTTGTTTATATTTCATTCGGGAAACAAATTCTAAACTGTCAAAATTACTTTGGTTTTTATTATTTGGATGGTTTTCTATGTATACATTCTATAGTCAAATATTATCGGGAGCGATTGCTCTAGTAGTAATCATTTTCATGTATATTTTGTTGCGAATTCATTCCTACAGTAAAAGAATTTCATTGGTATTTGCGACCATTTCATTGGGAATTATTTTTTCAAGTTTCTATTTTTTATTTCAAGGTGAAAAAAATGTAATTGACGTTCATTCATTGCCCAAAAAAACGGCTGAAGGAAACGACTATGTGAATTGTTTAAACGACAAAAGCACCGAAAACAATAATCGCATTTATGTCAGCATCTGCGAACTTGAATTGAAAAGAGAATGGGAGAAAATTTCAGCGATTCCATTTGATAAAAAGGATAAAGCCAATCACCCATTAAAATATACATTAATCCGTTACCTCACTTCTAAAAACATAAGCAAGGATGCTTTAGGAATGCGTAAATTAACGAAAATAGATATACAAAATATTGAAAATGGAATTGCCAGTGTAAATCTGCTAAAAACAGGAATGATAGCCCGTTTATACGAAATAAGGCATCAAATAAATAACCACACAGATCCAAATGGAAATTCACTCTTGCAAAGAATAGAATATTGGAAGACGGGTTGGCACATCATCCAAAGCAATTGGTTAATGGGTGTTGGTACAGGGGATGTACAAATAGCATTTGATCAACAATATGAAAAAGAAAATTCAATATTGCTCTCAAAAAATAGACATCGGGCTCATAATATGTATCTGACCGTATTTATCTCCTTCGGTCTTGTTGGATTAATCCTTTTTCTTGGAGTATTATACACGTATTTTAAAGAAAACCTTGCTAACAAAGAATTAATTCCAGTTCTTTTTATCTCCGCAGTAATTACCACTTTCATGATTGAAGATACCATCGAAACTCAAATGGGTGTGTGCCTAATTTCTTTATTTTTAGGCTTGTTTATGTCTAAAATAGAACCGCGTTCAAAAACGACATTAGACACAACGAGCAAAAATCAATAGGTTAGGGACTTTAAAAATCAAAAATTAGTCCTAATGTTGGTGTTACATTTTTAGAAACATTGTTCAAAATAACAGGAATTCCATTTGAACCATTTGCATTCAAAGGGAGACCATCTGTGGTTTCAAAACCAGAATTATCAGCATTACGTTTAAAGGTATAAAAAGGAGATCCTTGCTGAGAATTTAAAAATAAGTTCTGAATATCCATGAAAAAAGTTAAACTAAACTTGTTAAAGTTGGCAATTTTATCAATTCTCAAATCTACTTGATTAAACATGTCTAAACGACTAGAGTTCAAATTTGTATAATCTAAGAAGCCCACTCCCGTTGTTGCATAAGTTGATTGGGATTTTTCTAAATTGAAAGGAGTATATGGAACACCGCCCGCTAATCTATATTTTAATCCAACTTGCCAATTGTTCTTAAATTTATAACCAAGCGTCGCTGATAATAAATGTTGATTATCCCATGCGGAAGCGATCAGTGCGTTATTTGCTCCAGAATAAAAACTTCTTACAAAAGTGTAACTAGCAAAATAAAAGATGCGCTTCGCTAATTTTTGTTGAATAAAAAACTCTATCCCATAGGTCTCTCCTTTTCCTATGCTTGTCACTTCTTCGTTTCCTACTGCACCAAACTCTGAACCTTGATTACCCAATGAAATTCCATTTACAACAGAAACAGGATAGTTCATATAGGTTTTATAAAATCCTTCCACTGTTAATCGTAAACTTTCATTCGGAAGATATTGCCCACCAAAAACGTAATGTTTTGAATTAATATACTGTAAGTTTTTATTTACAAGTTGGTTACTTTGATCGCGATAACCTAACGTTGTATACGTTGGTATTTTGTAGTAAGACCCAACTGAAGCCGTAATATCGAACTTTTTGCTCACGTGATAGGACAATGATAGTCGCGGAGACAATGTTTTTAACGGATTACTTCCATCTTTCAAAAAATTATTTAAATCCGTTCTCAAACCAGTTGAAACTAATAATCGTTCGTTGAACATATTTTTAGAAACTTGCGCAAATGCTCCATATTTGAAGAACTCAATAGCACTTTTTGAAGAAAATTCAATTGCGGGAGTAAGAAGATTTCCGCTATTATCATAAATATTGTTGGTTAATTTAGAATAAAAATTGGTGTTGTATTTTACGTACTGTCCCATTACACCAAACGAATATTTCCACCCATTGACATATTTATTGTAATCAAAACGAAATTTATTTTCCATTTCTTGAGAAACAAGTTTCAAGTTACGAAATTCTTCCTGACCATTTTTTGCATCTTCAAACCGATCAATTTGATTGTTGAACATGTTTCTACTAACTGAAAAATTAATAAATCCTTTCTTAATTAAATGTTTTAGATTAAATCCGGTCGTATAATTCCACTGACTAAGAAACGGTAAAGACCTCCTAAAATATTCATTTTCTATGGAAGAATTTTTTGTTTTTCCAAAGCTAAAATGATCGATAGCACCAATTCCGATGGCTGTAAGAGTAGTTTTGCTGTTGATTTTATGCGTTACTTTATATTGAAAATCAGAATACCTTGGTCGTATTGGTAAATCGATTAAAGTAAACAATAAATCTAAATAGGAAAAACGAGATGAAAGTAAAAAATTCGTTTTCTTAGATTTCCCAATAGGTCCCTCCAAAGTCATAGCAGATTCTGTTAAACTTGTACGCAAATTACCGCTAATTTTCTCCTGATTTCCTTGCCTTTGTTTGATGATAAAAGTCGATGCAAGTGTATTGTCATAACGCGCATCAAAAGCGGAAGAGCTCAGTTTTAAATCTTCTATGAATGTAACATTCAAAATTCCTTGCGCTCCACCTGATGAACCTTGCGTTTGAAAATGATTTAAAACAGGGATCTCAATTCCATCTAAATAATACACATTTTCATTGGGCGCACCACCTCTTACAATAATGTCATTTCTCGGTGCGCCACCTCCAGTTGAACCAACACCGGGTAGCGTTTGAACTACCTTAGACACATCAAAACCACCGCCAGGATTCGATTTAATTTCTTCCGAAGTTAATTGTTGAACGGACAAAGGCGTAATCATGTCTGTTGTAGCCGCTTTTTTATTTTTGTCGTATTTTACAGTAACCTCTACTAAATTTTGCACTTGACCCACAAGCTCAAAATTTACTTGTTGCACCCCACCAGAACTAATAACAATGTTATACTTTGTATCTCCTACAAAACTAGGAGCAAGAACTTTTATATTATATGTTCCAATAGGAATTGATAATTTATAATTTCCATCGACATCAGTCAACGTCGCCGTTGCAGTATTTTCAATAAATACTTTGGCGCCAAAAATTACTTCTTGTGTGTTTTTATCTTTTACGTATCCTGTTAAAATTCCATTTTGAGAATAAACAGTTGCTTGTCCAAAACATAAAAAAATAAAAAGGAAAAATGTTTGCTTCATTCTAATCATTGCTCGTATTATCTTATTCTATTAATTTCCTTTTTTAAAAATACTCCCCACCTCTTTACCAATTTTTTGAATGGTTTCTACCCCTTTTAAAATAGGAGTTGTTGAGATATCATCATAACCAATGAATAAATTATCTTCAATTTCTTGAGATGGATAAATCAAAATCTGGTCATTCGTAGGCATTGCTTTCTCTAATTTCGCCAAGAACGAATCAACCCCTGAATAGTAAGAAACAGAACCAGAGCGGGCGGACACAAAAATGACTAAATCCTCTTCAGAACCTTTATTATTGACTAAGAAAAAATCCTCTGTTTCTACCAAGGGAACAAAAGAAATTTCCGCAAATATTTTCACTTGTTTAGATACACGCACAAATGCATCATGCATCTCAGGAGTACCATATATTTCAATCGTAATATTTAATTCTTTTGCCAAGCGTAAAATTCTTTCACACCAACTAGAAAAACTACTTTCTAATTCAGCGTAAGGTGGGCAAATTAAAACAATCCTATCATACGAAACAAATGCCCTTTCCAATTGACAGAAGAAGATGGTTTTTTCACAAACATCTAATAAATGTTCTCTGTCATCTCCAACTATTCGTTTCAATAAATTCATGTTTTTATTGTCGTTTAAAACAACAATATCTGTAAACAATTCTTTGGAAACTCGCGCAATTCCAGAAGATAAATTATGATCTATAGTAGCCACCACATTGACTGGAAATTCTCCACTTGAAAAATGCTTCACGATCTCATCCATTTCCTTTCTAGAGGTCCGAATACGTTGCTCAGCTTCTTTATTATTAGGCAATACGCTGACGACAGATATGGGGTTTAATACCCTTTTATCAGTAATGAGAACACTAAAATCAATCAATAATTCATTTTCATTTAATTCATTGATCGCAATCAAAAGATGTTGGTTTCGAGAAACCCTCTTCTTTTCAATTTCCCCTCCTGACTCTGCTAACTGTATCAATAATTTTTTTCCCGCATTTTCAGAAACAAAGGAAGCAACCATACACGTGACTAAAATCAATAAAATGGTACCATTCACAATTTGACTACTTAATATCCCTGTTTCATACCCTCGAATAATAATTGCTAATGTAGCAGCCGCATGTGCTGTACTTAAGCCAAAAATAACCTGTCTTTCCACATTGGTCATTTTAAATATTATTTGGGTTACCAAGGCAGCTAACCACTTACTAAACAATGCAAAAGTGGTTAATATAATGGCAACAATAATTGTATTAGGTCCGCTTAATATCAATTTGTAATTCACAACCATTCCCACCGAAATAAGGAAAAAAGGAATAAAGAGGGCATTTCCAATAAAATCAATTCGATTCATCAAAGCGGAGGAATGAGGAATTAATTTGTTTAATACTAAACCAGCTACGAATGCTCCTATAATATGCTCAATACCTGCCACTTCAGCAAGAAAGGCTGCGAAGAAAACGACAGATAATACGAAAATGTAATGTGCTGTTTTTTCACTGTCCAATTTACTGAAGAACCATCTTGCAATTTTTGGGATAATATAGAACATGATGAAAGAAAAAATCACCATAGAAGAAATTAACCGTATCCAAAACGTATAATCTAAACTTCCTGTTTTGGAACTAATAATAATAGCTAAAATAATTAAAACAGCGGTATCTGTTAGAATTGTTCCTCCCACAGCAGTTGCAACAACAGTATTTTTTGAAAGGCCTAATCGACCAATAATTGGATAAGCTACTAAAGTGTGCGTTGCAAACATACTTGCAGTTAAAATACTTGCAGTTGCATCCAAATTTAACATGTATCTGCAGATGGGATAACCCAAAGCAATTGGAATAATAAAGGTCAGAAAACCAAATGTAAAACTCTTTACCCTGTATTTTTTAAATTGAGACATGTCCAATTCTAGACCTGCCATAAACATAATATACAAAAGACCAATTGTCGCAAATAATTTTACCGATCCATCAGATTCTAATAGCTTTGGGCCAATTAAACCAATACCATGAGGACCAATAATTACTCCTGAAATAATGAGACCGATAATCGCTGGAATTTTTAATCTTCGCAAGACTATTGGGGACAGTAAAATGATAAATAATATGGTAGAAAAAATCAAAACAGGATTTTTCAAAGGGAAATGAAATTCCTTTAATAAATGCTGAAAAAAACTCTCCATACTCGTTTACTTGATTATATTTTACGCAAAAATAAGCATTAACAAATAACAAAATCAAAAATCTTAAAATTTCATAATTTGTTAACCTACCTTTTTATACTCTTATATATCTTAAAAAGTTACCTTTGTAAAAAATTATCCAATGCGGTTCGAATTAACAAAGGACTTTCTCGACAAATTACGTCAGGCAATCATTGAAGAAAACAATGACTGGATAATTGAACACATCCATGAACTTCACTTTGCTGATATTGCTGATTTAATAGATCAGTTAAGTAATGAAGAAGCTAAATATGTCTATTTCCAGTTAACTCCAGACGAACAAGCAGACGTTTTGATGGAGTTGGAGGAAGAAATTCGAGATCGTTTCTTGAAATCACTTTCTTCAAAGGAAATGGCAGATCAATTAGAAAACCTGGATTCTGATGATGCTGCTGACATTTTAGGGGATCTTTCAGAGGAAAAAATTCAGGAGGTCATATCTCAAATGGAGGATGATGAAGCTGCTGAAGATATAGTCGAACTTTTAAATTATGACGAAGATACAGCAGGTGGTTTAATGCAAAAAGAGTTTATTCAGGCTAAAATGGATTGGCCTGTTAATCGCTGTTTGGTTGAACTTCGTCGCCAAGCTGAAGATGTTGAAAATGTCTACACCATTTATGTGGTAGATGACATGAATAGATTGGTCGGATTACTTTCGTTGAAACGGCTTTTATTTGCGGGAATTCAAACCCATATTCGAGATCTTTATTCAAAGAAAAATATTATTTCTGTCAAAACGAGTGACAGTAGTGAACATGTTGCTAAAATAATGGACAAATACGATTTGGTTTCTGTACCCGTTGTCGATTTACAAAATAAATTAGTAGGTAGAATTACCATCGATGATATCGTCGATATTATAAAGGAAGAAGCAGATAAAGATTTTCAAATGGCGTCTGGTATTTCCGATAAAATCGAATCAACTTCAAGTGTTTGGCATATTTCTAGAGCAAGATTGCCGTGGCTTTTGATTGGAATGTTGGGTGGTATTTTTGCAGCGAATGTAATCTCCAAATTCACTGGCGAAATAAGCGATATACCAACTTTGGCTTTATTTATCCCGCTAATTACAGCAATGGGTGGTAATGTTGGGGTTCAATCTTCCGCTATTGTTGTACAAGCTTTAGCAAAAGGGAATGGTCAATTTGATAACATAGCAAAAAAAGTAGCAAAAGAAACATCCGTTGGATTATTAAATGGTGCCTTTTTAGCCTCAATTATCTATGGAATTGCAACTTTCTACGGCAATACAACTTTAGGTTTTGTTGTAAGCATTTCCCTTTTTGTTGTCATCGTTTTTGCCGGAATTTTCGGTACTTTAATTCCCTTAATCTTAAATAAATATAAAATTGATCCCGCATTGGCTACTGGTCCATTCGTTACCACATTAAACGATGTTTTGGGTTTATTTATTTACTTCTCTGTTGGCGCTTTATTATACAGTATTTAATATTTCTTGCTTATGACGGTTCTTTTTTTAGATGAGGTTCATGAAATTTTAGCAACTCGATTATCTGCTGCTGGTTATTTATGTGTTCAAGCGGCTTCGTTTTCTGTTGAAGAATGCAAAATCGCTATGAAAACAGCAGATGGAATTATAATTCGTTCTCGGTTTCCTATGAATGAATCGTTTTTAAAAGATACTCCAAAACTTCAATTTATTGCACGGTCTGGAGCTGGAATGGAAAATATAGACGTAAACTATTGTGAAAATCGTGGAATTACCCTCTATAATTCTCCTGAAGGAAATCGAAACGCGGTGGGAGAACATGCCTTAGGAATGCTTTTAGCGCTCATGAATAATTTACATACTGCTGATCAAGAAGTGAGACATGGAAAATGGGACCGCGAAGGAAACAGAGGTATTGAACTAGATGGAAAAACCGTGGGAATTATCGGATATGGTAATAATGGTAAAGCATTTGCTAAAAAATTACGTGGCTTTGATGTAAATGTTTTAGCCTATGATAAATACAAACAAAGTTTTGGTAGCGACTTTGTTAAAGAATGTACATTGGAATCTATTATGGATCAGGCAGATGTGATTAGTTTTCATATCCCTCAAAATGAAGAAACGACTTATTTCGCCAATGCTGAATTCTTTGAAAAAATTGATAAATCGATCTTTCTTTTAAATCTTTCAAGGGGAAAAATAGTCGATACTACTGCGCTTGTCAATGCAATTGAAAGCGGTAAAGTACTAGGTGCAGGATTAGACGTTTTGGAATATGAAAAATCAAGTTTTGAGTCCTTTTTCGAACAAGAATTACCAAAACCTTTTCAATATTTACTCTCCTCCAAAAAAGTAATTCTTTCACCACATGTGGGAGGATGGACTAATGAAAGTTACTTTAAATTGAGTAATGTTTTAGCTGATAAAATCCTAACTATTTAAGGTTCAATCGTGAATTTTTGGGTTACCGTTGTTGATTTATTCCTTTTTTCATTTCTGTGCGTTACGGTTCCTTTCAAACTGATTGTATAAACTCCTGGTTTCGTATACGTATGAAAAGTACTTACTCCTTCTTGTATCGCTGTAGTATCACCAAAATCCCATTCATATTTATTGGCATCTCTTTCACAAAGCACTTGAAAATCTATCGGAACATTGACATGACTGCTTGTCGTTGTGGTTTGATAACCAATATTATTCGTAAAACATACGTTAGGCGCTTTACCGCAAGACACTAAAAACATCAGAAAACCGAAGGAAGTAATTTTAAGAATTTTTTTATTTGTAGGATTCATCGTTTCAAAATAAGTCATTCAATACTTCATATATTGATTCATCAAATTTAGGAAAAAAAACGTAATAAATTAAAGAAGTACTAATTTTTAATCTACCGCCAAAAAAAAGGGTTTTCAGTATGAAAACCCTTTAAAGTAAGTCTTTTTTACTTATAATTCAAACTTAATTCCTTGCGCTAAAGGCAGGCTATCTGAATAATTAATTGTATTTGTTTGTCTTCTCATGTATACTTTCCAAGCATCCGATCCAGATTCTCGTCCTCCACCTGTTTCTTTTTCACCTCCGAAAGCACCTCCAATTTCAGCACCAGATGTTCCAATGTTTACATTTGAAATTCCACAGTCTGAACCAACACACGATAAAAACAATTCAGCTTCTTTCAAGTTATTTGTCATAATCGCAGATGATAATCCTTGAGGAACACCATTTTGAATTTTGATTGCATTTTCAACTCCTCCAGCATATTTCATCACATAAAGAATTGGAGCAAACGTTTCATGCTGAACAACAGCATAATGATTTTCAGCCGCTACGATAGCTGGTTTGACATAACAACCAGATTCATATCCTTCACCTGATAAAACACCTCCTTCTACAATAATTTTTCCTCCTTGCTTCACCGCTTGTTCTAAAGACTCAAGATACATTTTTACAGCATCAGTATCAATTAGTGGCCCCACGTGGTTTGTTTCATCTAAAGGATTTCCAATACGAAGTTGTGTATATGCTTTTACCATCGATTCGACCACTTTATCATAAATATCTTCATGAACAATCAAGCGACGAGTCGTTGTACATCGCTGTCCAGCAGTACCAACAGCTCCAAAAACAGCTCCGGGAATTACCATCTTTAAATCACAACTAGGAGCCATAATGATCGCATTGTTTCCCCCTAATTCTAATAATGAACTTCCTAAACGAGCACCAACTGCTGCACCAACTGATTTCCCCATACGTGTAGAACCTGTTGCAGACACAAGAGGAACTCGTTTATCTTCAGCCATTAATTTTCCGATTTCAGCACCTCCGATTAACACGCATGAAACGCCTTCAGGCACATCATTTGCTTCAAAAACTTCAGTTGTAATATGTTGACAAGCAATCGCAGTAAGTGGTGTTTTTTCTGAAGGTTTCCAAATACAAACGTCACCACAAATCCATGCCAAAGCAGTATTCCAATTCCAAACCGCAACAGGGAAATTGAACGCAGAAATAATTCCTACTATTCCGATTGGGTGATATTGTTCGTACATTCTATGACCTGGGCGCTCAGAGTGCATTGTTAAACCATATAATTGACGAGATAACCCAACAGCAAAATCACAGATATCGATCATTTCTTGAACCTCTCCTAGACCTTCTTGTAAAGATTTACCCATTTCATAGGAAACCAATTTACCTAAAGAATCTTTGTAAAAACGCAAACGATCTGCAAGTTGGCGAACAATATCTCCTCTTTTTGGAGCTGGAACCGTTCTCCAAATTTTAAATGCTTCAGTAGCTTTTAAAACAGCAGCCTCGTAATCAGCTTCAGTTGCAGAATTTACAGATGCAATTAATTTTCCATCAACAGGAGAATATGAATCTATTCTTTCTCCTCTTGTCTTAAACCATTTAATTCCTAAAGAAGCTCCATTATTAATTTCCTCAATTTCAAATTGAGCTAAAATTTCTTGTATACCAAGATCTTGCATTACTTCAGCCATAGCTAATTATATTTTATTTAAAAAGTGACACAAAATTAACCCAAAAAAATGAGTTAACGGAATAATAACCATTTTCTCTTAACTTTTTAATCATTTTTATGATTTTAAAGTGAAATAAAGATAAAATGCTATATCAATCAATAAAAAATGAGCCCGTGAGAAAATAAATCCAAACTGAAAGATGCAAGATGAATTAGAAGAAAACGGTTAGCGCACAATTAACTTAACCAAGTTGCTGGCATATTCTCTTGCCTCTTCATCACTTGCTACGTAATCTTCATACGCTGGATTATCTTTACAAAGACAATTATTCAATGTTTCTTCATTGATCCGAGAAATATCTAGGAAACTAATTTTCTCTTTTAAAAAAGCGTCTACAGCTATTTCATTTGCTGCGTTTAAAATACAAGCAGCGGTCCCTTCCATCTCCATCGCTTTATAAGCCAAATCTAGATTTTTAAAGGTTTCTTTATCCGCTTTTTCAAATGTTAATTGAGGATAATCCATGAAGTTAAATCGTGGAAAATCTGTTTTTAAACGCGCTGGATACGTAAGAGCAAATTGTATGGGTAATTTCATATCTGGCAACCCCATTTGCGCTTTCATACTACCATCTTCAAACTGCACCAAAGAATGAACAATTGATTGAGGGTGCACAATTACATCGATTTGTTCTGCTTTCAAGTTAAACAACCATTTTGCTTCGATTACTTCTAATCCTTTGTTCATCATTGAAGCAGAATCAATGGTGATTTTTGCTCCCATTGCCCAATTTGGATGTTTTAAAGCTTGCGCTAAAGTAACGTCTTTTAATTGCTCAGTCGACCAACCTCGGAATGGTCCTCCGGAAGCCGTGAGGTATATTTTTTCAATCTTATTTTCAAATTCTCCCACCAAGCATTGGAAAATCGCTGAATGTTCAGAGTCGACAGGGTAAATATTGACCCCATATTCTCGCGCCAACTTTGTGACCAACTCTCCAGCGCACACCAAGGTTTCTTTGTTCGCAAGAGCAATCGTTTTTCTGGCGCGAATAGCTGCAATTGTAGGTTTTAACCCTGCATATCCAACCAAAGCTGTTAAAACGGTGTGCACTTCATTATATTCTACTACTTGCGATAAAGCAGCTTCTCCTGTATAAACCGTAATATCATGCTTTTCCAGCGCTAATTTCACTTTGTCATACAGTTTTTCGTTGACAATTACTACTGCATTGGGTTGAAATTGAATCGCCTGCGCAATTAATAAATCTGCATTTGAATACGCTGTAATTACCTGTAAATCAAAAATTTCTGGATATGATTCAATAACTTCTAAAGCTTGAGTTCCAATAGATCCTGTTGATCCAAGAATAGCGATGCCTTTTTTTACACTCATGCTACAAAAATAGTGTTAATGAAATGGAAAATTGCAAAATATTTTAAAAATTTCACTTCGAATAAACCACTTCATCTTCATGAACGAGCGCATCTCCTTTCATTTTTAAAAACACTTGAATAAGTGCCACAACATCTTTTTCACAATACACTTTTATTCTTTCCAAATCATTTTCTTCATAATAAACGCGGGCAACATCAGCACCAGAAATATCATCTTTTGGAGTGGGGATATTAAAAATATTACAAAGTAATGGAAGTGACGTGTAGGATTTATAATCGCCAAACTTCCATAATTCCATGGTGTCTAAATGAGGGACTTCCCATGGTTTTTTTCCAGCAATATCTAATACAACGGGGAGTTTCAATCCATTTACAAGCATTCTGCGACAGATATAAGGGAAATCAAACTCTTTTGCATTGTGTCCACATAAAATATGTTGCAAGGTGTTGTATCGATCATCAAGCAAGGAAATGAATTGACGCAATAATGTTTCTTCATCATCATGATAGAAAGATTTTAATCGAATCTGCTTTGATCCCGTTGATGTGGTATGCACAAAGCCAACGGAAATGCAAATAATTTTTCCAAACTCAGCATAAATGCTCGATCTTTCACCGTATATCATTTCATACGACTTTTCTTCATTGTGCATGAATCTTGTTTTGGATTCAAATAAATGCTTTTTTGACGAATCGAGATCATCATATTTATAGGTTTGAGGCGCTGTTTCTATATCTAAGAACAATACTTTCTCTAGGTTTATTTTTTCTAACATACTTTCAATTGGATGACTATTTTGTTATTTATTACTTGACTTTATTTATTTTATCCCATTTTCACTTCAATTATCTCCTGTTACTAGTATTCTTATTTTTTAATTCTTTGAACCAACATCTACCGCTTTTCCTGAGATAATCATCCGATTTAAGAAAATAACAGTCGAATATTCCTATCTAATTTAATCAAATAGTTGAATTACTGCAAGAATAATAAGATTTTTTAATTACACAAACAATCTCCGCAAAACATTGCAAATTAGATAGAAAAAAAGCAATTTTGTTGTAAAATAATCGCATGGCAGAAGATTTGGAAATAGTTGGAAATACCAAAGAGGAATTATATATTAATTTAATTCCCCAAATTTATGCCTTAGTTCAAGGAGAAACCGATAGCGTAGCCAATTTAGCCAATACTGCGGCGGCTTTGAAAGAAGCTTTTGGCTTTTTTTGGGTTGGATTTTATATGGTGCAAGACAATGAATTAGTGCTAGGCCCCTTTCAAGGTCCAGTTGCTTGTACACGCATAAAATTGGGTCGAGGTGTTTGTGGGCAGGCTTGGGCAAATTCTGAAACACTTTTAGTACCAGATGTAGAGCAATTTCCAGGACATATTTCCTGCAGTTCATTGTCAAAAAGCGAAATTGTTGTTCCTTTGCTCAAAAATGGGATTGTCATTGGCGTTTTGGATGTTGACAGTAAGCAGCTAAACGATTTTGATGGAACCGATAAATTCTATTTAACTCAATTGTGCACATGGCTTTCAGAACGTTTATAATTGTTGGTCTTCTTTTTTTAATTCATTCATGTGCACAAGTTGGAACTTTGACAGGTGGCGAAAAAGATATCATCGCGCCGATTCCAATCGCATCTAAAATGAATCCAGAAAATGGTTCCACTAATTTTACCACCTCTGTTATAAAAATCCCCTTTTCTGAATACGTTAAATTGAATAATCCCGAAGAAACAATAGTGATTATTCCTCCCCATGCAAAACTGGATACTAAATTATCGAGGAAAACGGTATACATTTCATGGAATGATACGTTAAAAAACAATACTACGTATACCATTTATTTGAACGGGACCATTCAAGATCTAACCGAGGGAAATGATTCCTTGATGCAATATGTTTTTTCTACCGGTAACTTTATTGATTCCATTTCATATCATGTAAAAGTAATTGATGCTTTGTCGAATCAACCCAAGAAAAATTGTTTGGTCGGTTTATACGAAGGAGCTACAGATTCTGTACGTCCCACTTATTTTGTGAAAACAGATGAACAAGGGCTAGCAAAATTTGCGCATTTAAAAGAAGGTGAATTTTCAATTCTTGCATTTGAAGACACGAATAAAGATATGTTACTTCAATTAGATGAAAAAGTCGCTTTTAAAAAAGAGAAAATCATTCTCACTCCTTCAGTTTTGGATTCAAATTCTTTACTTTTAGATTCTATTCCTCTTAGATTATTCAAGCCAGAAGTAAAGCCCAGGTTGAATAGTATTACCTTCAAAGCACCGGGGATGTACTTAATTGGTTCAACTCAATCGCTTATAAATTCTAAGTTTTCCTTGAATAATAGTCCACTTGACAAAAAACAATTTGAATTAATATCTTCAGATTCTTTACGTTTTTTCTACCATTCAGGCGATAGTGCGAATGTTGTATTTAGTGCTACTTCAGAGTTATTTACGGACACCATTTCACTTCGTTTATTAAAAAAAGAAAAGGAAGGGAAATTGAGCTTTTCAAATAATTTAATTGATAGCTTTCTTTTCCCTACAGACACCTTGACAATTTCATTTTCAGATATTATAACTGAATTTGACACGACTCTTTTTACGTTGGTAAATGCAGTAGATTCTACAAATATTTCATACAATAAAATTCTTTTTAAAAGAAATCAATTATTCATACTTTTTACAAAAAATAAAATAAAAGCTGTCGAATTCAATTTACTTCCAAATGCAATTAAAACAGTTTCAACCACTTTGAAAGATTCAGTAAAATTAAATTTTCAGCTAAAAAAAGATACTGATTTTGGGACTATAAAATTGGATGCAAGTGCTTATTCAGAACCTATTGTTGTAGAAGTTATGTTGGGAGAAAAAACAATTCGATCAATTCCTTTACACGATAAAAAAGCAATATTAATAGAACAATTAGTCCCAGGTGATTATTCTTTTAAGGTAATAATAGATGAAAATAAAAATGGGAAATGGGATACTGGGAATAGAATATTGAACTATTTTCCTGAAAAATTACTCACTTTTTCTGAGATAACTAAAGTTCGAGCGAATTGGGAAATTGACATTAAATTGACTGCAAAACCGTATTAAAATGGGTCAAAAATTTGATGTTCAAGATGATGTAATCAAAAAAGCATTCAGTTGGTGGAAAATTTGGTTGGCTATTTCAATCGGTCTTGCCATTGCTACTTGGATGATCTACAAAAGCTTGAATCAACAACAAATGATTCCTGTAGAAAATGGTAAAGGAGATTATGTCTGGATGGGGAATAATTCCTCAAATGCGCCAAATTTGTCCGCCATTTCTGATTTTAAAAAGCAAGCAGGGTCTAATTATAAAATCGAAACATTATCGGACACCTTAGCTTCAATTAATTGGACTGCCAGTTCCTTTTTATGGTTATTAGCCGCCATTTTTTTCATGATTGGAAGAGATTTTTTTTACATTGTTCGAATTAAGCTTCTTGCGAAAGGAGGGCTAACATGGAAAAACGGTTTTAATGTTATTATGCTTTGGGAATTTGCTTCTGCATTAGCACCTGGCGTTATGAGTGGAGCTTCTGTCGCAATGTTTATTTTACATCGAGAGAAAATTCCTTTAGGTCGATCAACTGCAATGGTTATTGTTACCGCGTTCATGGATAATTTATTTTATCTTTTATTTATTCCAATTATTTTTATTTTTATAACGCAAGATTTTTTATTTCCTGCAAACTTTTCAGGAGCAACTCCTGTAAAGTGGGTGTTTTGGATTGGTTATTCTTCAAAAATAGCACTGTGCTTTTTCTTATTTTCATGTCTTTTTCTTTTTCCTACATTAGCAACTAAAGTTTTGGCAGGTATTTTTCGTTTACCGTTTCTAAAAAAATGGAGAGAGAAAGGCATAAAGACCGGACAAGAAATTGAAATAGCATCCTACGAATTCAAAAGTGAACCTTTTCATTTTTGGCTTTGGACATTTTTGGCAACAATTGGGAGTTGGCTCTGCAGATATTTAGTGATTAACTGTATTTTAAACGCATTTTTCAACCTAAATTTACTAAATAACCTCCAAATCTTAGGAAAACAATTTATCCTATGGTTGCTGATGATGGTCAGCCCAACTCCTGGCGGAAGTGGAGTTGCTGAATATGCTTTTGGAGAACTGATGTCCTCTTTTTCAACCTCAGTGATTCTGATAGCTGGATTAGCGATTCTGTGGCGATTGATTTCCTATTTCCCGTATCTATTTATTGGCGCGATTATTTTACCTCGTTGGTTGAAGAACAAATAAGCTGAACTCAGGTTAATATTTGATAAATACATTTTTAGGTTCTGTAAAAAATCGCAATGCCTCCAGTCCTCCTTCTCGTCCAACACCTGAAGCCTTCATTCCTCCAAAAGGTGTTCTAAGATCTCTCACCATCCAAGAGTTGATCCACACAATTCCAGATTGTGCCTCGTCTGCAATTCGATGTGCTCGTTTTAAATCAGAAGTCCAAAGTGTAGTTTGTAAACCATATTCGGTTGAGTTTGCCATCATTAAAACCTCTTCTTCTGTATCGAATGGAGTTATGGTAACCACAGGTCCGAAAATTTCTTCTTGGTTCGTCCTGCAATCATAGCTTAATCCTTCAATAACCGTCGGCCGCATATAATATCCTTCATTATAAGGCGCTTCGAGATGAACCCTCGTGCCACCAGTCAAGACCTTACCTCCTTCTTGTTTCGCTAATTCGACATAGGATAGAACTTTTTCTAAATGAGGCAATGAAACGAGTGCGCCCATTCTAGCATTTGGATCTGTAGGGAAAGAAACAACTGTTCGATTTACTTTTTCTACAAACGCAGTTTTAAATTTTTCATAAATAGGTCGCTCAATGAAAATGCGAGATCCGCACAAACAAATCTGACCTTGATTCGCAAATGAGGAACGAATAGTAGTGCTCAACATGTCGTCAAAATCACAATCAGCAAAAATAATAACTGGATTTTTCCCCCCTAATTCTAAAGATAATTTCTTGAACATGGGAGCAGCCGTTCTCGCTAAATATTCGCCTGTTTTTGAACCTCCTGTAAAAGAAATGGCTTTGATTTTTTTATGTTTTACAATAGCATCTCCCACTTTGTGACCTAAGCCATGCAAGATATTTAACACTCCAGCAGGAATTCCCGCTTCTTGCGCAATTTTCCCTAATAAATAAGCGGTGTAAGGAGTTATTTCAGATGGTTTTGAAACGACGCAATTTCCTGCAGCCAAAGCAGGCGCAATTTTCCATGAAAATAAATACAAAGGTAAATTCCATGGAGAAATACATCCAACAATACCAATTGGTTTTCTCAGCGTATAATTAATTCCTTCTCCTTCCATATAATGTGATTCAGAAGAAAAATGAGTAATTGCAGTTGCAAAAAAATGGAAGTTAGAAACAGAACGAGGAATATCAACATGCGCCGCAAGAGAAACAGGTTTCCCGTTATCTCTCGATTCTGCCTGAACAAATTCATCCATTCTGCGCTCAATTCCTTCTGAAAATTTTACCAGAATCTTACTTCTTTCTTCCGTAGTCATTTTAGACCAAATAGGAAATGCTTTTTCAGCAGCCTCAACAGCCAATTCGACATCTCTTTCGTCTGAATCAGGAATTAAACAATATACTTTTCCCGTTGCAGGTTCCATATTATCTATATATGAATCCCCAATTGGAGCAACATATTTTCCGTTGATAAAGTTTTGTATTTTTTCCATTTTTTCTAGATTCTAAACTATTAGAAATTAGACCACTCTGCTCAAAGACTGATACATTTTGTTAAATCCTTTAGTCAACTATAAATTCAATTATTTAAAATAAACCTTTTTAATGTGATTTTCAAAGAAATCAGTCTACTATCTAACATCTAAATATCTACTATTAATGTCTTTCTTAAACTAAAGATAACATTTTATCCATCACTTCTTGATTATCCCAATTTTCATGAATATTTGAAATACTCATAACTTCTTCCATAATAGCATCTTGATCAATTCCATTTTGAAAAACGGTATGATAACGAATATGACTGAAAGTAACTTGAGAATACAATGGAATCCACTTATCTGGATACAGAGCACTGAATTTACCCTCTATTTTTTTTCGGAGTAAAAAGTCTTTATTTCCTGTTAAATCTCTCATTTCCACGTAATTTCTTAGTGATAAATCAATAATTGCATTTCCGTCTTTCACTCTTTCCTTCGAATATGCACTTAAAAGCCCTTCCCAATTACCATTTGATTCTTCCAACATTTCTTGGAAAACAGTACAATCTTCGAAGCCACAATTCATTCCTTGGCCATAAAAAGGAACGGTTGCATGCGCAGAATCACCTAGTAATAAAATTTTGTCTTCATAATTCCATGGGCTGCATCTCACCATCACTAGTGTGGATGTTGGATTTTTCATGTAATCATCTAATAATGTTGGCATTAAAGGAATAGTGTCGATAAATGTTTCTTTGAAAAAAGCGCTCACTTTCTCTTTTGTATTTATTGTATCAAAAGATTTCTCTCCAAACATAGGAAAGAACAATGTACACGTAAAACTACCATCTAAATTTGCTAATGCAATCATCATGAACTCTCCTCTTGGCCAAATATGTAGACAATTTTTATCTAATTTATGAGAACCATCTTCATTTGCAGGAATTACTAATTCTTTGTACCCATGGTCTAAATATTTTTGAGAATAATCAAACATAGGTGATTTTTGCATTCTAAAACGAACCGCTGAAAAAGAACCATCCGTAGCAAAAATGGTATCAAAAGTATGATTTTCCTCTTCCTGTGTTACACTGTTTTCAAAAATCAATGTGTTTGATTTCAAATCAACATCCTTGCATTTTCTATTAAAATTATATTTGATGGATGGATAATTGTCTGCCAAATTCATCAACTTTTGATTTAATTCACCTCTGGGAACTGAATAAATCGCTTGATCGTCTTTTCCATATTGTTGGTAAGACAATGTCCCGTCTAAAGCGTGCATACAACGTTTGTACATTGGAATCGAAATAGCTTTGATGTCTTCTTCAATTCCAGCTTCTCTCAAGGCTTTTAATCCTCGGTCAGAAAGCGCCAAATTTATTGATTTTCCTGCTAATAATTTCGCTTTACGTAAATCCGGTCTATTTTCGAAGACGGTTACATCATACCCTTTTTTAGCCATCAAGATAGCCTGCAAACTTCCTACTAATCCTGAACCTACAATTCCTATTTTTTTCATAATTCTGTTTTTTTAGACTTTAGATATTTAGACAATGATCCTTCGCTTTGGAAAATTTTAGACTGATGCGTCATGATTAATAACACCTATTCATCAGTTTAATGTCTATCATCTAACATCTATTTAAATAGCTTTTTCTAATATTTGACCGAAGTAATAAACGTCTTCAAAGGTGTTATATAGTGGCGCAGGAGCAACTCGAATAACATTTGGCTCTCTCCAATCAGAAATCACGCCTTCATTTGTCAACGTGTCAAATAATTCTCTTGCTTTTCCATGCACTAAAATTGATAATTGTGCTCCTCTTTTCGTTTTTTCTCGCGGAGTAATGATTTCAAAAGAACATTTTTCCTTATTTCTATCCGAAATTTCATCTACAATAAACTCTAAATAAGCGGTCAATAAATCTCTTTTTTCACCGATTCGATCCATCCCAGCCTCCATGAAAACATCCAGAGAAGCATTATGTGCAGCCATTCCTAAAATTGGAGCATTACTTAATTGCCAACCTTCTGCTCCTTGCATTGGTTTAAATCCTGGCTCCATTAAAAATCGCGTTTCTTTTTCATGACCCCACCAACCAGCAAAACGAGGAAGTTGCGGAGAGTTAGCATGACGCTCATGAATAAACATACCCGAAACACCTCCCGGAGATGAATTTAAATATTTATAACTGCACCAAGAGGCAAAATCTACTCCCCACTCATGAAGTTTTAAATTGATATTTCCCGCAGCATGCGCTAAATCAAAGCCTGCAATCGCTCCCACTTTATGAGTCGCTTGGGTAATTGCTTGCATATCGAATAATTGTCCTGAATAATAATTTACTCCGCCGATCATTACCAACGCCAATTCATCTCCCACTTCTGCAATTTTGGCTAAAATATCTTCTTCACGAATCAAATGTTCACCTGCTCTTGGAGAAATTTCTATTAAATTCTCTTTCAAATTTAACCCATGAAATTTCACTTGAGATTCTAATGCATATTGGTCGCTTGGAAACGCTTTTGCTTCACATATTAATTTTGTACGCTTCCCAACTGGACGATAAAACGACACCATCAATAAATGCAAATTCGTTGTTAAAGAATGAGTAACAACCACTTCAATTGGCAAAGCACCAACCACTTCAGCGACTTTATTTGTTAAATTTTCATGGTAAGAAAACCAAGGTTTTTTCGCTAGAAAATGTGCTTCTACCCCATAGGTTGACCATGCGTCTAATTCTTCAAGAATATAATCCTTCGTAGATTTTGGTTGCAATCCCAATGAATTTCCAGTAAAGTACCGAATTTGTTTTTCATGAAAATTAGGGATATTAAATCGATCTCTAAAGGATTTCAAAGGATCTTTTGCATCCATTTGTTGCGCAAAAGAAAGTGAATTTTCAAAATGACTCATTATACAATAAACAGTTTATGGGAAAAACACTCCCTATGATGTTTCAAATATAACAATTTGCTAATTATTTTATCCTCGTTTTATGATTTTTAGTGGGAATGGTGATTAATTCTCTGTGAAAAGAGTAGAAATGTAGTAAGTGGAATTTTTATTTACCTAGTAAAGACACTTTTTTACAGAAAAACACGTTCATTTGGAATAATCTTTTTGAGATCAATTTTAAAATTAATTGGGCGTTCATTTTTTGTTCCTTCAAAAATCTGATTGAAAAACAAAATAATACCTTAAATTCGCGCACTAAAAGTTAGATAATAATGGAAATTGAACATACGGAAATAGAGCAAGAAAGACAAAACCTACTGCTTTTTATTTGGAAAAAACGCAAACCAATTTTGATGGTTACTACTATTGCTGCTGTGTTATCTTTAATTGCTGCACTCCTAATGAAACCTCTGTTTCTTTCGACAGCAATCGTTTTTCCTGCAGCAACTAGTTCTGTTTCTTTTTCAGAACAACGGAATGCAAAAGCTTCTTCAATGGATTTTGGTGAAGAAGAACAGGCAGAACAATTGGTTCAAATACTGCAATCTTCTAGAATTCGCGATCTTGTAATTCATCAATTCGGATTAATGGAGCATTATGGAATTGATTCCACTGAAGAAAATAAATATTTTAAACTACTAAAAGAATATGAAGGTCATATTAGCTTTGTACGAACGAGGTATGGCTCAATTTCTATTGATGTTTTGGATGAAAAACCGGAGTTGGCGGCAGAAATTGCTAATAAAATTGTTGATTTAATTGATACAGTAAAAAACAGTATGATTGCTGAAAGAACGGTGCCTGCTTTTGAAATCAACAAACGGAAGAGAGATTTATTGGATCAAGATCTAAAAACAATTCTAACTCAATTAGATACTTTAGCTGATAAAGGGGTTGTTTCTTTAGAGGGAAGAGCAAATTTATTTACGGCTTTTGTTGAAGCAAAATCTGCACAAGACCGAGATTTCTTAAAACAGCAAATTGATGTCAACCTAAAATATGGTTCTAAATTCGATGGATTAGAACAAATGCGAGATGAAAAAATTATCAAATTAGAGAAATTTTTAGACTCGTACGAACAAGCAGAATCAGATGCATATACCAATTTCACCCATAAATTTATTGTGGAACGAGCTGTTGTTGCAGACAAAAAAGACAAGCCAAAACGCATGATTATCGTTCTACTAGCAACATTGGGAACATTTATTTTTATGGTCTTCCTTCTATTGATTAATGAGCGATTCAAAGAATTGAAAAAACAAGCTTAAATTTTGTTTAAAAATAATAAATCTCTTCTTTTATTAGGCGTACTTTACGTTTTGTTAACCTTGTATTTCGTTTGGAATGATCAAGCCTATTTTTCACTTGCTTCCCTTGGAATTCTTGCTGTTTACTTCGCTATTTACTACACAGATAAAACATTTCTTGCCATTGCCTTTTTTACACCTTTGTCGATTAATATAGAAGAATACACACAAAGTTTTGGATTATACATTCCCACTGAGCCAATCTTGTTTGGAATGATGCTTCTATTACTGATGATGAATAGTAAAAAACAGATTTTCCCCGCTGGCATATGGAAAAACCCAATCATTTGGACTGTTTGCTTTTATATTCTTTGGATTTTTATTACTTCAATAACTAGTTCTTCCCCTCTTATTTCCTTTAAGTTTTTACTTTCTCGCTTGTGGTTTATGGTGCCTTTATTGTTATATGGTCCCGTTGTTTTTAACAAGGAAAAAAATATTCGAATATTTCTCTGGCTATATATTATTGGGATGATGATTGCTATTTTGTATACATTAATCGTTCATGCATCGTATGGTTTTGGTGAACAAGAAGGTCATTGGGTAATGTTTCCTTTTTTTAAAGATCATACGATTTATGGGGCTATGGTTGCCTTTACTGTTCCTATGGTTTTTGGAGTATACTTCTCAAAAAAACATTCTCCTCTTATTCAAGCGATATTGTTAAGCTTTATCGCTTTAAATATAGTTGGACTCTACTTTTCATATACACGCGCTGCATGGTTAAGTGTTTTTGCCGCTATCGGTGTGTGGGGATTAATTCATTTTAGAATTAAATTTACTCTGATTGCAGGAACTGTTGCCGTGGTTGGAACTCTACTGTATTTTTCTTGGGATTCTATTCAAATAAATCTGTCTCGAAATAAGTCCGAACACACCACAGAAGATTTTGGAAAAAAATTAGAAAGCGCCACCAATGTTACCACAGATGCTTCTAATTTAGAGCGATTAAATAGGTGGTCCTGTGCAATAAGTATGTTTCAAGATAGACCCATTTTTGGTTATGGACCAGGAACCTACGCAAATGAATATGCCCGTTTTCAAAGACCTGAGAACTTAACAATCATCTCGACAAATTTTGGTGATGGAGGAAATGCACACAGTGAATTTCTCGGACCTATGGCTGAAATGGGATTTTTGGGATTAATTGCAATGCTGCTAATAGTTTCTGCTATATTTTACAAAGGAATTCATCTCTACCTTCAATGGCCTGATCAGGAAAAAGAGATGAAGACTTTGATTCTTGCCATGATATTATCATTAACAACCTATTTTGTGCATGCCTTTCTAAACAATTTCTTAGATACTGATAAAGCGGCTGTTCCTATTTGGGGATTCTGCGCAGCTTTTATTGCCTTAGAGATGAAGTTGAAGAAAAAAGAGTTGTATCACCAATGAATTGCTAATTTCCCAATTGTTGTTCCACTTTCTAGCTCTTCATGTGCTTTCGCAATTTCAGATACTGGATAATTACCCCCAATTTGAGGAACTATTTCTCCCGCCTTATACAATTGAACAACTTGCTGCAGACAATGCGTCATAATTTGCGGTTTATTATCGGCGATTTTCAACATGTTTACGCCCAAAACACTTTTTGACCTCATCATTAATCCAATTGGAATGACCATTCCCATTTTTCGAACAAAATTTAACGTCGATAAAATACCCCATTTTGTTCCCGACATTTCTGCTCCCCCAAAAAGTAGTAATCTTCCTCCTGAGCCCAACAACTTGAAATCTTTTTTGAATGTTGCACCTGCGATTGGATTATAACTGATGTCCAAACGGGCTCCATTTAAATAGTGTTCCATTTGTTTTACATAATCACTTTGTTTGTAATTAATTACAAAATCTGCCCCCAATGATTTTACTAAATCATGTTTCAATTCTGAACCTATTTTAGCATACACAACCGCACCCATTTTTTTTGCTAATTGTATTAAAATAGTTCCAACACCACCTGCAGCTGCATGAATTAAAACATGATCTCCAGCGCGTATTGGTGAAATAAAATTGGCCATATAGTAAGCCGTAACTGATTGTGTACATAAAGACAAAGCATCGCCAGCATTCATGTCTTCAATTTCGACAATAGCGGTTTCACTCGTAACCACGTGTCTAGCATATCCGCCAAAGCGACAAAAACCAACGACTCTTTTTCCAAGCCAATCACTCGAAACTTTTGAACCCACTTTTGTGACTTTTCCAACAACTTCATAGCCAATCACGCACGGGAAGGGTGGGGCTTCTCGGTATAATCCATTTCTAGCCATAACATCTGCATAATTCAGTCCAAAGGATTCGACTTCAATTAATACTTCATTATCATTTGGCTCTACTAGTTGGATTTTTCTTATTTCAAAAGCCTTTTGAGCTTTCCCTTTCTGAATGAGAACTACTGCTTCAGTATTAATTTTTTCCATTTTTTCCTTCAATAATGATCACGATTTCCCCTTTTGGCGGGTGCAGTTCATAGTATTCCTTCACTTCCTTACAAGTTCCTCTTTTATATTCTTCATAAATTTTTGTAAGTTCTCGAACCACACACACTTTTCTTTCAGAACCCATAAATTCTTCAATTTGCGCTAAACATTTCACCAAACGATGTGGTGATTCATATAAAACAATGGTTCTGTCTTCTTTTTCGATTGCAATCAATTTCGTTTGTCTTCCTTTTTTATGCGGAAGAAACCCTTCAAAACAAAAACGATCGCACGGAAAACCACTAGCCACCAATGCAGGAACAAAAGCGGTTGGTCCAGGTAAACACTCTACATCAATTCCTTCAGCAACGCACTCTCTGGATAATAAAAATCCGGGATCTGAAATGCCAGGAGTCCCAGCATCTGATACTAACACAGCTAAAGAACAACTTTTTATCTTATCTATAGTTGAACTTAATGCTTTATGCTCATTGTGTGAATGAAATGGTAATACGTGCGCACTAATTTCAAAATGATTTAATAATTTTTTTGTGACACGCGTGTCCTCGGCAAAAATAATGTCCGCTTCTTTTAAAATCCTTAAAGATCTTAAAGTAATATCTTCTAAATTTCCAATCGGAGTAGGAACTAAACAAAGTTTCGCCATAAAATTAATTTATCGAGTGACTAATGAACAAATCACTAATTGAAATCAACGTATCTTGATTTTATTCATTACACCTTTTTATTGCCTATAAATATAAGTAGAAATATAGTGCGAAGGCAAGATCAGAAGGAGGTATTATTTAACTCTGTAGATTCGTCGTTCTAAAGCAATTAATTAAGGTGTTATTTTTTAATAAAATTATAAATAAAACCCCACAATTAGTAAATACCGAAGAAACTTTCCCAAAACAAGTAAAATAAGGACCTTTGTAAACGACACTCTAAAAAATCCTAAGCCAATCACTAAAGGATCTCCAATTAATGGTATCCAAGAAAGCAATGCTAACCAACTTCCATATTTTGCAATGTTCCTATTATATTTCTGCAGTTTCAATTCATTGATTCCCAATTTTTGTAACCATTTTGGGTTTCCCAATTTTCCAATACCATAGTTTGTAATTCCTCCTAAACTATTGCCGATAGTTGCGATGGTTAAACAGGTCATTGGGTCAAAATCCTTTGCTAGCATTGCTACTAAAAAGGCTTCAGACAAAATCGGTAAAATCGTTGCTGAAAGGAATGTCAATAAAAACAAACCTGTAAACCCGAGAGAAATTGTATCCATAAAAAACAAATCTCAGATAATCTAAGACGCTGCAAAAATAGGGATTCATAAATTAATTTATTCTTCTTTTTTCAATCGGATGCAAATAGCATGCAAATTATCCAAAAACAAAAAGCGATTACTTTAATTTGCAATCGCTTCTTAGAATTTTATGTATGTGTTTTTATTTCTTTTTCAAAGATTCTTTTACAAATAGTTCAATTGCTGCAGTCATCGAAGGAGCATTTGGCATTGGAGCATGCACATCTAGGCGTAAATTATTTTTAATAACCGCATTTGCAGTTGTTGGTCCAAAAGCAGCAATAGCAGTATTATTTTGCTTAAAATCCGGGAAATTTTTAAATAATGACTCGATTCCTCCGGGACTAAAAAAGACTAACATGTCATAAGAAACATCTTCTAAATCAGATAAATCAGAAGCAACTGTTCTATATAAAGTAGCTTTTGTGAATGGAATATTATGTAATTCTAACGTTTCCGGAATTTTGTCACGCAATATATCTGTACAAGGCAATAAAAATTTCTCTTTCTTATGCTTTTTCATTACATCCATCAATTCTTCAATTGTCTGTTTTCCAAAGAAAATTTTTCGTTTTCTATAACTAACATATTTTTGAAGATAGTACGCTATCGCTTCAGAAATACAAAAATATTTCATCGTATCAGGAACCGTAAATCTAATTTCTTCTGCCATTCTAAAAAAATGATCAATAGCAGCTTTTGATGTCAAAATAATAGCTGTATGCTCAGGAATATTTACACGTTGAGTTCTAAATTCTTGCGCGTTAATTCCTTCGACAAGTATAAAAGGTCTGAAATCAATTTTCAACTTATACTTCTCCGCTAAATCAAAATATGGTGATTTTTCACCTTCCGGTTTTGGTTGAGAAACCAAAATTGTTCTAATAGCCAATGTCTAATAATTTAAATCAAAAATCAAAAATAATCACTGAAATTTTTCGATGCATAGTAATAAACTATGACAAAGGGTAAAATTTCAAGAGTGCAAAAGTACAAAATAATATAATACCATGATACTCCCTTTCTTAAAACTGAATAAAGACTTTTAAAAAATCTTATTAAAAAGCCCAAACAAAGAATAACACCAAAGGTTAGCAGAAAATAATGCGCATATCGGGGGTTAAGCACCCAAATTAGCGCTAAGAAAAAAAGTAAAAAACCTATTAATTCAATAATGACTGTTGTTTCTAATAAAGGAGTGGTGACCATCTTCATTTCTTTTGTGATGGCGCCGATCAACCATAAGCTGATGATTTGAAAAGTAAAAACTGCTGCTGGAATTCCTGCGGAAATTAAAATTGCTTGTCCAGTTGTTACATCGAATTTTGAATCAATACTTAAAAAAACACACGTCGAAACGATTAAAAAATAATTGATTATTAAAGCAACGGATCCTGAAGATCCTATTTTTAGATCTTCCTTCAACACTTGCTCAAAATTCTTATTCGCAAAAATTAATTTAAATAATGAATTAAAAATGGATTGATTTTGAAATTTAGCAAAAGTGATGATGACAAAAGATAGCACAACTAGCGGAATTACTTGATGTGACAAATTATTTTGACGTAGCAGCAAATGTGTTGGAACTTCAACAAATTCACCATTTCCAAATATTTGCTGTATAAATAATATCACAGGTAAGACTATTTCTTGCTTTTTTTCACAAAGTTAACAACCAAATTGAGGAATAATTCTTTCAACACAAAAAAAAGAATTATTTTTGTACTTTATCATACTTGAAACTAATAATTATGGCAACAGATTTATACGTTCATCCCGATTACTACAATATGGATGATTTGCTTACAGAAGAGCATAAAATGATTCGTGACGCTGCACGCGCATGGGTAAAAAAAGAAGTTTCTCCGATTATTGATGAGCATTATGAAAAAGCTACTTTCCCAATGCATATCCTTAGTGGTTTAGGCGAAATTGGAGCTTTCGGACCTTATATTCCAGAAGAATATGGTGGGCCAGGTTTAGATCAAATTTCATATGGTTTAATAATGCAAGAATTGGAACGTTGCGATTCAGGTTTAAGATCGACAGCTTCAGTTCAAAGTTCTTTAGTGATGTACCCTATTTGGAAATATGGTTCTGAAGATCATAAAAATAAATACCTTCCAAAATTAGCAACTGGTGAAATGATGGGTTGTTTTGGTTTAACCGAACCAGATCATGGATCAAATCCTGGTGGAATGATTACCAATTTTAGAGATGCTGGCGATGGGGAAAATGTGATATTGAATGGTGCTAAAATGTGGATTTCAAATGCTCCATTTGCAGATATCGCTGTAGTTTGGGCGAAAGATGAAACAGGAAGAATATACGGAATTATTGTAGAGCGTGGAATGGAAGGTTTTTCAACTCCTGAAATGCATGGCAAATTATCTTTAAGAGCTTCTGCAACAGGAGAGTTGATTTTTGTGGATGTAAAAGTTCCGAAATCTAATATTTTACCAGGAAGAAGTGGTTTAGGTGCTCCATTGAGTTGCCTAGATTCTGCTCGTTTTGGTATTGCTTGGGGTGCTTTAGGTGCTGCCATGGATTGCTACGATCAATCTGTTCGTTATTGCAAAGAAAGAACTCAATTTGGGGTTCCAATTGGCGCATTTCAACTACAACAAAAGAAATTAGCTGAAATGATTACAGAAATCACAAAGGCGCAATTATTGACACTTCGTTTAGGTCAATTAAGAAATGAAGGAAAAGCAACTTCTGCTCAAATATCTATGGCAAAAAGAAATAACTGTGAAATTGCTTTAAATATCGCAAGAGAAGCTCGTCAAATTCATGGTGCAATGGGAATCACTAGTGAATTTTCAATGATGAGACACATGGCTAATCTAGAATCCGTTTTAACCTATGAAGGAACTCATGATGTTCATTTATTAATCACAGGGATGGATGTAACAGGTATTCCGGCTTTTACAAGAGAAATGCCTGAAGAATATTTAGTAAAAAATTGAGAAAAAAATATATAAAATTGAAAAGCCATTTATCAACCGATAAATGGCTTTTTTTATTTAATCAATTTAATCCTTCAACGTATTCATTACAAACGCTGTTTGAACATTGGCAATATTTGGAATATTGGCTAATGATTTCTTTAAGAAAATTTGATATTCGTCCATATCTGCAACTTCTATATACAAGGAGTAATCAAAATCTCCTGCAATATGATAGCAAGCTGAAACTTCGCTAAGGTGAATAATTGCATTTTCAAATCCTTCAATAATTTCTGAACTGTGAGATTTAAGTGAAACCTGACAAAAAACTTTTAACCCTTTTCCAATTTTTGATTTATCAATTACAGCAACATAGCGTTTAATAACTCCTTTTCTTTCCAATCTTCTGATTCTCTCAAATGTAGGTGTTATTGATAAGCCGATTGAATTGGAAACTTCCTTATTTCCCATTTTCCCGTTTTTTGATAATAAGTCAATTATCTGTAAATCAGTTTCGTCTAATTGCAACTTCATAGGATGAATTTCTTAATTTAACTTAATTTTAAGCAAAATAAAGATTATTATTCTATTAATTTAATTTTTTAAGAATAATTTACTAAAATAGCTGATTTATAAAGAATTAAAAATATCTTTGTGAAAGAAAATTAATAAGCAATTATTCAATTACTTCATAATTATCTACTATAACTATGCGTCAAAAAAGGGTGTTACTTAGCTGTATATGAGTAACACCCTTTTTTTTGACTTAATTCAGCTCAATTCTTTATTTTAGTGTTCAAAAATCTAAAGCACAGCTCTTATATCCTTAATATTTAATTGCAGAGTTTCGCGATCTTTCCACACGTTGGTTTCTAAAGTATACAGCACGTCAAAAGGTATTCCTGATGCTACTAGTTCCATTTTATTTGCCATTTTAAATCCTATTCCTTCTATAACAACATCGCAATTGGGCTGTGTCATTGATATTTTTAAATGTTCTTCTTTTAGTAATTTTACACTTGTACTAAAAACATTCCTCGACATGAATACGGGTTTCATATTACCTGGTCCGTGCGGTTCTAATTGGTTTAATATTCGTTTCAAACGAGGAATTTTCATTCTATTTTCATCCATCGTGAATATTTCATCAAATGAAATCTCGATATCTACATTTTCTTCTGGTGTCAAATCTTCAGTTGCAATTGTTTCAGCAACTACTTTTTCGAATCGTTCTTGAAATTTCACTAAATTATCTGGACGTAATGACATCCCTGCTGCGTGTTTATGTCCCCCGAATTGTTCTAAGAGGTCCTCGCATTTTATCAACGCTTCATGAATATCGAAGTCATTGACAGTTCTTGCAGAACCTGTAATTATTCCATTTGATTCTGTCAAGACAATCGTTGGACGAAAATGTTTTTCAATCAATCGGGAAGCAACTATTCCTACCACCCCTTTGTGCCAATCATTTTGAAATACAATCGTAGATTTTCTGTTTTTGTAAGATGGGTCTTTTTCAATTTGCTCTAAAGCCTCGAATGTAATTTGTTGGTCAAGAATTCGTCGTTCTAAATTATCATTATTAATTTCATTAGCAATTTTGACTACTAAATCATATTCTTCCGAAATCATCAATTCAACAGAATGTTTGCCTGAACGTAATCTTCCTGCGGCATTAATTCTCGGAGCGATAATAAAAACAACATCTGTAAGCGTCACTGGAAACTGCCGTTTTGCTATCGTCACTAATTCACGAAAAGCCAATCGTGGTTTTGCATTTAGGCGCAACATACCATGGTAGCATAAAATTCTATTTTCACCCGTGATAGGCACAATATCAGCTCCAATGCTCACCGCTACTAAATCTAATGATTCGAATAATTTATCTTTGTTCCAGTTATTTTTTTCACATAGACCTTGCAGCAATTTAAAACCAACGCCGCATCCCGACAGTTCTTTGTAGGGGTAAAGACAATCTTTTCTCTTCGGATCTAAGATAATTCCATCTGGTAATTCTTCGCCGGGATTATGGTGGTCACAAACAATAAAATCGATTCCTTTCTCTTTTGCATAGGCAACCTTGTCATTCGATTTAATCCCACAATCCAGTGAGATAATTAATGTATATTTATTTTCGGAGGCATAATCTATCCCTAGAAAACTAACTCCATACCCTTCTAAATAACGATCTGGAATGTAAAATTCAATATTTTCATATTCAGCAATTAGAAAAGAATACATAAGTGCAACCGCAGTTGTGCCATCTACATCGTAGTCCCCAAACAATAGTATTTTTTCATTATTCGAAATAGCTACGTTAATTCTATCAACTGCTCTATCCATGTCTTTCATAAGAAAAGGATCATGAATTCCTTGTATGTCGGGCCTAAAAAATGCTTGCGCTTCATCGAAGCTTGTGATATCTCTTTGAAGTAATAATTGCGAAACAATTCTATCTATTTTGAGCGTTGAACGAAATTCTTCTACAATTGAACTTTCATTAGGTGTTTTTACAAGCCATCTTTTTTGCATCTTTACATAAATTTTACTTGAAGATATGAAAATATTTGGTTTACTACAGCTTCTTTCAATCTCTTTTTTTGGTTTCAGTCAAGATTCTTTCGATTTTTCTACTGCACTGCCAGTTGGAGAGAAAGCAGTTCAAGCCGTTGAGAAAAATTACTTTGGAAGTTATGCTGCAGATAATAATGAGACTTTCTATGAATTTGACGCACAAGGTGTTTGGATCACTTCAACGATTTATAGTTCGATTTCGAGAGAAACGATTCGAGAATCTTCAAAATACATCGTTCGAAATGGATATATTTTTGGGATTGCTTTAAATGACTCATTACCCTGCGAATTGGAAGGAGAATTGTATCATTTTGGTCTAAGAAATAAAGAGCAAATTATTGGACCTCATTCTGAGAATGTACTAAAAAAAATAAATGCATCTTCCTATCTAATTTGTTTTTATGAAAATGGAGGCTATACCCCAAGTCATTTTACATTTTCAGGAAAAAAATTAGATGTGAAACATTTTGATTATGAAATTGGAACAGCTATTTTTTCGAACATTGAAAGAAAAACTTCTAAAACAGTAAATGGGATGAATTATATCACTCTAAGTCCAACTATTGACGAGTGCAAAGAAATTTTTTCAGAAACTATTTTTGGGCCAATTTTTTCATATTCAAAAGAATAGCCGATTTCCTTGTTTAGTATTTAACAAATAACAAAATTTCCGTTCAAAGAGCGTTTTTTAAACTATATTTTTAAAATTCTTCTGTTATTTAATGGAATTAACATAAAAATAATCTAAATTTGTTTTAAAATAATTAACTATGAAAAAATTAATACTATCGATTGTTGTCGCTACAGGATCTTTTGTAGCAACATCTCAAGTAATTTTCTCGGCACAATCTCCTGCGAGTGTAGCTGGATTATACTCTTTTACAAGTAATGGAGATGGATCAAGTTGGGGTCTGCTTAATTTAAACAATCCTGCAGATGCTATCACAGCAGAATTAATGTTGGTAGAAGATGGTACTCCAGGTACAAACCCACAAGGACATCCTATCTCACAAGAAGGATGTGATCCTCTTACAAATGATTTAACAGGTAAAATTGCGGTTATTTACAGAAACACTTGTACTTTTGGTGTGAAATGTTTGAACGCTCAAACTGCTGGAGCTATCGGTGTTATTGTTGTAAATAGAGAGCCAGGACTTATTAATATGGCTGGAGGAACAGAAGGAACAACGGTTATGATTCCAGTTACTTTTATCAGTGATACGGACGGTGCTGCTTTAATCACTGCAATGGATAGCGGACCAGTAGTTGTTTTTATTGGAAACAAACAAAATGTTTTTGCAAATGATATCGGAAGTTTAGTAAAAGACCGTATCGTACCAACTGCATTTTCATATCCTACAACTATCTCAAACACTGCAGCAGAATTATCCTTTGATTTAGGTATTCAAGTAAGAAATTTTGGAAGTGCAAATCAAACAGGAGCAACTGTTACTGCAAATGTTGATTTCGGTGGTTCTAGTGTTTATAATGAAGTCTCTCCTGCGTTTGATATTCTTTCTGGAGATAGCGCAATGATTACTTTTTCTCCTTTGTCATTGGCTTCATACTCAAATGCTGGAAAGTATTCTTTGTCATACACTATTAATTTAACATCTCCTGATGATGATACTACAGATAATGTATATACGACAGAATTTCAGTTAAATGATACATTATTTTCTTTAGCTCCTCTTGATGCGGTTACTAATTATCCTATTTCAACAGGAGGTACTCAACCAGCTACTTTTACAAATGAATATGGATCATGTATTCTTTTTAGAAACGCTAAAGCGGATAGTATTGCAGCGCGAGGTATTTATTTTAGCGCTATGACCAATCTTGTTGATTCTTTGATGGGGCAATCAA
This sequence comes from Flavobacteriales bacterium, assembly GCA_947449575.1. GTDB lineage: Bacteria > Bacteroidota > Bacteroidia > Flavobacteriales_D > Crocinitomicaceae > CAIUKX01. The sequence continues at coordinate 83,784 of CANFRV010000009.1, forward strand.
TTAATGTAGCTGCATATAAAGTGCTTAGTACATTTGTTGACACAACTGATATGCCTGCAGCTGGAAGTGTTGATATTGGTGACCCCGTTGCTATCGGTTACTACTACTATCCTGATGGGTTACAATCGAATTTACAAAAAACAGTCATTTATCAACCTTTTGATAATGAAATAGTTTTAGAAAATGATGCAAGGTACTTATTTTGCGCATCTGCTTCTTCTAAAAAAGTTTTCATAGGGTATAATACCAAATTAAATTATGAAATGAATTATAAACATTACGCTCAACCTTTAGTACCTGTAATTACGGATGGTTCTACTAATCTTGTTGGTTTTGGAGGAGATAATGTTCCTGCAATAGCTGTTCAAGTAGAGTCTATTTTAAGTCTTGGTGTAAAAGAAAATAAAACAATCGAAGGAAAAGTGTATCCTAATCCAGCAACAGATGAAGTATATGTTTCAATGAAAGCAGAAGGTTCTGCTAAATTAATCGTAACTGATATTTCTGGTAAAACGGTTATGAATAACACAATTAACTTAGTAGACGGAAAATATAAAGTTAATATGGCTTCATTGACAACAGGAATGTATATTTTCAATGTTGTTCTTGAAAACGGAACTTCATCACAATTCAATGTTGTGAAAAAATAACACTAAAAAATAGTACTTTTTAAATAGGCTGTTCGTTTGAACAGCCTATTTTTTTTTGCCCTGTTTGAATCAGATCGATTATTTTCATAGAACATCTTTTCAACCTATTTATTTTTAAAAAAAGGATTATTTCATTTATTAATCGTAATATTGCAATAAATAAAACATGGGACTTACAAAATCAGAGATATTTTCTGTTGAGCAAAACGTCTTAGCAACTCAAGCAAGAGTATTAGCTCATCCTGCTCGAATAGCCATTATTCAGGAATTAATCAAAATGGATTCTTGTGTTTGCGGAGATTTAGTGACTGAAATTGGTTTAGCACAAGCAACGATTTCTCAACATTTGAAAGAATTAAAATCAATAGGATTGATTCAAGGAACCATTGATGGAACTAGTGTTTGCTATTGTATTAATGCCGAAAAATGGGAAGAAATAAAGAATAAATTTGCTGCTTTTTTCGCGCTCCCTGCAGATAAAAAAACGAATTGTTGTACTTAAAATAACTAAAAAATGAAATTATCAGACTTTAAAACAAAACTAAATACACTTGACACATTACGTTTTATGCTTCCTGATGGAACATATATTCCTAAACATTTTCATATTACTGAAGTTGGCGAAGTCTCTAAAAATTTTATAGATTGTGGTGGAACCGTTCGTTTGGAAAAAGTGGTGAATTTTCAGTTATGGGAAGCAAATGATTTTGATCATCGGTTAACTCCTGATAAATTAGATTCTATTATTGGTCTTTCACAAACGGTACTAGGAATCGGTGATTTAGAAATCGAAATCGAATATCAAAAGGATACAATTAGCAAGTATGGTGTTGAATTCATAGAGGGGGAATTTGTATTTACTTCCTTGCATACCAATTGTTTGGCATTGGATAAATGTGGTGTTTCTCCGGAAAAATTAAAAGTAAATTTAAAAGATATTTCCTACTCTAATACCTGCACGCCGGGCGGTGGTTGTTGCTAATTACAAGGGAAGCATTTTTAATTAATTCTTAGATTATTTGTAAAAATTATGGTAAAAAAAGTAAAAGATATCCTGGTTCTTTGCACGGGAAATAGTTGCAGAAGTCAGATGGCAGAAGGTTATTTACGTTTTTTCTCGCAAGAAAAAGCAACTATTTACAGCGCAGGAATCGAAACTCATGGCGTAAATCCCCACGCTATACAAGTAATGATGGAAGATGGAATTGATATTAGTTCCCATACATCCAATAACATAAATGAATATACTGAAGTTGATTTTGATTTAATTCTTACCGTTTGTAATAACGCAGAAACAAATTGTCCTTATTTCCCTTCAAAAGCTTTGCGTTTCCATTATAATTTTCCAGATCCGGCAAAAGCAATCGGCACAGAAGAAGAAATTATGAATGAATTTCGAGCAACAAGAGATTTGATAAAGATGTATTGTGAAAAATTTCTCAAAATCCACCTCACTTCAAATGGAAAAAGTTTCGAAAATTTCATACTATAATTCTGAAAAAAGGAGGAATGAAAAGGTATTTAGCTGAAATTATCGGAACATTTGCTTTAGTTTTTTGCGGAACTGGAGCAATCATTATCGATCAACAATCGGGAGGAACAGTCACACACGTAGGTGTGGCAATCACGTTTGGATTAATTGTCGCTTCGATGATTTATGCCATTGGAGATATTTCTGGTGCCCATTTAAATCCAGCCGTCTCAATTGCCTTTTGGGTAGCAAAATTATTTCCCGCGAAGGAAGTGATTCCTTATGTCCTTAGTCAAGCAATTGGAGCATTTTTAGCAAGTTTTACACTAAAATTTTTATTTCCTACGAATACAACACTTGGTTCAACTTTGCCTGCGGGAGATCCTATGCAATCTTTCGTTTTAGAATTTATTCTTACGTTTCTCTTAATGTTTATTATTATTCATGTTGCAAAAGGGAGTAAGGAACATGGAATGTTTGCTGGAATAGCAATAGGTGGCGCAGTATTACTAGAAGCAATGTTTGCTGGACCTATTTCTGGAGCCTCTATGAATCCGATTCGTTCCATTTCTCCGGCAATTGTTTCTGGTCATATAGAACATTTGTGGGTGTATCTCTTGGCGCCGATTTCAGGAGCTATCCTTGCGGTGCTTTCTTGGAAAATTTTGAAAAACAAAGAACTCTTCGATTAATTCACTAATTTGGTCATATAATTACGATATATGCAATTTACAGTTGAAGGAAACATCGTTGATGTATTGCACAAGAACATCTACAAAGGGATCGTTTTTATTGAAGATGGAATTATCACTTCAATTGAAAAGAAAAATGTTTCTTCAGATCTTTACATTCTGCCTGGTTTTATAGATTCTCATGTTCATGTTGAAAGTTCAATGCTTATTCCTTCTGAATTTGCACGTCTAGCATCTCCACATGGTACAGTCGCCACCATTTCTGATCCACATGAAATTGGGAATGTTCTGGGGGTTGAAGGGGTAAAATACATGATAGAAAATGGGAAGAAGGTTCCGTTTAAATTCTATTTCGGAGCACCTTCTTGTGTTCCTGCAACTCCCTTTGAAACTGCTGGAGCAGAAATTGGGGTGAAAGATATCGATGAATTACTGAAAATGCCTGAAATTATTTACTTAACAGAAATGATGAATTTCCCTGGCGTTTTAGCGAAAGATGAAACGGTCATGCAAAAAATAGCATTGGCACATAAATACAATAAAGTGGTTGACGGGCATGCTCCGGGACTTAGAGGAGAAGATGCTAAAAATTACATTGCTGCTGGAATTTCGACCGATCATGAATGTTTTACATCGGAAGAAGCGTTAGAAAAATTGAAGTATGGCATGAAAATTCTAATTCGTGAAGGAAGTGCCGCAAAAAACTTCGAAGCGCTGATTGACTTAATGCATGAACATTCAGAAAATATGATGTTTTGCTCAGACGACAAGCATCCAAACGACCTAGTTATTGGTCACATAGACTTATTGGTTAAACGAGCCTTAAAAAAAGGGGTTGATTTAATGAAAGTTTTGCGCGCAGCTTGCGTAAATCCGGTGCTCCATTATGGAATGAATGTTGGGCTTTTACAAGTAAATGATCCTGCTGATTTCATCATCACAAATAATTTGAACGACTTCGAGATTCTAGCAACATATATTCAAGGAGAAAAAGTGGCAGAAAACGGGAAAACCACTATTCAATCCGTAAAAGCAGAAATCGTTAATAATTTTAATTGCTCTAAAATTTCAGTTTCTGATTTAAAAGTAGAATCAAAAAGTAATAAAATCAAAGTAATAACTGTTGAAGACGGTCAATTGATTACTCGAAAATTAATAGCAGAAGTTGAAAGTGTAGACAATCAAATTGAGGGTGATCTTTCTCAAGACATTTTAAAAATGGTGGTTGTGAATCGATATAATACAGCTCCTCCAGCGATTGCATTTGTAAAAAATGTTGGTTTAAAACAAGGAGCTTTGGCATCAAGTGTTGCGCATGATAGTCACAATATTATAGCGGTTGGAACAAATGATAAAGATATTGTTAGGGCAATTAATTTATTAATTGAACAAAAAGGGGGTGTTTCTGCTGCAAATGGCGAAATTGAAACCATCCTTTGTTTGCCAGTTGCAGGATTAATGAGTACGGAAGATGGCTATAAAATTGCTGAAAAATACGAGATCCTCGATCAACTTAGTAAAAAATGGGGAAGTACTTTACAAGCACCCTATATGACACTTTCTTTTTTAGCATTACTCGTAATTCCTGAATTAAAATTGAGTGACAAAGGATTATTTGATGGGAATAAATTTGAATTTACTTCTTTGTTTGAGTGAAGCTAAAAAATTCTAAAACCCCTTTTTAATTTTCATATTATTTTGTATCTTTAAAAGAAGTATACATTATTAAGCCCCTAAATCAATTTATGGAAATTGAAATATTACAACAGAAAATATATGAAATCAGAGGTCAACGAGTAATGTTGGATTATGATTTGGCGGAATTATATGAAGTTGAAACAAAATACCTTAAAAGGTCAGTGAAAAGTAATCTTAAAAGATTTCCACCTGATTTTATGTTTGAGATTTCTAAAGAAGAATGGAATGTTTTGAGGTGCAATTTTAGCACCTCAAAAGGAAGTGGTGGTGCTAGATATTTACCTTATGCTTTTACAGAACAAGGGTTAGCTATGTTAAGCGGAATACTTAGGTCAGACAAAGCGATTGAAGTAAATATTTCAATTATGAGAGTTTTTGTTTTTATGAGAAAATACGCAATATCTAATTTAGATTTGTCTCAGCAATTGAAACAACTAGAAAACCTCTATAACAAACAGTTTGATGATGTTTTCGAAGCGATAAATTATTTGATTAAAAAAGACAATCTAGCACAACAACAAATAGAACGAAAGAAAATTGGGTTTTAGCTATTGCTTCTACCTTTTAACAATTATTTTAACAAAGATTAAAAAAAACATCTATATTTAACAAAAAAACCTAACATGAAAAGTTTAAGTTTATCCCTCTTTATTATTTGTTCAATTTGTTTAAATGTTATTAGTCAAGAGGAAAGTAAAATTTCCTTAAGTAAAAAGGTTATTTTGGAGTTGAACGCTTCATCGGCAGATTCGGTTTTATTTAGACCGTATTCAAAGCCTTGGGCATCTTGGGGTTGGGCTGGAGAACAAAGTGAACAGCAGTACAACAATCGTTTTAGGGGTAGATATGAAAATTTATGGACAGTTATGCACCCGTATATTATGAGTGGGGAATTAAAATTATATTCTGCCTGGGATCCAAACCATTATATGACTCTTGATGAAGGAGAATTAAGATTCCCATTAAGTCAGGGATCTTATTTCAGCGATTCAATCTCAAATAATACACTTAAACCAATATTGGGTTATTACGGTGAAGAGAAAACAACACCCCTTGCTAATTCATGGGGTGAAGATAGTATGATTGTTTTGGATGATGGAATAAATGTATTTGTTTATCCAGCCCGAGATTATATATGGTATAGTGACGCGCACGTGGTGAAATATAAAATAAGGATTAATGTACAGTATAACAAAAAAGGGAAAGAAATTAAACGATATGTCGCAGCAATTGCCCCTGTGATAAAAAACCCTTTTGATGGAGCAGGTTTTGAAAGTGAAGTATGTTGGATAAAATTTGATGATTTAAAAATACTTCTAAAAGATATTTATTTTTTTAATTCAAATGGTAAGCCAGAAACGTTTATAAACTATATTGAGAATAAGGCGCTGAAGAGCTTTATTAAATAATTATCTAAATAATGTGAGTACAGAAGAACGTTAAAATTTAAACCCTTGTAATTTAATATTTTACAAGGGTTTTTTTATAGAATAAACCAGATTAAAAGATAATTGATATATGGTTTTTAATTTCAATTTTTGAAAGTAGAAGTTGCTTTTAAAGAACCGTTTCAATATAGGATTTGTCCTATTTGCACAAAGAATTGTATAATTTAATAGTTTCAATAAAAGGTTTTTCTCTCGTACTGAAATCACCTTTGTAATTACTTGCAAAGGCAGGACACTTCAATAAATAAGGCTTGATAAAATTCTTTAAGTTCTTTTTATTATTAATTTTATAAAAAGTACCATCAGGTAGTTTAAGAAAAAACCTGTAAGTACCTGAAGAGCTACCACTACTATATGTTTGATAAGCAAGGTAAACTTTTAATGGCCCATCAACAGATCTACAAGTATAACGAATATAACTATCTGGCTTATCTGCCTTTAGAGGAATTTTATCATCCGTTTGTCCATGATGATAAAATGTCTGAACATCAGGTACATTTTTTTTAATTTCAACTGGTTTACCAGTAAGATCTGTATATTTAAAGCTCTTTAAATATCCTTGTGCAGTTGTATTATAAGTTAATTCCGTACAAAATACCGTGTCAGTTTTTGTAACAAAATAATCTTTCGGCTTATTTGTTTGAGCAAATAATAAATCGCAAGAGTTTAAAAAAATGGCACTTAAAAAAATAACTTTTTGAAACATTTTATATGTATTTTAAAAATTAAAAAAAGGCAAATATAAAAATAAGAAATAGACTATAGCTTAAAATCTTTTAAAAATAGAAATTTTAGATTTTCCCAGATAAATCAATTAACAAGCATAATCAGGATTAATTTTTTGTACTTCTTTGATACTTCCACTTTACCACTTATCAATTGAAATATATAAGACAACTGAAGCCAAAAATAGTGCACAAAAAAGCCTAGAGAAAAATCCCTAGGCTCAACTTAATGAAAATCATATAAAACTATTCAGCAGAAATCATTCCTTTGAAGTATTCTCTATTCATTCTTGCAATATTATCCAAAGAAATTTCTTTTGGACATTCAACAGCGCAAGCTCCAGTGTTTGTGCAATTTCCAAACCCTTCTTCGTCCATTGTTTTAACCATGTTTAAAACACGTTCTTTTGCTTCTACTTTACCTTGAGGTAATAATGCTAATTGAGACACTTTTGCCGCTACGTATAACATGGCAGAAGCATTGACACACGTTGCAACACATGCTCCACAACCAATACAAGTAGCAGCTTCGAATGCTTTGTCTGCATCAATTTTAGAAATTGGAATTGCATTGGCATCTACTGTGTTTCCTGAAGTGTTCACAGAAACAAATCCTCCTGAAGCCATGATACGGTCAAAAGCTCCACGATCTACTACTAAATCTTTTATAACAGGAAAAGCTTTTGCTCTCCAAGGTTCGATATAGATCGTATCTCCATCGTTAAATTTACGCATATGTAACTGACACGTTGTAACAGCTCTGTCGGGTCCATGCGCCTCTCCATTAATAAACAAAGAACACATTCCACAAATTCCTTCGCGGCAATCGTGATCAAACGCAACAGGATCTTCTCCTTTCACGATTAATTCTTCATTCAAAACGTCCATCATTTCTAAAAATGACATGTCTCCCTCAATCCCATCAATAGGGTAAGTTACCATTTGACCTTTGTCAGTTGCACTATTTTGTCTCCAGATTTTTAATGTTAATTTCATATCTTTAGTTATTGGGTGTTGGGTGTTAGGTGTTGGGTTAGACCCACTCACACAAATCCAACTATTTTATACTTCAATCTTTAGTTCAATGGATTTTATTAATCCGTTTATCATTTTTCCTATCTGTTCAATTACAAGTGAGTAATTGTCTATTATTTCAGTTGAGATATATCCTAATTTATTACTTAATAATAAACAAGTTTCAGTTTCGTATAGGGAGCCACGTGCTATTTTAAGAAAGTGAGAGTAGCTTTTAATAGATCCTCTTCCCCAACCTTCTGCAATATTTAAAGCAATAGATGAAGTAGATCTTCTAAGTTGAGAAGTTAATCCAAATTGTTCATTTGACGGAAATAATTTAGTAACAGTATAAATCTCAACTGCGAAATCCATACTCTTATTCCAAACCATTAAATCCTTAAATGAACTCATAAAATTTATTTTACTTTAATTGTACTATAACCTACACAGCCCTAAAACCGAACACCTAATCCCCAACACCCAAAAAATCACTTATAATTTCTCTCTACCAACTTAATCTCCTCAAACACTAATTGTTCTTTGTGTAAGATTGCTTCAGCTGGTTTTCCTGTGTATTCCCATGCCGCAACATAAGCGAAATCTTTATCGTTTCGTTTTGCTTCTCCTTCTTCCGTTTGAGATTCTTCACGGAAGTGACCACCACATGATTCAGTTCTATTTAAAGCATCTACAGCCATTAACTCTCCTAATTCTAAAAAGTCGCAAACTCTATTCGCTTTATCTAATTCTGGATTGAAAGAATCAACAGTTCCAGGGATACGAAGATCATTATAGAATTCTTCACGTAGTTTTTGAACTTCGTTGATTGCCCATTTTAAACCTTCCTCATCGCGAGACATTCCAACTTTATCCCAGATGATTTTCCCTAAACGTTTATGGAAATAATCCACTGATTTCGTTCCTTTGATATTCATTAAACGATCAATTCCAGCTTTTACATCTGCTTCTGCTTGAATAAATTCAGGCAATTCAGTTGAAATTTTACCGGTTCTAATTTCGTCCGCTAAATAATCAGCAATTGTATAAGGCAATACGAAATAACCATCGGCTAATCCTTGCATTAAAGCAGAAGCTCCTAAACGATTCGCTCCGTGATCAGAAAAATTTGCTTCACCCGTTGCATAACATCCAGTAATTGTTGTCATCAAGTTGTAATCTACCCAAATTCCACCCATTGTGTAATGCACAGCTGGATAAATCATCATCGGAGTTTTATAAGGATCTTGATCTACGATTTTATAATACATTTGGAATAAGTTACCATATTTTGCTTTAACAACTTGGGTTCCTAGTTCCATAATTTCTTCTATTGAAGCATTTTCATTGTGTGCTATTTTTGCTTTTTCACGTCCATAACGTTCAATTGCAGAGGCGAAATCCAAATAAACAGCTTCGCCAGTCGCATTAACGCCATATCCAGCATCACATCTTTCTTTTGCAGCACGAGAAGCAACATCACGAGGAACTAAGTTTCCAAAGGCAGGGTAACGACGTTCTAAGAAGAAATCTTTATCTTCATCTTTGATATCCGTTGGTTTCATTCTTCCTTCACGAATCGCTTTTGAATCCTCTAAATTTTTAGGAACCCAAATACGTCCATCATTTCTTAATGATTCTGACATCAAAGTTAATTTTGACTGATGATCTCCAGAAACAGGAATACACGTTGGGTGTATCTGTGTATAACAAGGATTAGCAAAGAAAGCTCCTTTTTTATGAATTTTCCATGCAGCAGTAACGTTAGAACCCATCGCATTTGTCGATAAGTAAAAAACATTTCCGTAACCACCAGAAGCTATAACCACAGCGTGTGCAGAGAATCGCTCTAATTTACCAGTAACCAAGTTACGTGCTATAATTCCTCTTGCTTTTCCATCAACGATTACTAAATCTAGCATTTCGTGACGGGTGTGCATTTTAATTTTTCCTTTACCAATCTGACGAGACATAGCAGAATAAGCTCCTAACAATAATTGTTGCCCCGTTTGACCTTTTGCGTAAAATGTACGAGAAACTTGAGACCCTCCAAATGAACGGTTATCTAAAAGTCCTCCATATTCACGAGCAAAAGGAACGCCTTGCGCTACACATTGGTCAATAATTGAAGCTGAAACTTCCGCCAAACGGTATACGTTTCCTTCACGAGCTCTGTAATCACCCCCTTTGATAGTGTCATAGAACAAACGGAAAACTGAATCACCGTCTCCTTGGTAGTTTTTTGCAGCATTGATACCTCCTTGCGCTGCGATAGAATGTGCTCGACGCGGAGAATCTTGAAAACAGAAAGAATGAACGTTGTATCCTAATTCAGCCAAAGAAGCAGAAGCAGAACCTCCAGCTAAACCTGTACCTACAACGATAATATCTATATTTCTTTTATTTGCTGGATTTACTAAACGAATGTGATCTTTATAAGAAGACCATTTTGTGCTCAGTGCTCCAGAAGGTATTTTTGAATCTAAAACTGACATAGTATAAATGTTTAAAATCTATTTACTTATGAAATGAAAATATATAATGGTATAAGCGCAAATAAGGCAGGAACCACAATCGCAAAAATTATTCCGAACATCTTAATTAAGGGAGTATAGCGAGGATGACGCAAACCTAATGTTTGAAATGCAGCGGCAAAACCATGCAATAAATGGAACGATAAAACAGCCATAGATAATGTATAAAATAATATTGCAATTAATGCATATTGATTTTTCTTTTGTCCTTGGGCATCTTTTCCAAAGAAAGTCATCACTGCTGTATGCAAATCTTTGTATCCTTCAGATACTTTTAATTTAGACGATTTGTCATACACCATTGTTTCATGTTTAATATCGTATCTCTCTTGAGTCTCTCCAGTCTTAGGGTTTTTGTATTTGTGATCTAAATACTCACCCTTTATTGATAAAATGTAAGATACTTCAATGTCTTCATTCACATATTCACCCGTTTGTGGATTTTGCCCAATTGGCATGTTTACTGTTTTAGTTGTTGTATGTAACTGCAAACCTCCAAAGTGCATTTTAGCCCAAAAATTTACCATGTGTGTAGCAATGAAGATTAAAATAATACTTCCTAATATCGCCATTTTTCTTGAAGCTGATGAAGAATTAGAAGCTGCATTATCCATTGCATATTGAATAGGTCGCGCTTTTTTATTTTGAAAAGCTAAAAGAATTCCATCAATCGCATGAAATAAAATGGATAAATATGTCACATACGACATTACTTTTATTAGTGGATTATGTTGCATGAAATAAGCATATTCATTGAATGCTCTTCTTCCTTCTTCTCCTCCAGCGAATAATTGTAAATTACCTATTAGATGCCCCACCAAAAAGAGGCACAAAAACAATCCTGTAAATGCCATCCAATACTTTTTAGCAATTGAGGATTTTAATAAAACTGACTTACTCATAAATAGTATATTTTTGTAAAAAATGTATACAAATTTAACAGTTAGAAATCATAAATAACGCTTTTTTCATTATTTAGATTGAATATAATTAAGGGAATTTTACTTCTTTTACATAAATGCGCAAAAATTGCATGAAAATCAGTAAAATAAGTAGAAAAAATTAAACTATAGAATGTAATATCCTTTATTTTTCTTCGTTGTTGTAGTTATAAATCTCTCCAAAATAAAAATTATGAAAACGACCTTATTTTTCACCTGTCTTTTATTCACGAAACTAATTTTTAGTCAACAAGAAATAAATCCAAGTTCATCAGAAAACAAACCTTTACTTTCTCATTCGCAGGAAATGGAAGTTCTTATCTATCCCAATCCTGTTGCTGATAATTGCAGGATTCAGGGAGAAGTAGGTGCTTCTTGCACGGTATACAGTTCTTCCGGTATTTATATTGGAAAATGGGTATTCGATAATTCAAATACATTGATGCTTGATAATTTGCCTTCAGGTGTTTTACAAGCGATTGTAGAAAAAAATGGAATTGTTATCGTGAAAAAAATTATTGTCTTATAAACCCTATTGATTTGGCGCTATGATGAAATCGAATTCCTCTTATTCGCCTCAACATTTGGAGATAAACGAATGAAAAAGTAACAGCTTTAACCGAAAGTTAATTTTCCTCCTGTAGAATCAACTGTCAATTCTACTTCTCTACCAAAAACTAATGCTCGATTATCATCGATATGGCCCGCTGGAAAACCAAAAAGTATGGGGATTTTACGAAATTGGAAATGCTCCAAAATAATTTCTTCGTATGATTTACCAAATGGAACAGCCGTATCTTTCATGTCGGTCATTCCACCAATGATTAATCCGCTGATTCTTTCTAAAATTCCTGCCTTTTGAAACGCAAAAAATATTCGATCTAAATGGTATAATTGTTCTGACAAATCTTCAATAAATAATACTGTATCGGTATAGTCAATTTGGTCATCTGTGCCTAATAAACTGTATAAAATAGAAAGATTTCCTCCAACGAGTTTTCCACTTGCTGTACCTTGTTTATTCCATTTACAATAAGAAACATCTATACTATATGTTTGCTTCTTCATCGCACATAATAAGGTAGTAAGCGATTCTTCAGAGTTTGAAGAAAAATTCAACGGCATAGTTGCATGAATACTTTCTAAACCAAAACGTTGCATTTTCTGATGAAAAACAGTCACATCGCTAAAACCAACAATAAATTTGGGGTCTCGTAACATACCTGCCCATTCCAACGTGTCGACTATCCGAATGCATCCGTATCCGCCGCGTGCACATACAATTGCTTTTACTTCGGGATTATCAATCCCCTTTTGAAAGTCAGCGGCTCTTTCTCCATCTGTCCCAGAAAAATAATGATATTCTCCTAAACAATGTTCACTCACTGCTACTCGAAACCCTTCCTTTTCGAAGAAATTTTTAGCAAATTCTACACATGCAGCATCAATAGCTTTTGCTGGTGCCGTAATATAAATTAAATCTCCCGTTTGGAGTGCTGGAATTGATGCATTCATAGTGAGGTAAATTTAATAACAATTTTTGACACTATGGTTCATGAAATTTCAAGATAAAATAATCCTGCTTTATTCCTTTGAAAAAAGTTTTAATAGTACCTTTGTACTGCAAAAAACTAGAAAAATGGCAACAAAGCATACATTAAAACGGAACGTATCAGAATCCTTATTTGAAAAAGCAAAAACATATTTTCCAGGTGGGGTTAACTCTCCAGTGAGAGCTTTTAAGTCTGTTGACGGGGCGCCATTATTTATGAAAAAAGGGTATGGATGTTTTATCTGGGATGAAGATGACAATAAATTTATTGATTTTTGTTGTTCTTGGGGACCTCTAATTTTGGGACATAACCATCCGAAAGTGTATGATAAGATAGTTTCAACATTACAAAATGGTTCAAGTTTTGGTGCACCAACACGCATGGAAAACGAATTAGCTGATTTAATTCTTTCTCGAAATCCTTTCATAGACAAAATACGATTTGTAAGTTCAGGAACCGAAGCTGTGATGTCTGGAATTCGATTAGCGCGCGGATTTACGAAGAAAAACAAAGTTCTTAAATTTGAAGGATGTTATCACGGACACGTCGACTCAATGCTTGTAAAAGCAGGAAGTGGTTTAGTTACTTTCGGAACATCATCCACAAGTGAAGGGATTCCAGAAAGCTATATTAATGAAACGTTGGTTGTTGAATTAAATGATATCGATGCATTACGTCAATGTATTAAGGAGTACAAAGATGAAATTGCTTGCGCTATTATTGAGCCAATTCCGGCAAACAATGGTTTACTTTTGCAAGAATTAACGTTCTTAAAAGAATTACGAAAATTATGTTCTGAAAATAACATCCTACTTTTCTTCGATGAAGTTATTTCTGGATTTCGAGTTGCATTTTCTGGGGCTGCAGAATTATATGATATTACCCCAGATATAGTGACATATGGGAAAATTATTGGAGGAGGTTTGCCTGTAGGGGCGTATGGAGCAAAAAGTCATATTATGGCGAGTATTTCTCCTGATGGCCCAGTATATCAAGCAGGAACACTTTCTGGGAATCCAGTTGCAATGGCCGCGGGAATTGCTTCGCTAACAGAATTAGCCAAACCAGGATTTTACGAAGACCAAAGAGAGAGAACGGAATATTTCGTGAATTTGGTCAATAACCATGCAAAAGCAAAAGGATATAATTTTGAATTAGTAACCATAGGATCTATCTTTTGGTTATCATTTGATGGAAGCAAACACATCCGAAGAGCGGGCGAAATAAACCCTAATATGACAGGCTTCAGAAAAATATTTATGGCTTTATTAGAAAGAGGTATTTATTTAGGCCCAAGTGGTTATGAAGTTGGTTTTATTTCTCAAGCCCATACAAAAGAAATTTTAACCGAAGCTGCAACTGCTTTCTGTGAGGCTTTGGACGAAACGATTTAAAAAACAATCATTCACACTCGGCTTTCAATTTCATCATTTTTTCACCACTCATGGTTTGATAATCTTTGCAAGCAGATTTTTGCTTGTCTTTTAAGCTAATCATTTGCTGCTGAATTTTTGATGTAATAACCTGTGTAAATAAGCTTGATGAAAAATCATTCAATTCTTTTCCTGTTTTCAGGCAATCACAAAATTGTTCGTCCTTTGATGAGCAGGAAAATAAGAGTATAAATACGGAAAGATACATACATGACTTCATAAATACTTGTTTTGAATAGTTATCCCAAAAGCTTCGGGTTTGTTTTTTAAAAATTTCATTACCGTTCAAAGATAAGTTATAATTGCACGTCCCGTTATATAAGTAGGTATATTTTAATGTAATTTTTTTGTAATCTCGAGGTAATTTCTACAAATCTGTGTACCTTGCCTGCCATTCAAAAACTTCTTATATTTGATGAAAATAAACAATAAAAATGTCTAAACTTCCAAACGTAGGAACAACCATATTTACGGTAATGTCACAATTAGCAGCAAAACATGGGGCAATCAATCTTTCGCAAGGTTTCCCAAATTTTCCTGTTGACCCAGTCTTGACAAATATTCTTAAAGAAATTTCTTCTGATTCCATTCACCAATATTTACCCATGGGAGGTTTTACTCCTTTGCTTGAAAAAATTGGTCAAACCATTCATGAATCTTATGGCAGAAATGTTGATTCTCAAACAGAAATTTTAATAACAGCTGGAGCAACCCAAGGAATATTTACTGCCATACAAGCTTTTGTGTCACATGGACAAGAAGTTATAATCTTAGATCCTAGTTATGATTGTTATGAACCTGCTGTAATTTTATCGGGAGGAACACCTATTCGAATTGCATTAAATACTGACTTCACTCCAAATTGGGAGAACATTGAAGCTGCTTTTTCTGATAAAACGGCGATGATTATCATCAATAATCCTCATAATCCATCTGGTAGAATACTGAACTCTTCTGATATAGAAAAATTAGAAGAGATTTTAGAAAAGTATCCTAAAACGCTGCTAATGTCTGATGAAGTATATGAATATATAACTTTTGAAGAAAAACATATTTCCGCAAATACACGAAAAAAATTAAGAGAGAAAACAATTATTATTTCATCATTTGGGAAAACTTTTCATATTACTGGTTGGAAAATCGGTTATGTTGTTGCTCCAGAAAACTTGATGATTGAAATAAAAAAAGTACATCAATTTTTAGTGTTTTCAGTAAATAGTGTGGCTCAAGTTGCTCTTTCCAATTATTTAGATAAAGTAAATGTAAACGAGTTAGGTTCTTTTTACCAAAAAAAACGCGATTTATTTAGAACGTTGCTGAAAGATAGCCGTTTCAAATTGTTGCCAAGTGAAGGATCTTATTTTCAAGTCGCTTCGTATGCTTCCATTTCAGAAGAAAATGATGTCGATTTTACCAAACGATTAGTGGTAGAACATGGGGTTGCAACAATTCCAATGTCTGTTTTTAACGCAAATGGTCGAGATGATAAATTAATTCGATTTTGTTATGCAAAAGATACTGAAACACTTACGAAAGCTGCTGAACGATTATGCAAGATTTAAAAGTAACATTGGTCCAGGCCAATCAAATTTGGGAAGATAAGCAGGCGAATCTTGCACACTACAGACGACTTTTACAAAATTGTTCAAACACTGACGTTGTCGTGCTACCCGAAATGTTTCACACTGGATTTTCGATGAATGCAGCTGAATTAGCGGAGAACATGGAAAATTCTATCGGTTTGGACTGGCTAAAATTAATTGCGAAAGAAAAAAAAGTTGCTATTTATACTTCTTTAATCATTGAGGAAAATGGTGCATATTACAATCGCGGCGTTTTTGTAATTCCTACTGGAGAGGTTATTTCATACAACAAAAGAAAATGTTTTGGATTAGCTGGAGAAGATAAAGTTTTCACACCAGGACAAGAAAAAACAACTGTGGAATACAAAGGTTGGAAAATTCAATTACAAATTTGTTATGATCTTCGCTTTCCAGAAATACTGCGAAATAAATTAAGCGCCAACCTTATTCCTAGTTACGACGTTCTCATCTTTGTTGCAAATTGGCCTGAAAAAAGAAAAATACATTGGCAAACATTGCTTGCAGCGAGAGCGATCGAAAACCAAAGTTATGTCATCGGTGTAAATAGAATTGGAGAAGATGGAAAAGGGCTAATTTATTCAGGTGACAGTCTCGTGGCTGACGCTCTTGGGAATATAAAAACTTTACCAGAAAAAATAGAAGAAGTGAAAACAGTCAGTTTATCATGGGAATTACTTGAAAAAACAAGGCGGGATTTACCTTTTCTCAAAGATTAATGTGTTAAAAAATTAATTTGTTGTAAATCAATTAATAATTAACGATTATATTTGCCTAGAAAGTATTATTTCAATTAACAATATAAATCAAATTATGAAAAAAGTTTACTTATCAATTTTGGGCCTTACGGTTTTAGGGACCAGTTTTGCACAAAGAAATTACGAATCTCAACAAGCTAAAACGTTTGTAACAACTGAAAGTATTTCTGCAAAAAATAAACCTGCACTTACAGGAGAAAAAACAGCGGGAACACCATTTTGGACAGATGGATTTACGGATCCAACAACATGGGTAATAGATAATTCTGGGCAAACTGCTCCAACATTTGGTTGGGATATAGGTGCTACAGAAGCTAGCTGGTGGACTTCTGCTGTTATTAATTCTACTTCCGATGGAAATTTTGCTGAACTTAGTAATGGAAATCCTACATTATCTCCAGGAACTCAAGCATTAGATGTGACGTATACGTTAACTTCAAGTGCTGCAATACCAGTTCCTTCAGATCAAATAAGTTTAAGTTTCTTGCAATATGGTGCTCGTTTTAATGATGCGCAAGAAATGTACGTGAGTGCTGATGGAACCAATTGGGTATTAGTAGGAGATAATTCTGATCATCCAGTTCTTTCTGCTAGTGGTGGAGCACCTTATGCAAATCCTACCCTTAAAACAATTAATCTTGCTACTGCAATTCCTGGGGCAACTTCAATTTGGATTCGTTTTAGTTGGACTACAGGATACCCAACTTCTGCTACAAATCCAAATGTTTGGGTGACGTATGGTTGGATGATTGACGATGTTACACTTTCAACGAACTCAACCGATGATATTACTGAAAATTCCGTTATGTGGGGAACTCAAGGTTCTTGGGGAGGTGTTTTACCATACTACCAAATTCCTACAACACAAGTGCAACCAATCGATTTCGGTGGAATAATTACAAATAACGGAAGTAATGATCAAGCTGATGTTGTTTTCCATGCAACTGCAACTGGATATACAGGATTGAGTTTACCATCACCAATTATTGCTGGTGCTTCAGATACTATTTGGGTTGAAAACCAATTAACACCTGCTACAACTTTAGCAAGTACTACGGTTTCTTTCTTGTCTGATATGACAGCAACTGACGATAACATTCTTGACAATACACTTGCTCCTTCAGTTACATTTGCTGTAACAGATCACACATACGCAAGAGATGCAGGAACAAAAACTGGAACAACTGATAATGGAGGATTAGCATTCGAAGTAGGAAATATCTTTGATATTTTTACTGAACAAACTGTATATTCTGTGGATATTACTTTAGATAACACTACCAGTACAGGAGCACAAGTTCGTGCTAAAATCTATGATGCTACTTCTGGAAATTTTGATGTGGCTGATTTAATAGCAGAAACAGATGATCATTATGTAGTTTCTAGTGACAAAGGGAATAATCTTTCATTAGAAATCCCTGGTGGTGCACTTTTATTAGCAAATACTTCTTATTTAGCTGTAATTCATGCAGATGGAGGAACTGCTCCAGACATCGTTTTACAAACAGCAGGTACTTCAGTTCCACAAACTTGTTACTATCAAGATGATGCTTTAACGTGGTTTTATACTACTGAAACACCTAAAATTCGTTTAAATTTCCTAAATTCTAGTGGTTTAAATGAATTAACAAACACTGCAGGTTTATCCGTTTATCCTAACCCTTCTGCATCTCAAGCAAATGTTTCTTTTTCATTGAAAAATGAAACTGAAGTTGTTATTTCTTTAACTGATTTAACTGGTAAAACTGTTTTCACAAACAATTTAGGAACGTTAACAACAGGAGCTCACAAAACTACTATCAACACTGATGTATTATCAAATGGTGTTTATATGGTAAATTTTGTTGCGAACGGTGTTGTTTCAACTCAAAAATTGATCGTTAGAAAATAATACTTTCTTAATTATATCTGAAAGGGTCTTAGTTCTGCTAAGGCCCTTTTTTTTATATATAGGCCGAAATGGTTAATAGAACTAGAACCTATTATTTATTAACTTAGGATTTCAATAATAATGGAATATTATTATTGATTAAAAACTTTAATACTCTATATTTGAAATCTATTAAATAACTAAAAATAACTATTTATGAAAAAAAACTTATTATTTGTAAGCGCGATCTTAGCTTCGACCTTTTCTTTTGGTCAAACTATTTTTAGCGAAAATTTTGATACCGCATTGGCATTACCCTCGGGTTGGGCGGTCTATAATGTCGACGGATTAACTCCAGCATCAGGTGTTGCGAGTATCACATCTGCTTGGACTCCACTTGCAAATTCAGTAACGGGAACAGGTAATATGATGGTTTCTACAAGTTGGTATACGCCTGCTGGAACCGCAAATGACTGGATCGTAACACCAGGTATTTCTGTTCCAGCAACTGGATATTTCTTCCAATTTGATGTAATGGCTCAAGATGCAGCATACCCAGATGGATATATGGTATATGTAAGTACTACAGGTAATACTGTTGCGGACTTTACAGCACCTGCTATATCAACTGTTGGTGCAGCTCCAGTAACATTTACAGGGGTGTCCTTAGATTTATCTGCATATGCTGGTCAAACAATCTACGTAGCAATCAGAAATAATTCTGTAGACATGTACAAACTATATGTTGATAATGTGATCGTCAGAAAACCTTCTCCAAATGATGCTATGCTTGTTAGCTCTTCTCTTAACAGATATTCTTTAACAAGTACAAATAACACATTGGCTTTATCTGTAAAAAATGATGGTTCAAATACAATTACTTCTTTAACAGTAGATTGGAATGATGGTTCTTCACACAGTTCAGTAATTCCATGCAGTATTGCTGCAGGAGCAACTGCAACAATCAATCACCCAACTGCAGTCTCTTACGCTACAGCGTTAGAAAAAAACATCTCCGTTACTATTACTAATGTAAATGCAGGAACGGATCCAAATATGGCAAATAATGTTGGTGCTAAACAATTCAATACAATTAGTGCTACATCACCAAAAAGAGTTGTTTTCGAAGAAGGTACAGGTGTATGGTGTGGTTACTGTGTAAGAGGTGCTGTTGCGATGGCATATATGGATTTAAATCATCCTGATTTCATCGGTATTGCTGTTCACAATGGAGACCCAATGACTGTTACGGCATATGATGCTGGTAATTCGGCTACTTTACCTGGATTTCCAGGTGCAAATATTGATAGAGTTATTTTAGGATCTGATGTTGATAATACAGTTTTTGAAAGTGCTTACAATGCAAGAAAAAACCTTATTACACCTGCGGGTATATCGGCTACAGTTACTGGCACTGGGTCTGCAGTTACTGTAAATGTTTCAACTACTTTCAGAACACCTTATGCTGCAGCTAACTTAAGATTAGCAGTTGCTATAGTTGAAAATGACGTTCTTGGAACGGATGCTACGTATGACCAACACAATTATTATGGGGTTGGAGGTTCTGCTAATGCATCTTCTTTAGTTGACGTTCTTGGGTTTAACTACAATACTCAGCCGCAAACACTTGATCATACAACCTATAAATTTCATCATGTTGCAAGAGCAATCATAGGTGGATTTACAGGACTGTCTGGTTCAATTCCCACAACAATTACTGATGGGCAAGTGGTTGCTACAACTTTCAATTATACAGTGCCTGCTACTCAAAATAGAGCGAATATGAAAGCAGCAATTTTATTAATTGACCAAGTTTCAGGAGAAATTGTTAACGCAACAGAAGTAGCTTTATCTTCTGCAGGATTAAACACTGTAACAGAGGATGACTTCAAATTAAATGTATATCCTAATCCAGCTACAGGAATAATAAATGTTGCTTTCCAAGCTTCAAATGCGAACTATGACGTATCGTTAGTTGACCTTTCAGGAAGAACGGTTGCTTCTCACAACTATTCAAACTTATCAGGTGCTCAGTCAATTGCTGTTCCAGTGAATGATGTTGCTCCAGGTACATACTTAGTAACTGTTTCAACAAATGGTGTATCATACACGCAACAAGTTGTTATAAAATAAGTAAATTTCCTAGTAATAAAATGCCCAAGTTCGATAATGAGCTTGGGCATTTTTTTTGCAATGTAAATACTAAAATGTATTAAAGGAAAAAACTTATTGCCCTCCCAACATCACAGGAATTTTTCCATCTGTCATGATAATTTTTGCATTAGGAGAAGTTGAAAGCCCTCTCATCATTTCGATATAATTATATTTCAATAAAGATTCAGAAAGAGAACTATTAATGATTATTTGAGAGGCCTTAATTCCTTCCGCTTCAATTTTTAATCTTTCAGCTTCTTTAATTGCTTTTTGAATAACAAACTCCATTTGAAGCGCAGATTGTTCAGCACTAGCTTTCGCTTGAATTGCTTGCGTCATTGCGTTGGGTAAAACAATTTCTTTTAAAAGTACAGCATCAATAATAAATCCTTTAGCAGAAATATCCGCAGATAATTCATCTAACATTACTTTTTCCACTAATTTTCTATCAACGGCGTACAATTCCTTTGCATCATAACGAGCACTCACTTGTCTTGCGGTTGCAATAAAATTACTTTCTACCATCACTTTTTGATAATTTGCTCCATAATTAATATAGATTTCTCTCGCCTTGTCAAGATTTACATGGTATAACAAAATAAGTTCGGTTCTAACATTTAAACCTTCTTTTGTAGGTAATTCAAGCTCTGTATAAAACTCAACCGTTCGAACGTTTATTTTCACAATCTTGGTGACAAATGGGTTAAACATTTTCGGTCCTGCACTAATAACTCCTGGTTTTAATTTACCGATTGTCTGTTTCATTCCAATTTGACCTGGCCGAATAACAGTGCATGAAGTCAGTACTCCAATAACAATTCCGGTCAAAATTCCCGATACAATTCTTTGACTTTTCATATTTTTATCATTAACTATTTTCATCAAAAGTATCTCCCAAACCAATGTCTCGGTGTTACTTTTTTGTTATCTTTTTTAGAGATTCGCATTCTACCATTTAACATCATAATAAAACCTGTCATCATTCTTAACTAGTAATGAAAGAAAAATCACCTATATTTGAACTTTAATAAACGTATAAATCTATAAATTATGTGCTGTCCTGTTATTATTATTACTCTTTTAATGTCATTATTAGTTCTTTTAGGTGGATTCTTTTTATTAGCGTATGCAAAAAAAGAAGCCCTGGGTAAAATGACAAAATTAGCTTCCTATGTAGCTGTCATCTTTGGTACAATATGTTTCGTTGGTGGTATTATCGGATCACTTATGTGCGGATCATGCGGCCGTGGAAAATGTGAAAGACCTGGAATGGAATGCAGAAAAGAAATTAAAATTGAGTGCCATAAAGAAATGATGAATGGCAGTCATTGCGAAAAAAATGCAACTGAAAATTGTTGTAAAGAAGGAAAAGGTGATTGCAAAGAAGTTAAATGTGAAGGCAAAGAAGCTGAACACTGCAAAAAAGAAGGAAAAGAATGTTGCAAAGAAGCTGCAGCAGCGGAGAAAAAAATATAAATGAAGGTATGTTGAAAAATGGCTAACTTATTTTGGGTTAGCCATTTTTTTTGAAGTCTAAATTTTAATGACTTTCGGTTGCTATTTTTTTCAGCAAAGGGTCTTTCAAAGCGGCAGAATAAATTTCAGAAATTTTATTCCAATCTATTACATTCCAGATTGCGCCTAAATAATCTCCTCTTTTATTTTGATATTTCAAATAATACGCGTGCTCCCAAACATCAATAGCGATAATAGGAATACCTCTGTCTTTGACATTGTCCATCAAAGGATTATCTTGATTGGGAGTTGAGGTCACAGCAAGTTTTCCATCTGCAGTTACAATTACCCACGCCCAACCAGAACCAAAACGAGTAGAAGCAGACTTATTGACAAACTTCTTTAAGGAATCCAGATGACCAAAATTTATTTCAATCGCTTTTTGTAATTCTGCAGAAGGTTTAGTGCCCTTAATTGGAGTTAAAATTTCCCAAAACAAAGAATGGTTATAGTGGCCACCAGCATTATTTCGGATCACTTCTGAGCGAGTACTTATGGTCAAAAGAAGGTCATTCATGGATGTATTTTCTGAACCAACTAGTGCTTTATTCAAATTATTGATATATGCTTGATGATGAAGCGTATGATGAATTTTCATCGTTGTTGAATCAATGTAGGGCTCTAAAGCAGAATACGAATATTTTAAAGGAGGAAGTTGATGAATTTGTGAAAAACTACTAGCTGAAAATAGGAGAAAAGATCCTATGAGAAATACTTTGCCGAAGAACATAACTTAAAATTTTTGATGTAGAACAAATATACACTTATTCAATGAAAGTAAATCTTGCTGAAAAACTATTCAGGTTAACTTTTTAGAATTCGATATTTCGCCCACTGAAAAAAAATAAAAATGATAATCCTAAAACAAACGTGCAAGGAACCTTTTTTGTATTTTTGTAGTAATAAATAAAATATTCAAAATAATTAAAAAATAGCAATATGTATCCTCCAGAATTAGTACAACCAATGAAAGACGATCTTACAAAAGTAGGATTCAATCAATTAATATCAGCAGATCAAGTTGACAACACTGTTCAAAATTCAACGGGAACATTACTTGTCGTTGTAAATTCTGTTTGCGGATGTGCAGCAGGAAATATGCGTCCAGGAGTAAAATTATCTCTAAACAATGAAAAGCATCCATCAAGTTTAGCAACTGTTTTCGCCGGAGTTGACACAGATGCTGTAGCGCAAGCAAGAAAATACTTTTTACCTTATCCTGCTTCTTCGCCATCAATTGCTTTATTTAAAGATGGTAAATTAGTTCACTTTTTAGAAAGACACCATATTGAAGGAGGTTCTGCTCAAATGATTGCAGATAATTTAGCGGAGGCATACAAAGAGTTTTGTTAGTACCAGACTCTAGGTGGAAAGACAATAATTTTAGACTGAAAAAGCCCATTGCTAAAAATGCAATGGGCTTTTTCTTTTTTGATGAACATGGACAATTACATAACATTAAATTAACATTTACTTTATTTAAACTACTGTTTTTCAGTTTTTTGAAGGTTTTTATCTATAACCATTTACCTTCTGTTAATATAAATTATCTTTATGTTAATAAATTTGAATTTTTGATAAAAACATTTAAAATGGAACTATATTTGCTCAAAATTAATAAGTATGGCTTCTAAAATATTAAAATTCTTTTTACCAAAAGACAGAGTGTTTTATACACTGTTCGAAAGCGCAAGTGCAAATCTTGAATTAATCGCTTCCAAATTAGTCAAATGTGTGCATGAGCTTGATTTCAATAAGCGAGCAATGATTATTAAAGATATGGAAGATTTAGAGCATCAAAATGACCTATTAACCCATCAAATTTTTATCGAATTAGGTCAAAATTTTATAACACCTTTTGATAGAGAAGATATACACAGTTTAGCTACCGCATTGGATGATATTGCTGATTATATTTATTCGACAGGGAAAAAAATAAACTTATATAAAATTGACCCTTCTGATCAAGCCATACAAAAAATGGCCGATGCTATAAAAGAATCCGTCTTAGCTGTAAATAGCGCTGTATCAGGATTAAGAGATTTAAAAAACACGCAACAAATAATGGGTTGCATTGTTAAAATCAACAGTATTGAAAACCAAGCAGATGATCTTTTTGATTTGAGTATCGAAAATTTATTCGAAAACGAAAACGATATAAAAACGTTAATCAAAAAGAGAGAAATCTATAAATTAATGGAAATCGTAACAGATAAGTGTGAAGATGCGGGTAATGTTATGGAATCAATTATAGTAAAATACGCATAATCTGAATTTCTTATTCGTTAATTAAATACATTCATTATGTTTACTTTATTAATTATCGTTATTGTCATAGCCTTACTCTTTGATTTGGTAAACGGTTTTCATGATGCAGCAAACTCGATTGCGACGGTTGTTGCTACGAAAGTTCTGTCTCCATTTCAAGCAGTTATTTGGGCAGCCACTTTTAATATAATAGCTTTTTGGATTTTCGATATGAGTGTTGGTAATACCGTCGCAAAAACTGTAGATAACAACGCCATCGATTTATGGGTAATTCTTGCGGGTCTTATTTCTGCTACAATTTGGAATCTATTTACTTGGAAATTAGGTATCCCTTCTTCTTCTAGTCATACTTTAATAGGCGGATTTGCTGGTGCAGCAGTCGCTCATGGTGGATTTGATGTAATTGCCACAAGTGAAATTATTAAAGTGATTGCTTTTATTTTTCTTGCTCCATTTATCGGAGGTATTATCGCTTTTGTAATTGCATTAATTACGATGAGTAGAAAGGTTTTTTTGAAATTCTTTATTGTCTTAGCGGGTTCAGTTGGCGTGTATTTTGTGATGGATTATATGGTTGAATTCATGGACATGAAACCTATCATGATGAACATTGTTTTAGTAATGTTAATCATCTTTATTCTTGCTTTCATCTACTATATGGTTGTTCATGGAAGAAGGCAAACAGCCATGAAAGAATCAAACATGTATAAAAGATTGCAATTACTTTCTTCTGCTGCTTTCTCTTTAGGTCATGGCGGGGCAGATTCTCAAAAAGTAATGGGGATTATTTGTGCGGCATTGATGGTCTATGGAAACTATGCGCGAAATCCTGCACATTCAGAAAAAGTAAATGAAAATTTCAAAATATCTGAATTAATGCAAATTGAACATACGAATGGTGAAGGGAAAAAATCAAAATTTAAACCTGAATATATCACTGTAAACAATGTTCTTTTATATAAAGATGGCGATAAGATTAAAGACGCAACTTCACAAGAAGTAGTGTTTGATAAAAACGGGAAATTAAATGCATCTTACAAAAATGCACCAGAATTTGAAAAAACGAAAATTCCAAAAAAATTCGATAAATTATTAATCTATACAAAAGGACATGATATTTATGATGCAAAAACAGATGTGAAAATTTTTGCTGATCATGAATTAAATGCCAAATATTCTAATGCTGGAGTTTTTGCTACTTGTGTCAATAAAGGAGAATTAAAATCTGGATACAAAATAAAAACAAAAGTTAATTCTGATACGATGCCTTTCTGGATCGCTTTTGGATGTTATTTCATGATTGGAATAGGAACATTATTTGGCGGTTGGAAAATCGTTAAAACAATGGGGTCTAAAATTACGAAAGTTAATGCATTAGAAGGTGTTTGTGCTGAAACAGCAGGAGCGCTAACCTTATTTGTAGTTAGTAATTTAGGGATTCCTGTTTCAACTACACATACAATTACAGGAGCAATTATAGGTGTGGGAGCAACAAAAAGATTGAGCGCCGTTCGATGGGGCGTTACTATCGGTTTACTTTGGGCTTGGGTTCTTACCATTCCAGTCAGTGGATTATTAGCTGCTGGTATTTATTATGCTATTTGCTTATTTAAATGATTGATGTTTAATGGTGGATGAAATCAAACATCCATCATTAAACATCCAATATTAGTATATCATCGTTTATTTTCAAAAAATAATTTCATTAAATCCCCACATTCTTTTTCCATAATGCCATTCATAATCAATGTTTTTGGGTGATATAATTCGTTTTTATATCTGCCTGCTCCTCGTTTTTCATCTCTGGCACCGTAAACAATTTTATCTATTTGCGACCAATACAAAGCTCCCGCGCACATTACACATGGCTCAAGTGTGACGTACATCGTGCAACCCGTTAGGTATTTCCCTCCTATCGATTCTGCTGCTGCAGTGATTGCTTGAATTTCAGCATGAGCAGTCACATCGTTTAATAATTCGGTAAAATTATGTGTGCGGGCAATAATTTGATTATTTACCACAATAACTGCTCCGACAGGAATTTCTCCTAAAGAAAACGCTTTTTCCGCTTCCATATAGGCTTGTCGCATAAAATATTCGTCGTTGAAGGGTGTAATCATTTTATTGTTTTAGTGTTTTTCGTTTTAATCTTCCCAAATACTGTACTTTATAGGCATAATCTGGATTTATTTTATCTAAATTGGGAACATGAGGATAAATCGAGGAAGATAGGTTCGTTGTCAATATTTGCGTGAAAGAAGGGTCTAAAGCAAGATCTTGCCCTGTGGTTTTATAAAATTCAATTTTATAAAAATTCTTTTTAAATCCAAAGTTATGAATCAATCCTGAAATTTGAAAAGTCGGATTTTTTTCAATTCCAGCACCATCCATTCCGATAGGAACTGCTCCGCCTTTTAATGTGTAATCATCTTCATACGCACTTGCGTGAAAATCTCCTCCTTTTGGAGAATTCAAATCATATCCACCTCCAACAAAACAGGGATGATCTAAGTTGTTTTTATCTACCAACTCCTTGATGCACGGATGTTCATTGTATAAATTTCTCCAATAAAAAGTAGAATTGTGCACCCACCCCAATATTCTTTCTTCATTTTCACTTGTTAAATAGTAATTTTCAATTTTTCTAGCAGTTGACGTTTCACTATCACTACATCGATGTGGCTTGTAGTTCATCTTTTTTAAATCTTCTCCCTTAAAAAAAGTATTAATATGTCTCAACTGTTTTTGATAACCAAAATCATGTACTCCTCGGTCCCACCACCAGTCAAGGCCCGTCCCAAAAGCTCCCATAAAAGAGGTTGCCCATAGTGCATTGTGATATTCAATGTCCGTGCAACAATAGGTCGTTAATTTATCATCTGCAATTCCAATTTCTTCAAAAATAATAGGCTTATGAAAAATCTTCCATTCTTTATCTGCCACAAAAGCTCTAAAATCATAATTAATGTTTTTCAAAGATTCATACAAATGAACAGAGACCACATCAGAATTTTTCATAAACCCATCGAAAAGAGGATCGTTTTCATACGTAGGTAAAGTTGCATATGAATTTGAAAATAAAATTTTACTATTTAGTTCTTTTAAAATGTATTTTTTTTGATGTATAAACCAATTTTTAAGTACTGAAATACCTAATTGTTCCGTATACTTCGGATTCTTTTTTGACTCTTCAGCCACAACACCTTGCACCCAATAATTTACTTCAGAATAGCCGTAGAAACTAAAACTTGTGCTATAACCCCAGCGCGAAAAGACATACCTCAAAGATTTTAATTGCCATTCAATCGCTTCTTCATTTGTTAAATATTCTTCTTTTCTACTCAAGGCTAATCCAATTCTATAAGGGTTTTCAAACCAACTAACACCACTCCAATCTGGACCACCAGGATTGTAATGACTATCCATCAATTCAACATGGTGACGAAAAACAATAAAATAGACGCCGTTTTTTTCACATAATTCGACCATTTTATCAAACCCATACATTTCATCTAATTTACCATTGTAATTATTATAAATTGGCCAATCAGGCAAAGCTGCTTGCGGTTGCATATCAAAGCGCGTGAAATTTCCTCCCGCATTAATTAATTGTTGTAATCCTTCTAAATGATGCGTGTTTTGAGAAGGTTTATAACTGAAAAAACCCCCACTTGAAATATTATTTCCTTGCGCAATAAAAGTCTCTCCCGTTTCGCTATAGGAAAGATATCGATCGCCTTCTGCACCCGTATTTGATGTTTTCAAAACCCCTTTGTATTTTGAAGGCAATGTTTCAAAACGAAGGACTGTTTCAATCGGAGTATTTTTATTTTTAGTAAACACTTCCACTAAAACCTGCCATTCTCCAATTTCATCTGGCGCAAATCTAACCCTCCAAGGAAATGAAGTCGTGTCTTTTTCCCATTGATCAACACTATGATTTTCTAAAAATGGTTGATAGTAAAAACCGTAACGCTTCGTCCGAATACCAGTTGGAGAAATAAAAACAGCTTCAAAATTAATTTGATCAGGATCAAAAGGGTTAATTCCTGCAGTGTCTTGCTTCGTTAAAAAATCGTCTATATTCTTTTGAATATTCTCAGATAATTTAAACCCAAATTCAGTTTTATCGTATTTTACAACAATTCCTGGTGTTGCTGCAGGTTGATACCAGACCGGTTCAATAAACTGCTGATCTAAAGAAGTTCTAATAACCGAATGATTCGCAAGTACTGGGAATTTCTTTGGGTGACTATTTTGAGCCCAACCAAGTGAAGAAGTTAGGGCTAGTATACAATAAAAAACAACTCTTTTCATCTACAAAAAATTAATCAGCTACAACATTTTTACAAATTTATTAAACCTTCTCAAGTAATCTTGCCTTTTTAAGAAAAAGAACTTCGAACCTCCTCATTCCTTCCAACAAAATCGGAAAAATAATTACTTTTTAAACTAGTGTAAATACTATTTTCAAAAAAATCTATTTACCGTGTAACTTTTTGATCAGAAGAAAGTCTTACAATCATGCGTCTAAAAAAGTAGGTGCTGTAAACATAAAAAACAAACGTAAAAAAGCTAATTATGAAACAATTTATTTACTCCGTATTCATTTGCTTAACAATAAGCCCTGTCTTTTCGCAAGAGGAAAGCACGAATACATCCGAAAAAGTTAAATCTGATACATCTAGAACAGTTGTAGGAAAAATAGAAATAATAACGGTTAATGATAAAGTTATTTCAGCACATTACCCAGCAGTTAGCGACACAATTGACGCCTCTCCCTCAGAAGAAGAAATCGAAAAAAATGAAGCGCATTGGTCAGGATTAGAGCTAGGTGTTAATGCATTATTAAACGCCCAAAACACAACGAACTTTTCTAAAAATCCTTATTGGGAAAACGATCCTGCACAATCTTTTAGTTTTAATTTCAACTTTGCGGAAAGAAAATTTGATCTTTACAAACACTACGTAGGGGTTACAACTGGACTTGGAATCAATTTTAACCAATTCGCGTTTTCAAATAATTATGTATTACAAAGTAACAAGGATAGTGTTTTTGGTGTTCTTGATACGGTCTATAATTATTCTAAGAATAAATTAAAAGCTTGCTACTTGCAAGTTCCATTGTTATTGGAATTTAATACAAAAAAAAATTCAAACAAGAGTTTTTATTTAGCCGCAGGATTAATCGGAGGTATACGCTTAGCATCTAAAACGAAGCGCGAAGGTGAAGTTGATGGTAAGAACTTTGAACAAAAAGTGAAAGGAGTTTATTCATTAAATTCATTTAAAGTGGATGCGACTGTAAGAATTGGCTATGCTAAATGGGGTGCTTTTGCAACGTATTCATTAATTCCTTTATTTGAAACAACAAAAACAGTCGCTGTACATCCTTTTACAGTCGGTTTGACACATAGTTTTTAACGGTAATTTACTCAAAAAGGGGACACTGGGTTAATTTTGTGTTTTTAGATTTACATGTTGTAAAAATCAATGAAACCTCATGCGTATTCAGTGTTCCTTTTCTTAAAGGTGAAAGAATAAAGTCAAAAGAATATTGAATGGTTAATTGTTTAACTTTGAAATTAGCCATCATCAGAAAAGCATCTGTATTTCTATACCCAATGCCCAAACCGAATTGATTTTGAAAATCAAAAAGTAAATTTAGATCCATGGAAATAGGTCCAGCGGGTGGCACTCTCATTATAAATGCAGGCAAGAAAGTATATTTCTTATTCATCGAATACCGATATCCCGCATTTAAAATCATATGGAAACGAAATTTGGAATCACTTCCGATATTGTCCCATTTCGAATGAATTAAATTAGGTAGTACCAATCCAAAATAATAATTTTTACCATTCCACCATGCACCAAAAGTGGCATCTGGTTTTATAAATGAAGTCGATTTAGTAATTGAAGGGTCCGGATTGATCGTAATTGTGTTTTGAGAATTGTAGCCAAATTGAACAAATCCACCATATAAACCTAAAGAAAGGCGCGTATCTGGCGTAAAATTAAAATGTGCTGCGTATGCAACATTTAGACGAGTAGATGAAAAATTTCCAATATTATCCACTTCCACTTTAACGCCAATTCCATGTCGAGCGCTGAGTTTTGTTTTTCGTTTAATTCCTAAAGGAGTGCTAAAGGTGATAAATCCACTTTTTGGCGCTCCTTCAAATCCCAACCATTGCATTCGATAGAGGGAATGAACATCTAAACAATTTTTTATACCAGCATGAGCAGGGTTGAGAGACAACTGATGAGACGACCATTGGGAATATTGAGGCAGTTGTTGCGAAAAACCAAGCACCTTACAAAATAAAATAATATGTATGAGAAGAAAGTAGCGTGTTTTATTCTGCATCATCATCTTATTACTGTAACACTTCCTTTTTTCACTTGTTTGTCTTTGTCGCGCAATTCAAGAACATAAAAGTAAACACCTGATGCTAATTCTTTATTATGAATTTCTCCTGTCCAAGCTTTCTCGTAAGAATAACCTGATTTTTGAAAAACGGCTTGGCCCCAACGATCATATATATAGAGCAAATTATTAGGGTATTTTTCAATTCCAACAATTTCAAAAACATCGTTTATTTCATCATTATTCGGAGAAAAGGTAGTGGGAATAATTAATTCTGTTTGAATAAAAACCGTCATGTCATCTAATAATGTACAGCCATTTTCAACTGCACTAAACGTATACGTGGTCGTTTCTATGGGTACAGCCACAGGATTTAAAACACTACTATTTGTTACTAGAAGACCTGGTGACCAAGAATATATCGGGGCTGATGTGGTACCTTGAAGTTGTGCAGATTGACCAGATTCAATAAACTGATCAGGGCCAGCATCGACCATAAAAGTGTATACTACGTAAGGCGGAGTATTGGATGTGATTATTTGTGAACAAAGTGTAAAACAAGTATTTGATACCGTAATTACATCGCCCGTTTTTAAAGTGGTAGTTTGGTAAACACTGTCAGCAGTTGTAGCAACCAAAACATCATTTATATACCATCTATATCCAACGCTATCAGGGCAATTTAACATATTTGCATATAAATATACCTGCTCATTTTGACAAATATTTTGTGCACTTGAATGAATCGTAATACTAGGGGGAATCCGATCTACAGCGGTTCCTGAAAGAATAACAGAGCAGGTACATTCTGCCGCTACATTAATATTAACACCTGATTTATCGCCATTTACAACAATATAATAGGTGGTATTAGCAGCCAGAGCAAGTGCGTTAAGTGAGAAATTTCCTGTTGCATTTGATACACAATTTCCTACCTGCACATATGTATTACCATTGCAAGGAAGTACCGCGCTAAAAATACAGGCCTGTAGTTCCGTGTCTTGTGCTGCTGCCGCTTGAAAAACTAAGTTAGAAAAATCTACTTGCACATCTCCTCCGGTTGAATTGGTTGTAAATTTGAGCCAAATTGTATTGTTTGCAGGAAAACAAAAAATAAAATCATCTTCGCAATCTGGGCAAAAAGTTTTATTTGCTCCAATATTATTTATAGAAGTGCTGGTATTAGGACAAATTTCTAATGCCTGAAAGCAATCATTGTAGATGGGTTGGGCAAAAAGAAAAAAATTTCCCTTGCAAAGTATACATATTAAAAAGATCACATTTCTAACAAGATTCATCCTGTTTCCTTTATTTTCGATGAAAGTAGCAATAATTGAATAGAAGATAATCACGTTATTAAAACTTTTTTTACTAGAACGTATTTTATTGCATAATTATTTTGAATTTTGGCATAATAATCGTTTTGAAGATTATTACTTAAAAACACACACTATGAAAAAATTCACTCTTTTATCTTTTTTCCTTCTATTTCTTTCTTGTCATTTATTTTCTCAAGCGAAATTAGATTATTCTTCCAAGTGGTTTTTAGGAATAAATGTCGGTGGAACTTGGCAAACAACAGATGTGCAAAATAAATCCAATGCTGGTTATGGTTATGGACTTACGTTAGGTAAAGCATTCAATTATGATTACGGAAAAAGAATCAGTTTTGATCTTCGTGGCAGATATCTAAGAGGTTTTTGGTATGGACAAAATACTGATTCTACATCTATTAGCACTTCATATTCAGGTGTATTATCTCAAGAAGCAACCAATTATAAAGATTCAATTGGCTTTTCAATAAATAATTTTCAGACAGATCTGCATCGTTTGGCAATTGAGCTCGTAATTCACGCTAACGGTCTAAAAGAGCGCACTAATTGGGATCCTTATATTTTTGGAGGAATTGGGGTTACGTGGCATCAAACCTACGGTAATTTAACAAATAATGGTCAACTGTATGATTATAAGGGGCTAACAGCGATTAATTCTTCTACTATCTCCTCTCTTTTGGATGCTACTTACGATACAACTTTAGATGGTAGTCAAAAAACAACTTATAGATCGACTCTTATGCCGAGTTTAGGATTTGGAATTGGTTATCAATTAACAAAAGGAGTTTCAATAGGTTTAGAACACAAAACAACTTTTACGGGTTTGGATGATTTTGATGGTGTTGTGGCGGCAAGCAAATACAAACAAGATATTTATCATTACACGAGTGGATATATTAAATTTCAATTAGGCGGTGAAAAAAAACCAAAAAATGAAATCGATCAAGTACAACTTCCAGCTCCTGCTGCAGTAGAGATTGTAAATCAATTGCCATTGGTGACTTTTGTAAACCCTTCTGCAACCAACACCGTCGTTAACTCACCAAATTATACAATCATCGCAGATGTAAAGTACAATATTAGCGGAAGGGAATATATCCAATTTAAACAAAATGATGTATCATCTAATAATTTCACCTACAATACTGCTACCGAAAGATTAGAAAGTAATATTGTTTTAAATGAAGGCCAAAATTTAATTTATATTACGGCTCAAAATACAATTGGATCAGCTTGGAATTCAACTATTGTCATCTATAAAAAAGAACTTGGTTCACCTCCTGTCGTGACTATCAGTAGTCCAAACACTACTCAAATTACAGTAAATAATCCTAACTATGTTCTAACTTCGAAAATTTTAAATGTGAAAGATGGTAGTCAAATTACGTTGCTTGTAAATGGCCAAAATCGTACTGATTTTACCTATACTCCTTCTACGACGATTATGTCTGCGCCTCTAACGCTGAAGGAAGGGAATAATACGATTGTAATAAAAGGTACAAATCAATTTGGAATAGACAGTAAAAACACGACGATCCTCTATCAAAAACCGATTGTTGTTAATCCTCCGGTAGTAACATTCATAACACCAAATATTGACCCAATTACTTCACAAACTTCTTCCTATAATGTAAGTGCAACGGCTCTTAATGTAGCTGCAGCAAGTGGAATTCAAGTGAAATTAAATGGAATCAATGTCACTAATTTTGCGTTCAATTCCTCTAGCTCATTGGTTTCATTCCCTGCTAATTTAATAGAAGGTGCAAACACTATCAACATCACAGGAACAAATACTGCAGGAACAGATACTGAAATTCAAACCATAAATTTCCAGAAACCTGTAACTATTCTTCCTCCGGTGATAACATTCATAACACCAAATATTGACCCAATTACTTCGCAAACTTCTTCCTATAATGTAAGTGCAACGGCTCTTAATGTAGCTTCAGCAAGTGGAATTCAGGTAAAATTAAATGGAATCAATATCACTAATTTTGCGTTCAATTCCTCTAACTCATTGGTTTCATTTCCTGCTAATTTAATAGAAGGTGCAAACACTATCAACATCACAGGAACAAATACTGCAGGAACAGATACTGAAATTCAAACCATAAATTTCCAGAAACCTGTCACTATACTTCCTCCGGTGGTAACATTCATAACACCAAATATTGACCCAATTACTTCGCAAACTTCTTCCTATAATGTAAGTGCAACGGCTCTTAATGTAGCTTCAGCAAGTGGAATTCAGGTAAAACTAAATGGACTCAACGTC
>CANFRV010000010.1 GCA_947449575.1 Flavobacteriales bacterium
TGGAATATATTTCTTTCAAATATAAATGGAGAATTTCCTCCTTTTCATCTTTTTTGAAAGATATTAATTCAAAATTATCAACCAATATCTCAGGTAACAATAGTTTAACTAAATCTATATAGGAATTTTGCAATTTTTAATTGTTTTTTGATTTGCAAAAATCGGAATTTTTATATTTCCCCACAAGTTTTAGACTTGATCCGATCTATCCAAACATGAAACTACTTCCGTATGGACTATCAAGAGGATTAATAATTAAAACGGGTATTTGCGCGTCATTTGTGATGATATATTGTTCATCATTAGCAGTTATTGTTCCAAAAAGATTATTTCTATTTAGATTCATGATTGCTATTAAATCAGCATTAATCGTTACGGCATGTTTTACCACTTCTTTTTCAAAACTTCCGTTTCCTGCAAAAGTTGTGCTTACCTCAATATCTCTTTCTGTGAAAAAACGTTTTGCGAAAAGTATGTTTGCGGTTACTTTTTTTCTTAAAAACTCATCTGTTTCATTTGGTGTAATTAAATGAACACGAGACTTGAAGTAGGTAGCTAAATTAGCAACAATTGCTAATTTTTGTTTTGTTTCTTTATTCAAATCCAAAGGAACAACAATATCATCGTATCCAGTTGGTTTAATAGCTTTTCCTTGAACAATAATACATGGAACGTCAGAATGAGTAACTACTTTAAGAGCTTTGTTACCAGTAATATGTTGCCAACCAATAGTTCCATGAGTGCCCATAAAGATTAATTCAGCTTTATGTTCTGCCGCAAAATCGCCAATATCATCAAAGATATTTCCAACTCGAATACTTGGAATTAAAGGAGCTTTTGATGTAATATTTTCAAGGATTCCTTTTAGCTTTGCATCCGCTGCTTTAATATCTTTTTCTTTTTGTACGACATGCACAACATATATTTGAGCGTCAAGATGGTTTGCTGTTGCTATCGCATGATTTAATGCATTTTCCCCCACGTGAGAAAAATCATGAGGCACAATAAATGTTTTGGTTTCCATGTTTAAATTCGTTAAATTTGGTACAAAGGTAATCAAAATCAAAATCCGAATCTTAAAAATGAGTATTTTTATCAGATTTAAACATTTCTTAATATTAAATATACATTGTTTCGTGTTAATGTTCCGAATTTTACAATGTAATAAAATCGTAATAAACAGATTATATGGCAATTATAGGTAAGTTTTTAAAGAAAACATCGAAAGAAAAATTTAAGAAATTTACAAAACAAAAAAGAGCTTTTAATATACAAATACGCTCATTATTTAAATTAATCGACTTAGGAAAGGATACTAATTTTGGAAATAAATATGGGTTTAACGCCATTTTATTAAATTCTGATTTAGTGTCAGAATTTCAAGAAAATGTTCCAATAACAAATTATAATTTATTTTATAAAGACTGGCTAAAAGAGTCTATTAAAGGAAAAAAAAATCACACTTGGCCAGGAAAAATAAAGTATTACGCGTTATCATCAGGCACGAATGGTGCGGCAAGCAAGAGAATACCAGTAAGCAGTCAAATGATTAAATCTTTTCAAAAAACAAGT
This sequence comes from Flavobacteriales bacterium, assembly GCA_947449575.1. GTDB lineage: Bacteria > Bacteroidota > Bacteroidia > Flavobacteriales_D > Crocinitomicaceae > CAIUKX01. The sequence goes on from CANFRV010000010.1 coordinate 1,573, forward strand.
ATTAATCAAATAGCAACTTTATATAATTTAAATTTGAATGATGCTGTTTTTAATGCGAAGATTTTAGTTGTTGGAGGCTGTTCAAAAATAAAGAAAGTTGAAAATCATTTTGAAGGAGATTTAAGCGGGATATTAAAGAAAAATACAGCCTTTATATATAATCCCTTCACATTACCTCCTAGAAAAATAGCAAATATTTGTGATTGGAATGAAAAACTCGAGCAAATGGTTATTCATGCCCCAAAATGGGATATTGGAATTGTTACTGGTGTTCCGAGTTGGTGTTTATTATTAATGGAAAGGATAATTGAAGTTTACCAATTAAAGTCAATTCATGATATTTGGCCTAATTTTGAACTGTATATTCATGGAGGGGTTTTTATCCAACCTTACATTGATAGACTTAATAGGATTACAAATAAAAAGGTCCATTTATTAGATACGTATTTAGCGAGTGAAGGTTATTTCGCCTTTCAAGCAGCAACCGAAAATGAAGGGATGCAGCTTTTGTTAGAAAACGGCGTTTTTTATGAATTTATCCCATTTACTGATGCTTATTTTGATTTAGAAGGAAATCTGAAAGATAATCACGAGGCTTTTACTTTAAACCAAGTAGAAGTAGGAATAGACTATGCGTTGGTTATTTCAACAAACGCGGGTTTATGGAGATATTTAATTGGCGACTTAGTTCAATTTTTAGATATTAAGAAATATGAAATTAAAATTACGGGTAGAATCAAGGAATATTTGAGTCTTGCTGGGGAACATTTATCGTTAGATAATATTAACAAAGCATTAGTCACGGTAAATAAATTGTTGAACGTGGAGATTTCTGAATTCTGCGTGATCGCTGATGAAAAGGAGCAGAGGCATGTTTGGTATATTGGAAGCAATATGATCGTTGATAAATTTGATTATATTGATAAATTCGATGAAGAATTAAAAGCTTTAAACGATGATTATTCCTCTTGTAGAAAACATAATTTAAAAGCGCCTAAAATTGAAGTGGTAGAGCCGGATTTGTTTTATTTATTTTTAGAGGAGATTGGTAAATCAGGGTCTCAACATAAATTCCCACGTGTTCTAAATAAAGATCAAGGCAAGCAATGGAAGTTGTTTTTAGAAAAAAGAGGAGTAATTGCTTAACGACGATTTTTTTGTAAATAATACTTAATAATTGGGTTCGCAATCACCACTAAAACAATCATAATAGACCCCATGTAAAATTGAGAACCAAGCTTTTTGTTTTCATGGAGAATGAATACAGCCAATAGAATTGTATAAACAGGCTCCATATTTATACTTAAAGAAACTGTGAAATTACCTAACCGCTTAATTAGGTCAATCGTCACAAGAAAAGCAAACGAGGTGCATACTAATCCTAAAAACAGAAGCCATAATAAATCACTGGTTGATATATGAAACAAGTTTAGGGTTAAATTTCCTTGCAGCAGTAGTAAGAAAGTCACAAATACAAAACTCATTAATATTTCAAAAAAGGTCATTGTGGTGGAAGGTATTTTGCGAACTACTGCTCCATTGCACGTTGAAAAAAAAGCAGCAAAAAAAGCGGAAGATAATCCATAGGCCAAGGCTTCGTAATCATTCGCGTTGAAATCATTTGAAACAAAGTAGATGCCACCAATTATAAACACACCCAATAAAAATTCAATCCACGAAAATTTTCTTTTCATGATAATGGGTTCTAACCAGGAAACATGTAAAGTCGTTGTTGAAAGACACAAGATCCCTAAAGAAGCTGTTGAAAGTTGAATAGACTTATAAAATGTCATCCAATGAAGCGCCACGACAATTCCAATCCCGAACAAGGAAAATAATTGTTTTGCCGAAGAAACAGCGATCGATTTCTTCAAATATATTAAAACCAATCCAAGGCCGATTAATGCAAATAAAAGTCGAAACCAAACGATGGTTATAAAATCTTGGTGTATTAGCTTGCCCAAAATTCCTGTAAAACCATACAGTAAAATAATAAAATGTAAAAGTAAATGATACTTATATTTTTGAAACATTTTGAAAAATATTCTTGTTTTTTTGTAAAGATACGAAAGCAGAATTAGCTAGATTCTTTTCTCAAAAAAAATAAAATAATGTGAAAGAGATAGCGAGTAATTTGTAAATTTTAAAAAAATAAATTATTTCAAAATTTACATTTTTATTCATTTTATAATGAATAAAAAAATAAATTTCAAGTAAAAATCCAAGTCTAAAAATCTAATATCTCCTACCTAATTTTCTTCCAATTCTTTTAAAATTTGATTCACATCTTCTTCCGTTGAAGTTAATTTATTTTTACAAATTTTAATTAATTCTGCCGCTCTTTTTACCTTGATCGAAAGTTCATCAATCGAGATTTCTCCCTCTTCAATTTCGCGTACAATTTTTTGTAATTCTTCAAATGCTTCTGTGTAATTTGTTTCTGTTTTCATGTTTTTGTTGTTGTTGGGGAGACGTAATAAATTACGTCTTTTTACTATGTCTACTAACTATCTTTTTTCTTCACCACTTGACTTTCAATTTCTCCAAAATAGGTCTTGGTGATGATTGTTTTTCCTGGTTTAATTTCTGTGTTTTCTTTTATCGTTTTCCCGTCAATTAATGTGATAGAATACCCTCTTTTTAACACCTGAATTGGGTCCATTAATTTAACAGATTGTTCCAATTGTTGGAGCGAATTTTTTTGCGAATTCAGTTTGTTTTGGATTATTTTTGGAAATATTTCTACCGCTCTTTCTACCTCTCCTTTTTTTATTTTTAACTCAAATTGAATTCGTTTCCCTACATTTTCTATGAGCGAAGCAATGGAACTAGTTTCTATAGAAAACACATCTTTAGCGCTTTTTTTAATTAATTTTTGCGAATTAAGCACATTTTCCTTTTCTCGTGCGAGTGAAAATTTAGCATTCGTGCGCACTGAAGTGCTAGCATTCACCAAGTGGTTTTTTGTTTCATTCAGACGTTGAGTAGTTGCATTTTTAAATAATTTCAACTCAGAAGTTAAGGACTTATTTTCTAGTTCTAATGTGTTTTTAGAATATGTACGAATGGTCTTAATAGCATCTTTCACGGGTACTGAAAAATTATGAAATGATTGTATTAAAAAATCACCTAATTCTGTAGGTGTAATTGCGTTTCTATAGGCGACCATTTCAGCGACAGTTAAATTGGTTGAGTGGCCAATTCCCGTTAAAATTGGAAGCGGAAAAGTAGCTATTGATTTACACAATTCGAAGTTATTATAACAGGATAATCCAACTTCACCACCACCCCCTCTCACAATCAAAACGACATCAAAATGATGCTTCACTTTTTCTATTTTTCGCAGCTGTTCCTGGATAGATTTTACAGCAATATCTCCTTGCAAATATGCTTGAAAAAGAACCGTAAAAAAAGTATAATTCCAATTATTCTTGTCGACCACTTTTCTAAAATCGGAAAGTCCTTTACTCGTATCTGCAGAAATTATTGCTATTCTTTTTGGCAATAAAGGAAATGGTAAAGATTGATTTAAATTGAGTAAATTTTCTTTTTGTAAACGTAATAATGTTTCCTGTCTTTCTCTCTGAAGTTCTCCTAACGCATAGTTCGGATCGATGTCTAAAATCTGTAAACTTAGACCATAGGTTTCGTGAAAAACAATCTTCACTTGCATCAAAAGAGTGGAGTCTTCCCGAAGCGGTTCTTTGACAATTTCAACAAACTTTTTATTGATGCGCTGGTAATTGTGACTCCATATCGAAGCGGTCATTTGAGCTAAAATTTTACCGTCTTCTTTCTGCAATAATTCAGGAAAACAATGTCCACTTGGATACAAATTTAGTTTGTGCATTTCAGCCTTCACCCAATACATTTGATGATAGCGATCTTCTATTGTTTTTTTAATAGAAAGGGCTACTTGTTTTAATGTAAATATTTGACGCTGATCGGACATTTGTTATTCATTTGCAAATTCTAAGGTACATTTTTAAATTGGTTTTTCACACGTTTACTTGAAACGTAAACTATTTAAACTACCCGAGCTTAATACGCATTTTTCACAATTGTTTCTACGTCTGCTGGAGATAGATTTTTATGCTCGCCTAAACCCAACCAGCCTCTTTTTGTGAAACGGTCAGAAATTTTTTCTGCTACTCCTTCCACATTTTCTGCGTATTGCGAAAGTTTCGTATCGATGTTAACAGAATGAAAAAACGCCTCCATCTTTTCTATTCCGATCATTGCTTTTTGATCGAGCGTTCCGGTGCTTACTCCAAAAACTCTTTCTGCAAATTGCGCTAATTTCTTTTTCTTTGATTCAAACGTATAACGGTAATGGCTTGGAGCAATGATTGCCAATGTCCGCGCGTGATCAATACCAAAAAGAGCTGTTAATTCGTGACCAATCGCATGGACAGACCAATCTGTAGGTACCCCTTTTTGGATCAAGCCATTTAAAGCCATAGTGCAACTCCACATATAATTAGAGGCAGCTTCATGGTTATACGGATTATCAAGAACGATTGGAGCTATCTGAATTAATGTTTGCATGATGCTTTCACAAAATCGATCTTGAAGAAAAGCTTGTGTTGGATACGTCATATATTGTTCAAGCACATGTGAAAACGCATCCACTATTCCGTTTGCAATTTGATGAGGTGGAATAGATTGGATTACTTGTGGATCTAAAATTGAAAACTGTGGAAACAATCCTGGTCCGCCCATTCCGAATTTTTCTTGCGTTGCTGCTCTGGTAATAACTGCGCCGGAATTCATTTCAGAACCTGTTGCAGGCATTGTTAAAACACACCCAAAAGGCATTCCAACTTCAGTTCGTATAAATTTAGAAACAATATCCCAAGGATTATCGCCAGAAAAAAGTGCTGCAGAAGCGAGAAATTTTGTTCCATCTATCACCGACCCTCCACCAACAGCCAACAGGAATGTAATATTTTCGGTTTTGATTATTTCCAATGCTTTTACCAATACGTCGTATTCTGGGTTAGCAGGAATTCCACCAAATTCTATTGTTTCAAAGTTTGTTAACGCACTTTTTACTTGCTCATAAATCCCATTTTTTTTAATACTACCAGTCCCATAGAGCATCAAAACTTTTGCGTTGGCAGGAATTTCTTTTGAAAGATTAGCAATAGTCTCTTTACCAAAAATAATTTTAGTAGGATTTTTGAATTCAAAATTTAACATAGGATTATTATTTTTCCAAAGATACTTAATTATTAAGCGCAAGATTTAGGGAAAACGAATTTGTAATTATTTTTTGAAACGATTATAATTAGTTTCTCTGATGGGTGATTATAATTAAAAATGCTTTACTATTCATAAAAAAGAGGATGTCCTTGTGAGAACATCCTCCATCTGGTTATGTATTTATTGTTTAGCAATACTAGGTAAATCCAATGGTATTAATCTATAACGATAGAATAGCTAGAGGTTGTTTTTCCATTGTTAATTTTTATAAAATATGTTCCACTGTATACCGCGCTCACATTGAAATAACAAATGGTGCTTCCTTGGTAAATCGTTTGGGTTTGAATAGTTTTACCCGTTGCATCAATTAATTCAGCAATACTATTTCCTTCTTGTAACCCTGAAGACTGAACAATTAAAACGTCAGCTGTTGGATTTGGGAAAATTTTAAACGTTGTTGTATTGATTTCACTTACATCAGAAACAGAAGTATAGGTTGTTACCGCTTCAGAAATTGATGTGACCTTAGTAGCCGTTTTAGTACCATAAAAATAAGGTCCAACAGCATAAGGATAGGCAGAATTGTGATTTGCATCTACAGTAGCAAAATAACAATAGATTCCATTTGGATATAATGATATTGGATATTCTGGAGTGTTGCAAATTCTACCATTATGGGCATCTAGATAACTTGGGTCTGATGGATGCGCAATAAATTCATAATCTTCTCTAAAATAACCCAAAGGATAAGTTGTACTTACAACTGGCCCATCTGAAACATCAGTTCCATCCGCCCAAACAGTTCGATCTGAAATTGCTCGAAATTGATATCCAGATTTAATTCTAACAATTCCACCTGTTCCATCCGTATTTGCATACCCATAAGCACCATAAATAGGGAAACCATCGTAAGCAAAACCTATTAAAGGGGAATGTTCAGTTGGATTAATTGCATATAATCCATCCGCCGCATATATATCGCAAATAGTTGAGATCACTGTTAAGTCTAAATTAAAAGCGCTTGGATTTTGGTGATGGTGATAATTTCCATTTGCTGGGTGACCTTTGGCACAATCAAATCCTAATTTTTCAGCAGGTACAGCATCTCTATTCCATGACTGTGACGTAGCAGGCCCGCCAGGACAGGGAGACATTCCAGGCAAACCTCCGCACAATGAGTTCGTACTTGTGTTCCATGCCACACCATCTCTGTAATCAAAAAGAGCCACACCATTAATAAAGACACCTATATTTCCTCCAGTGGTTGCAGTAGGAGTACCCGTGTTTTGAGTTGGATTTAAAGGGAACTTAAAAATGGCACTTTGATCTGTTGCTATTGAAGGATTGCCATCAAGAAACGGACCTGTATGATAAGAAGGTATGCCATTCGTTGAGACATACGACCAGTTTGTTGAATATTGCACGGTTTGTACATTTGCTTCTACAGCATCATTTATCACTATTGAGCTGCCAGAAATATAATGACTTCCCATTATTCCCGTTGTATTTTGCAACCATGCAGTAATTGCAGGATTCGTTTGTGCAAAGCTCATTGCTGATAATCCAAGAGTAATTGCTAAAAATCGTTTTTTCATAAATTTTAATTTTTACGTTATTAGAGTTCAATTAAGTTAAAAACTTGCGGTCTATTATCTTTTTGGATGAGAGGGATGCCCAGCCGCGCGACTCAAAACATCATGAATAAGATCTTGTAATTTCTTTTGCTGATCGGGCGAGCAAAGCGTGTTTACTACTTTGAAATAATCAAATGTCATTTGTTCTGTTTCACGTTGGTTTTCCACAATTTCATCAATCAATACCTTGATTTCTAGACTATCTTTTGATGTATCATTAAATGATTGAAACAAGGATTCGTGCAAATCTATACTGCGTTTTATTAAAAAATCTTTCTTTTTAAAGTGCTCATCTTGAAGTTCAAGAATTTTAGTTTTTGTGCTTCCCGAAAGATCTAACATTTCTACCAGTTCATTTCTCTCAGGATGTTTCGGTCTTCTTGGTCCTTTCCAAAGGAAAAAGAGAGTTGTAAGATTAATAAGAATCAATACAACTATTATTAATTTATAAAATCGGCTTGTTTTCATTATAGTTGGTTTAAATAAGAAAAATACTCATTATAAACGGTGCTTTCTTTACTTTCTATTTTTTGAGATGTATTGAAAGTAGCAATATTCACAGTAATTAAAAGAGCGATACTAGCAGCCGCTAACCAAACAGCTTTCATAGGAATCCGTTTATTAAAAACATCGAGAGAAGCAGGAATTGATTCGAGTTTTTTTCTTAAATTTTCTGGTAAAGGGACACTTTTCAATTCAGCAGAACTGTTTAAAGTTTGTTCGATCCAAAATTCTTTTTTCTTTTCCATGTTTTATTAGATGTTTATACTTTAAAAAACTTGCGTTTGTGATAGGTTATTTTCTATTGTTCATTTTCTTCATAATAATCAGATAATTTTTTTTTCAAATTCTGTCTAGCTCTAAAAAGTAGAGATTCAACAGCAGAGATGGATGTATTCATTATTTGAGCAATTTCCTCGTAAGGAATACCTTCCATATTAAACAGAGTGAATGCAATTTTCTGATTTTCAGGCAACGTATTTATTGCGGCTAACAAAATCGATCCACGTTCTTGGTTTTCCAATTCAAAACCTGGATGCATAAAATTGGAACTAATTTCAAGAAGTGACTCTGCTTTGTCTATTGGAACCCCAAAACCAAATCGTTTTTTACGGTTTTTTTTACGAATAAATTCTTGGGATTTATTTACTGAAATTCGATAGATCCATGTAGATAATTTTGAATCTCCTTTAAATTGATGAATAGATAAATATACAGTTGTGAAAACTTCCTGGGTAACATCTTCGGCATCTTGTTCATTTTGTAAAATTCTAAGACATAAATTATACACTTTTTGAGAAAATAATGAAAGAAGAGAATTGAACGCCGATTGACTTCCTTTTTTTAATGCTTCGATATCAAGAAAATCGTCCAAAAGTTATTTTTTTAGCAAAGTAACGAAAATATAATGCGAAACGTTGGCTTCTAAAATTTTAAATGACAAGAAGATCTATCAATATATCTTGTTTATTCCTTAGAAAGACGTGTAAAATAAGTTTCATCATCAAAATGAATTTTTATCATTGTAGTTTGACAGTAAAAACATAGAAATCTGATTATGAAACAGTTGATGCTTTTAAAAAAAGCGATCTCCCTGCATCAATTTAACTCAGTGATAGAAAAACGAAGAGTTTCATTATCTTTGCAAAAAATATCATAAAATGGCGGACATACACACATACGATTTTACAGGAAAAAGAGCATTGATAAGAGTTGATTTCAATGTTCCATTAGACAAAGAAACGTTAGCGGTAACTGATGATACTCGAATTAGAGCGGCCACCCCAACAATTCAGCATGTTTTAAACCATGGCGGAAGTGTCGTTTTAATGTCGCATTTAGGAAGACCAAAAGACGCGGACGATGATAAGTTTTCTCTTCGACATATCGTGGAAAAAGTAGCAGAGTTAGTAGGAAGACCCGTTGGTTTTGTGAATGACTGCATCGGTGAAAAAGCATTTGAAATGAGCGCGAATCTGCCAGCTGGTGAAGTATTATTATTGGAAAATTTACGTTTTTATAAGCAAGAAACAGCAGGTACAGAAAGCTTTGCAGAGCAATTAGCAAAGCACGGCGATGTCTACGTGAACGATGCTTTTGGAACAGCTCACCGAGAACATGCAAGTACGGCGGTAATAGCTAAGTTTTTTCCAAAAGATAAGATGTTTGGTTTTTTACTAGAAGCAGAAATTAAAAGTGTAGATAAGGTTTTAAACAGTACTGAAAAACCATTAACAGCAATTGTAGGTGGTGCAAAAGTATCTTCAAAAATTGTTATTATCGAACGCTTATTAGATACCGTTGATAATTTAATCGTTGGAGGAGGAATGGCTTATACATTTGTAAAAGCAGTTGGCGGAGAGGTAGGAAATTCATTAGTGGAAGATGACTATTTAGAAACTGCTCGTGATATTATTGCGAAAGCGAAAGTAAACGGGGTACACTTATATATACCAACAGATACTATAATTACAGATAAGTTTTCGAACGATTCTAAAAAACAAACCGTTGCGATTGATAAAATTCCATCGGGGTGGATGGGTTTAGATATCGGTCCAGAGTCTGCTAAGGCCTGTGCTTCGATTATTGAAAATTCAAAATTAATTTTATGGAATGGTCCCATGGGTGTTTTTGAAATGAGCAGTTTTCAACTGGGAACAAAAGAAGTGGCAGATGCAATTGTGAAAGCAACAGAGAAAGGCGCATTTTCATTAATTGGAGGAGGAGATTCTGTGGCAGCGATCAATCTATTTAATCTTGCTGATAAAGTGAGTTATGTTTCAACAGGAGGAGGCGCAATGCTGGAATACTTAGAAGGAATAGAATTACCAGGAATTAAAGCGATTCGTGACTAGGCAGTTGTGTGATTTAACCACAGAGTACACGGGGTAAATTCAGAGTTTCACAGAGTTTTAAAATGAAAAAAGCGGTTTCAAATCTAGTTTGAAACCGCTTTTCTATTTTTCCCCATACGTTACCCAAAAAACTCTGAGCTACTCTGTGATTTAAACTCTGTGTACTCTGTGGTTAAACGAACCCCGCTTTTTTATTAAGCTACTACTGGTTGTTGCGTTACTTGACGGTATGTAAAAACCATACAAATTTTTCTTCTTGCAAAACGCGCCGTAGAATCAGATTGACATAATTTAGTATAAATATCTTTAGAAACTCCAAAATATTCATAGCTATTACCATCCGAAAAGTCTAATCTTAATAACTGACCTTTAAATTGAAAATCGGTGATAATATTATTTGAAATACTTTCTGTATATGCTTCCAAATTATTTTTTGCTGTCTCAGGAGAGATACTTACCAAGAAATGGTATGCTTCAATAATTGTTTTACTTTTTTCTTCAGCAGCTAATTTTCCTGCTTCATCATTCACAAATTTATCTGGGTGAAATTCCTTCATGAAATTGCGGTAAATCGATTTCATTTCACTTAATGAAGTTCCTCTTTCCGTCCCTAATAATTTTCTAAATTCAACAACTCTTTTCATAAAAATATATCTATCTAATACGTTTGCCGCTCGAAATAAGCGCTATAATTTTGCACAAAGGTACAACCTTTTTCAGAAATGAAAAAATCGGATAAAAAATCACTTAAAAAGTTGGCTTTTCTTATAAAGGCGATGACGAGTATTGAAATATATTTAAGATAAAACAATGTTATGAATTCCGTAGTATAAACTAAGAAAATAGTTTAATTTTTTTCAAAACTCTAAATTTCCCATTCATCATACTTATTCTTGACTTTTATCATTTCACACGGTTCTTTCTAGGACTAATTTTCCCAAACGAATTTTTGTAAAACAGACGTTTTATGAAATTTTTCAGTAGAAAAAACAGGACGGACATCCGTTAAAAAACTAGAAATGAATAAAGTAAAAGAAGAGCACAATTCCTTAGAATTAGAAAAGATTGATCAAAACATTTCTGATTACAAATTTGCATTGGATGAATCATGCATTGTAACAATAACCGATCAAAAAGGAATAATTCAATATGTCAATGATAATTTTTGCTACGTTTCAAAATTCACGAAAGAAGAGTTGATAGGTCAAGACCATCGTATTACGAACTCTGGTCATCATTCAAAACATTTCATCCAAGAAATATGGTCAACCATCGCCAGTGCAAAAATTTGGAGAGGAGATTTAAAAAATAAAGCAAAAGACGGAACCTTTTATTGGGTGCAAACGACAATAATCCCTTTTTTGAATAATGCAGGAAAACCATATAAATACATGGCTGTTCGATCAGATATTACGAACCAAATACATTTACAAGAAAAATTAGATAAGAAAACCAAACAGCAAATAGAAGAGCTTACAAAATCTCTCGCACATGAAAAAGAAATAAATGAAAACAAATCTCATTTTGTATCTTTTGCATCGCATGAATTTCGCTCACCATTAACAGCTATACTTTCGAGTTTGTCGTTAATCGAAAGTTATAATAAGCCAGAGCAAGAAGAAAAAAAACGAAAACATATCCATCGAATTTCTTCCTGTGTAACAAATTTAACAGAGATTCTAAATGATTTTTTAAAATTTGGAGAATTGGAAGAAGGAGACTTAAAAATCACCTATTGCAAGTTTAATTTACCGGAATTCATCCGTACGATTATTGAAGAAATGGATGGGATGATACAGGCAAAAAATCAACAAATAATTTATTGTCACAATGGCGATTCTGTGATTGAACAATCGGAAAAAACGTTGAGAAACATTCTGTACAATCTTCTTTCTAATGCGAGTAAATATTCTCCCAATGAAAATGAAATTCAATTAGCCTCATCGATTGTAGATAATAAAGGCTCTATTGTTATAAAAGATAAGGGCATAGGAATTCCAAAAGAGGAACAGCAAAAAGTATTTAGTCAAGCATTTAGGGCAGGCAACGCAAAAGACATTCAAGGCACAGGATTAGGTCTAACAATTGTTAAAAAATATGTAGAGTTAATAGGCGGGAAAATAGATTTCACCAGCGAACTAGGTGAAGGCACCACGTTTACAATAGAATTTGATCAAAGATGAAGAACAGTGCAAACACAGACATCAACAGTAAGAACAAAAAGAAACAAAAGATGTATCGTTGTGTTCAAAACTAACTTCAGGATCGTACATTTTTTCTAAAATTTGTTTTAAAATTTCAGGAAATAAATCGACCACCTCTTCCAAAGAATAATTAGCGGTTTCCAATTTAAAAACCCCATCATTCATATTTATAAAAGATATAATACTTGCTTCGCGAGGCATTTCATGATAGTTCGATTTAAATAAATAACAATATAAAATCAGTTGCAGTACATGCTTTTTTTCTAAACAATTTTTCACTAAAACATCTAAATCCACTTTCTTATTTGTTTCAGTGTCGCTTTGCGTTACTTTTCCAGATTTATAATCTATTATTCTACATTTTCCGCCGATTGAATCTATCCGATCAACGAAGCCTTTTAAATTAATTTTCTTTTTTTCTCCAAATACATCGACGATTAACTCTGCTCTTAATTCCCTTTCTAAACTTTCAATAAAAACAGGTTCAGTTTGTTCGATTAGAAATTCTTTTTCTTTTTTCAAGAAACGTTGCGTTAATTCTAAGGCCATTTTATAACTCAATAGATTTTTTCCTTTTGAAAAAGCTTCTTTATCGTCGTTGAAATGTCTAGCAAACTCCTTGTTAATCTGGTATTCGTAATTTTTCAACATAGAATCGATATCATACGAAGTAATTGCAGGAGGAGCTGGAATCACTTTTTCTCCCTCTTTATTAAATCGCGCAAAAGGAGTATACATTGTTTCAAGCGCGTTGTGAATAAATGTACCGAATGTGTTATTTTCTACTTCTTCCTCTACTTTTTGTTCTTCTCCAAATTCCATCACATACTGGTAATAGAAATCAAGAGGACAAGCAGCATACTTCTTCAACATGGACGCCGAGGTTGATTTTGCGAAAATGTCATCCATTCGGGATAAAATTTCAGGTGTTTTTGCAATAGACTGTGAACTAAACTTCGTGTCTGCATGCGGAATGGTATAAAATCTTTTTGTCAATTTTATATTTGTATTCAATCGACTTAATTCCAGTTCTAATTGCAATAAATAGCGACTTGCCTCATTACTGCCCACTTTTTCCTGGGCACTTGTATACGTTACGTGCATTTTCGTGCAAGAATGCAATAATCTGTAAAAATGATGAGCGAATAGCCCTTGTTTTTCTCTCGGTGTTGGAAGATTAAAATAACTCCTTAAATCCATCGGAATCATGGTTTGAATAGGATTAGTAGGAGGCATTGAGCCCTCATTCATCCCCAAACAAATAATTCTTTCAAAATCTAAAAGTCGCGTTTCTAAAAGCCCCATTATTTGTAATCCATCTAAAGGATTTCCATGATAAGCTATACTTTTTAAATTCCAATGTTGATTAAATAATGTTTTGAAACTTCGCAAACTCATTGTAGGAATTCCTTCCGAAACAATATTCCCAAAGTCAATTAAAGCATTATCAAACCCTTGAAGAACCGCTTTTTCAAAAGCAAATTCCTCTTTTAGGTTTTTAAAAATTTCGTTGCTTAAGTTCCGAATTGACACCAGACCTTCGTGCCAATTTTCTTTCCAAGGTGTGTAAACTAATTGCATTAATTTATTTCCAACCGGCCCGATTTCAATTTTATCTAACGACAAGAAAATGCTATTCTTTTTAATAATTTCGTGTTCAATTGTAATAATTCGTTCTTTTTCGACTTTTGGAAGAATCGCCGAAACAAAGGGATGATTCCATAATTTTTGTAAATCATTGAAATAAACACCCGCTGATTTAAAGCGCATTTTATTTTCCTGGATTCCGAATAAAATTTCCACCCATGTTCGAAGAGAAGTGTTTCTCAAGGGTAATCCCAATGTAATATTTGCCTTCCCAATTTTTTTAGGAAGATTTTTTAACAACGGAACAATTAAACTTTCGTCGGCCAATAAAATCAACGAATTAGCTATTTCTGTTTCCGACATTTCTTCCAATATCGTCCCAGCAACTTTTGCTTGACCAGCTGTTTGGGCGCATTCAATAATTTCAATCTCTTTGGTATCGTGCAATAAATTGTCTTCAACAAAAGGCATTTCTCTTACCCCTAACGATTTTTTTAAATCTCTTAAGAATCGGCCAGCCTCATGACTTTCTGAATCTAAATAAAAACTATCAGCGTTAATCAAAATGTGTCCTCTTCCCATTTGATGAAGCTGTTTCATGATAGAAATTTCCGCAGGAGAAAGCGCATTAAATCCAGCAAATAAGAAAATCGCGTCTTTATCGTCTTTAAAAAGCACCTCCAAATTTTCGGAAACATAGCGATACGCTTTTCCCATGTAACAAACACCTTCTTTATCTAAAACAGCATTCAAATTCTCGTAATAGGAAGGCAGGCGATCCCAAAATTCCATAAACCGCTTTTGACTATCTGTCAAATTTTCATTTCCGAAACTCCAATTTTCTATTTCTTTTATGTCCGCCAAATTGCTAAACAATTCTTTAGAGTTCAATAAATAGCGATCCAATTCATCAAAATCTGAAAGAAGCATATTTCCCCACGTCAAAAATTCATCAAAAGAATGGTCTTCAATTGTTTTGGCTTCTTTTAATTGAATTTCAAATAAACGAAGTAAAACCCTCGTTTTATCAATGACTGTTTTTTGAGAAAGATTTCTGACCCATCGATCAATCGTGACCATTTTCGGCGCTAATAAAGGTTTTTGAAAAGCCTTAAACAAGGAAGCAGAAATATATTTTTTCGCACGTTCAGAAGGAAGAACAATTGTCAAATGACTTAAGTTTAAATCATTTTCTTTTATGTAATTTGCTATTTGGTCAGTGAATTTCATTGTTGGTGTTACCTTGTTTTGAATTATATCCAAATTTAAACATAAACATTTGAATTAAAATTTATTTCTATGGAATTAGTGCAACTCACCGTTGCATAATTTCAGAATCAGGACAAAGGTTTATTCATATAGGAAAGTTTAAACCCTATTCTATATGGTGGGATCTATTTGAATTTCATTTCAACTGTTGAACATTCCTATTCCGAACCAAAGAAATCATTTGAGAAATTGCTACTTTGTTCAATTGAATAATTCGTTCATTTTGTGGCAAATTTTGCTGAATTAACAAGTAACCTGTTTTCTAAACCCCTCGAATTCGAGGGGTTTAAAATTTGGATTATACATTGTTTCCCAAAACCCCAATAATTCTACCGTGCTTCTATTTCTTAACCAATTTTTAATAATATTTCATTCAATATATGAAATGGGTTAAAACCCATTTCTATTGAAAATGGAATGATTTAAATATTTTTCCAATGATAATGATTCAATTGCCTCCTGCTTCAGCAGGGGGCGTCTAAATGATTAAACAATTGGGCTTTAGCCAAAACTAATGTGTTAAATCCATTGATTTATGAAATTCAAATTTTTGGATAAATTCATCATATTCTTGATTAAATGGTTTTTTCTTATGATGATCTTCTTGATTTCTAATGTAATTTCTTACTTTTTCAAGCATAGATTCTGACACAGCAACTGCAAAATATTCATCTTGCCATTCAAATTTTGATTGGGTCAATTTATTTTTATTTATCCAAAAAGATGATTCTCCTTTTATTAATTGCATTGTTTTTTGAATAGTTTGATCAACAGTTAACGAAATCAAACAATGACAATGATCTGAATAACCATTTATAAAATCAATGAAAATTCCTTTTTCTTTCGCATTTTCTTTTATATGATTCCAAACTTTAAAACGAAGTTCTTTAGAATGAAGAAATGATTGTCGGTTTTTTGTACTCCAAACAAAATGAATATAAACTTTTACAAAGGGCATTATTTTTTAATTTATTTGATTATCAAGGTTTTAATTTTATTAGATGGGGAAATTAAATATTTTACATATCTAATTTAGTCAAATAGTTGAGTTTTCACAATAGAAAAAAATTATTTGTTTTTACCCACTATTTCATTTCAATTGCTGAACATTCCTATTTCGAACCAAAGATATCATTTGAGAAATTGCTACTTTGTTCAATTGAATAATTCGTTCATTTTGTGGCAAATTTTGCTGAATTAACAAGGAATTGATACTTTCCAGATTAGACAGAACAACTAACTGTTCTATCGTTGCTTCGTCTCTTATATTCCCTAAATTTTCAAGCGCTTCTTCTTTCCATTCTTTAGCAGTTTTTCCAAAAATGGCAACATTTAAAATATCCGCTTCACTTGCATATACAAAAGATGCTTGGGTTTTTGAAATTTCATTTGGTATTAAGTTTTCTTTAATCGCATCGGTGTGGATTTTATAATTAATTTTCGAAATGGTTCGTTGTAAATTCCAATCTAATTTTTCTCTGTTGTTTTCTTCAATTTTTAATCGTTTAAACTCTTTAATAAAATAGAGTTTGAATTCTGAACTAACCCAAGAAGCAAACTCTAATGCTATATCTATATGGGCAAATGTTCCTCCATTTTTACCTTGTTTAGAAACTATTCCGATTGAATTTGTACTATCAATCCATTTAGTTGGTGATAAAGTAAATGAATTTGAACCTGCTTCTTTTAGTAAGGAGTCGAATTCGACCCCTTTAAAGTTTGAATTGTAAAGGGTTTCCCATAATCCTATATATTCGATTGTTGATTTAGATCTTAACCAATTTTTAACTACATCTTTCGGCTCAACAGGGTTTTTAATTCTTGCAATATCGGTCAAAGATATATAATCTTCATTATCAACAATATTGGTCGTTATTATAATTCCTTTTACAGTAATTTTCTGTTCTTTTTTCTTCATCATTTTTCTCGTTTCCTATCTAATTTAGTCAAATAGTTTAGATATATCAACAGGAAAAGGTATAATTTCGAGATAATCAATCAAAGAATATTAGGAAGTAAATGTTCATTGAGTTTTACAGAAGTCTTTCTCCAAAAAATAACGACAATCCATACATTGATCAAAATTATTATAAAACTCTTTTTCGAGCTTCATAAACTTCTCTAAGATTTTTACTGATTTTAAATTACTCTTTGTAACATCTGCGGTAATTTTTGTAAAATGTAGATCATTAAATCCATAATCTAAAAGTCCTTTGGCTATTTCTGTGCCATATCCATAACCCCAATATTGTTCATTAAAACAATATCCTATTTCCTCTTCATTTTTATCATTTCTCTTAAATCCACAAAGTCCTATAAAATCATCATCTTTAAAGGTAGTTATACACCACCATTTAGTTGAAGTAGTTTTCTCAAGTTGAATAAATTGTTCCAAGGTTATTTCGGTTTCACTTTTTGTTTTTACAGAACGAGGAAGAGCATCCATGACAATTTTATTTCGCATCATTTCAAAAAGTAAATCTAAATCTGTTGTCTTGAATGACCTTACTATCAGACGTTTTGTTTGGAAAATCATATATTTATTTTTTTGGTTTCCCCAGTACAAATTCTTCGAAGTTTTTTGGAGTAATTAATTTCACTTCTGCTTCGGGATAGGCATTTGTAAATGTTTTAGGGAATTTGATTGTTTTATTTGGGTTCCATTTAAATTCGTAGGCGGTCATTTTACCATTTAATTCTTCCAAATAATCAATTTCTTGTTGGGCCGTAGTTCTCCAAAAATATTTCCAAGCTTCTAATTGATTAGAATTTAAATATTTCATTCGTTCACTGATTAGGAAATTTTCCCATAAAGCACCTTTATCCGATCGTGAACTTAACGGGCTGAAATTATTGATAATTGCATTTCGAACCCCATTGTCATAAAAATATATTTTACGTCCTTTTTTAATTTCATTTCTTACATTTCTACTGTAGGCAGGCAGTGTAAAAATAACAAAAGCTTTTTCGAGTAAATCAATGTATTTTTCTACCGTATGAAAATCACCATTGACTAATCGACTAATTTCATTATAAGACACTTCGCTGCCAACTTGCAGAGCTAAAGCTTTTAAAATTTTACCTAATAGAGCTGGTTTTTTTATTTGTTCTAAATTAAGTAAATCTTTGTATAAATAACTATTTGAAAGCAATTTCAAATTTTCTACCGCATCGTTTGGTTTTACAACAATTTCTGGATAATAACCGTAAATCATGCGTTGTTCTAACAGCCTTTTCTCCTCTAATATCCCATTATTTTTTACCATCTCTTGGAATGAAATCGGGAACATTTGAAATTCATATTTTCTTCCTGTTAATGGTTCTTGTGTTTCATTCGCTAAATCAAAAGCGGAGGAACCTGTTGCGATTACTTGTACGTCTTTTAATACGTCTGTTATTAATTTTAAAGTGATACCGATACCATTAATTCGCTGAGCTTCATCAATAAATATAATTTTATTCTCCCCAAATAGTAATGACAGATTGGTTGAAGTTGTGTTTTCTAATGACTCTCTAACATCTGCTTCATCTCCATTTAAGAAGAGACATGCTTTCGTGCTTTTTTCAAGTATAGAATGAATAGATGTTGTCTTTCCAACTTGGCGAGGACCGAAAACTAAAATAGCTTTACCTTTAAATAAACGATTTTCAATTTGTTTTTCTATCTCTCTTTCTATCATGTTTTTCAAATTATACTTTTCCAAAAATAAAGATTTTTCCTGTCAAATCCAAAATAAACATAATATTATTGGATTTGAATCCAAAATAAACATAATATTGTTGGATTTACTTCCGAAATAATGCTGTTTTTAGATTTTTTGAATCGAAACAAGATACGTTTCTAATTGTGTAAAAGTTCCACTCCAGCCCATTGTCATTAGGTCATAACTCGATTCAAATGTTAGGCACTCTTCATCTGTTGCGTTGATTGGTGAAGCGGTCATTCTTAAAATTGTTTTTCCATTTACTTCGTGAAAATAAACGGTACTTAACACTTCAATTGGCCAAGTTTCACTCATAGGATGACGGGTAAATCCTTCTTCTGCATTTGAAAAAGAAGTAACAAATTGTAGTTTTTCGTTTGGAATAATTTCTTGGTAAACAAATTTCCCCCACATTTTATCACCTGTCAGTGCTTTCATACAATAATGAAATATTCCTCCAGGGACTAATTCTAATTTAGGAACGATAATTTGAAAACCAGCCGGCCCAAACCATTTTTCTAAGTGTTCTGCTTTTGTCCAAACGTCAAATAACAACCCAACCGTTGCATTCACCTCTCTTTCAAATATAAATTCTTTAGTAGTTTCCATTTTTATATAATTTTTTATCTAAACCGCCCCAAAACCCAACACCCAATTCCTAACACCTAGTTCACTTCTTCGTTAAAAACCCCCAGTATGTTGACCTATTGAGAGCGTGTGATTTTGCAAAGGGGTATGCTTCTCCAAAACTTGCAGGAAACTTCATTTTCTTACGTTTTTCCCAGGATGTTTTGTACGCACTAACTTTTCCATTTTCTACTTCTAGGTAGTCCATAATTTGTTTTGTGTGCGTTTTCCAGAAGTAATATTCAATGTCTTTTCCATTCAATTTATTCCATTTAATTCGCTCTGAAATCAACCAATTTCTCCAGATTTGATCCCAATCATTTCTCAATGACATAGGATTGAAATTATTAATTAATACATTTCTGATACCATTATCTACAAAATAAATCGTGTGACTTTTCTTTAATTCATAGCGGTGATTATTAAAATAAGAAGGAAGTTTAATCAATACAAAAGATTTCACCAAAAGATCAACGTAACGCTCTACTGTTTCATTGTCTAAACCACATCTATCTCCAATATCATTGTACGAAACAGCGTCGCCGATTTCAAACGCAATAATTTGTAGCATATGCATTAATTTCTTCCCTTTATTGATTCTGTCTGAAACACCTAAATGAGTGAATATTACTTGATCAACTAGTTCTTTTAGTTTCGTTTCTGCAGTACTTAAATCGGTAACAACGGAAGGGTAATTACCATAAATCAATCGTTGTTCTAATAACCCTTCTTCGACGGGTAATCCATGATGTTGTGCTAATTCATAGAATGAAGGAGGCATTAATTGCACTTCCAATCCTTGCATTTGCAGGACTTCACGTAACAATTCATCAATCATCGGTTCGTATGAACAAGTTAAAATCAATGTCACATTCCATTCTCCTGAAAGAATTTCTTCAATGATTTCTTGTAACTTTTCAATGTATTGAGCTTCGTGAATAACGACGTACCGATGAGTGCCAAAAATAGATTTTAAAATGGATTCATTTACCGTCTCAAAACTCTTTTTTGTAGCGCTTTTTTGGGCGTGTAATTCTAAAAAAGGGAAGCCAACAGAATCTAAAATTTCTCTCACAATCGTTTGCTTGCCCACCTCTCTTGGGCCAGATAAAAGAAGAAGTTTATTGCTGCCAATTTTTTGTTTTATGGCCTTATATTGATACCTAGGAATCATCAGTTTGTTTTAAACAAATATAGTAGAATCTGGTTTAATCCGCTTGATTTGTTTAAAAGTTGCGAAAAATGTTAAGAAATCGATCTATTTTCTATTTAAAAATCCTGGAGTTTAACGTTTGATTTATTTTGTAAACATACACTTATTACAGAAGACTTGGGCGTCTTTAGATCACTTCTTCGCCTTTCATTTTCTCTACATTCTCAGCCATTTTTAGAGAATCAATCATATCTTGAATATCACCATTCATGAAAGCAGAAAGGTTATAAATTGTTTTTCCAATTCTATGATCTGTAATTCGCCCTTGCGGATAATTATAGGTTCTAATTTTTGCAGAACGGTCTCCTGTAGAAACCAATGTTTTTCGATGAGCAGCTCTGATTTCGTGAACACGGTCTAATTCTCTTTGATATAAACGGGAACGCATAACGGTAATTGCCTGTGCTAAATTTTTATGTTGAGAACGCCCATCTTGGCACTCGACAACCAAGCCAGTTGGAATATGTGTTAATCGAATAGCTGATTCTGTTTTATTAATATGTTGTCCCCCAGCTCCTGATGCACGAAATGTATCTCTCCGGACATCACC
The DNA here is from genome assembly GCA_947449575.1 of Flavobacteriales bacterium. Taxonomy (GTDB): domain Bacteria; phylum Bacteroidota; class Bacteroidia; order Flavobacteriales_D; family Crocinitomicaceae; genus CAIUKX01. The sequence goes on from CANFRV010000010.1 coordinate 22,421, forward strand.
CATATTTAACTCGAAATCAACTTCTTCCGCTTCTGGCAAAACAGCAACTGTTATAGCAGAAGTATGAACACGACCTTGAGATTCTGTTTCAGGTACACGTTGAACACGGTGCACACCCGACTCGAATTTCAACATCCCATATAATCCAAGACCTTCGATGTTCATTGAAATCTCTTTGTATCCTTTTGTGGTTCCTTCAGAAGAATTGATAATTTCATATTTCCACCCCATTTCTTTGAAGAACATCGTGTACATTCTAAAAATATCTTCTACAAAAATACACGCTTCATCTCCACCTGTTCCAGCACGCAATTCCATGATAGCATTTTTATCATCTTCCGGATCTTTCGGAATTAACAACATTTTTATTTGTTCTTCAACCCCAGGTTTCTTTTGTTCTAATTCATCAATTTCCATCTTTGCCATTTCTCGCATTTCTGGATCTTTTTCAGTCTCTAATAATTCTCGAGCACTTTTTAAATTATCGAAAATACTTTTGTATTCCTTATAGGCAATAACCATTTCTTCTAAGTCGCGGTATTCTTTACTTAACTTGACATAGCGATCCATATCTGAAATAATATCAGGATCGACAATTAAAGTTCCAACTTCAATAAATCGGTAGTTAACAGCTTCTAATTTGCCTAGTAAATCTTGCATTTTTTTAGATATTAAGATTCAAGATATTAAGATTCAAGATATTAAGACAAATTAAGTCTTTAAATCTTGGGTCTTTAGATCTTGCCTCTAAAATTATTAATATTCGAAAATCCCATAATCGGACTTAATAGTCAATTTTTTCCCTGAATGATCTTCTACGTGACCGATAATTTGTGCTTCGATATTGAATGATTTAGAAATCTCAATAATTGATGCGGCTATTTCTTCAGAAACATAGATTTCCATTCGATGTCCCATATTGAACACTTTATACATTTCTTTCCAATCTGTTTTGGACTCTTCTTGAATTAACTTAAATAGAGGCGGAATTGGAAATAAATTATCTTTTACAATATGCACATTGTCAACAAAATGAAGAACTTTTGTTTGTGCTCCACCGCTACAGTGAACCATCCCACAAATATCTTTTCTATGTTTATCTAAAATTTGTTTTATCACAGGAGCGTAGGTTCTCGTTGGTGACAACACTAATTTTCCTGCATTTAAGGGAGAGTTTTCAATCGAATCTGTCAATTTCTTAGAACCAGAATAGACTAAATCACTAGGAACGCTTGAATCAAAACTTTCAGGAAATTCAGTAGCTAATTCTTTTGAAAACACATCGTGGCGAGCAGAAGTTAATCCATTACTGCCCATACCGCCATTATATTCATTTTCATAGGTTGCTTGACCAAAGGAAGCTAATCCAACGATTACATTTCCTCCTTTAATCGTATGATTAGAAATTACTTCCGAACGTTTCATTCGGCAAACCACGGTGGAATCCACGATTATTGTACGGACTAAATCGCCCACATCAGCCGTTTCTCCTCCTGTAGAATTAATCCCAATACCTTGTTTACGAAGATCTTCTAAAAGAGACTCTGTACCATTAATAATTTCAGAAATCACTTCACCAGAGACTAAATTTTTATTTCTTCCAATTGTGGAAGATAGTAGAATATTATCCGTCGCCCCTACACATAGAAGGTCGTCAATATTCATAATTAATGCATCTTGAGCAATACCTTTCCAAACAGAAATATCGCCTGTTTTTTTCCAATACATATAGGCAAGGGATGATTTCGTTCCTGCACCATCGGCGTGCATAACGATGCAATAATCTTTGTCGCCAGAAAGAGTATCGGGAACTATTTTGCAAAATGCTTGCGGAAACAAACCTTTGTCAACGTTTTTTATAGCGTTGTGCACATCTTCTTTTCCAGCAGAAACTCCTCTTAGATTGTAACGGGTATCAGACATAATTAATTTTCAAAGAACAAAGGTACGAAATTTAGCTTTTAGGAAATAATCATCCTAAGAAATAGTGTATAATTTTAATAGGAAATAATAGAGCAATAAATTTTAGAAAATTGCTCCAATCAAAATAATTACGTTATTTTTAGGCAAATTTAGTTAATAGGGTAGGATAATCAACGTTTTTTCTTTAGATCACATCGTAAAAAGGGCAGCAAAAAATGAACACAAATATTAAAATTTTAATAGTAGATGACCATAATTTAATAGTGGAGGCTTGGACAAACATTTTAAACGCTGTTGAAGGGTATGAAGTATGTGGGTCATGTGATACTGCTGATGAAGCGCTTTCATTAGCGCTTCAAAACAGGCCAGATGTCGTGCTAATGGACATTAATCTGAAAGGAAGTTCGGGGTTTGATGCGACAGAAAACATTATGAATCAACTTCCAAAAACGAAGGTTATAGGCCTTTCTATACATGATGACCTTTCTATTGTAAAAAAGATTTTTGCAAAAGGAGCAAAAGGGTACTTGACGAAAAACTCATCTAGGAAAGAATTAATTATTTCTATTCGACAAGTATTTGAAGGGGAGGTTTTTGTCTGTGATGAAATAAAAGACCGCTTTTTTAATTCTGCGTTAAACAGTGATGAAAATAGCACAAAAAAGGACCTAACAACCAAAGAAATAGATATTATTAAACACATTGCGAAAGGAATGACTTCAAAAGAAATTGGGGATATTCTTAATATTTCGCACAGGACAGTTGAAACGCATCGACATAATATTTTAAAAAAGTTAGATATTCCAAATTCAGCATTATTAACTTCTTGGGCAAAAGATAAAGGGTATATTTAAGTGTTTTCCATTTTGGATTTTTTAAGCTTTTTATACAGTATTTTATAGATCCACAGCGACTATTAAGTGTTTGTACGTATGTGATTTGTGTTTTATACGCACGAACTCCTCTGTGTGTGGTATTAAATCTCGAAATAAGGGTGTTTTTTTGCTTGTATTAATCGATTTAGTCGTTCCTTTGCGGCGTGAAACAATCACATTAAAATTTAATAACTTTAAAACGAATGGAAAAGATAAAAAAAATAATGGAAATTGTAAAATACAGCGAATTGTATAGTATGAACGAATTATTATTTAAGTCTTCTAATGAAATCGACGATATTTATTATGAATGCTTGATTCCCATTCTTAAAAGATTCAAAACATTGAATTAAAAAAATAGACATGAAAATAAAAACGTTTTTGATTTTTGCCTTTTTCTTTAACACATTATTGCTGAAAGCGCAAGAAGAGAAAGGAAAAGTTTGGGTCACAGTTGATGATCTAGCGATCTTACCCACATTAAATCCTAAAGGTGAACTTACTTCTAGTTCTGCTGCTTTCCAAAAAATTGTCAATCAATTTGATATTACAAATGTTGTTTTGGCTTTTCCTGCTTCAAAAAGTAAAGAATTGAGAAAAGTTTACGAGATACAATGTAATTGCAATCAAGCTGTTTTGTCAGCTGCTTTTGAAAATACAGTGGTCGGTTTACGGAAACCGCAAGAAGCGCCAGTTTATGAATTAATGTATAGCCCAAATGATTACAGCGTATTAATTGCAAATGATTATGCTTTAAATTTAATCAATGCAAAAGGTGCTTGGGATATCACTCATGGCAGCGCTTCAATTATTATTGGAATTTCTGATGCTAACTTTGATACGACAAGCACAGAATTAATTGGAAAATGGAACTACGTAGAAGAAGGAATGACGGATCCAAATATAACTCACGGAACAGAAGTTGCTATCACTGCGGCTGGTAACACAAACAATGGCATAGGAAAAAGTTCTATTGGATTCGATTCTCATATGCGATTGTATTCTATCGGGTTTAATCAAATTCTTCAAGCTTCTTACGATGGAGTTAGAGTTATTAATATGAGTTGGGCTTCTGGCTGCTCAATAAATGATTATTCACAAGCTGTCATAGATGAAATTTATGCAAACGGAACAATCATGGTTGCTGCCGCTGGTAATGGAGGGACATGTGGTGGCGCTTCAATGCTTGTTTATCCTGCTGCTTATAATCATGTTATTTCTGTCACTTCAATTGGTTCAGATGATAAACATGAAAGGCTAAATGCTGCAGGAGCGATTGTTACTCACCAACATAATGAGTTCGTAGACATTAGTTCTCCGGGCTATATGGTTGGACTTATAACCCCTTCAGGTACTGCTACGTATGCCAATGGAACTTCTTTTGCTACTCCTCTTGTTACAGGCACAATTGCTTTAATGCTTGCTGTAAATCCTTGTTTGAACGCAGAAGATGTTGAATATATTTTAAAAAAAACAGCAACTAATATAGACGGATTAAACCCTACATATGTTGGAATTATTGGGGCAGGAAGATTGAACGCTCAAGCGGCAGTAGCGATGGCAAAAACGTACAAAAAACTTTCTTTCAGTTATTTACAAACAGAATTTAATTGCAATTCTCAAGTAGGAACAGTTGCTATTAATACGATTGGGGGAATATCTCCATATACCGTTACGTGGGCAGATGGAAGTGTTGGGTCAACAATGGGTAATTTAGCGCAAGGCTCCTACACAATTAGCGTGGTAGACTCTTCGGGATGTTTTGGAGACACAACGATTAACGTAACAAACTTAGGTTCGCCAGCTTTAAATTATGATTACTTAACGGGAGTTCAAGTGACGTCTTCTACTTTTAGTTTGAATGATCTTAATGGAGATGGGGTGATAAAAATTAAAGGAGCCATGACGATTGATAGCGGAGTAAGTTATTCAATAGAATCAAAATCTCTTGAATTTGGTACTAGCGCAGATTCTTTTTCAGGAATATTGATAGAAAATAATGCAACATTATCAATTTCTAAAAGTTCTTCTTTGAAGGGATTAAGTGTTTGTAAGTCTAAATGGGACGGAATTGTAATCGCAGATAATAGTATCAATACTTCTGGAGTAATTACGTATGACACCCAAGCGGGAAGACTTATACTGGATAAAGTAAATATTTATGACGCAAATATTGCTGTAAAGACGAAAGAGGTTGATCCTTTAACCGAAAATGGAGCATTAAAATATGGCACTTATAAAATAACAAATTCTGTTTTTACTAATAATGCCATTGGATTAAAAATAACATCTAGCGAGGCGGAAACATTAAAAAGTGAAATCACTAAAAACATTTTTGTATTAGAGGATTCAACGTTAAACAACCCAACGCATATTATTTTAACAAATGTAGACAACTTGGAGATTTTTAAAAACACTTTTTTTGGAAACGACAAAGTCAACACTGATTATAGAGGAACGGGAATAAAATCTACAAATTCAAATCTTTTTATTGCTGAATCTGGAAGTACAGATTTATTAAACCTTTCTTCTGACGGGAATCATTTTTATAATTTAGTAAATGGTATTCAGGCTTCGAGTTCAGATAGTTTAGTAGATTCTTATCAAATAACAGGTTGTTTTTTCTCTAAAGTGAACGAGGCAATTTCGCTCGATAAATTCTCTAAGGCCGTCATTTATAAAAATGAATTCGATGTTCCTATGGGTACGACTTCTGAAAACAGGGTTGCTATTAAAGTGTCAAGTAATAGCTCAGTGGTCATTACGGATAATGTCTTCACTACCACAAATATTTGTCCAATTGGAGTTTATGCGGTAATCATGGAGGATAGCGATACGAATAAAATGGACGTGTATAGAAATAAATTTGAAGGAAGTTTTACTGCCGCAAATTTATTTAGAGGAAATAATTTAAAAACATTCATTGATTGCAATTCATACACAGGAAACAATGATAATCATTGGGTGGTTTCTGCAGGAAAATTAGGAGATCAATCGGGAGTAGATATAAATGGACAATCGTTAATTTATAAAAACGAATTTGGAATTTGTCATGGTGGTGCCCCTCAAATAGTTATAAACGCAGACGCATTAGGATTTGTTTATCAATCGAAAGCGGAGTATATGCCTGTTTTAACAACGGAAAAAGTAATTCAATCAATTATTACTAAAAACGCGGAAGACAATCAATGTCGTAATTTCTTTGACCCAACTATCCCAACAAAAACAATCGATGAGGTAGTTTACGGTTTAGGGTCAGCCATTTTCCCGAACCCAACAGTAGATAAATCAGCGGTTACTTGGAATAAAATAGATATTGATCAAATAGTAATTTATAACTCGAATGGAGAATTAATAAGTAATGTTGCCGTATCTGGTCCACAAGGAATGTACGAAATCAATAACTTAGCATCTGGGGTGTATTTTGTGAAATTAGCCTTCAATGAAATTGTTTTTAGAACCGAAAAACTAGTTGTAAGTCACTAAAAAAGTTATTTCAGTAATAAAGTGTCTTTAACCTTTGATAATTCCCATTTTAAATAGGAAATTAAGCGAATATCTTTTGAATCTATTCCTTTTAATTCAGCTAAATAAAAAGAAGCCCAATCTCCCCAATGAATGAGGTACAGCATTCTTTCTAACGGAGAATTACCTTTCGCATATACTTCCTTGATAGAAGCGTCTAAATCATCGATTATTTCTGTTGAGATATCTATCCGCTTTGAAGTTCTTGGGTAATCATGTTCACTTCTAAAAATAATTAAAGCAAAGTTATTATTTTTCTGGTCCCATCCTTGGAGTTCATTGTGGTTGAGTTCGGGAAAAACATTGTACCAACATAGCGTTTTAGAGTTTTCATTTAATTGCTGACAAAAACGAAGAGCCACTGAAGCCATGCCAGTAACGGTATAAATAATTGGTAATTTATTGAACAGAAAACTAGCAGCTTCTTTTGCCTCGTTCATGATATTTTGTTCTTCGGAATCAATCGTTTTAATTGCTTGCAGGACACTGATTTTGTAATTAGCGGAAATGACGGAATAAAAATTTAAGATAAATAATAGTTGGATTATTGAATAGGATATTGATGAGCGTGAAGGCATAACTTTGGGAAGTAAAATTACATCTATTCCTTTTTTTAATGCCAATTCCTCCATCTTCCCTCCAGAAGTTATACAAACAATTACACAGCCTTTTAGTATTGCTTCATTCAATGCTACTAAGGTTTCTTCGGTGTTTCCGGAATAAGAACAGACGATTACCAATGTGTTTTTAGTAACAAAATTAGGAATGGAATAATCTTTATTGATGATTATTGGGTATTTTGCTTCTGAAGCAATTGCTTCCGACACAATATTCCCGCCAATTCCCGCAGTGCCCATTCCTGTAATAACAACAGATTTTATTTTTCTTTTAACGGGGCTAAGCCAAGAATTAGTAGAAATTTCTAATGATTGACCTACTTGTTTCGTGAAATTTGAAATTAACGTTTCCATCTCTACATTTTAAGCATGTGAATATATTTACTAGATATTCATACAAATAAAACGATGTAATGCAGATTGAAAAATGAGAAACATCAAAAAAAGTTGTGATGGGTATCACAGCTCAGGGAAAACGTAAAAATCAGGCTGCTTTCAATACCTAAGTAATTTGAGTTAGGATGATTTACTGTTTCAACACAATTTGCATGTGAGTTCCTTTTTTAAGAGTGCTTTTAAAGGTGTATTTAATCTTTGCTAAAAACGCTCTTTGCTCAATATTTTTTAATCCAAGACTATTATTTTTCATAGTAATATCGAACCCTTTTCCATTGTCATTTGTATCGATATAAATCACATTTTTAACTTTAGTCACTTTACATGAAATTAAAGATCCTCCTGAATGTTTTATGGAATTATTAATAAATTCTTGGATTATTCGATAGAGATTATATTTATCGATAGATTGAAAATCTACATCGCTTATTTCAGGGCTTATGGAAAGAAAAACATCAAACGCTTTTACAGCATTTAGTCGCTCAAACATTGCCTGTAAAGCGAGTAAAAACCCATGATCAAGCTCGGGAGGTGTTAAGCTATAACATAAAGCACGTGTCTGGTTTAAACTCGTTTTCAAAACCGCAAAACAACTGTCAAGCGCATTATGGTCAACCATTTCTTCTTCCGCTATTTGAGATAAATATAAATTTAACGCCACCAAATGCTGAGCTAAACCATCATGTAACTCCATAGAAAACCTCTTTCTTTCATGGTCTTGTGTTTCACTAATAAGAGTTAATTGTTGGATTTCAAAGTTTTTCTGTCTTGTAATATCCTGCATCGCACCAATAACTCGAAGCGGTTTCCCTTTCGTGTTTCTTACAATATATGCATTGTCCAACACATAGGCATACGTACCATCTTTTTTGAGAAAGCGATATTCTGAATTCCAATAATCTACTTTTTTATTTGCCAAAGCAGAGTCAAACGTTAATGTTATTGCCTGATAATCCTCTGGATGTACATGTGCTTCCCAAGTTTCTATAGTAGGAAGCTCGTTTAGTTCTTCATAACCAAACAAGGCAGAAATTCCATCTGCCCAAAATAATTTATTAGTACATAAGTCTAAATCCCAAATAGCTTCATTTACCGCCTTGGAAGCGAGAGCAAATCGCTCATTACTTTGAATTAAATTCTGTTCAGTAATCATTTTTTTAGTTACGTCATTAACTATCACCAATATCGATGGTTTTCCTGAAATAACCATTTCATTCCTAATAATTTCAACATTAATAAGGTTTCCTTTTTTTGTTTTATTAATGCATGCCTCTATCTGTGTTTCTTTTTTGTTTAAAATATTACTTCTATAATTTATTTTTTCTTTGGATGGATCATACGTTGCTTTTTCGGGTTCATCCAATAAATCGATTGTCGTCATTTCATTAAATTCTTCGGTAGAATATCCATATGTATTGACGGCAGATTCATTCACCTCTATAAATTTTAATGACTCCTTATCATAAATATACATGGGTTGCGCATTACTATGAAATAAGGCACGGTATCTTTTCTCGGAATCTTGCAAGTTAATTTTAGACAATTTTCGAGCCGTTGTGTCTTCTTGAATAGCGAAATATTGTTTGATAGCTCCTGTTTCATCAAACATAGGTTGACCAGTTATTCTGGACCAATAGACATCTTTATTTTTCTTATGAAAAATGGTGTTCAATGTAAATGAATTATTTTCAACCATTTGTTGATGGAGATAATTGATGATATCTGGATCAGATTTTTCCCCTTTTAACACGTCAAATGGTTTTTTGCCAATTACCTCTTCAAATTGATAACCGGTGATATTTGTAAAAGCAGAGTTAATCCAAGTTATCTGTTGATTTAGATCCGCAATAAAAACGGCTTTGTTTGTGTTTTTAGCAATTAATGAAAGTTTTGTAATCTCGTCTTCCTTTTTTCTTCGTTCAATTAAGTTGGAAAGTATACCGATAATTTTTGTGAGAAAGGCGGAATCTACTTTTGACGGAACGATTTCCTTTTTAAAATAGACAACAAATAACGCTAATAGATTTCCTTCTGAAGAAGTGATAGGAAAAGACCAGCAAGAAATAAATCCTTCTTTTTTAGTGACGTCTTGAAAGCCTGACCAGTTTACCTCTTTTTGAATATTAGTAATGATAGTCGCTGTATCACTGAAAACAGCATTTGAACCTTTTTGTGAATCCCTCGATATTTCTATATCGTTGATTGCGTTTTGATAGGTTTTAGAGAGAGAAGGTCCTGAAAAATTAGTGAGTGTATTTCCATTTTCAGATAATAGTAAAACGGAGCAATACATTCCAGGAATAATCGACTCCATTTTTAAGATAGCATTGTCAAATATTTCATTTAATTTTTTGGTTCTTTTATTATTTTCTATAAGTGAGAATTGTTCTAATTCAAGAATTGTTCTTTGTATTTTACTTTCCGTAATGTCATTATAAAAGACAGAAACGCCAGTTTTGGAAGGAAAAATTTTCACATTTAACCATTTTTGAACACGCATGCAAAAACATTCGAATTCTGTATGTTTCGTTTTTGATAGCGCATTGAGGTATTTTTGATTGTGTTCATCATTGTCGGTGAATGAATCCCAGAAACTTTTACCAATTAATTTCTTATTGGCTCTATTGAACATAACATTTGCTCTTCTATTGATATAGGTTAGATTCCAGTCCTTGTCCAATGCTATAAAAGCATCTGTGATACTTGATAGTATTGCATCCTTTTGTTCTTCACTGTTTTTAAGATCTTCTATTGCTTTGCCGCTTTTCACGGCAACCCTTGCCGCAAGAAGAAGACCTTTTATAGATGAGTTAGCAAATTGATTATTTCCTTCTGCTTCTAGCGCGATAAAATCCCCCTCCTTTCTTAAAAAACGTATTTCTATTTTAGGATGTTTTCCTTCATGAAGCGAGATTTTTTCGAGTTCGCCTTGCATCAGTAGGGCATCTTCGGAATGAATTAATTCAAAAATTTGCTTATTTAGTAGCTCGTTTTCGGCAAACCCCAATATTTCAGTTATAGAATGACTAACATATTGAATAGTACCAGATTTATCGAGCAAGAAAACGATATCAGAACTGCTTTGAATTATTGAACGAAAAAAATCATCTTGTCTTTGTTTTTCTTTTTGACTTTTTTTAGAGTTCGACTCTTTGACTTTACTTTTTTTCTCTGCTTTTTTTCGTAGGGCAATTTCTTTTTTCAATGACTTTTTTACCAAAGCTAATTCCGCTACAAGTTTTTTTTCAGATTCAGAATTAATTTCATTTTTTTTCATCGAAGTATGTTTTGTTCTTTATCTAGAAGATAATTTAATGCTTATAAATGTAATAATTCCTGAGCGAATAGAAAAATGTGTAAGTTATTTATTTAAGAAGAAAATTCAACATTAAACAAAGTGCTTAATATGAATTTCCCGTTGATTTTTTCCGAGGAAGGAGGAATAACCAAACCTTTAATAATAGCAGTTTTTCCTTTTGTAACCAAATCAATTATTTGGCTTTCTGAAAGTTTCTTTCCCATTAATTCGAAAGGAATTTTAAAGCCACACGCTCCAAAATTCGAACATCCAACAGCAGCTTTCCCGCGCATTAATTTTGCTGTTTTACATTTTGGACAAATCGTATCTTCTATTTTAATTTCAACTTTTGGAGCTCTGGGTTTTGGAGGAGCTTTGACCACAACTACGGGTGCAATTGAAATCGTTCTTTGATATGAATTAAAAATAACTTCCTCCGTTAAATCTACCACCATTTGAATTAATTCTTTTTTAAACACATCCGCCTCGTATTCTCCTTTTTCTATCAATCTTAATTTCCGTTCCCAATCCCCAGTTAACTCCGCGCTTTTTAATAACTCATTTTGGATGGTGTCAATTAGTCCCATTCCTGTTGGAGTAGCAACAAGATTTTTTCTCTTTCTTTCAATATATTTTCTTCGAAATAAAGTTTCAATAATATTTGCTCTAGTCGAAGGCCTTCCAATTCCTTGGTCTTTCATTAACTCTCTCAGCTCCTCATCTTCAACGGTTTTTCCTGCCGTTTCCATAGCACGAAGCAGAGTCGCTTCTGTATAATATTTTGGAGGAGAAGTTTTACCTTGATGTATGACAGGAAGATGAGGTCCTTTTTCCCCTTCAATGAACGTAGGCATAATACGTTCTTCTGTATTTTCTTTCTTTTCAACTACTTCATCCGCATATACTAATCTCCAACCTGGATCAATAATTTGTTTCCCCAATGCTTTAAATTCTAGTTTTTCAACTTTACCAATAACAGTAGTATTCGATACTTTACATTCAGGATAAAAAACGGCAATAAATCGTTTACTAACAAGATCGTAAATATGCTGTTCTGGCGGAGTTATTCCTGAAGGAACAACGCCTGTTGGAATGATAGCGTGGTGATCAGTTACTTTTTTATCATCAAAAACGGATTTTAATTTTGGGATAGGGTTTTCTAATAAAGGAGCAGTTAAGCGAGAATAATATTTCATCCCATTCAAAATAGCTGGAATCTTTGGGTGAATATCTTCGGATAAATACGTTGTATCAACCCTCGGATAGGTGGTTAATTTCTTTTCGTATAAATTTTGAATCAACTTTAATGTCTCATCAGCGGTGTATCCATATTTTCTATTCGCATCCACCTGAAGAGAGGTCAAATCATACAACCGAGGATTCCCTTCTTTCCCTTCCTTTTGTTCAAATGAAGTTATTTCAAAGTCATGTAATTTTAAGTATTCTAATCCTTTTTGCGCTTTTTCTTCTGATTGCAAACGATCAATTTGACATAAAAATTCAGTGTCGCGGTAGATTGTTTTCAGTTCCCAATATTCTTCCGTTGTAAATGCATCAATTTCCTTTTGACGATTTACAATCATCGCTAAGGTGGGTGTTTGAACTCTACCAATCGAAAAAGTGGATTGGCCGCGCCCGAACTTAACTGTGAAAAGGCGTGTTGCATTAATACCTAGAAGCCAGTCGCCTATTGCTCTTGCGCTACCAGCAGAATATAATCTATCATAATCAGAGGACGGTTTTAATTTTTGAAATCCTTCTCGAATAGCTTCTTCTGTTAGGGAAGAAATCCATAACCGTCTTATAGGAGCTTTACATTTTGCTTTTAACAAGACCCACCTCTGAATTAGTTCTCCTTCTTGCCCAGCATCCCCGCAGTTAATTACTTCAGTACAGTTTTGAAGCAACCTTTCTATTAACGTAAACTGTTTACGTACTCCGTCATTGTCAATCAGTTTAATACCAAAATTTGCTGGAATTACAGGAAGCTCTTCTAATTTCCAATATTTCCATTTCATATCATAATCATGCGGTTCTTTTAGGGTACAAAAATGACCAAACGTCCAAGTAACTTGGTAGCCATTTCCTTCATAATACCCATCCATTCTTTGCTTAGCCCCGAGAACTTCAGCAATATCTTTTGCAACACTTGGCTTTTCCGCAATACAAACTATCATTTAAACATCTTGAATCGTAAAGATAAGAAACGGTTTTCAAAATCGCTAGGGCGTTTTAGTATAGATTAATAATTTAAAAAGTTTATATGAAGAGCAACGCGAATCTGTGAACAAGTTTGGGTCTATTTTATTAACAGCAAATTAAATATTCTTGTAGTCTAAAAATCAATTAATTATATATTTTAGATTAAGAAATAATTACATAAAAATTAACATTTAAATAAGATTTTCATGCTTTTATTAGTTGTATGTGAATTTTACAAATCTTTACCATTAAATGATCGGTAGTTTATTAATTAAAGCATAACCCTGAATTAATTTCAAAATAATTCTATATATCTAATATTGTATCCGTTAAGAACGTGTTATAAATCAATATAATAGGTGTTGCAAATTATGTGTAAATTCATTTTATTTTCTTTACTATTTTCTCCTTTTATTATAAAAGGGCAAAATGGATTGGAAAACATACTAGTTGAAAAGTATTATGTTTCAACAGCTGATGACACCGCATCTAATTTTTATGCGGGAAAGCTTCCTATAGGATCAACTACCTATAGAATATATGCAGATTTGCTTCCGGGATATAGGTTTCAAATGGCGTATGGAAGCCGTACCCACAAATTATTTTTTAAAACATCCACACTCTTTTTTAATAATGAAGACAAAGGAGATGTAATTCCGAATGTAATAGCAAAAAGAACTTTACATAAAAATACAGTTATGTTAGATTCTTGGCTTTCTGTCGGTTCAGCTGCTGAAGATTGTTTTGGAGTTTTAAAAAACGACGACGACTCCTTATTAACAGTTGTTCACGAAAAGTCATTTTTGCAAAATAAATCGTTTAATGGCATTCCTATCTCTTTTAAAGATGGGTTGGTAGAATCCGACAAAATTCCCCGGCCAACCTTTTTTAATATAGATTCTGCTGTCACTGTTTTTAGTAATACGAAGAAGGGAGGTTATTTTTTCACAGACAACGGCGCATGGGCATGCATGGGTCCTGGATCTGTTGGGATTGATTCTTTAACAAATAATAGAGTTTTAATTGCGCAAATTACAACTGATGGTGATTTTTCCTTTGAATTAAATATTCAAATAGGTACTCCTATAAAAGGTGAGTCCCAAAAATATGTTGCAAGAGACCCTGTTAATAATGAAATTCTTTTACCTAGTTTAATTTTTGACAGTAGAAGTTTTAATAAAAAGAACCCTAAAAAAAGAAAATCTAAAAAATAATAAAAATGAAAAAAATTACTTTAATTGTTGGATTGTTAATTATTTGCCCGATCGCAAAATCGCAAGGACTTGAAGGGATTGTTGTAGAGAAATATTATGTTTCTGACGAATTAGATTCTGCGAATGCTGCTGATAACGGGGCTGTTTCTGAATTGCATAAAGGATCCATTACCTACAGAGTTTTTGTAGATATGGCAACGGATTATAGATTTCTTAATTTGTATGGTAATGCCAATCATGATTTTAAAATTAATTCAAGCACTAATTTTTATAATGACCCGAACAATGGATCTATTTTTCCTCAAGGTAACAATGTCACAAATACAAGAAAAAACACAACATTAATTGATTCTTGGTTAAGCGTTGGTGGTGTAGCCAGTGGAAAGATGGGGGTTTTAAAAACAGAAGATACGGATGGATCTATCGGAAATGCGCACAACATTTTAGCCAATAATCCTGGTGGAGATATGGGTTTACCTATTAACGGAACGGATGCGCAAGACGGATTAATGCCAGGCACACCAATATCGCCTAATAGCCTTGGTTTTACTACTGAATTAGATGTGTTCGATCAAACTCCAGGAGGTTCTTTTTTAACGAATGGTGGAGTGATAGCAGCTCTAGGAGGTGCTTCAGGAGTTACGGCGAGTAATATGATATTAATTGGACAATTTACAACGGATGGTGTATTTAGTTTTGAATTAAACATTCTATTAGGAACTCCAACCCCTGGAGGAAGTGAAAAATATGTTGCGAAAAACGCGATTGATTTGGAGACACAAGATAGTTCATTAATATATTCGTCATATATTGCTCCTCCAATAGACACGAGTGAATTAACAGAAAATTTAAAGTCGGCTTCTACGTTTTCGGTGTATCCAAATCCAACAAGTGATGAATTTACACTTTTTATATCCAACAGTGTAGGCAATTCTTCCGATAATTATATTTTGCAGGATATTACAGGGAAGATTGTTTCTTCTTCTAAATTGGTGAAAGACGTGACTAATTTTAGTAAAACAGTTAATATTTCTGCTTTGCCAGCAGGTATATACTTTTTAACTGTTTCATTAAATAACAACGTTTCAACAAAAAAAATTGTTAAACAATAATTCGTTTACTAACTAATGGTTACTGTATTTAAAGCAAGTTTACTGTTTCTTCTTTTTTCTTCTTCTATTTCTTATGGTCAAGGAACTATAAAAGGGAAGGTTACAGAGGACAACGGAGAAGTAATGTTCGATGTAAAAATTTACGTTAAAGACAACAAGCAAATTACAACAAAGAGTGATTTTGATGGGAATTTTTCATTAAACATCCCTCTTTCTGGCCCTCAAAAGTTGGTGATTTTTTTTGCAGGATATGACACGCTTATAGAGACAATTGATCTGAAGAATAATGAAGTTTTGGTGAATGATTTTACCTTAGTTCAACCAAAGAAAGACTTAGGGGAAGTAGTCGTTGTTTCTAGAGCGAATAAAAAGAAAGAAAATTACGTACAAAAATTAAAAATTAACTCTGCTACTTCTATTGATTATGTTTCTAATCAACAGATGAAAGAAATTGGCGACCCAAATGCGGTTGCTGCAATTGCTAGAGTTTCTGGGGTATCATCAAGCGGCGGATTAATTACCGTGCGAGGAATTGGCGATAGATATGTGAAAACTACCTTAAATGGATCTAGAATTCCGACACTTGACCCTTTAACAAATAACATTAAGTTGGATATATTCCCCGCGAGTTTAATTGATAATATCATTATTACTAAAACAGCAAGTCCTGAATTACCAGGTGATTGGGCCGGAGCCTATATTTCTATTGAAACCAGAGATTATCCAACTAAATTGGATATAAATATTGACACACAATTTGGTTACAATGAACAAACATCTTTTAAAGATGTCATCAGTTCGCAAAGAAGTTCTACAGATTGGTTAGGTTTTGATAACGGCTTTAGAGCGGTGTCTCTTGACAAATTAGAAAATCCAAATTTAAATCCAACACAATACCAAGAAATGTCAGCTCTTGGGTTGACAGAGTATTATAAAAATTTAGGAGTAAATGGCTGGGTAACAGGAAGTCCTGAAGGGAACGCTTATTTCAGACTAGGCTTAGTCGAATTAGGACTTCTACCTACAGCCTTAATAAATGATGATGCAGCTTATTCAAAAGCGGTTTCAGACTATAACCTTACTTACAAAGACAAGGCGTTTAATACCTTGAACCCTGACGGAAAAGATTATAACAATGGATTATCAAATAGTTGGGGTACTGTTAAAAGAAAAGCGCCTCTTAATTTTACTCAGAGTTTTAGTATTGGGGAAGAATTAAAATTATTTGGAAGACCTTTTGGTTACGTGCTCGGGTTTCGTTATGGAACAGCTACTCGTTTTGACCCAAATGGAGTTTCCCAAAGAGTAGGTGCCGAAGAATTAAATTTCCCATTTGAGTTAAAAGAGACTACACAAATAAGTCGTGAAACAAATGGATGGAATGCATTATTGAATTTAGCCTATACAGTGACTGAAAACACAAAACTATCTTTGTTGTACATGCCAAATTATTCAGGAACAAATGATGTTTCAAAATTCACAACTCAATTCGAAAACCAACCAGGTCAGGATTGTAGAACTCAAAATAACATTTTTTACGAACAAAGAAAGCAGCAAATAGTGCAATTTAATGCGAATCATTTTATACCAAAACATAAAATTAAAATTGATTTAAACTCTTCCTACACACTTGGCTCTAGTATTGCTCCTGATTTTAAAATACTTCAATATAATTTCACCAATGATAATGGAGTACAAAAAAACTACATGTTTTCTCCGACAGCGGGGGATGGAATTAGAAGATATTACAGGTATTTAAATGAAAATATTTTTGATTCTAGAATTTCTGCTGAAATTCCAATCAAGAAAAAAGTAAAATTGGTTCGTAAAGTTAAAATAGGAGGAGCATACCAAAATATAGATCGTAAACAAGATTTAAATGAATATTATTTAGATCAAGGAAATAATAGTATGGTTCCTAATTTAAATAGCGATGATATTGATGCGTATTTAGATCCGAGTAATTTTATTATGAAGGATCAAAAAATAAATTTTATCTACAATCAACGCGACTATGCGAGAAATCATACATTTGGAACAAGCTCAGTGTTATCCTGTTTTGGAATGCTTGATTATGAAATTTCTGCTCTCTTGCGACTTTCAGGTGGTGTAAGAGTGGAGCAATCAAACATTTTTACAGATGTAGTACAGTATCATAATATGGGATATGAAAGAAATGATATTAGAAGAGAAAATGTCGGAGGATTTCCCTTAGTAAATTCCGCAAACATAAATAAAGCGAATTTTTTACCTAGTATCAATATTATTTATAAATGGAATATAATTGACTCTGCCACCACCAATGTTCGATTGAATTATAGTCAAACACTGGCTAGACCAAGTTTACGAGAATTAAATGACGGGGCTGTTTTTGACAATGAATTTAGAACGTTGATATATGGAAATTCTGATTTAAAAATAGTAGAAATACAAAATTATGACTTCCGATTTGAATCGTATCTAAAAAATGACGACAATATTTCTGTCAGCTTATTTTATAAAAGTTTTAAAAACCACATAGAATTAGGTTTTGGGAATTCAGGAATCACGTGGCAAAACATGGATCAATCAACGGTAAAAGGGATAGAATTTGAGGGTAGAAAAGGGTTAGGTAAAAATTTCGAAATACGAGCGAATGTTACGTTGGTTCAATCCATTTCTCAATCCATTCGAAAGAATATGGAAATAATCAATGGCGAAAATATATATACTACCGTAGATACGTTGTCCCGACCAATGTTTGGGCAGGCTCCCTATATTGTCAACGGGTCAATGACTTATAAAGCGAAGAAATTAGGAATACATGCTACTGTGGGATATAATATTCAGGGACCTCGCTTAGTAATTACAGGCGTTGTAAAAGGAAGACCGGATGTCTATGAAATGCCTAGAAACACAGTTGATCTTAAAATTAGCAAGAAAATAGGCAAGAAATTCTCTGCCAGCATAAGTGTTCGAGACCTATTAAATGCGCCCGTTCGACGAGCCTATAAACTCCCAACAGAATGGGTTGATTATGATAAATTTAGATATGGTACAAATTACACAGTGGGGTTGTCCTATAATTTTTAAATCGTTAAGATGAGATTCATACAGTTTTTAATCCTTTTTTTGTTTTTGATAATTTCTAGTGAGATGAATGCTCAAATAGAAAAAGTAATCGTTGAGAAATATTATATTTCAGATGAAATAGATGCAACAGATTTGACAGGAGGTAAAGTAGATTCAGGATCTGTTACCTATAGAATTTATGTTGATCTAAAGCCAGGAAATATTCTTAAAAAAATATATGGAGATGTGAATCATCCAGCTAAGTTTATTAGTACAGATTATTTTTACAACCATTCTGCTGACGGGCAAAGTTTTGCGAAGGATTTTGTGAAGACAAGATATACGGAAAGTACAATTGCTTTAGATTCATGGTTAACACTTGGTCAAACTGCAAAAAAACAAGGTACAAAAACATATTTTGGAATTCTAAAAGAACAAGATACGGACGGTTCGTTTATTGGAGGAGTAAACAATGATGGCGGAAGCGCAATGATTGCTGGAGGTTTATTAACGAATGTCAATCCAGAAATGGGATCTTCTTTAACAACCAATGACGGAATGGATACGATGAATGTAACTCCAACTTCATGGGTCAGTTTTGGTATAAAAGATGTTGTTTTTGGAAATGATAGTACGATTTTTGGTTCACTAGTTGCGAAGAAAGAATTTATAAGTACTTCTTTTTCTCTTGAAAACTTTGGAATTTCAGGAGTAGTAGCAGATAGTAATCAAATTATTATTGCGCAATTAACGACAAAAGGAGATTTAAGTTTTGAAATAAACATGGAAGTGGAACAACTTATTGACGGAGTTCCTACCCTTGTAAAATATGTTGCCAATGATAGTATTCTTCTAAGTGGCGAAGTTTTTAGTCCTTTGCTCAAATATCCGTATACATGTGGCTGCACAAATCCTGATTATTTAGAATATAACAATGAATATGCTTGTTTAGCAGAAGGGGCATGTATTACTCCTATCGTTTATGGCTGTACGGACACGATGGCGTGTAACTTTGACTCAACAGCCAATTTTATGATTCATAAGTTATGCTGTTACCCAGGAAATTGCAACGATAGAGACATTGCTGTGGTTTGTCCATCATTAAATGAGTCTTCTTTTACAGTAGAGATTTATCCAAATCCAGCCTATACAACGTTATTTCTAGACGGCGTGTTAGGAGAAATGAAAGAGTTTAAATATTCAATCATTAATTCTTTTGGTATCGTCGAAATGGAAAAAAACCTGGGATACATCAATGGTATTATCTATGAGGAGATAAATATTTCTGAGTTATCGAATGGAGTCTATGTGTTAAAAGTAATCTCTGGGAATGAATTAGCGAATAAAATGTTTATTAAAAATTAATCATTCTTAGAAAGATCTAGAAAAGAATTCTTTGCATAAAAAAAGTAAAAATGAAAATAAATCTGAAATACGTATGGATCTTTTTTTTACTCATTACTGTTTTTTCCTGTAAAAAACACAAGGAGGAAAAGAAAGAGTTGGAGACGAGTACAGTGTCAGACATTGAAGGCAACGTCTATAAAACAGTGAAAATAGGCGACCAATGGTGGATGGCAGAAAATTTACGTGTAAAAAAATACAATGACGGAAGCTCAATAATGGAGGTTGTTGAATTAGACAATGATTCTGTTTGGGCAAAGCAAACAGAAGGGGCTTTTTATTACAACGACATCAGCTTGTGTTTTTTATACAATGGTTTTGCGGTAAAAGATGTCCGTAAAGTGGCACCTGCGGGATGGCATATTCCGACAGATGAAGAGTGGAAAACACTCGAAAAAACAATGGGAATGAATGCTGAAGAAGCAAACAACACAGCCTGGAGGGGTGCAAATATCGGCGATAAAATGGCAATAAAATCATCTATTGGCTGGCCTTCTACTTCTATTTTATTTGGCACGAACGAGTTTGGTTTTACTGCAGTGCCGGGAGGAAATAGAGGGTATGATGGGTATAAAAACAAGCAAGCATCGATGGCATTTTGGTGGTCTTCGACAGCGATTGACAATGAACTCTGGTACCGTTATTTGGATTATCAAAAAACAGAGGTTTTTAGACAGCACATCGATAAAAATTATGGTTTTAATATTCGATGTGTAAAAGATTAAATTACTATACAATCATGAAGAATTTCTTTTATTTTTTTTTATTATACCTACTTTTTGTTTTACTATTACTGGTACTTCCTTTTAGGGTGTTTTCTCAAACGGCCGATTCATCACAAGTTCGAAAGATGGATATTGGCTTTAATTATTCAGCGGATTATAGTTATAGAAACTTAACCGCTGCAGAATCCAATAGAAGTATTGTTGAAATGTATGATTCAATTGAACACGGTAGGTATGGGTCTACTTTCGGATTAAATGGAATATATTCGTTTTCGGATAAAATTTCTCTTTCATTGGGTGTATTATTCTCTGACAAGGGAGAAAAAACGAAAGTTTCATTAGTTGATAAAAATCTAAGTTATTTAAATCACTATTATTATTTAGACATTCCATTAAAAGTAAATTATTTTGTATTTAAAAAACAAATTTATTTCACAGGAGGTATTTCAAGCAACTTATTTTTAAAATCTACGATACGTGATGTAGATCAGAATAAAACAGTAAATACTAATTTGAATAGTAATAAAATCAACATGTCTTATTTAGGAGGATTCGGAATTAATCAGCAATTGTCAGATTCATGGTATTTTAAGTCGGAGGTTTTATACAGACATTCGATAAATCCAATGATGAAAGCGCCAATTAATCGCTATTTATATTCAGTGGGTTTCAGTGCAGGATTCTTTTACCAAATTAAATAAGTAAGAATTCTACATGTTAACAAAGAAGGAAGAAAAAAATGCAAATTCATTGCATCTAACTTCAAAAAAGATGTATTGGAAATTAGGTTTTATTGTGGCTTTGGTAGGTTTTCTTCTTTATTCCAATACGTTAAAGCATGCGTATGTCCTAGATGATTTTTCTTTAATTTCAGAAAATACAGTTACTACAAAAGGAATTGAATCTATTCCTACTATTTTCAAGACACATTACAGATATGGTTATTATAATCTTGACGACGGTATTTATAGACCTTTATCTGTTGCGATGTTTGCCTTAGAATGGCAAATTTCTCCAAATAATCCTGTCTTGAGTCATTGGGTGAATGTCCTTTTTTATGCTTTAACAGGATGGTTGTTATTTAGTACTTTGTGTAAATTATTGAAAGAATCTAATATAATTATTCCCTTCGTAATTTCAATTTTATTTATTTCTCATCCTATTCATACAGAAGTTGTAGCAAATATTAAAAGCAGAGATGAAATAATGGGATTTTTTCTTTCCATTGCGTCACTTTATTTTATGATTAAATTTTTTGAAAAAGAGAACTATAAATACCTATTCCTCGCCTGTTTTCTTTTTTTTATCGCATTATTAGCCAAAGAAACGGCCATTACTATGTTGATAGGTATTCCAGTTACATTGTTCTTGTTTGTTCAACCAAAGTTCAAAAAGATAATTGTTCCTTCTCTTTTTCTTGCGCTGCCTGTTGTTTTATTTTTAGTGATACGAAATTACGTATTGTCTGGCAACACTGACTCTTATAGTGTTACACCTTTAGAAAATTTATTGCTATCAACAAGTGATATGACCGTTCGATTTGCGACGGAAATTAAAATAATGGGGGAATATATTTTGTTGTTGATTTTTCCTAAAGATTTGTTGTATGATCGTTCTTTTGGACAAATTCAACTCGTAGATTTTTCAAACTTTGCTGTTATTTTAGGTATATTGTTTTTTGGAGCGATGATTATTTATTGCAGTAGTAAATTTCTCAAACGGGATTTGATATCTTATGGAATATTTTTATTTATTATAACAATGGCTTTGTTTAGTAATTTCATTTTTACTATTGGTGTTGCTATGGCGGATCGATTTTTATATTTTTCATCTTTGGGTTTTATTTTCATCCTTTCTTCCATTATTCTTCGATTGACTAAAACAAATCAACTTTCTTTCAAATACACTTCGATATCTCAGTTTTTCTCAAAGAATTCAAGAGTGTTTTTAATTATTGCGCCTATACTTTTATTGTATTCTTTTAGAACCGTTGATCGAAACAAAGATTGGAAGGATAATTATACTTTATTTTCGAATGATTTAAAAAAGATGCCAAATAATTCAAGAGCCCATTCTTTTTACGGCAATGAATTAATGCGAACAATAGCTATTAACGAACCGGATTCATTAGCGAAAATTAAAATTTATCAGGGAAGTGTAGAGGCTTTGAAAACAAGTATTGCGATTTACCCTAAACAATCTGCTGAAGTTTTTGAAGGGATTGGTAGGGCTTATTTAAAACTGAATCAATTAGATTCTTCAGAGTATTACTTTAAAAGAGCATTGAAATTAGACCCCTCGTTAATCACGAATCTAGGAGACGTATATTTTGCAAAAGGTAACTTTACGAAAGCCATTTATTTTTATAAGAAGCAGGTATTAATTAGTCCTAATTCAGCATTAACCTGGATAAACTTAGGGTTATCTTATGGAACATTAAAGCAATACGATACAGCATTAAGCTGTTTGTTAAAAGCGAACGAACTTCAGCCCAACGATTCTCAAATTTGTTTATTTATTGCGACCGTATATCAATTTAAAAATGATAGTGCCAACTATCAAAAGTTTTACGAGCAAGCTGTTGAATATTCAAATGAATAATTCTATCCTCAAAAGCCTCACCAATAATTAATTGTCAAGACATCCGCAGCAGCTAGAAACTTTTAATCAATATGTAATAGAAGTTAATTTTATTTTATCACAGTATTAACAAAGTTTTTTATAGCCCCTTTTTGCTTCTTTATCATATAATATTAAGTAAATATTAGATATAAAAACATATTATAAAGACAACATTGTATTCATGATTTTTCAACGATACCTCCCGAACTTTGTGCCGTAAAATTTTACTAAGTGTTTGTTTAATAGTAATTAATAATTTAAAAAAGTAAAAATGAAAACAAAAAAACGAATTTCAAAATTGTTTGCAACCTCTATCATGGCTGTTGCTTCAGTTGCATCAAGTTATGGTCAATCAAATTTAGGTTCAGCTTGTGGTTGCCCAGCTGTAGCTTCAAGACCATCCGTTTTATTATCTTCTCTTCCAGGTTTCACTGCAGTTGCAGGCACATATGGAGGAGAGTTAACCTCGGGAGCAGTTCTAACATGTGCTAACAATTATATTATAGATCAAAAAATTTACATTCCTTCAGGAAAAACATTAACAATTAACCCTGGTACTGTCTTAAAAGGAAGAACTAATCTTCTTTCTGAGCCTCAAAAAGCTACGGCTATAGTGATTGAGCGAGGTGGTAAGATTATGGCAGAGGGTTCTGCGGATTGTCAAATTGTATTTACAGCAGAAGCAGACAATTTAGATGGTACATTTCCAATTGCAAATAAAGGTCAATGGGGAGGTGTTCTACTTTTAGGGAAAGCTACAAATAACTTAACATATGCTGCTAACGGTCCTTTCGTTGTGGGAGGTACAGGAAAATTAGCTGTTGGGGATGGATTAGGAGTAATTGAAGGATTCGCTACATCTAACCCGCAAGATCGTTACGGAGTGCTTACATCAGCGACTCTTCCTTTGGATGGTACTGGAGTCCCTATTACTGGAGAATTAACGTCTCAGGTATTTGATGATAATGACAATTCTGGTGTTATGAAATACGTATCAATTAGGTATTCGGGTGCTATTCTTGCTGTAGGAGCTGAAATTAATGGACTTACATTAGGTTCTGTTGGAAGAGGAACGACGTTAGAACACATAGAAATTGTTTCGTGTGCAGATGATAATATCGAGTTTTTTGGAGGAACAGTGAACATAAAATACATAACTGGTTTATTTGGAAATGATGATATGTTTGACTGGGATTTAGGTTGGTCTGGTAAAGCTCAATTTTTATTCGGAATGAAAACTGACAATACTGCTTCTGTAGATTCTGATAATGGATTTGAAGCAGACTCAGATGATGGAAAATCAAATAGTTTTCCAAGAGCTATTCCTGTTATTTACAACGCTACGATTTTAGGAAACAGTAAATCGGTTATAACTTCTGATAACTCATCAATCGCTGCAATAAACGCAAAAGAATTAACAGGTGGTGAAATATATAACTCAGTTTTTGCTAACTTCAAAAATGGGTTAAACTTAGTTAAATCTATGGGAACAAGAACAGGTACATCTGAAGCTTATCATAACTGGTCTTCAACACTTGGAAACGGAACTGAAATTTTAAAAGTGAAATGTAATACTTTTGTAGGATGTACAAACCCATTGACAGTTGGGAGTTCAGCTGCTAGTGTTGTTTCTGCTGATAACACTCAATTCACTACAACAGATTTAAATGTGATCGTTGCTGGAAATACATTACCAGGTTTTGATTACTCTTTTGCCGTGAATAACACAACGAATGTTTTTTCTGCTAAAAATGATCCAGTTCCAAACCCTGCTTTAACAGTAGCTGGTTGTCCAGTTGCACCAGCTGATGGATTCTTTAGAGTTGCTAATTACAGAGGGGCATTTTCTTCAGTTGCTGGTGAAAATTGGTTGTCTGATTGGTCTTACTCTAAAGTATTAGGAGCTACTAAAGGTTTGGTTGCTTGTCCTACAGATTTAGATAAAGATGGTGATACAGATGTAGATGATTTCCAAATCTTTGCACCAGCTTTCGGTACTAACTGTAATTAATATTTAGTATTCCAATTTTTCTAGACGATTTGTTAACTCAAATTGATTAAATAACGAGTGTAGGGCTTCACGAATAAGCTGCACTTATTAAATAATGTTCATCAACGATTATCCAATCGTCTAGAAAAGTATTGTCTATTATATAAATAAATTAATAAAATAGAAAATGAAAAAAAATTCAAAAAAACTATTGTTAAGCTTGGGACTTGCCTTGATTGGTAATTTAGCTCAAGCGCAAGGATTAGAAGGGATAGTAGTTGAAAAATTCTATCAAGCAAATGCTGCCGATGCTTCTAATGCTTCAAGTAATGGAGCTAGTCCATTATTAAACTCAGGTGCTGTTACATATAGAGTGTATGTAAACATGGCGAGTGGATATAAATTTTCAAATATTTATGGAAATGCTGCTCACGCATTACAGGTATCTACAACAACCAATTTTTACAATGATCCAAGTTCAGGATCAACAACTAATCCTTCTTCAATAAGCACAACGAATGTTAGAAAAAACACCGCTTTAATCGACTCATGGTTTACAACAGGAGGAGTTGCTACAGGGAAACTGGGAGTTTTGAAATCAGAAGATACAGATGGATCTCCAGGAAATGCGCAAGGGGTTTTGCAAAACAATCCTGGAGGCGCATATGGTTTGCCAATTAACATTGGAACTACTACAAGTCTTTCTGCTGCAGATGGTATGATCTCAG
Source organism: Flavobacteriales bacterium (assembly GCA_947449575.1). Lineage (GTDB taxonomy): Bacteria > Bacteroidota > Bacteroidia > Flavobacteriales_D > Crocinitomicaceae > CAIUKX01. Next base: position 48,103 of record CANFRV010000010.1, read on the forward strand.
GAACGGTTGTTACTCCTAACGTATTAGGTACACTTGACCTTAGTGCTTTAGATGCTTCGACAGGAAATAATTTTATCTCTAACTCTTGTTCGATTGCAGCATTAGGTGGAGTTGTAGGACCTACAGCTTCAAACATGGTTTTGATCGGTCAGTTCACTACAGACGGTGCTTTTAGTTACCATTTAAACGTGCAAGTTATTAATATTGCTACTGGAGTAGCAGAAAATTATGTTTCAAGTGCTCCAACAGGTTCTGAATTAACGAACGCAACATTAAATTTAGTTCCAAATATTCCTCCATCAGTGAGTATCACATCTCCAGCGAACGCGGCTAGTATTATTACTGGTACTGCTGTGACAATTACAGCTACCTCTGCAGATACAGATGGTACAGTTTCTGGTGTTCAATTTTTTGTAGATGGTGTTTCTATTGGAACTGATGCGTCAAGTCCATATTCTATGCCCTACACAGCTACAACAGGGACACATTCTTTAACAGCTAAATCGACTGATAACTCAGGTGATATTACAACTTCAAGTGCTATCTCGATAACAGTTGCTCCTAATCAAGCGCCATCTGTTTCATTGACAGCTGCTACGACAGCAATCGTTGGTGATATCGTAGCATTATCTGCTACATCAACAGATGTTGATGGTACAGTTGCTCAAGTTGAATTTTTTGTTGACAATGTTTCTATAGGTGCTGATTTAACATCTGCTTACGGTGCAAACTGGACTTCAATAGTAGGAACACATTTGCTTAAAGCAGTTTCTACTGACAATTTAGGTTTAACTGCAACTTCAAATGTTGTTAGTATATTAGTTGTGGCAAACACGCCTCCAACGGCTTCACTTACTTCTCCAGTATCTAGTGCTGCGTATGTGGCTCCACAAGTGGTTACTATAGCAGGAACAGCGACAGATTCTGACGGAACAATCACTCTAGTTGAATTCTTAGTAAATGGTGCTGTTGTTGGTACGGATGTTTCTTCACCATATTCTTATGCATGGACAAGTACGTATGGAGTAAAAAATTTCGCACTTAGATCTACAGATAATAAAGGTGCGGTAACGACATCTTCTGTACTTACTTTGACAATTGCAGATCCGAATGCTTTACCATATGAAGTAGGAACGGTTATTCAAACATGTAACCCTACTACTTTCTGTATTCCTTTAGCTGCTGCGGTTACTGCTCCAGTTGACAACGTAAAAGGTTACGATCTAGTTTTAAATTATGATAAAACAAAAGTTACACCAACAGGTAACATCACTATTTTTGACAATTTAATTAGTTCTACTCTTGTTGAAACAGCAAACAGTATTGATTTAGCTGCGGGAACAATGAACATTTCTGTTTATTTTAAAGGTTCTGCTCCGATCAACTCTGAATTTAATGGTGTAGGAAATATCATTTGTGTTGAATTCTCTAAAACAATTAACTTTTTACCAGCAGATACAGCGATTATTAGTGTACCATTTTTACAAGAAAGTTATATCACTGGTGTAACTTCTAAATCAGTATCTTCAGGGAAAGCGATAACACACAAAGATCAAAACTATCCTGGAACGTTAAAATTCTGGTTAGATAACTCTCCAATTCAATACAATTCAGCGTTACCAAATGCTCATTTGAACACAACTGTTCAAGGGGCAGATTTAGCTACTTCTGTATTAAATCCTAATAACGTAAAAGTTTCTCCAAATATGACAGGTAACTTTACGTATGACTTGTTAAATGGTTTAGCTCTTAGCATTGCAAGAGATGTTGATAATGCTGTTGCGGTTCAATTACTTGTTAATGGTGCTGATGCTGCTTTAGGAAAAACGCTTTTAATCAATGGTGCATTTACTCCATCTATCTACCAAGTTTTAGCATTAGATGTTAACCTTGATGGTGTTGTTAGTGCGGGTGATATCTCTCAAATTAAACAAAGAGCAACAAATAACATTCATGAATACCAACAAGCTTGGAATTATTCTGCTACGGGTGTTTCGAATGGTCAATTATCTAAAGACTGGGTATTTGTTGATTCATTGAGAATTCAAAATAATGCTGCTTACCATATTTCAGCAACTTTTCCTTCAAATGACGGTGTAGGTTTCTCTAAAGCAAAAGTTCCAGTGACTCCTTTCGTTTTGCCAACAACTGTTCTTGATTATTTCAACTGTCCAGTTATTACAGCAGAGACTTTTAGAGGAATCATGTTAGGTGATGTGGATGGTAACTATGCTGCATATGTTGCTGATGGAATCTTAAAAAGCCCTATATCTAATAAAGTGATTTTTGATATCTCTCAAGCGGTAGTGAATGGAAATACAGTGGATGTTCCAGTTTCTATTATTTCTGACGAACCAGTTAATGCGCTTGATTTTGCTTTCCAATTCAATGAAGATAAATTATCTTTCAATACGGTAGAAAGTAAATCATCTGATATCGATGGAATGAGTCATTATGATAGTAATGATAAAACGTTAAGATATACTGCTGATAACTTGAATAATTTTGACTTAAACAAGGAAGTGGTTACGATTCGTTTTAACGTAGTTGATGGTAAAATTTCTGAAGAAGATATCAAATCTACTTTAGGGTTATTAAACGGTAAAAAAGCAAATGTTGAATTTAGAAATAGTTCTATAAGCACTTCTTCTAATGTAAGCACTTCAGTTTATCCAAATCCAACGACAGGAATTTTAAACGTTGTTGTTTCTGAAAACTCAATGGTTCAATTGTTTGATATGTCTGGTAAACAAGTTTTAGTACAAACGAATGTTACAGCAAATGAAAAACAAGAAATCAATATTGATGGTTTATCAGGAGGTGTTTACATGTTGAAAATTTCAAATGAAAACTTTAATTCTATTGAACGAGTTGTGTTAAATAAGTGATTTTTCGCAATTAATTTAAACAAAGAAAAGCCGTAATCGAAAGATTACGGCTTTTTGATATTCAAAAGCTAAACTTAATACGATTCAAAATGAAACTATTTACTCTTTTTATTGGTTTATTTTTTCTAAACAATCTTTTTGCCAACACCAGCGTATCCGCTAAAATGCCCATGCCACCAGTAGGGAATGATACCATGATTTTTGATTTAAAAAACGCGACGGTTTCAACTGTAGCGGGAGTAAATTATTTCGATTTACCCATGTCTATTATTACGACTACTTCACACAGTTCATTTGATTTTTGGTTTAAATTTAATGAAGCAAAGCTTACCTTTCTTTCAGCTAGCACGACGATTCCTTCGTTGGATCAATTAACATATTTCAGCACTTCTGATCATTTTCTAAGAAATACTACTTCTGGTCCTTCAACGGCTTATGTTGTTCCTGCAAATGTTACTTTGGTCACGGTGCGGTTTCAATTAGCGACCTATTGCACGGATGTTGACACGTCAGATTTTAATTCAATCACATCCTTGTTAGATGGAATAATTTGTAACAGTAAATTTACCTCAACTCCGCCAAAATCTGCAATTACTGTTAGTAGTAGTGTAGCCTGCAAAAATTCAACGATCAATTTTAGTTATCCAAATTCAATCCTTGGTAGAGCAATTTCTTCGTGGTCTTGGAATTTTGGTGACGGTTCTTCTGGCAGTGCGCTGCAAAACCCAAATCATACGTACACTTCTTTTGGTAATTTTACGGCTCAATTAACGGTTACTACAACAGATGGATGCACCTATTCATTAACAAAACCGATGACCATTTTAGAGTCTCCGTCGGTGACTTTTTCATATGCGTACAATGCAAGTTTAGCAACAACTGATTTCACCAATACGTCAACGATATCTTCAGGAACAATCGTTTCATATAGCTGGAATTTTGGTGATGGTGGATCGAGCATATTGCAGAACCCAAGCCACCATTTTGTTGTCAATGGAACATATATAGTAACATTAACAGCAACCTCTAGTAATGGATGCGTCACCACGTATTCTTCTTCAATTGTATCGAATAATAGTTCTCAAGGCTTAAATAATGTGAAAGGTGAAGATAATTTAATTAGTATTTATCCAAACCCGGCATCCAACTTTCTTTTTGTCACGGTAAATAAAAATGCAACAATAGAATTATTTGACACAAAAATGAACACGGTGTATAGCAGTGAACTTCTACACGAAAAGAAAGAGTTTCAAATTGATGTGGAATCTTTAGCAGATGGAATTTATTTCCTACGAGCAATAAGTGACCAAGGTATTCACACTCATAAAATTATTATTAAAAAATAAGACTTAAGTTGTTATTTCTAATGTAAAAAGTATGTTACTATAAAATAAACTGTTGGTTAACAAGATGTTCTTATTGGGCATAAAAAGGTGTATTTATTAAAGAAATCATAACATTGAATTTAATATTCCTTTTGATACTAACCCTAACTTTGTAAATTGTAAAACAGCATTTTAAGAGGGTATTTAATGTTTTTAAGTAAGTGAAAATGAAAGTAGTAATTTATTTATTTGTGTTTCTTGGAAGTTTTAATTTATTAGCAAATGAATCTTTCAATGGGAGATCAAAAAAGCTTCCAATACCTCTGCCTCCAGCAGTAAATGACACCATGTTTTTCGATTTAAATAATTCGGTTTTTACCTCTTCATCAGGGTTCTACTATTTAGACATCCCAATGTATATCAAAGCGGCGATTAACCCAAGTTCGTTCGATTTTTGGTTCAAATTTAACGAATCAAAGATGACCTACAATTCCACAATTTCTTTGATTTCACCACTCGACACGTACAGTTATTTTAATACAGATGATCATTTTTTAAGAAATACTACTTCTGGACCCTCTATATCTTATCAAGTGCCAAATAATACAACGTTGTTAATTGTGCGTTTTTTATTAGCAGATGCTTGTACAGCAGTCGACACTTCTGATTTTAATCAAATAACAACCTTATTAGATGGTTTGGAGTGTAAGCACAAAATATTATTTTCTTCTACTAGTGCAGTAGGAACAACAACTTCTCCTACTACTTATTGTACTAATTCAGGAGTAGATTTAAGTTTTCCAGCATCCATTTATGGTAAAACCATCACTTCTTGGAATTGGGATTTTGCGAATGGGACTGTTGCCAACATTCAAAATCCTACAGCTGTTTTTACCGACCCACAAACATATCCGGTGTCCATTAATGTGGCAACAATTGGAGGGTGTAATTATTCATTTATTCAAAACATAACCGTTTTTAATAGACCCTTCGCTAATTTTTCTTACACAATTGGTTTGTCTGCGGATTCGGTATTTTTCACGAATAATATTCCCATCGGTTCATTGGACACCTTAACGTGGAATTGGAGTTTCGGAGATGCTGGTGTAAGTACTGTCGAAAACCCTTCTCATCATTATGTTTCCGGGGGTTACTATTCTGCTTCGCTTACTTCAACAACAAATCATGGTTGCTCAGACACTTTTATAGAGTCAATATATATTGATAAACCAACAGCATCTTTCTCTTCAACGGGGACATGCGCAGGATCCGTAATTTCATTTCTTGATAATTCTGTGTATTCAACCGGAACGATAACAGCTTGGCATTGGGATTTTGGAGATGGCACAACAAGTACAGTTCAAAATCCTTCCCATATTTATTCTTTTTCCGGAAGTTATACGGTGAATTTAATCGTCACAAGTTCTTCAGGTTCTTTTGCTAATATCTCAAACTTACTAGTAATCGCTAGTAAACCATTAGTTCAGTTTTTGGGAGACGCGCTAACTGGTTGTTCACCTCATTTAGTTAATTTTAGTAATTTATCGGTTGCTCCAGCTGGGTCAGCGTACTTATGGAACTTTGGAGATAATTTAACTTCCACCTCGCAAACTCCTTCACATACCTACCTAGAAGGAGGTGTTTTTCCTGTTAAACTTGTGGTAACATCTTTGAATGGTTGCAGCGATTCCTTAATTAAACCAGGGTATATAAATGTAATAAAGGCGGCAACGGCTAATTTTTCGTCAACAGATGGATGTGCCAATTCGCTAATTAATTTTATCGATAATTCTACTATCACAACAGGAAGTATTATTTCTTGGAATTGGACTTTTGGAGATGGCGGAATTAGCTCTTCTCAAAATCCGACGCATATTTATTCTACTCCAGGGAGTTATTTGGTTACTTTAATTGTGACCAATAATTTAGGTTGTGCAGGAACTTTATCAAAGACCACGATTATAAATGAAATTCCTTCCGTTCAATTTACAACACCTAATCTTTCAGGTTGTGCACCTCTTTCTGCCAATTTTCAAAATTTATCTACGACCGTTGTTGGCGCTTCTTATCTTTGGAATTTTGGTGATGGCTTCACAGCAATTACCCAAAATCCAACACACGTTTATTTGAATGATGGCGTTTTTGATGTGTCGTTATTAGTTACTGCGCCAGGTGGATGTAAAGATTCAATGAGTATGAGTGCTTATATTAATGTATTAAATGGTGTACAAGCAGATTTTTCAGATACGAATCGATGTGTAAATTCTGCGACTAATTTTAGTGATCTTTCAACGATTTCTGATGGAACTGTTTCTGCATGGTCATGGGATTTTGGAAATGGAAGTTCTAGCACTAGTCAAAATCCAACTTTTGTGTATGTTACTCCTGGAACGTATGTTGTAAGTTTAAACGTTTTAACAAGTCTTGGATGTAGTAATACAATTGTAAAAGATGTAACCATTGATGCTACACCGGTGGTAAATTTTACGGTCAATGATTCATTAGGATGCGGATCTTTACTTGCTTTATTTACGGATCTTTCTTCTACTCCAATCAATTCAACCTATGCTTGGAGTTTTGGTGATACCGACATTTCTTCAGAAAAAAATCCGTCGCATACTTTTTCTACAAACGGTTCATACACGATCAAAGAGGTAGTTACTTCTCCTGAAGGATGTATGGATTCGATCAGTAAAATAAATTATATTTCAATGCAAACAGCTCCTTCTGCTAGTTTTATTGCTTCAAAAGATTTCGCTCTCATTCCAAGTGCAATAATTGATTTTACGAGTGAATCTTCTGATTATTCAAGCTTGAATTGGGATTTTGGGGATTCGTATTATTCTAATTTACAGAGCCCTTCTCATACTTTTATTAATACTGGTCAGTATAACATATGCTTAACGGCGTATAGTTCATTTGGTTGCGCAGACACCTCTTGTATGGAAGTACAGATATCTGCATCCAATAAAATAGCAGTTCCTTCCGCATTTTCGCCCAATGGTGACGGGAACAATGATGTATTTTTAATTGAGGGAGGACCCTTTTTAGAGATTGAAATTAAAATTATGAATGAATGGGGAAATCAAATTTTTGTGAGTTCTTCACAAAATGAAGGATGGAATGGAAAATATAATAACGTGTTGCAGCCCAATGGTGCGTATGAATATATAATTTCTGGAAAAACCTTGGACAGTCAAACCATTAGTAAATACGGAATAGTTAATCTTACTCGATAAAATGCGATCAATGAATATTTTTTATTTTTTAACAGTCGTGCAATTCTGCTTAATGCAAGCAACCTTTGCGCAAGATTTTCATTTAGCTCAATATGAATCAAATCCATTAAATTTAAATCCGGCATTAAATGGTGAACGACTTTCAGAAAATAAAGGGATTCATTACAATTTCAATTATCGGGATCAAATAGCAAATTATTCGGATGCACCAGGTTCATTTAAAAGTTTTGCCGCGGGTATAGATATTCCTATTAATTCTAAATTTTCGATAGGCCAATATTATGGAAATAATAAAAGTGTTGACGGTGTTTTTAATTCAAATAACTTTATGTTTTCAACAGCATATAGAATTAATCATTCTGATGCAAGAGATGGGGAAAATTTATCTGTTGGAGTACAATTGGGTGTTTTAAACACAGCTTTTAATCCGCAAAATTTTACCTATGGATCACAATATTCAGCAAGTGCTGCTGATGGTTTTGACAGGAACATATCTAGCGGTGAAAATTTGACGGTTTTAAGTGTGTATAAGTTTAATGTCAATTTAGGGGTATACTATAGAAAAAAACTTTTAAACGATAAGTTAACTGTTTATGGTGGTGCATCCGTTTACAATATTTCAAACCCCTCGAAAGAAATAAATGGCGTTCAGTTGCCAATCGCATTAAAATACAATGTAAATATTGGTGCGATTTATAAGGTAGATGAAAAATTAACAGTAAAACCTCAGATTTTAATTATGGCCCAAAACAAGGCAAATGAATTAAACGCTGGGTTATTGTTGTATTATAAGTTGACGAATGATTATGAAACCATTTTTGGTTTGGGCGTTAGAAATAAAAATGCAATTATTTTTAATTTTGGGCTACGCGTAAAAGAAAACACGTTTAGAGCTAGTTACTGTGCTGTTAACAGTTATTTGTATGAATATAAAAATAAGGGATTAGAATTTTCTGTTACGCACACAGCAAAGAAAAAGATTAAAAAAGCAGTAAATGATATGTAAATAGCATCTATTGCTTTTTATATTTCGTTTAATTTAGAAGCCCTCACGAATTCAATTCATCTCTTTTCAGTATCTTTACCCTTCAAAAGAACACTTTTTCATGAGTAAAGCAAAATATACTGTCACGGCAGCCCTTCCATATGCTAACGGCCCCCTTCATTTAGGACACGTTGCGGGCGTTTATCTTCCTGCTGATATTTTCGTTCGCTTTTTGCGCATGAATAATCACGATGTAGCCTTTATTTGTGGGAGTGATGAACATGGTGCTGCGATTACGTTGCGAGCAAAAAAAGAAGGAATTTCACCTCAAGAAATTGTCGATAAATACAACGAACAAATTGGAAAATCATTTCGTGATTTCGATATTTCGTTTGATATTTTTCACCGAACGTCTTCTCCAATTCACCATGAAACAGCGCAAGATTTCTTTAAGGTATTGCACGCTAAAGGAAAACTCACGGAAGAAACTTCGGAGCAATATTATGATGAAGAATATAGTCAGTTTTTAGCAGATCGCTACATTACGGGTGAATGTCCGAAATGTCAAAATCCTTCTGCGTATGGAGATCAATGTGAAAAATGTGGATCCGATTTAAGTCCGACAGAATTGATTAATCCAACATCTACTTTAAGTGGAAAAACACCCATATTAAGAGAAACATCTCACTGGTATTTGCCAATGAATCGCCATGAAGATTGGTTGAGAGAGTGGATCAAGGAAGGGAAACTCGATGGCGTTCAACAACACGATCCAAAATTATGGCGAAACCAAGTGAATGGTCAATGCATGTCATGGATCGATGGTGGTTTGCACTCAAGAGCAATGACAAGAGATTTGGATTGGGGGGTGAAAGTTCCGTTGCCAAATTCTGAAGGAAAGGTTTTATATGTGTGGTTGGATGCGCCGATTGGATATATTTCAGCGACCAAACAATGGGCCTTGGACAATAATAAAGACTGGAAAGATTACTGGACAGGGGATCGTAAATTGATTCATTTTATAGGGAAAGATAACATCGTATTTCACGCAATTATTTTTCCAATTTTATTAAGAGATCATGGAGATTTGATCCTTCCTGACAATGTGCCTGCGTATGAATTTTTGAATTTAGAGGGCGATAAATTTTCCACTTCTCGAAACTGGGCTGTATGGCTTCATGAATACATGGAATCCTATCCAGAGAAAAGTGATGAGTTAAAATATGTGTTGACATCCATTGCCCCTGAATCTAAGGACAGTGAATTTACATGGAAAGAATTTCAAACACGAATTAATTCTGAATTAGCAGACATTTTAGGGAATTTCGTCAATCGCGCGATGGTTCTGACGCAGAAATATTATCAAGGAATTGTACCTGAAAAAGGCGAATTGACAGAGGAAGACCAACGCGTGCTAAAAGAAATGAACGCTATTCCGGATCGTATTGCGAAATTAGTGTATGCCTACAAATTAAGAGATGCGCAAGCAGAGGCGATGAATTTAGCTCGTCTTGGAAACAAATATTTAGCAGAAACGGAACCGTGGAAATTAGTAAAAACGGATGTAGAAAGAGTAAAAACAATTATGAATATCGCCCTTCAAATTACGGCAAATTTGAGTATTGTTTTACAACCTTTCTTACCAGCAACTGCAAAAAAATTGTCTGAATTTTTGAATTTTAATACGACAGATTGGACCAACGCAGGGGGAGATGATTTACTAAAACCAGGACAAATGACTTCCATTCCGTCTATTTTATTTACTAAAATTGAAGATGAATTAGTAGCATTTGAAGTCGCGAAATTAACAAAAACGGATGAAAATGTGAGTGCTTTTGAGCCTCAAAAAGAGGTAATAAATTTTGAAGATTTCGGTAAAATGGACATTCGTTTAGGGACCATTTTGAGTGCTGAAAAAGTGGAAAAAGCAGATAAATTAGTAAAACTTTTGGTGGACACGGGCATCGATAAACGAACGATTGTTTCCGGAATAGCAGAACATTATTCACCAGAAGAAATCGTTGGTAAAACCGTGAGTGTTTTGATGAATTTAGCCCCACGAAAAATCAAAGGAATTGAATCCCAAGGAATGATTTTGATGGCCGAAAATGAAGAAGGAAAGTTAAGTTTTATGACCCCGGAAAAAGGATTTTCTGCGGGCGGAACGATTTGTTGATGATGGAAAATAACAGCGAATGGATCCATTCTATATTGCCTGAAAAACCATTAGAAAACAACATTTCTCAGCAGCAAAAAACAGCATATAACGAAGAATTTATTTTAAAGACACAACAGCAAATCAATAAAGATTTCGCAAAATTTAATTTAGAATTCCGAGAAAGCTTTAATTTAGAGCCTTGGACGAAAGAAAAAATAGAAGTAGCAATAGGGGAAAATTTGGTGATAATTATCAAGATGGGGGAAACCAAATTGATGCAATTATTATATACTATTGATATTCCAGAACAGACCTTTTTGAGCCTGACACAAGAAAAAGATTTCATTCAATTGCTCTCTCAAGCAATTTTAAAAAGAGAAGCGATGAAGGTTTTTTTTCGAAGTAAATTTTAGTGCTTTTTTACTGAATTAAAAGATCGATTTGATACTGAATATTTTAAAAAATGGGGGAGGTAAATGGATTTTTTTCACACTTAAATAATGCAGTAAAAAAGAATACAGATTGAAAATTTATGCGCGAAATAATTTGACGATGTTTTTAGTTATAACCCTTCTTTTTTTATCTACTATTTTTATAAAAAAAAGGTTCTTGTACAAGCTCAAAAAACAGAAAATATTTATTTTTAAAAGGCTTCGATTTAAGAAATAGAAATACAACTTTTCCTTCCTAAAACAGATGAAAAATTTACGGACAAAAAATAAGTATTTTTCTCTTTGAGTTTCACAGCACAAATGAGTAGTTTTACATTCTCAATAAAAAAGCCCACATGACACGTCAAGAATTGATAGCGCAAATTCGAATAAAAAAATCATTTCTGTGCGTTGGATTAGATCCAGACATTTCCAAAATACCGGCTCACTTGCTAAAAACAAACGATCCAATTTTCGAATTCAATAAGGCGATTATAGATGCGACGAAAGATTTTTGCGTGGCTTATAAACCAAACATTGCGTTTTACGAATGTCACGGACCAAAAGGGTGGGAATCATTGAAGAAAACATTGGACTACATTCCTAAAAACATTTTCACCATTGCTGATGCAAAACGAGGTGATATTGGTAACACATCCACTTATTATGCGAAAACCTTTTTTGAGTATTTAGCATGTGATTCGGTGACGGTTGCTCCGTATATGGGAGAAGATAGTGTGACCCCTTTTTTAGAGTTTGACAATAAATGGGTTATTTTATTGGCCTTAACATCCAACAATGGCGCATTGGATTTTCAATTGTTGACAGATAAAAATGGCGAACAATTGTATAAAAAGGTTCTACAGAAAGCAGCAACTTGGGGAACATCGGAAAACATGATGTTTGTTGTTGGTGCCACCAGAGCGGAAGATATAGGAGAAGTAAGAAAATTAGTTCCCAATCATTTTTTCTTAGTTCCTGGCGTTGGCGCACAAGGTGGTTCTTTGGAAGACGTTACGAAGTATGGCTGGAACCAAGATTGTGGATTACTCGTAAATTCATCTCGCGGAATACTATACGCCTCAAGTTCGGAAGATTTTGCAGAAAAAGCAGGTATAGAAGCTAAAAACCTACAAGTGCAAATGGCGAAAATATTAGCTTCTAAAGGGTTTTAAAAGAATGCTGCCGGGAAATATTTAGTAATTTATTTCTTTTTCCTTCTATCTTCCAACCATTTAGGAAGGGGTTTTCCTCCATCCTGATCTCCCAATAATTTTTCAATTAACTCTGGTCGATTTGCTTTTTGAAGTCTTTGTCTGATCCAATCACGGTTTTCACGTTTGTACCAGAAGAAAAATTTATTTTGATTTTGTTTTTCTTCTTTTGTTTTAACGGTATTTATTGGTTTTAAAGTATACGGATGAACGCCACTGTAATAGATGACTTCCGCTACTGTCATTGGAGTAGGAGTGAAATCTTGCACTTGTTCCAATTGGAACCCCATGTCTTTCGTTTCTGCAGCTAAATTGGCCATGTCTTCTTCCTCACATCCTGGATGAGACGAGATAAAATACGGAATCAATTGTTGTTTTTGCAAACCGTGTTTTTCACACACTTTGTCGTATTTCTCTTTGAATTTATGGAAATATTTGAAAGAAGGTTTACGCATGACACGTAAAGTCGCATCGGATGTGTGTTCGGGAGCAACTTTCAATCTTCCACTCACATGGTGAACAACTAATTGCTCAATGTATTCGTCGTGGTTTCCATCTGAATTGTTTTTATTGAAATCGTCTACTAATAAATCGTAACGAACTCCAGAACCAACAAATGCTTTTTTAACTTTTGGATTAGCGTCCACTTTTTTATACAATTCAGTCATCGGCTTGTGCGACGTATCTAAATTATTACAAATGACAGGATGAATACAACTCGGACTTGAACAACGTGCGCAAATATCTTCGTCTTTTCCTTTCATTTTGTACATGTTTGCTGAAGGTCCACCCAAATCAGAAATGTATCCTCTGAAATCTGGATCAGCAGTTACTTTATCAACTTCTGCTAAAATTGATTTTTCACTTCTGGAAGCAATGAATTTTCCTTGGTGCGCAGATATGGTACAAAAACTACAACCCCCAAAACATCCACGGTGCATGTTGATCGAAAACTTGATCATGTCGTACGCTGGAATTGCTCCTCTGTTTTTATATTTCGGATGAGGTAAACGGGTGTACGGTAAATCAAATGTTTTATCAATTTCGTTTTCCGTCATCGTTTTATACGGCGGATTAATTACCAAAACTTGATCACCAACATTTTGTATAATTCGATTTGCTTGCCATTTATTGGATTCTACCTCAACAATTTTGAAATTGGCTGCGTATTTTATTTTATCACTTAAACAGTCTTCGTGACTAGACATTTCAACGGTTTCCCAATTTTTATTTTTGGGTAATTCTTCTGATTTATCTTGTAAGAAAGCTACTTGTTTTAACGTTCTTAAACTATTAAATTGAACTCCTTTTTTAACCAATTTCAACAATTCACGCAAAGGTTGATCTCCCATTCCGTAAACCAACATATCTGCTTTTGAATCTACTAAAATAGAAGGCATTAATTGGTCTTTCCAATAATCGTAATGGGTAACACGACGAAGAGACGCTTCAATTCCACCAATTAAAATCGGAACATCAGGATACAATTCTCTTAAAATATTGCAATAAACAATCGTTGCATAATCCGGACGAAATCCAGCTACTCCTCCTGGCGTATAAGCATCTGTAGAACGTAATCTTTTATTGGCTGTATAATGATTCACCATAGAATCCATACAACCAGCAGTAACACCAAAGAAATATTTTGGGCGACCTAATTTCTTAAAATCACGTAAGTCATCTTTCCAGTTTGGTTGGGCAACAATTCCCACTTTAAAACCTTCATCTTCCATGATACGACTAATTACAGCAGTTCCAAAAGCAGGATGATCGATATACGCATCACCAGAAATGATGACAACATCGCATTCACTCCACCCTCTTTTTTCTACCTCTTTTTTCGTGGTTGGTAACCAGTCTGTAATTGGCCTTTCATTTGTCATAGTGCAAAGTTACGTCAATAATTTGGGATGAAGAAAATATGGAATTCTTCATTTTTATAAAAGTAGAACTTAAATTTAAAAATGGCCCACAATTTTTTAACTTTTCGATCAAAAAATGGGGAAATTCCGGATAAAAAAGCACATAATTAATTTTAAAAAAAGATTTACAAGAAATGCCCTATTTTTCTAGAAAGCTATTATCTTTACTCTAATGAGAAAAAATCTTCGCATCACTTGTATCATGCTACTTTTACTCACTTCTTGTAAGTCGCGAGATAATTTGGTTGTCAATAAGGAGCAACAATCGTATCCGGTTTCCTTACTAAATCTCAACACTTTATTAATAGAAGAAGAAAATGATGTTTCTTTCCCTATTTGGTTTAATGATTCTATGATTAAAGCGCATGGAATTAATAAGATCACCCGTAAATCTTTTCCAAAAAATGATTTTGATGGTGATGAAGAATCATCCAGTGTTTCAAGTATTGTTCCACGTGAAATAAGAGAGTATTATTTTGATAATAAAGGATTTATTAGCCAATTAAATGTCCATAATTATTATGATGATAGAGAAATAGGATCGGTACTTTTTAGTTATTCAGGTGAGAGAGACGGATATGGTTTTTCAAAAGTTAAACAGAATACTTTTGTCTCAAAAACAACGAAGCCATTTTCTGAAAATGAAGAATCTCTAGATCCTGATACACGTGAATTGGATTTCAGAATGCATGAAAAACGAAAAACCTATAATAGATGCTTAGTATACCAAGATATGGAAACGGGAGATTTCCTTTTTAATATTTTAAACAGAAAATCATTTGGTTCATTATCAATCGATTCAATGTTATCCCCGACACCAAAGGACCATCTTGTGTGGGGGGAACCATGTCGACCAATAAAAAAATACCAAGTGTCGAATAAAGTAAATGAAAGCAATGTCCGAATCATTAGTTACTATAAAATGCACCCAAACGTAATTAACTATTGGGTAAAAAAAGACTATCCATTTGAACATAAAAGAGATTTCACCTACTCTAAGAAAGGGGTATGTGTTGGGTACATTGATTCTACTTTTAGCGATGAAAAGTATATTACTCGAATCGTTTCTGAAATTCAATACAATAAAAATGAAGAGCCGAGTCGAATAATACATAGAAAAGAAAGCCCCACAAAGGAACTTCAATTTTTTACGCTTGAAATTTTTGAATATGAAAGAAATCAGCAGCTAAAAGCGGCACCGAAAGGATCGGCGAAATAGATAAAAAATATAAACAAATGAACAATAAAATCATGAAAGCGCAACTACTTTACTTTTTCCTTTTTTTCCTTTCTGTGCCTGTTTTTTCACAAAAAATTGACACGGTTACATATAACGGGAAGGGGTATTATATTTATCCATTTAGATATAGTATTGAACCGCATGATTATTATTATAGATTTTTTGATTTTTCAAAAAACAAAAAGATGATGGTGAATATGTTGAAAGAAACTACTTGGAAGGATCTTTCTGAAGCGGAACTCAAAATCACTTTAAAAAAGTACCTGCAGGATCTAAAATATTTTGAAAAGTTTGCCAAAAAATCGACAACAAAAATTGATAAAGATTTAAAGCAAATAGTCTTATCAAATTCTTCACCACTGATAGAATGTATTTATTTATATAATTTTGACATTAAGCCCTGCTTAGATAATATTCCAGATGGGACGTATATTCAATATTTCCAAGACATTGGAATACTAGATATAAATCAAAAATATTCGATTATTGAAAACAAGATTTCAGGATTTTTTACGATAAAAAACAACCTACTTGATGGCGAAGCAATGTGGTTTAATTACGATGGTGACACGTTAAAAAGAGGCGTATTTAAAAATGGGTTAAAAGAAGGCCCGTGGACTTTAGAAAACAGAAAAATCCAGTTAAAAACGCAATTGGAAAAGGAGCATTACCTCAAAAATGGTGTTCCTGATATCGACACAACGACGGAAATTACCTTTTTTAAAAATGGAGTGAAAAACGGGTTTTATCGAAAGGACCAGGGCTCTAATTATCCTTCAATAACAGGTAATTATACAGATAATGAAGAAAGCGGACATTGGGAAGAAAGAGAACAACAGTTGAAAAACAATCTTTTTACGAAGTTAGAGCTTATGCAAAATCAGCAGGAGTTGCGAAATAATAACGTGATAACAGCCGAATACACGTATGCTGATAAAAAAATAAGTGTAAAACAGCCGATTATTAGAAATGGGTTAATCTTACCTTATTATACGGAAGGATTTAATTTTGGATTTGATTATACTCCTATTTCTATTCCAACAGAGTATTTTACTATCGGTTTTGAACAACAAACAGAACTTGATATTGAGGAGGAGAAAATGAACTCCTACGAGGGAGATGATTATGAAAATGAAGACGGTTATGAAGAATATGTTGAGGAGGAATATATTGAAGAAGGCTATATCGATGGTGTAAGAAATGCTTTTGTCTACGATGAAAAAAATGAAAGAAACATAGAAAGAAGTAAAGCAATTGATAGCCTTGGCCTAACTTATATATACGACGGAAAATATGAAAGGCACTATCCGAATGGTCAATTGATGTTTCATTATGATTTTGTCAATGGAAAATTAGTAAAAGAAGACACGATTTTTTGGGATAATGGCACCCCTTATGATGTTGTGACCTATAATTCTGATTCGGCAATTTTTATCCAATCTGTGTATGATTATGATGGGAAATTATACAATGAATTAGTTTTTGACGCAGAAGGGAATTTTAAAAGAATGAATTTTGAACCGAAATTAACCAAAGTGGCAGTCATTGATGGCTTACCGTTTATTGACGACCAAAGTATAGAGGTGTATCATTACGATGCAACCGAAAAACTCAAAACGGTACTGCTGGATGATTCCATCGTTTTATACAAATCCTTGAATAAAAATGATACTACGATTTGCTTAGAAAAAATCTATTTTCCTAAAGACCGAGTTCTAAAAAGCACGAGTTATTCAATGACGGGGAAAAAAGCGCACCAGAGCGAAATTGTATTTAACCCCGACTTTAATAGTTATACCGGAACAGAAACACATTTTGTAGAGAATCTTTCTTTAAGAACTCAAAAATCAGCCTCTTATGATAGGAATTACAACATCATCGATGCAAAGTTGTATGATTCATTCCCTCAACTATTAATAGGACAAGAGAATATATTCGATTTTACAACTGACAATACTATTTACCTAAACAATACGCCATTCTCTGGTCCGGTTTCTGTTACCTTAAACACAAAAAAGGTGAAATATAAAGCGAAGAATGGGCTAGAAATTTTTATGCCTATTCATTGGAGTTTCTCTACTAAATTAGAAAAAGATTACGCTAATTACCGGCTAAAAGGAAAAGTTAAATTTCCTCTTTTGTTAGATGTAATTAATCAATCTCAAGTCTATGAAAATTACGGTAATTTATTTTGTGCAGAATTCTTCTCCTTCCTAGGAAATGAAGTATACTATCCAAGTATTCAATATTATCAAGGGTTTGGATACGGGCAAGATCAAGAAGAGGAAAATTCAGTAGAAGGTGATGAAGAAATAAATGATAAAAGATCCAAACAAAAAAAGTTTAGCTACGACGAAAAAGATCATGAGCCGAGCGCTAAAAAAATACAAGGAAATTTAAAAGCTGGAAAACCAGAAGGAATTTGGGAAATAGAGGATCAATTTGGTCATATTCAAACAAGTATTCAATACTTAAACGGTGAAATGAATGGCGCAGTAAAACAATATTCCTACGTAGAAGGAAAGCCAAATGCTAAAAGTAAGAAAGCGAATGATTACGAAGAAGAGTATTATGAAGGATATGAAGAGAATAATGGACCTTCTTTCATGCACGATTCTGTGCCCAAGAGAAAAACGAATTATCTTTCTTCCGTAGGATACTATAAAAATGGCCTTCCAAGCGGCAGTTTTACTACGTATAATTGGTTAGGAGAAATACAGTCTTCGGAAAATTATATAGAAGGCTACCAAGAAGGGCAGGCTTTTCAAAGGAATAAATTAGCGCATACAAAAAAGAATTTTCATCTTGGAAGGTTGGATGGATATGTTCAAACCTTCTTAACATTACCAGGAAAAGACTCGGTTTTATTATATGATCTCAATTATCAAAATGGATTATTACAAGGGGAATCTAAGTCCTATCACATCAACGGAAAAGTATCCAAAAAAGGATTTTTCTTGAACGGAGAGCCTATCGATGATTATGAAGCGTATGACAGCTTAGGATTCAAATATCATTATGTAAAGTTTTTATATTCTTTTCCTGTAGAAGAGAAAATTTGGGAAGAAAATGAATTAAGCGTCCGTTATCAATTTGATTGGAAAGACTCCATTCAATTCACTCCTACTGATATCACCACTTCTCAATCTCTGGATCAAATATTGGCTAGTCTTGGAATTGGGCTTAATGATTATTATGACCCCTATTTTGGAAGACCATCCTTGGTAGATAAAACAGGTATAAAATACAATATGACACGTTATTATCCAAACAATGCGGTGGCGCGAGACGGACAAATTTCATCAGGAAAAAAAGTGGGACTTTGGAAGTTTTACAGCTATGAGGGCGAATTTTTGTATGAAGTAAAGTATGCCGATTCAATTATTACACTTAACGATTCAATTCAATTTAAATCAAAAGGGGTATTAAGAGATTACGATTCGAAAGGAAAAATGATTAGCCAAAGTTACATCATTGAAAAATTTGAAAAATACGATTGTTCGCACACCGACCATTATGAAATTCGACAATTATATACTTTTTGGGAAGCGAATGATAGTTTAAAACTGAGAAATGGGTACGTCAAAAACCATTACGACAATGGTGTTTTACAAAATGAAGGGAAAATGGTAGACGGATTGCCCTCAGGCATTTGGAAGTTTTACGACCCTTTTGGAAAATTAAACCAAGTTGGCGTCTATGTGCAAGGGAAAAGAGACGGACGTTGGTTGGGTGGAGACATTTCAAAAACAAAATATTTAGGAGATATTTGCTTAAATCCAAACCTCCCAGACTTGGAAAAAGAAATAAAAATGCGGGAACAACAATTAGACATTATCATAACCAATTATAAACTTGGAAAAGCTTTAAACAAAGAATTCTATGACATAAATTGGGGAGAATTTGAAGAAACAGAAGAGAAATAAACAGATTAAAGAAGTAGTAAACACGTAACTCAATTTTATCTATAGTTGCGCTATGTAGCAAGTCGTTTTTTTGTGTGGATAATAAATTTATCTTTCAAATCTGTTAATCTACTTTAACGCTCAAATTTAGTTCTGTTATTATTTTCTGACTTTTCCTTGATGAAGAGAAAATGTAATTTTCGAAGAAGAACAAATACTATTTGTGAAGACTGAACGTTAGTGACTGGAGCGGTAGTGCAGGAGGTAAGCAAAAATCAAGGATCTTCCCAAGGAATTTTTTACTCCATTCCATTTCGTAAAACCGTACGTAAATACTTTCCTTCACTTCCTTGCTCTATCGTTTAGTCTTCAAAAGCGATGCTTTTTCTTCCGCTGAAAAGGCGAAACGCGATTACGGAAAAATTTACAACTAATTCTGTGGAAAGACCATTTCAAATTCACTTCGAAATTAATTAGCGACTTATTTTTTTGATATTTTATATTGTCCTAAAATTTTTGTTCTTGAATTTACTCTTTATAATAGCCGTTCGTTTAGTAGGGAATTACTGCTCAAGAAACAAAAGAAGATCAGAAGAATAGTTTGGCAATAGCACGTATTTGAACGGAGTGAAACAAGCGATGTTTAATAATCTAACAAATTTAACAACGCCCTATACCTTGGTGGTTTTTGGAGCAAGCTGGTGTCCAAAATGCATGGAGGAGCTTCCAAAACTCACACAAAACTATGTAAAATGGCGCAATTTGGGTGTAGAAGTAGTTTATATTTCGTTAGATACAGACCACCAAGTTTTCGAGCAATCGGTAAAATCCTATCCCTTTTTCGCCTACTGCGATTACAAGAAATGGGAGAGCCAAGTGGTTCAAGATTATTATGTTTTTGGCTCACCAACCTTTTATCTATTAGATGCCAAGCGTAAGATACTACTGCGCCCAAATTCAATCTCACAGATGGAAGCTTGGGTAGATTGGTTTTTAGTGCAAGGTAACAGGTAAATATTCGCTACAAAAAATTAAAAATTTATCTATTTAAATCTTCCCCTGTTTGACGAGTACCCCAAAAAATACACTTTGTCCATCATTATTGATAATAAAGGTGCTTTCTTTCTAAATCCATTGCCTAAAATTTACCCAAAACGATAAAAAAGCTTATTATGCTTTTTAAAATAGCAATAAAATGGTGTATTTGCTATTTATAAAAGCAAATGGATTTTTTAGGACTAAAAGACACCTATTCTGAAAAAGAGTTAGAATCGGCTATTGTGTTGAATATAAACTTGTAATTTGAAAACTAAATTTTCAATTTACAAGTTTAGTTGTATATTTGTATAAATATATCGAGCGCATAAATCTCTTTAAGATGTACCCCGTTTTTTTTCTTAAATAATCTGTCCTGCCCACAATTTTTCTAAAAAATCTTTCCAGGGAAGGATCAAAATTGTATCTACTATTCTTGGCAAGGGTTCTGTGCAAACTACAATCGCTTTTTTCACCTCATATTCTTCTTTAAAAGCTTTTAATCCGGAAAGGTGTTTTGATGTAATATTGTTAGAAGATTTTATTTCTATAGCAACTTCATTGTATCCTAAAATAAAATCCACTTCAATTTGTGTCGCTGTTCTCCAATACGAAATCAGGTATTCTAAACCTGAATAGTGCCTGTGCGCAATGAGCTCTTGAAAAATAAAGGACTCAAAAGCATGCCCAAATAATTCACTTCCTTTTTCTACTCTTGCTCGATTAAGTAAATTATTTGCAACTCCTACATCAAAAAAGTAAAATTTAGGAGCTTTCACTACACGTCTCTTTGGCTTTCTTTGATATACAGGAATAAAATACCCCAGCAAGGTGTCCTCTAAGATTTGAAAATATTCTTTTATGGTAATAGCAGAAACACCACAATCTGAGGCAATATTTGTATAATTCACCATTTCACCCTGACTAAATGCTGCGGCGTGTAAAAATTTTGCAAACACATCTACGTTTCTAATCTTAGCTTCAGCGACGATTTCATCTTGAAGGTAATTGCCTATGTAAGAAGCAATTAATCGTTTTGGATTTTTTGATAAATAATGTCTTGGAAGCAATCCATTATTTAGTGCTCTGTCCAAATCAAAATTTGGGATTTCTTTGTAACTTAGTGGATATAAGGAATATTTTAATGCCCTTCCTCCTAATAAATTTTCTCCTGATCGAATAATTTTTCTTGGACTTGAACCGCTTAATATAAACTGGATATTATGGTTCACGATTAGCCAATGAACTTCGTTTAATAAAATTGGAATGCGTTGAATTTCATCAATGATTACAAGTTTTTTTTCTTGAGCTAAAATTGTTTCTCGAAGGTATTCAGGATTTGTAATCAATCGTTTATATACATCTGAAAGTAATAAATCGAATACTAATGCCTCAGGAAAGAGCATTTTAAGTAAAGTACTCTTCCCTGTTTGACGAGCACCCCAAAAAAATATACTTTGTCCATCATTGTCGATAAAAACTTGCTTTCTTACTAAATCCATCGTTCATAATTTACACAAAGCTACAAAATTTTTATGTATAATCCAAACTTTAACTTTGGATTTATATTGAAAATCCAAAGTATCACTTTGTATTTACATTGAAAATCCAAAGTATAAGTTGTTTTTTTATACTACAATATGATCATAAAATAGTGATAATCTGTGCAAAATATCGGATAATAAACGTGTGTTTAGTTGTTGAATTCTAGGGAATAAATTTATTCTACCCAAAACAAGTAGACTTCCTCCCTGATTATTTCGCATTCAAAACAATTGAAATGTCTTTTATCAGTTGATCCACTTCTTTTGCAGAAGTGCCGTCATAATATCCTCGTATGCGCATTTGCTGATCAACCAAAACGAAATTATTGGTATGAATGAAATCACTTCCTGCATCTCCTAAATTTTGTGATTCACTTGGTTTTAAAACAAAGAAGGATTTTCGAGCTAATTCGTATAATTTAGTTTTTTCTCCTGTCAAGAAATGCCATTGATCGGCGATTGCTCCATGCGATGTGGCATACAATTTCATCTGTTCCACCGTATCTATTTCTGGATTTACAGTAAAACTTAAAATTTTGAAATTTGAATTTCCAAGATATGCTTTTTGAACTCGTTGCATCTGGACATTCATTTTTGGACAAATTGTTCCACATGTAGTGAAAAAATATTCGGCCACGAAAACTTTACCACTTACATTTTTGTCGGTGATTACTTTTCCATCTTGATTTAAGAAAGAAAATTCACCAATCGTATGACCAAATCCTTTCCGCAATAATGTTGAATCAACAAGTTCTGAGTTAACGTCAATTGGATTAATAATGGGTAAGGGCTTCTCTGTGTTTACGGTCATTGAGTAGGCAATTAAAATAGCTGCTAGCGTAATAATACCGAAAACGATAATTCTTTTCATACGTTTTTTATTGTTTTTTATGGCTGTAACACATCATTTGTATATACTTTTCGCTCCAAAACATCTCCATTTTCCTTGTAAAGAAAACATTCTCCATTTTTTAAACCGTTTGAAAAAATAAATTTACTTTTCATGCCCAAAGTTTCGGGATAATATTCTATTGCTTCGCCGTCTAACAAGCCATTTTTAAAATGCAATAAAATTTTAACTTGACCATTTTCAAAATGTTCAGTACTCTCTCCCTCTAATTTTCCATTCAAATAATAGGTAGACATTTTGATTTTATAACCAGGGTAAAATTTTCTAAATTTTCCATTGCACAAAGTCGTTTTACTTGAGTCTGTGTAGAACGTCGCTCCCTTGTCAAACGTTACTTGAGAAAAAGCAGAAAAAGTTAAAAAGGGAAGTAAAAAAAGCAAAAATCGAAATTTCATCGCATGTAAATAATAGTTTTCGAAAACGAATTTACTAAAAAAACAAGAAATTGAAAACGAAAGCTACCATATTATTTATCCTCATTATTTTTTGAAAGCTCGTTCTCAACAAGAATTAATTCATCATAAAATTCTTCCCCAAAAGCTCGGATCAAAGGTTCTTTTAAAAAGCGAAAAACAGGAACGTCTAATTTTTCACCACACGCACACGCAGGCTCACAAATTTTCCAATCATTATAATTTAAAGCCGTAAAATCATTAAACTGTTTGACACGAATAGGATAAAGATGACATGAAATAGGTTTTTTAAAGTCGGTTTTTCCTTCTTTATGCGCTTTTTCAATAGCACATTTTGATATTCCATGGTCGTCAAAATAGACAAAAGCACATTCTTGCCCATTCACTAAAGTGGTGGCAATATCATTGTCTTGATCCATGTAGAAAACGCCTGTTTTTTCAACAGCAACAACACCTTCAGGCCTCATATAAGGAATAATCATGTCTAGGTCGTCCTCCAAAACGCTCACCTCTTCCATTGTTAAAGGCGCACCAGCATCCCCGTGAATACAGCACGCACCTTTACATGCGTTTAAATCACACACAAATTTTCGTTCAAAAATTTGAGTTGAAACGACCTTATCTTGAATTTCTACTAACATTTTTATTTACAAAGTTCGATAATTAGAATGGTTAATGAAACATAATTGTTGATAAATAGTGCGTTATTTAAATAAATTTAGTATATTTGCACTATTAAATATATAAGATATTAACAAATGAGGGGGCGAATGTCCCCTCTTTTAATAAAAGATGATTAGTAAAACAAGGGTGCTGGAATTAATTGATGAACGATTTGCTGAATTAGACAACGGTCTATTTTTAGTAGATTTAACGATCTCAAAAGAGAACGCAATTACTATTGAAATCGACAAACACGAGGGTGGCGTTTCCGTAAAAGACTGTATGGCAGTTTCTAGAAATGTGGAACACAACTTGGATAGAGAAGAGCAGGACTTTGAATTACATGTTTCATCTGCAGGGATAGACAGACCGCTTCGAGTTTTGCCTCAATACATTAAAAATATTGGAAGGAGCGTGGAGTTATTGATGGCTGACGGGTCTACTTTAGAAGGTGTATTGAAAGCAGCATCAGCGACAGAAATTGAAATAGAAGTGTCCCGAATTGAAAAAATCGAAGGCAAAAAAAAGAAAGAAACCATAGTAGAACAAGTTGTTTTACCATTGAATACGATCAAAGAAACGAAAATTGTTATTACATTTTAAATAAAAGAGCAGTATGAATAGCTTGGAATTAGTTGAATCATTTTCAGAATTTAAAGAGTTAAAAAACATCGACAGAACAACGATGCAGCATGTATTGGAAGATGTTTTCCGTGCCATGTTGAAGAAAAAATTCAATACCGATGAGCACATTGATGTTATCGTAAATATCGATAAAGGCGATGTTCAAATATTTGTTAATAAGGAGATTGTTGCAGATGGAGAAGTAGAAGATCAAAATACAGAAATTGCGTATTCTGATGCAACTAAAATAGAACCTGATTTTGAGATTGGTGAAGAAGTAACAGAAGAATTTACATTTGGTGATTTTGGTCGTCGAAATATTCTTTCATTGCGTCAGAATTTGATTTCAAGAATCATGGAATTAGAGAAAGATAATTTATACAAAGTGTATAAAGAAAAAATTGGTGAAATTGTTACAGGGGAAGTTTACCAAGTTTGGAAAAAAGAAATCATGGTGATCGATGATGAAGGGAATGAATTATTATTACCTAAATCAGAACAAATACCATCTGATTATTTCAAAAAAGGAGAATCTGTTCGTGCCGTGGTAGCGAAAGTTGACATGCGTAATAGTAATCCAGTAATTATTTTATCAAGAACAGCCCCTGAATTTTTAGAGCGTTTGTTCGAATTAGAAGTTCCTGAAGTATTTGATGGTTTAATTACAATCAAACGAATTGTTCGTGAACCAGGAGAAAGAGCGAAAGTTGCGGTTGAATCATACGATGACAGAGTTGATCCAGTAGGAGCTTGTGTTGGAATGAAGGGTTCTCGTATTCATGGAATCGTTCGTGAGTTGAAAAATGAAAACATTGACGTAATCAACTTTACAAGTAATCCACAATTATTTATCACTAGAGCACTTTCACCAGCAAAGATTACTTCAGTAGATATAAATGAGGAAGAAAAAAGAGCTAAGGTGTATTTAAAACCTGACCAAGTTTCTTTAGCAATTGGTCGTGGTGGTCACAATATTAAATTGGCGGGTAGATTAACAGGATACGAATTAGATGTTTACCGTGACGGTGAAATCGATGTCGAAGATGTTGATTTAGAAGAATTTGCAGATGAGATCGAAGGTTGGATTATCGACGAGTTGAAAGCTGTAGGGTGTGATAGTGCAAAATCAGTATTAGAATTAGGAGTTGAAGACCTGGTTAAACGTACAGATTTAGAGCAAGTAACAGTGGAGGAAGTGTTTAGAATACTTCGTGCAGAATTTGAGAGTTAATCACAATGGCACACTCTAAAAAAACATAACAGAAACAAGAATTAAGTTAATACAAAGGACGCATAATTTTATGGCCGAAAAATCAATACGATTAGGAAAAGCAGCAGGTGAATTGAACGTAGGAATTTCCACGTTAACCGAATTCCTTGTATCGAAGGGAGTAAAGATTGATAACAATCCAAATACAAAATTGGAAGGGGATCATTACGAACTGTTACAAAGAGAGTTTGCCGCTGATCAAACGTTTAAAGAACAGTCAAAAATGACGAGTGTAAAACGTGAGAAAAGAGAAACAATTTCTATTCGTGATCCTAGGCAAGGCGGAACACCAACTTCAGATGATGAAGATGATAGTGAGGTGTTTAATAAAGAAGCGTTTGACCAAAATAATGCAGCGAGTGTATCATCAAAACCTGCTGCGAACGAAACAGCATCTGCCGGTGTAAGCGAGGAAAAGTCAACACCAGAAGTAGAACAAAAATCGGTGTTAATTTCTGAAACGGACAAGCCTGTCACGATCGGAGAAGGGGATGTTCAAGTACAAGTTGTGGGTCGAATTGACTTAGATAAGTTAAATACAAAAACTCGTCCTGACAAAAAGAAATACGAAAAACCGAAGAAAACTCCGTATGTTGCGCCAACTGCAAAAGTAGACGCGCCTGTGGTTGAAACTCCAAAAGTTGAAGAACCGAAAGAAGTTCAAGAGCCTATTGCTCCTATAGAAATTGAAACAATAAGAGTTGAAAGAAAAGTTTTAACGGGTCCAACTGTACTTGGAAAAATAGAATTACCAGTTAATAAGCCGAAACCAGCGAATGGAGGTAGACCAATTGGTGCGAATGATCCTCGTAAGAAACGAAAACGAATTAAAAAAATAGATCCGACTAAACCAGCTACAGTAAATCCAAATGCAGGAGCAAATCCAGCAGGAGGTTCTGCGACAGGAACGGCGAATCCAAGACCGGGAGGCCCGCCAAAACCAGCAAATTATAGACCTGGCCCAGGAGCTGCGAATTTTAATAAAGGTAAATTCGTTAAACCAGAAATTAATGAGCGAGATATTCAAAAAGAAATCAAGGATACGCTAGCTCGTTTATCAAATAAAGGAGGAAAATCAAAAGCATCAAAAAACCGTAAAGTAAAACGGGATGTA
Organism: Flavobacteriales bacterium; assembly: GCA_947449575.1. Lineage (GTDB taxonomy): Bacteria > Bacteroidota > Bacteroidia > Flavobacteriales_D > Crocinitomicaceae > CAIUKX01. The sequence goes on from CANFRV010000010.1 coordinate 74,983, forward strand.
AATACTCAACGTCGTCAGGATGAGGCGGATGAGGCAGAATTACAAATGAGTATATTAAAACTTACTGAGTTTGTGACTGTTTCTGAATTAGCTTCTATGATGAATGTTCAATCAACGCAAGTAATTTCAGCGTGTATGTCTTTGGGTATTTTTGCTTCAATCAATCAACGATTGGATGCTGAAACAATTCAAATTGTAGCGGAAGAATTTGGTTTTGAAACAGAATTTGTCAGCGCAGACGTTCAAGAATCTATTTTATTAGTAGAAGATAAGGAAGAAGATTTGCAAGACCGTCCACCAATTATTACGGTAATGGGACATGTCGATCATGGTAAAACCTCTTTATTAGATAAAATTAGAGATGCTAATGTAACGGCAAGTGAAGCAGGTGGAATCACACAACACATCGGAGCGTATTCTTTGGTGTTAAAAGATGGTCGAAAAATGACTTTCTTGGATACTCCTGGACACGAGGCGTTTACAGCGATGCGGGCGCGTGGTGCTCAAGTAACTGACGTTGCAATTATTATCGTTGCGGCGGATGATGATGTGATGCCACAAACCAAAGAGGCAATTTCTCATGCTCAAGCAGCAGGAGTACCGATGGTTTTTGCTATCAATAAAATCGATAAAGATGGAGCAAATCCAGATAAGATAAAAGAACAACTTTCACAAATGAATATCTTGGTGGAAGATTGGGGAGGAAAATACCAATGTCAAGAAATTTCTGCTAAAAAGAACTTAAATATCGATGCATTACTTGAAAAAGTATTGTTAGAAGCAGAGATATTGAACATTAGAGCAAATCCAAATAAAAATGCGATTGGAACAGTAATTGAATCCTCTCTCGACAAAGGGAAAGGGTATGTTACGAATATCTTAGTAGAAGCTGGAACATTAAGAATAGGTGATGTTGTTTTAGTTGGTAGAAATTATGGAAGAGTTAGAGCAATGCATGATGAACATGGTGTTGCTTTGAAAGAGGCTGAGCCATCAAGACCAGTTGCTATTTTAGGAATAAATGGAGCGCCAAGTGCGGGAGATAAATTCCATGTATTAAGCGATGAAAAAGAAGCTAAAAATATTGCCACTAAACGGGAACAACTTCACCGTGAGCAAGGACTTCGAACTACTAAACACATCACATTGGATGAGATTGGTCGTCGTTTGGCAATTGGAGATTTCAAAGAATTAAATATTATTGTGAAAGGTGACGTTGATGGTTCAATTGAGGCATTAGCAGATTCTTTACAAAACTTATCAATAGGAGAAATTGCTGTAAAAATTGTACACAAAGGTGTTGGAGCAATTTCTGAGGCGGATGTCAATTTAGCGGCTGCATCGGATGCTATTATTATTGGTTTCCAAGTGAGACCATCTGTTGCTGCAAGAAAATTAGCAGATCAAGAACAAATAGATATTCGTTTATACTCCGTTATCTACAAAGCGATCGACGAAATTAAAGCGGCGATGGAAGGAATGCTTTCGCCTGATATTGAAGAAAAAACAGTTGGTTCTGCTGAGATTCGTGAAACTTTTGACATCACGAAAGTGGGTACAATTGCAGGATGTTTCGTAACAGAAGGAATTTTTAAACGTAGTTCTAATATTCGAGTAATTCGAGATGGAATTGTTATTCACACAGGTAAACTAGGATCACTTAAACGTTTCAAAGATGACGTTAAAGAAGTGAAACATGGCTATGAATGTGGATTAAACATCTATAAATTTGACGATATTAAAGCAGGAGATGTTATCGAAGCTTACGAAGAAACAGAAGTTGCTCGTAAATTGTAATAGAATTTAATTGAAACTATAAATCCACTTGTTTTTAACGAGTGGATTTTTTTGTATATTAACTGATTTAACCTTAATTAATCGATCTTTTTTTAACTTTTTAACAGTTAATAAGGTGTAAAATCGTCCAATTCACGATAATTAAGTAACTTTGTACCATATTAGTGATTCAAGTTACAAAATTTGAAGATTAATTTAACATTTATAATAATTAATAATTATGGTTCAAGTTCAAAATGCGCAACTTCTTAGTGTAGGTCACATTATCTTAATTTTAGCAATCGTTTTATTGCTTTTTGGAGGAAAAAAAATTCCAGAATTAATGAAAGGGTTAGGGCAAGGAATCAAAGAATTTAAGGATGCTTCAAAAGGCGAAGATTCGAAACCAGAAGAAGATAAAAAATAGTAAAAAGAATTTAACGAATGTATCAAACTTTTGCTGAAGTAAAGTCTGCCCTTTCTTCGGGTAAGTCTGTTGTAGAAATAGTTGATCAATATTTATCAGCTATAAAAGAACATGCGTCTTTGAATGCTTTTTTAGAAGTATTTGAAGAGGATGTCCGTATACAAGCAACTTTAGTAGATCAGCGAATTCGTGAAGGTAAAGCGGGTAGATTAGCAGGAATGGTTATTGGTTTGAAAGATAATCTTTGTTTAAAAGGACATAAAGTTTCTGCCGCTTCACAAATATTAGTTGGATTTGAATCTTTATATACAGGAACTGCTGTGCAACGTTTATTAAATGAAGATGCCATTATCATTGGTCGTTTAAATTGCGATGAATTTGCCATGGGAAGCTCGAATGAAAATTCTGCTTTTGGTCCTGTAAAAAACCCAAAAAATCAAGAATATGTTCCTGGCGGTTCTTCAGGAGGATCAGCTGCCGCTGTTGCCGCTAACCTTTGCACGGCTGCATTAGGAAGTGATACAGGAGGATCGATTAGACAACCGGCCTCTTTTACAGGAACTTTTGGACTAAAACCTACGTATGGAAGAATTAGTCGTTTCGGTTTGATTGCATACGCATCGTCTTTTGACCAAATTGGACCGATCACAAATAACTTAGAAGACGCAGCCTTACTTTTAGAAGTGATGGCTGGACAAGATGAATATGATAATACTGTTTCAAATAAACCAGTTGAATCGTATACACATTTTGAAAAAACAGGCCCTTTGCGCATTGCTGTTTTAGCAGAAAGTTTAGAAACGGATGGGGTAGATCCAGAAGTGGTTCAAAAGATGCAAGAAATTATTGCAAAATTAAAAGTTGACGGTCATACAGTTGAGAATGTTTCATTTCCATATTTAGAGTATATGGTTCCAACGTATTACGTATTAACGACCGCCGAAGCTTCGTCCAATTTATCCCGTTTTGATGGTGTACATTATGGACATAGAAGTTCTATTGCAGCTGGGGTGGAAGCGACATACATCAATTCTCGTACTGAAGGGTTTGGAGAAGAGGTAAAACGTAGAATTATGGCAGGAACATTTGTCTTGTCAAATGAATTTTACGATGCTTATTACACAAAAGGACAAAAGGTACGTCGTGTTTTGAAAAACAAAACGAATGAGATTTTAGATAATTATGATCTCATGATTTTACCGACGACTCCTTCAACCGCATTTCCATTGAATGATTTAAAAGATCCAATTCAAATGTATTTGCAAGATATTTTTACTGTTCATGCAAATCTTACTGGAAATCCTGCGATTTCTTTACCTTTAGGCAAGCATTCAAATGGTATGCCATATGGAATTCAAGTAATGGCAAATAATTTCAAAGAAAAAGAATTATTTAATTTCTCTCACTATCTAACGCAGATAGCCTAAATCTAAATTTATGAAAAAGAGTATAACCATCCTTGTTTTTAATTTAATTACAGTATTTGTTTTTTCTCAAGCAAGAGATTCGATTAAAAAACCTTCAACAAAAAATCCTGACCCTTTTATTAATACAGTAGAGCAAACATTGAGTGCATTTTATGCGGATGTTGCTAATCAAAGTAATTATGATTCTATCATCAATGCATTAAATTATGAGCAAGGAGATATTCCTCATTTTACGGATGAAGAATATTGTGAACGATTAGAAAAATTGAATGAAATGAGTCCATTTCAATTAGATTGCACACCTGCAGCGCTTTCCACAATTAAATTTTTCGCTGAAAAAAGGAGAAGTTTTGCACGTGTAGTCCTAGGAAGATCTGCTCTATATTTTGAAATGTTCGAAGAAAAATTAGCTTATTATGGCTTGCCAATTGAACTAAAATACCTAGCTGTTATAGAAAGCGGTTTGCGCCCTCAAGTAAAATCTAGAGCAGGAGCGCTTGGTTTATGGCAATTCATGTATAGTTCCGGTTTATATTTTGGATTAAAAGAAAATTCATACATCGATGAGCGAATGGATCCTGAATTAGAAACAGATGCCGCTTGCCGTTACCTTAAAAAATTATATGATATTTATGGTGACTGGAATTTAGCCTTGGCTTCATACAATGCTGGACCAGGGAATGTAAATAAAGCTATTCGTCGTTCAGGAGGAAAGAAAACGTACTGGGAGGTTCGCCCTTTTTTACCTACTGAAACACAAGGATATGTTCCAAATTTTATTGCTGCGGCCTATTTGTTAACCTACCATGCAGAGCATAACATTGTTCCGATGGAAGCAAAATGGAACTATGCTCAGTTAGACACAATCTGCTTAAAAAGCGGACTACATATGTCGACAATTTCAAAATTAACGGGATGGGAATTAGAAGAAATACAAGCGCTAAATCCTATCTATAAGACAAGTTACATACCTTTTACTACTCCCAGACAGTGTATTTCTGGCCCGCTTTTAGAAATAGGGAAATTAGTAAGTTTAGAGACAGAATTGTATCAGATGGAAAAATCAACTTTTTCACCTGCTCCTGTTGTTGTTCCCGAAGTAAAAGAAGAGACGATTTCCTCTAAAGATTCTCCAAAACCAGAAAAGATAATTACCAACGCAGTTAAACCTCCGCCACCCGTAATTGTTTTGATTGATCATGTAGTTAAAAGAGGAGAAGGACTAGGAATTATCGCCGCAAAATACGGAGTGACAGTGAGTGAAATTATGACTACCAATGCAATGAAAAGCCCTTCATTATTTGCAGGACAAAAACTAAAAATACCTCAAATTGTTACTACAACGGGCGAGCCAATTAGCACAGAAGTTGTTGCTCCTATAAAAGAAAAACCTGTTGTTACGCCACCGCCAACACCAAAACCAAAAGTGAAACCCAAACCCGTTGTCCCTGCAAAAAAATATTATAATGTTAAAAGTGGAGAAACGGGAACAAAAATATCTCAGAAAAACAATCTTACTCAGCAGCAACTATCAAAATTAAACCCAGGTGTTAATCTTGATAAGATTACTGTTGGCCAACGATTACGTGTAAAATAAACTCTTACACTTTCAACTAAGAAAGGAAATGGTTAAGATATCAGCTGTAATAATAACATTTAATGAGGAAAGAAATATTTCTAGATGCATTCAATCTCTAGCAGATGTAGTAGATGAAATTATTGTTGTTGATTCCTTTTCAAAAGATAAAACGGAGGAAATCTGCTTAGCCAATAATGTTCAATTCATTCAACGGGAATGGAAAGGATATTCTGAAACAAAAAATTTCGCAAACTCAAAGGCCTCAAACGATTGGATACTTTCATTAGATGCTGATGAAGCTCTTTCCGATGAACTTAAAACATCTATACTAACTTTAAAGAAAGAGGAATTACGAGGAAGTTTTTCGTTTAATCGCCTCACTAATTATTGTGGAATATGGGTGAAATTTGGCGGATGGTATCCAGATAACAAAACACGATTATTTAATCGCCTTGAAGCTAAATGGACAGGGTTAATTCATGAAAATCTTGCATTTAATTCGACCATACAAACGACTCTTTTAAAGGGAGATTGTTTACATTATAGTTATTATACTGTGCAAGAGCACATTAATCAAACAAAAAAATTTAGTCCTATTGCCGCTGAAATGCTTCATTCACAAGGTAAAAAAGCTACGTTTATAAAACGTTTTATTAGCCCTGTGGTTAAATTTATACGTGATTACTTTTTTAAACTTGGATTCTTGCATGGTAGAAAAGGGTTTCTTATTTGCATCATTTCAGGGTATGCGACGTATATAAAATATAAAAAATTAAGAGAATTAAGTAAATGAAAAAAGCAATTGATTTAACAAATAAACGAATTATTATCAGTCGAACAGATAGTATAGGAGATGTTATGTTGACATTGCCGCTTTGCGCTTGGATAAAGGAAAAATTTCCAACGGCTCATTTGATTTTCTTGGGAAATAGTTATACTCATCCCGTTATTAATTGTTTTCAACCTATTGATCAATTTGCTGATTGGAAAGAAATAGAAAAAAGCTCAAAACTTGAAAAAATTCAATTCTTTAAGAATTTAGAAGCCGATGTAATTATTCATGTTTTCCCTAAAAAGGAAATTTCTTTACTAGCAAAAAAAGCGAAAATTCCATATAGGGCAGGAACTTCTCATAGAGTTTTTCATTATTTTACGTGCAATCAAAGAGTTAATTTTACACGTAAAAATTCTGAATTGCATGAATCACAGCTGAACTTTGAATTGCTGCGACCTTTTGGATTAGAATCAATCCCAACGTTGGAAGAAATGAATGAATACACCTCTTTATTTCAGACAACCGATGAAATACTGCCTGAGTTTATTCAAAAGAAATTAATTAGCGCTAATAAAACAGTTATTCTTCACCCAAAATCTCAAGGAAGTGCCGTCGAATGGGGACTTGAAAATTATCGTTTACTTGCCTTAAAATTGGAGAAAAAAGGGTATACTGTTTTTTTTACAGGAACAGAGAAAGAAGGACTTATTATTCGTTCACAAATACATTTTTCTAATAATATTATTGATACTACAGGCAAGATAACACTTTCACAATTGATTTTGTTAATTTCAAAATGTGAAGTCCTAGTTGCTTGTTCAACAGGTCCTTTTCACATTGCGGGTTATTTAAATATAAGAGCGATTGGATTATTTTCAGTCAGGAAACCAATACATGCTGGTCGTTGGAAAGCACTTGGAAAACAAGTTCGTACACTTGTAAATGATGAGAATTGCCCTACGTGTAAAAAAGGAAAAGCGTGTGTTTGTATTGAAGTAATTCCAGTCGATCGTGTATTGAATGAAATTTTATAAAAACAGCATTAATCGGTTTTTAGAGCACATCATTTACTCAAATTTTGTTGTAAGTATTTCAATCGGAATGTTGTGTTATGGAATGTGTCATCAGCTGGAGATTAACAATTCAGAATGGTATTCATTTTTTATTTTTTCCTCCACCTTCTTGACCTATAATGTACAAAGATTTGTGAAAGCAACACACCACAAAACGAATAAAACAAATCTTGTAAAATGGTTGAACCTCCATCGAAAACAGCAATATGTCTTAATGGGAATTTCATTTATTTTATTAATAATCAGTTTTTTAAAAGTGTATACGTTCGGGTTTTCTGTTCTAATACTCTTAGGATTTTCAGCAGTAGTGAGTTTATTTTACGTACTTCCTATCAAAAAAAGAAATTTGCGAGATGTTCCATATCTTAAAATTCACCTCATTTCATTAATTTGGGTGATAGCTATTGGTATTTTTCAATTGATCAATGAAAATGATTTTGAATTAAAAAATTGGCAATTTGTCGGGGTACATTATTTGTTTATTTTAGCCGTTGCGATTCCTTTTGATATTAGAGATTTACACTATGACCATCCTAGTCAGAAGACTATACCTCAAGTATTTGGTGAACGTAAATCAAAATTTTTAAGTGTTTTTTTACTGCTTCTTTACACGTGTTTAATCCTGTTGATTAAACCAGCTTTCTTCTCTAATTTCGCTTTCCTTTTTTTTATTTTTGTAACAAGTATTATACTTCTAAATGTCAATAAAGGGCGTAGCGAATTTTTTTTCTCTGGTGTAATTGAAGGTAGTATCTTTGTTCTAGGAATTACATTTTTGCTCAATTAAAAACAGAATTATCTTTGAATAATATATGTCAAAAGACAAAAATTACTTAGTAATAGTTGCAAACCTCGCATAAGAATAATTACTTTTAAAATCTAATTTATAAAACAGCACTAAATAACGAAAAATATGGCACTTGATAAAATTGGTATTGCGAAAAGAATAGCACAAGAATTAAGAGATGGCTGGTACGTCAATTTAGGAATTGGTATTCCTACCTTAGTTGCCAATTATATTCCTGAAGGAATAGAAGTGGAATTCCAGTCAGAAAATGGTATTTTAGGAATGGGAGCTTTTCCTTTTGAAGGGGAGGAAGACGCGGATTTAATAAACGCGGGTAAGCAGACAATTACAGCAAGAAATGGAGCTTCTTTTTTCGATTCTGCCATGTCTTTTGCTATGATAAGAGGTCAACATGTTCAATTAACCGTTCTTGGGGCAATGGAAGTTTCTCAAAACGGAGACATCGCAAACTGGAAAATTCCAGGAAAAATGGTGAAAGGAATGGGAGGAGCGATGGATTTAGTGGCTTCTGCTGAAAACATAATTGTGGCTATGATGCATTCCAACAAAGCGGGGGAGTCTAAAATATTAAAAGAATGTACTTTGCCTTTAACAGGAGTAGGTTGTGTTAAAAAAGTGGTGACTGAATTAGCTGTGTTGGAAATAAAAGACGGGAAATTTCATCTAATTGAAAGAGCTCCAGGAGTATCTGTAGAAGAAATCGTGTCAAAAACGGAAGGCGACTTAATTATTCCAGCATTTGTTCCTGAAATGGTATTGTAAAATTCATTTGAAAAACAAATAAATTACTGATTTTAAATCTAAAATGGGTTTTCTAATAAAATAGAAAACCCATTTCGAGTATTAGTAGTAGTAGTACGTAACCTCGTTGCAGTATTCTGCAATATTTTTTAATCTAAAATTGCCATTTAAAAAATTCAGATTATTTCTTCCATGCCATGTAAATCTAATTACCTACCTTGAATTTAGTATGAGGAATAAGAACTGTTATACTCTTTATCAAACTAGAAAATGAAAACTGCCTCTCCAAGCAGCGTATCCTCAATACAAAATGTCAAAGCGAAACCATGAAAGAAAACAACCTGAATTTTTTCTCCTTATTTCTTATTTCAAATATAGGATAAAGAATTGATCACACTGGTTCAAATGAATATAAGTGCATTATTGATTATCAAAACGCCAAAATCTAAGAACTTTTGTCTAATAAAGAGGTTTAAAGTGATAATTGGAACAATTAATTCAAATCAGATTAAAAATACAGGAACAAAATATAGGCGAAGCGTGTTATAAAAGATTGTCTAATATTTTAAAGAAAATATCTCTCTTTGCTGGGGATAAAGGCACTTCAGAATCATCTTTCATGACGACAGAGCCACCATTCCCCTTATCATATCTTGCCACGTAATCTAAATTAATTAAATGGGATTGTTGGACACGTAGGAAATTATGACCTGAAAGAAGGGTTTCATAATCTTTCAATGTTTTAGAAACGAGAATTTTCTTTCCGCCAACTAAATAAAAGGAAGTGTAATTTCTGTCTGCTTCGCAACGAATAATATTATCTAATTCAATGACATGAACGCTTTCTTGTGTTTTTAGAACCAAACGGCGTTTTTGATTTGGTTGAATATTCATCTGAAGAGCATCAAATTGACTTTCTTCTTTTTTAGAACCAATTGAGTGTAACGCTTTTTCAACGGCACTTTTTAATTCATCTGCATCAACAGGTTTTAAGATGTAGTCCAGGGCACTAAATTTAATTGCTTTAATTGCAAACTCTTCGTGAGCCGTTATAAAAATAACTTCGAATGATTTATTTGGAATAGAACGTAATAAATCAAACCCTGTCCCATCTGGCATTTGAATGTCTAAAAAAACAATGTCAGGACGATGTTCTTCAATTGCTTTTATTCCAGAAGCTACAGTTTCACCAGCAGGAATAGCTACAATATCAAGACCAAAGGAATTTATCATTTTAGCGATTAAATCTCTTGTTCTGTTCTCATCATCTATTACAAGGGCTTTCTTCATATTACATCGTTTTTTTTGTCTGAGCATCTACTTGGTAGGGTAACGAAATTAACACTTTTGTTCCGGTTTCCAAAGTTTTATCATAATCTTCTATTATCATAAACCCAGACGATTTATATTTATTGTTTAAATTATCAATTCTTTGGCGCGTTATATTTAAGGCCATACTTTTATGATCTTTACTTTTTTTACTTTTTTCTGATTGTTTTCTGCCGATTCCATTGTCTTCAATTCTAATTTCAAGCATTTCCTCTTTTTTAGAAAAAACGATTTTTATAAAACCTCCTTCGATGGTATGAAGTTGACCATGCTCTATTGCATTTTCAATAAATGGTTGCGTAATCATTGGTGGGATCATGGCATTTTCTAACATCATTTTATCTTCTATTTCGACTGAAAACTCAAAACGATCTTCAAATCGTAGTTTTTGGGTTTCTAGGTATTTTTGAAGAATTTCTACTTCTGTGGCAATAGGGATAAATTCTTTAGGGGAATTTTCTAAAATCAAGCGAATTAATCGTGAGAAATTGACCAAAAATTTGGAAGAGTTTTTAATGTCATTATCATAGATATAACTTTGAATGACAGACATTGAATTAAAAATAAAATGGGGATTCATCTGAGAACGCAATAATGTTTGCAGCATCTCTGCTTCCTTTTGCTGTTGTTTAATTACAGTTTGATTAAAGCGGTAAAAACCAATAACTCCTGCTAAGATGATAATAATTAAAAACCCAAGAATAATATAATTCTTTTGATTATTTTTTAATTCAGTAACTTCCAATTTTGTAGAAGTCAACGTTTTCTCTTGTTGTTGTCGTTGAATAGAATCAGCTTGAATAGAGATAAATCTTTCCCTTTGTTCGGACCTATAAAGTTCACTCAATTCAGCAATTTTAGCGGATTCTTGAAAGGAAGAATTACTATCTAAAAAATTCAAATATAAATGCAGGTATTTTAATGATTCTGTCGTTTTTCCTATATCACTATATACATCTGCAATAACGCGATAGGTATAAAAAATTTCTCTCTTCGAACCAAATTGCTTGCGTATTTCTATGGATCTATTTAAATAATTTAAGGCGATCATATATCTTTTTTGTTGCTGAAAAACAGTTCCTACATTGTGGTATACTCCAGCAATTTGTTCACGGTTATTTGTCCCTTCATAAAAAACAAGCGCTTTATTAAAATCATGGGCAGCTCTTTCATACAAGCGTTGTTCTTTATATATCACACCTAAGTTATTGTGCGCTTCTCCCAAACCGTTAAAATCATTTAGCTTTGTTAAAACGTCAATAGCATTTTCATTATATTCTATCGCTTTTGGATAATCTTTATACGCCCTATATACTGATCCTAGATTTGAAAAAGCAAGTGCTATCTGGTGTTCATCATTTATCTGCCGCGAATATTCTATGGATTGCTTAAAATATTTTTCGGCTTCAACTAAATTAGAAATGAGTAATTGAGATTTACCAATTTCCCGAGAATACCTCGCCATTTTTGAAATATCATTAACACTTGATGCCAATTGTAAACTAAAATAGTTTTTAGCTACACTTAATTCTAGCTGGCCAAAGTAGGCGTAAATTCTAGCCTGAGTATTAAAACTTTCTGCTAGGAAACTCTTGTTAGCGGACCTTCTTGCGTATTGAATCGCTATATCTGTATAAAAAAAAGCAGAATCTTTACGATTATTAAACATGAAATTAAATGCTATTGAAGAATAGGTTTCTGCTATGTGTTCATTGTTTTTAGATTTTTTAGCTAATCTTAATGCAAGATCTAAATATTCTTTTGCTTTACTTAAATTGAGAGAAGAACGGTAATAAAAACCTAAATGATAATATAATTCAAATTGTGTTTCTTCCGTTTTACATAGAGCTAACAATGGTTGAAGAGCTAAAACATTTTTAAAATAGTCTTCTTGATTTCCTTGAATTTCAGATATTTCCGCTCTGAACAAGAGAGCCTTAAATTGATAATATGGATCTAAAGACTCGCTCTTTTTTAATATGATGGTCTTGATAGAATCTGCTAAGTGTAAATCATTCTGCTTATAAAATTCTCCTAACGCCAATAATCTCATAAAACGTCTCGAAATATCTTTTTCTGTTTTATACGCTTGTTTTAGGTGATATTCTTCTTTCTTTTGAGAATATGCGGATATTGAAAACATAAATGCTAGCAAACATAGGAGAAATGGCTTGAAGATTGTTTTCATAGTTGCTATAAAGGTAATGATTTTTAAATGTTTGGCAGTTGTTCATTGATTTTTTTTTCTTCAACTCCTTGCCATGTAACTTTCGCCCTCAAAATTCACTATCTTTATGGCTTTCAAAAGAAAAATAACAACATGGAATACAATTTTCAAGACATAGAATCAAAGTGGAGAAAGATTTGGGCGGATAATAAGACATTTAAAGCGGAAGACAAAAGCACTAAGCCTAAATATTACGTGTTAGACATGTTTCCTTATCCATCTGGTGCGGGTTTACATGTTGGTCATCCTCTTGGATACATCGCTTCTGATATTTTTTCAAGGTATAAACGTTTGAAAGGATTTAATGTATTGCACCCCATGGGTTATGATTCTTTTGGCTTACCTGCTGAACAATATGCTATTCAAACGGGCCAGCATCCTGCAATTACCACTACTGAGAATATTTCTAGATACCGAGATCAATTGGATAAAATTGGTTTTTCATTTGATTGGGATAGAGAGGTTAGAACATCTTCTCCCGAATATTATAAATGGACGCAATGGATTTTTAAGCAATTATTCGATTGTTACTATGATAATAAATCGGATAAAGCAGAACGTATTTCGAACTTAATTACTGAATTCGAAGCGCATGGAAATATGCATGTGGACGCTTGTTCCGATTGTGAAATTATTTTTACTTCTGTCGAATGGAATGCTTATACTGCCCAAGAAAAAGATTCCATTTTACAAGCATATCGCTTGACTTTCCTTGCTGATTCTTGGGTTAATTGGTGCCCTGCATTAGGAACCGTTTTAGCGAATGATGAAATCATCAATGGTCTTTCTGAAAGAGGTGGACATCCCGTTGAGCAAAAATTAATGCGACAATGGTCGATGAGAATTAAGGCATATTCAGAGCGTTTATTGACGGGCTTAGAAGGTTTGGATTGGACAGATTCCGTGAAAGATATTCAGCGTAACTGGATTGGGAAATCGGTGGGTTGTTCTTTGAAATTCCAAATTGCAGATTCCAAATTGCAAATTGATGGGGGTGTTCCAGAAATTGAGGTTTTTACTACTCGTCCTGATACGGTTTTTGGAGTTTCGTTTATGGTTTTGGCTCCAGAACATAGTTTAGTAGATCACATTACAACTCCTGAATTCGCTGATCAGATTGCTGAATATAAACGAATTGCGTCTTTAAAATCAGCTCGTGATCGGGAGGCAGACGTTAAAAATATTACGGGTCAAAATACAGGTGCTTTTGTTATTCATCCTTTTACGGGAGAAAAAATACCCATTTGGATTGGTGACTATGTTCTAGTTTCTTACGGAACAGGAGCGGTGATGTCCGTGCCTTGCGGAGATCAACGTGACTATGACTTTGCGAAACATTTTGGTATAGAAATAAAGAATATTTTTGAAAATGTTGATATTTCGGAAGCAGCATATACTGAAAAATCAGGTGTTATTGCACATTCAGATTTTCTAAATGGGTTAGATGTAAAATCAGCCATGAAGAAAGCGATTGATGCGATCGAAGCAAAAGGCATAGGAACAAGAAAAACAAATTATCGTTTACGTGATGCGGTTTTTTCTCGTCAACGTTATTGGGGAGAACCATTTCCAGTGTATTATCAAGAGGGTTTACCGAAAATGATACACACTAGAGATTTACCTATTGAATTACCAGAAGTTGAAAAATATTTACCTACTGAAGATGGAAAACCACCCTTAGGAAATGCACATCAATGGGCGTGGGATACGGTCGACAATCAAATTGTGGATACGGTCAAGATCGATAATCAAACGGTGTTCCCAATTGAATTAAATACCATGCCTGGTTGGGCTGGAAGTTCTTGGTATTTCTTAAGGTACATGGATCCAAATAATGATGAGGTATTTGTAAGTAAAGAAAAAGCGGACTACTGGAAAAATGTGGATCTATATATAGGTGGTTCTGAGCATGCAACAGGCCATTTATTATACGCTCGTTTTTGGACAAAATTCTTGTTTGATCAAGGTTTCATTTCGTTTGATGAACCTTTTCAAAAAATGATTAATCAAGGGATGATTTTGGGCAGAAGTAGTTTTGTGTATAGGACGAATGAAACAAATACGTTTGTGACCAGTTCCAAAAAAGACGATTTTGAAACAACGGCGCTTCATGTTGATATTTCAATTGTGGATAACGATAGATTAGATATTGAAGCATTCAAAAATTCAAGAGCAGAATATAAAAATGCTGAATTCATCTGTGAAGAAAATGGAGAGTATATCTGTGGATTTGAAGTTGAAAAAATGTCTAAATCAAAATACAATGTTCAAACGCCAGATCAACTTGTAGAGAAATTTGGTGCAGATACCTTGCGCATGTATGAAATGTTTCTAGGCCCTTTAGAGCAATTTAAACCTTGGGACACAAAAGGAATAACGGGGGTGCATAATTTCTTGCGTAAATTATGGCGCTTGTTCCACGATAAAGAAAACGTCCTTTCACTTTCAGAGGGTGAACCAAGTAAAGAATCTTTGAAATCTTTACACAGAACCATCAAGAAATTAGAAGAAGATTTAAACCGTTTTTCTTTCAATACAGGCGTTTCCAACTTCATGATTTGCGTGAACGAACTGACAGAGCAAAAGTGTAACAACCGATCTATTTTGAAAGATTTAGTTATTCTACTTTCTCCTTACGCTCCGCATATAGCAGAGGAATTGTGGGAAAAATTAGGAAATACACCTGGAACAATCAGTTTTGCTAGTTTCCCAAAATTCAATGAAAGTGTATTGGTGGAAGCAAATTTTGAATACCCAGTTTCCTTTAACGGAAAAATGCGTTTTAAAGTTGAATTACCTTTAGCCTTAAACGCTCAAGAAATTGAAAAAGAGGTGATGAGTAGTGCTGAAGCAATGAAATATTTAGAAGGAAAAGAACCTAAAAAGGTGATTGTTGTTCCTGGCAGAATTGTGAATGTTGTTTTATAGGTGATTGATTGCCAATTTACAGAATCTCAGGTTAATAACATGATTATCAGCGAAATTGATTTTAATCTCCAGCGATTGCCGCAGACCAAGAAATAACTAGCCTTTCATTCGTATCTCACTATTTATAGGCGATCTGATAATAAAATATCAGTTGAACCAGGTTATTAATAACCTTCAGGTTCTCTCGCAAAATAGCGCGTAATTTTTAGTTGATAACACACTGTATCAGCAGAAATTCACTACCTAAAAAAATTAATTTGATTTTTCTTCTATTTTTTTAATTCTAATTTTTTTAGTTAAACTGTTGTATTACAGAGTTAAAAACGATTATAACCGTTTACAAACGAAAGACATTCGACATTAAGTGGTTATTTACCGAATAAAAATTTGATGTGCCCCAATCTTTGCAGTGTCGAAATCAGATAACAACTTCTGACAGGTTACAAAATAACAGATTCGTCTTTGACGTAAATTAAAATTAAGTAGTATGAACACGTTAAGAAACAAAGTAAATTTAATCGGTAGAATGGGAATGAACCCAGAATTGAAAACCGTAGGAACATCAAAAGATTATGCATTAACCAACTTTTCACTTGCAACCAATGAAAGTTATAAAGACAAAAACGGTCAATGGCATGAAAATACCCAATGGCACAATTTAATTGCATGGGGCAAAGTTGCAGAGCGCATTACAAAACTCGTGCAAAAAGGTCAAGAAATTATGATCGAAGGAAAAATCGTGAATAAAATGTATGAAAAAGAAGGAGAAAAAAGATATACCACAAATATTGAAATAACAGATTTTTTACTTCTTTCTCCTAAAAACAATGAAAAAGAAGAAGAACTTGTTGAATCACAAAAAGTACAAAAAACTAAATAATCAACGCTATGAACCACGTAAATTTAATTGGAAAAATGAGTTCAACTCCAAGGTTTGTTGAACTTGCAAGCGGGAGAAAAATCGCTCAATTTACACTGTCAACAAAAGAAACCTATTTAGACGATAAAGGAAAAACTAAAAGTAGGAATCAATGGCATCAATTATCTGCTTGGGGACGTTGGGTAAGTATCTTGGAAGAATTAGGAACGGTTGGCATGGGAATGGCAATCGAAGGGAAATTGGTTTCTCGCTTTTATAAAAATAAAGAAGGCGAACAAAAATTTATTTCTGAAGTTGAAATAAATGATCTAATCATCCTTTGAGAAAGAGGCATACGTTTTACTAACTAATAAAAAAATAATAGAGTATGATAACATTAAGAAATCACGTAACCCTTGTTGGAAACATGGGTATGAATGCAGAAATCACTCAATTCGATAATGGAAAAAAAGTAGCTAGATTTAGTATTGCTACGGACAAAAATTATAAAACAAACGAAGGGAAAGTTGAACAAAACACAGAATGGCATCGCGTTTTTGCTTGGGGAAATTTAGCTCAATTTATTGAAAATTATGGCGTTAAAGGAAAACAATTAGCGATTCATGGGCGTTTAGTTAATCGTACGTATCTCAGTAAAACGGGGAAACAAAGAAATATAACAGAAATTGAAGTACAACATATTATAGGAATGTAACCCCGATCACCTAAATCAATAATTATTCAACACGATATGCAAAAATAAGTTGAATTCAAAAAAGTGATTGTTGTTTATTCAGCAGTCACTTTTTTATTGATGAGGTAAACTTGGATTATTTAACCACAGAGTATCTCAAAGTTTTGCGCAGAGTAACACGAAGTTCATTTACTCAATTACATAAATAGCTCTGTGAAACTCTGTGAAATTACTCTGAGTAAATCTGCGGTTAAAATAAAAGTATTTTACTTGAACTGATTTTATCTACGGATAGGAATTCGTTTCCAGTACGTTAACATTCTCCAAATCCATTCCATTGGTCCAAGACTATATCTTTTCAGCCACCAAACACTGAATGATATATTTATTATCCAAACAGTTACTACAACGAAATACAATTGATATCTTTCTAATTCTCCATACAAACCTAATCCATAAGCATTAAATATAAGTGTACAAATAAGCGATTGCATTAAGTAATTCGTAAAAGCCATTTTACCAGTAGAAGCTAAGATGTTTTTTAATTTTGAGTAGGATTTAGAAGAACAAAATAATAGTAATGTACCAATTAAACCCAAACAAACCGTTGGATTAATTAAAGGATAAAATATTTCTCTTAAGCAAGATACATTTTTCATAAACCAATTTAAACAATGAAGATTTGTCGGCTGTGTGTATGTGTTATAAATTGACATTCCAAAACCTAAGCTAAGTCCAATTATTGCAAGCTTTTTATTTCTCTTCCGATTATTCAAAGTAAACCAGCCCAATTTAAAAAGTGCCATTCCAAATAACATGGGTATTAATTCAGGCAAAAACATAAAATACATTTCAGGATCTACTATGTATTTGATTTCTTCAAAATGTTTAACAACAGATTTTTTATAATTTACCTGATTTTCTTTTATCTCCTTCTCCGTATTTGTTTTATATTCTGACAGTTTTTCTTTTGAATTTATGCGTGATTCTATAGCTGTATATTTCTGAAATTTTTCTTGCGTTTCTTTGTAATCATTCAAATTAAATACAATGAGAAAAATCATAATTGATATTCCAATGCTGAGAAGATACTTCGGTTTCAGCTTTCTTATTGGAATTAGAAGCAATCCACAAATAGCATATTCATACAAAATATCGCCATACCATAACAATACAAAAATATCAACAGCTGCAAAAACGATTAACCATAACATTCTTCTATAAAGCGTAAACGAACCTCTTCCATTTTTCTCACATTGTTCCGAAAATAAAATAATCCCTGCTCCGAATAAGAAACAAAAAAGCCCACGCATGTTTCCATCAAAAAAAGTTGAAGTTATGTACCACGTAATTCTATTAAGTAAACCCTGATTATGAATGCCATAAATGGTTCCGCTTATCGTTTCAGGAAGCCCAAAAATAGGAATGTTTAAAATTAAAATCCCCAAGATGGCAATACCCCGGATAATGTCTAATTGCTGCAACCGATTGGATTCGATAATCGGGAGTAATTGCGGAGTAGGTTCGTTTGTAGTCGTCATGAAAATAGAAACGAGGATAAATTCTATTTATTGTTTAACGACAACAATAGTTACAGAATCTTTTAAATAGATGGTATTATTTTCTCTTTTTTTCAGGCTTAAATCCATCTACAAATTTTACTAATAGTGTCATAATATCAGCATATTCCGTAAAACTTAAGTTCTCATACGTATCAAACACATCGTGATAGTTTTTATTCGGGCCTTGCGTATAAATAAAAAACGCAGGAACTCCTTTTGTGGTAAACCAATAATGATCAGAATTTTGCGTAGGCCCTCTTTTTTTTATTTGAACTAAAAGTTTATCCTCCTCATTAATCTTTTGAAGTTCAAAAAATTCCTTTTCATAATTTGTTGCATTAACAACTGTTATCCCTTCCTCTCCACTTCCCATGATATCTAAATTAATTAAGAATGAAATCTTATTCAATGGCACAGTAGGATGATTAACATAATAGTGAGAACCAACCAAACCCGCCTCTTCACCGGCAAAAGCAATGAATAAAATAGTACAATCTATCGGATGCGATTTGAAATACGAAGCTAAACTGAGGAGCATTGCTGTGCCGCTTGCGTTGTCGTTTCCACCAGGAAAATATGTACTTTTCCCCATTTGACCGAGATGATCGTAATGTGCCGTAAAAACAATAGTTTTAGCATTTCTTTTTTTCGATGGAAGACAAGCGACCACATTTTGAGATCGGTGATTTTCAATAAAAGTAGCATCAATATTCACGTTCCATAACTTGTTATCCCGAAAAATAGAATCTTGCACTTGAATAAACGCATACTTCAATTGATTTCTGCCAACTGACCAGGTAAATTTTGAATTAGTCACTTCAATTACGGGGAGTAAATCTGCTATCTGACCAGGAATTCCTGCCAGTAATTTAATTGAATCGGCAGGGAGCCCTGCGAAATTGAAAGCAACAGAATTATAGGTTGACCCACTTAGAATCTTTTGAATTTCAGAAAATAATTGCGATTGATTTAAGGCAATTGATGCGGAAATTAACTTTGGTTTCCAAACAGTAAAACTCTTGTTGCTCGATGGATCTACTAAAAAATGTATCCCCGGTGAAAGTTGTTTGTCACCCATTTTCACCTCCATCTTTCCAGGAAAAGTGTTAACTCCAAATGAAAAATATTGGAAGTACTTTCTTTTTATAGGTTTTACGCCCTTTTTTCTAAATTCATTGGCGATGAAATCTGCTGCGATTGAATCTCCTCCGTGTACATAGCCGCGACCATGAAATTCAGTTGAGCATAATGTTTTAGTAATTTGTCTAACTTCTTCTATTTGGCCAAAAGCTCCTAAAAAGAAAAAAGAAAAAAATACTAAAACTGATTTACGCATATCTACGAACAATTTTTTGCATAAATTCTTCAACCGTTTCGCTGTCTACATCCCAATTATTTTCAACAGCAAATTCAGCTACTTTACTTTTTGCCGCTTCAGAACCCATTTGTTGATCTAATTCTTTGATAGCATTTGAGAAACTTTCACTGGAACCATCAAAAAGTTCATTTATAAATTGTAATCTCTCATTTAATCCAAATGAGCCAATTAATGATTCAATCTTTGAAACCCCAAATTGAGAAGCTAAATTACTCCCAATAGTATTGTATTTATTAATAAATACAGTAATTACCGCTTTGTCAAAATCTTCTTCTGTTTCAATTTCTAACGTTGACGCAACTTTATCGACTTCCCTTTCATACAAATCTTCTGACGATTCGTCTGCTGCATCCACAATTATTTCTTCATTAAAATCTTGTTCAAATGGATCTTCTACAATCGCGCTTGAAGAATTGAAAGTAGGCTCATCCGCATGAAAAAGCGATTCTACTGGTTCAGAAATCGTCTCAGGAGCTATGGGTTCAGGGGTTTTATTTAAAAACCTAGCTAAATTTTCAGCATGAGCTCGTTCCGTTTCCGACATTGTTCTATCGGATGAAAATTCCTCACTATTTGATTCAACTGAAGTTGGCTCGTTAATTTCTGAATTAAAAAGAGAATTTGATTCTTCTATATCATCTTCAAAACTTACTTGCTCATTCTTTTCTTCTAGTGAAATTTCTTCTAGTGGATCACCATCCACTTTTTCCTCCGTAATTTTTGGTTCAACAATTGGAAGAGGGTCATTAAAAAGACTAAAGCCAAAAGATGCTTCTTCTTTGACTTCAACCTGAAAAAGGGGTACGTCTATTTCATCCGTAGATAATTCCTCTATTTCATCAATAATTGTTTCTGGTTCTATAATAGGTTCAACAGTTACTTCTGTAATGACCATTTCTTCTTCAGTATTTGCAGTCTCTTCTGGAACTATCGTTCTGACGCCAAAAATCTTTTCCTCAAAGGCTTTATAACGAAGAATTACAGTTCTTTCATGCAATTCACGGCTCATATTTACCAAATCATCTAATTCGTCCAATGTTAATTTCCCATTGTCCATTTGTTTAAATAATACAGCTATTTCAACCAATATATCTTCTTTTGAACCAAAATTTCCCATAATACTATCTAAAAATCAATTTTTTCAATATTTTTACAAAGTTACTCGCATGCTTTGATTGATTTACAATTCAAAAAGTACTTTGATTCGATAAAAATACACAGTAACCGAATATAGAAAATAAAGGTTTAAATTATTTGTCTTCTATAAGTTGTTGATAACCTTTAATACGATAAAATATGTTTTTGGAGCAATTTAGAGAAGATGGGCAAACGCATGGATGGATTGAAGTCATTTGTGGGTCTATGTTTTCCGGTAAAACGGAAGAACTAATTCGCCGGCTTAAAAGAGCTGAATTTGCCAAACAAGCCATTCTACTTTTTAAACCAATTTTAGACAATCGATACAGCGAAGGAAATGTTATGAGTCATCAAGGGTCTAGTCTACAAGCTATTGGCGTTAATGATTCTTCTGAAATTATGAACCATTGGAAAGGAGAAAGGATTGTTGCCATTGATGAAACACAATTTTTTGACCCTGGAATAATCGCTGTTTGTACTGCATTATCGAACAAAGGTGTTCGCGTTTTAATTGCTGGATTAGATATGGATTATAAGGGAATTCCTTTTGGATCCATGCCGCAATTGATGGCGATTGCAGAATATGTGACAAAAGTGCACGCTATCTGTGTTTCTTGTGGTAACTTAGCTCAATTTTCGCATCGATTGGTTGAAGATAAGGAACTTTTCCTTTTAGGAGCTGTTGATTCTTATAAACCGCTTTGCCGTTCTTGTTTTAATAAAGTTGTTTCTTGAAAATCAATTTTACATATTCTGAAATTTGCAGCATTACGAAAGGTCGTTCATTAACGGAGCATTCCAATCCTGTATTAACTTCCATTTCATTTGACACACGAAAAATAGTACAAGGTCAGGATACTTTATTTTTTGCTTTGATAGGTGATTTTAGAAACGGTCATTTATTTATACAGGAGGCTTTTTCCAAAGGAGTTCGTTTTTTCGTAATTTCGCAGGAAATTGATGTGGCACTATATCCTGAAGCCGCTTTTATTTTAGTAGAAAACTCACTATGGGCTTTGCAAGAAATTGCTAAAACTCACAGAGAAAAGTTTTCATTCCCTATGGTGGCAATTACTGGCAGTGTTGGAAAAACGATGGTAAAAGAATGGGCCTATCATTTTCTTTCTCCTAAATTACGCGTTATTCGTAGTCCAAAAAGTTTTAATTCACAGTTAGGTGTTGCACTTTCACTGCTAGAACTACATGAAAATTGTGATGTAGCGCTAATAGAAGTTGGTATTTCAAAACCAAATGAAATGGCACGACTACAAGAAATTATTCAGCCAACGATAGGTATTTTTACCGCTTTTGGATCTGCTCATCAAGAAAATTTTGATTCAAAGGAAAGTCATTTGGAGGAAAAATTAACATTGTTTTCAGAATGTTTAAAAACGTATTATCACTCCTCGATAGAATTAAATTCAAGGCAAATATCTGAAATAAATGGAATAGAAATTTATCCGGACATTCTAGACGAATACAAAAAGAATATTTCCATAGATGACAAAGTGAGTCTTCATAATTTAGAAATCGCTCTTCAAATCGCGCATGAATTTTCTATTCCTGAAACTCAAATTTCAGCTAAAATTTCTTCTCTCCCTCGACTAGCATTGAGAATGGAAACCTTTGAAGGAATTAATGGAAATACGATTATCAATGACACATATAATTTAGACTTTGATGCATTGACGCAATCTTTAGAGTATCAATATTCCCTCGCTAAAATGCGACAACGATATGTGATTATTGGGTTAGATGATGAATCCTTGGTAAAAAAGGAAGATGTAGACAAGTTAATATTGCCTTTTCATCCAGACAAAGTTATTTATATCGATTCTGATTCAGAAGTAGATCATATTGAAAATAGTGTTATTTTAATAAAAGGCACCAGGAAAGCTGATATGCATAGGGTGGCGCGGCAATATCGTTTAAAAAATCATAAAACATTTCTTGAAATAGATTTAAATCATATTCGTAATAATCTAGGTGTTTACAAAGGCTACTTAAAACCAAAGACCAAAATTTTGGCAATGGTAAAATCAAACTCGTACGGTTCCGGAACAGAAAAGATGGCGGCCTTTTATGAGCAGCAAGGGGTTGATTATTTGGGTGTTGCATACGTTGATGAAGGAGTTGAACTTCGAAAGCAAGGAATCACAACCCCGATTTTGGTGATGAATGCAGAAGAAGATGGGTTTGAAGATTGTATAGCTTTTAATTTAGAACCAGCGATTTATTCGTTTGAACAGTTAGATCAATTTATCAAAGAATTAATCTTCTTAGATAAGACCGATTACCCGATTCATTTAAAAGTGAACACTGGAATGATGCGTTTAGGCTTTGAAGTTTCGGAAATAAGTCAAGTAATGGAAATTCTTCAGGCGCAACCAGAAGTAAAAATAAAAAGTGTTTATTCACATTTGGCGGATTCAGATAATAGTAAAGAGCTGGAATTTACCAACATTCAAATCAAACGGTTTGAAAAAGCATGGATGAAAATTCAAGAATACATCAACTATCCTTTTGATCGACATATCTTAAATTCTGAAGGTGTTTCTAGATTTCCCGATGCACAATATGAAATGGTTCGATTAGGAATAGGAATTTATGGATACAGCTCGAATCCTGAATTTAAAAAGAAAATTCAACCTGCAATTAGCTGGAATAGTAGCATTTCCCAAATTAAAAAGATCAGAAAAGGGGAAAGTGTTGGCTATGGCAGAGCATTTATAGCTGATTCAGAAATGCAAATTGCAGTTATTCCTGTTGGCTATGCGGACGGGTTTCGCCGTTCATTGAGTAATGGAAAAGGAAGTGTTTTTATTCTAGACAAATGCTGTAAAGTACTAGGAAGGGTTTGTATGGATATGATTATGGTTGACATTACAGAGGTTGATTGTCTACCAGGTACACCCGTGGAAATTATAGGGAAAAATCAAACAATGGAGCAATTTGCTTCGAAAATGGACACTATTCCATATGAAGTAATGACTAGTTTTTCAAAACGAGTTCATCGTGTTTACGTGATGTAATATCGAGAATAGAAGAAAATTAAAATTTATTCAAATTCAATTAAAACTGCCCCTTTTTCGACCACTTGTCCTTGAATAATATGGATTGCTTTAACGGTGCCAATTCCTTCTGCTTTCAAGACATTTTCCATTTTCATTGCTTCCAATGATAGAATTTCATCACCCACCACTAATTCTTGCCCAACCTTCACAGCAATATTCACAATACGACCAGGCATAGGGGCTTGAAGTTCTTTTAATTTTCTAACTTTTTGAACATCCAGTCCTAAAGCAGCAATTAATTCATCCAATTCTCCTTGCTTTTTTACTTCGAAAACACGGTGATTAATTTTGATTTTTAATTTATGGTCTTCCGATTTTTCTTCCAAGATTTCTCCAAAAAATTCCTTCCCATTAAAGGTTAAAGTAAAAAATCGTTCATCATCCCATTTAAGCACAGATCCACCACTACTTTTAGTTTCTTTCTCATCAATGATCCAAACACGATTTTTCATAATCTTTAATTTTAAAGCAAAAATAACACAAACTATTCTTTTAAACTGAGTTCGATTCAAATTTTACGATCAGTTTTTTTAAATAAGCAAAAACCAGATGATCCTATTAAGCTGAGATCGACAGATATTTTATTATCAGATTGCCTATAAATAGCGGAAAATTCGAGTTCATCCTTGTTGCTCTCTCTTCCGCTATACTAATTAACTTAAGATTATTTTTTATATCGTATTTGGCTTTTGCGCAAACTCAAATTCATCTGCATTATTTTCCAACATGTCCAAAATATCTAGTATTTCTTGCAGTTCGTAGGTTGACACTAATTTTAATCTATGTTCTTTGAAATGAGCGATTCCTTTGAAATAATTGGAGTAATGTCTTTTCATTTCATTTATTCCTAATCCTTCACCTTTCCAGCGAACACTCATTTCTAAATGATCTCGTGTTGCTTGAACTCGTTCTTTCACTCCAGGAGCGGCTAAATGCTGCCCTGTTTTCAAAAAATGTTTCACCTCATTAAAAAACCAAGGATAACCAATACTTGCGCGACCAATCATAATGCCGTCAACACCGTATTTATTTTTGTATTCTAACGCTTTTTCTGGACTTGTAATATCGCCATTTCCAAAAATAGGAATATGCATTCTTGGATTGTTTTTCACTTCACCAATCAATGTCCAATCCGCTTCTCCTTTATATAATTGTTGGCGTGTTCGACCATGAATTGAAATGGCTTCTACTCCCACATCTTGCAAACGCTCAGAAGTATCGACGACAAATTTCGATTTATCATCCCAGCCCAAACGGGTTTTAATAGTTACTGGAAGATTCGTGATTTTTACAATCTCATCAGTCATTTTAATCAACTTTGGAATATCTTGCAACATTCCTGCACCAGCACCTTTGCAGGTAACTTTCTTTACAGGACATCCAAAATTGATATCAATAATATCTGGATTTGTTTTTTCTATAATTTGAGCGGCTGTTTTCATGCTTTCAATATCATATCCAAAAATCTGAATTCCTACAGGTCTCTCATATTCGTAGATATCCAATTTTTGAACACTTTTTGCGGCATCTCTTATCAAGCCTTCAGAAGAAATAAATTCCGTATACATTAAATCCGCCCCATGTTTTTTGCAGAGTGCACGGAAGGGAGGATCACTCACATCTTCCATCGGAGCAAGTAATAGCGGGAATTCGCCTAACTCAATATTTCTTATTTTAACCATTGATGCAGCAAAGATACAGGTTTTTTTCTCCTCAATTAACCCTTTTTTCTTTTGCTGACCAAATTCATTCTTAATTGAAAAAAAATCGGTTCCACAAACAGAAAAATAACCTTCTCAGATCGACAATAACTAGTGAACGAGAAGTGAATGTGTAGACCAAATATTTCCTTATTTCAAATGACTTTTAGGAATTAGATGAAATAGATGAAACGACATATACTTGTGTTACGACAGAATCACAGGTTAGTGACGTGAAAGAATTTATTTCTTTATCAAAAGATACGCAATATTTTATATAAATTTGAGCTTATTATTGCAAAACTAAAACGTTAATATTAAGTAAATGAACTATATTATATCTCTTATTATTATTGCTGCTTTATCTATTTCAGGTATTATAAATAAAGAAATTACATTTGCGGACCCCCTCATTTCTCATAGAGACACAACTGTAAGTGCAGCCGAAGATTTTTTCTTATATGCGAATGGTGGATGGTTTAAGGAAAATCCTATTTCTCCAAGCGATAGAAGTAATGGTATTTTTAATACTATTGGAGATACGATAAATAGCCAAATAAAACAAATTTGTGAAAGATCGGCGGCCGATACACAAGCTGCACTTGGAAGTAATAAACAAAAAATAGGTGATTTTTATGCTTCAGGAATGGATACGGTTTCGATAGAAAAAGCGGGTTTAACGCCAATTAATTCCGAAATGAAAGCAATCGAAAAAATATCTGATGTGACTTCTTTGCTGACAAGTATCGCCAATTTACAAACAATAGGTGCAAGTCCAGCGTTTTCTTTTTACATTTCACAAGATGATAAAATCAGTTCAAAACAAGCCGCCTTTTTCAGGCAAGGAGGTCTCGGTTTAGGCGACAGAGATTATTATTTTTTAAACGACCCAAGAACAAAAACAATACGCAAAGAGTACGAAAATCATTTGAAATCTATGATGAGGTTTATAGGTGACAATGAAGAAACAGCTGCAAAAAATGCAAGTGTGATTATGAAATTAGAAATGGATTTAGCAAAGTCCTCTCGAAAATTAGAAGCCTTAAGAGATCCTTTAGGGAACTATCATAAAATGAGTATTTCTAAATTTAATAAGTTAACACCTGCTATTTCATGGTCGCTCATTTTAAAAACAATGGGTCTCACACAAGTTGATTCAGTAATAGTTGGACAGCCGGAATTTTTCACTTCTTTAAATAAATTATTAAAAAAATACACCATTTCAGAATGGAAAACATACCTAAAATGGGATTTGATCAATTCATATTCTAGTTTTTTAAACAAAGATATTCGCGATCAAAATTTCAAGTTTTTCGCAACGGTTATGGGAGGTGTTAGTCAACAAAAACCGCGATGGGAAGGTGTTGTAAATCAAACCGACGGAGCATTGGGTGATTTAATTGGGCAAGTGTATGTTGCTGAATATTTACCAAAAGGATCCAAAGAAAAATTAATGGAAATTGGAACAAATATTCGAAATGTATTTGCCGATCATATTGAAAAATTAGATTGGATGAGCGCGGTAACTAAGAAAAAGGCACTGCATAAATTAAGTACAATGATAATGAAAGTTGGATATCCAGATAAATGGAAAGACTTGAGCGAATTGAAAATTGACAGAAAATCGTATTGTTCCAATGTTCTTGCTGCAAATATCTGGGCGCATAGAGAAATGATCAATAAATTTGGAAAACCTGTCGATAGAAATGCATGGGATATGCAGCCTCATACGTATAATGCGTATTATAATCCAAGTAACAATGAAATTGTTGTGCCAGCGTGCAATATTATTGTTCCAGGATTTGAAGGTAGAATGCCTGATGATGCTATTTTGTATTCGATTATTGGAGGATCAACTTTTGGACATGAAATGACACATGGATTTGATGATCAAGGATGTCAATACGATGAAATTGGAAACTTAAACAATTGGTGGACAAAGGATGATTTGAATAAATTCCGAGCTAAAACAAAATTAATTGTTAACCAATTCAATCAATTTTCAGTGCTTGGAGATAAAAAGGTAAACGGGGATGCAACACAAGGAGAAAACATTGCAGATTTAGGAGGAATTGTCATGGGTTTAGAGGCTTTCAAAAATACTGCCCAATTTAAATCTAACCAAAAGATTAGCGGATTAAGTCCCATTCGACGTTTCTTCTTAGGATATGCGTACGCTTGGATGGTCAATATAAATGATGAATCATTAGCGAATCAAATAATGACAGACGTGCATGCACCTGCAAAATTTCGAATTAATGGTCCTTTGAGTAATATGATGGAATTTTACGAGGAATTTAATATAAAGGAAGGTCATAAAATGTTTTTAGCTCCTTCTAAAAGAGTTGTTATTTGGTAAAATAGCTGGCAGAACGTAGGTTGAAAATGTCTTTTTTATGAATTGAAAGAGACATTTTTAATGTTACTAAAACTCTTCAAATTCTTCTTTCTTTTCCTTTTCAGATTCTTCTTTCATCTTTTTTAAGGCATTGTTGAATTTTGAGTCCTTTTTTACTTTCTTAGGATCTTGAACTGGCTCCTCCTTTTTTGCAGGGCCGAATTCCATTTTTATTTCTTCTTTTTGTTGCTTAATTGGCTGGTATGTTTTTACCGTAGAGTCATTTTTAAACATACCGAATTCCGTTTTTAAGATTGATTTCGCATCCTGTTTCGCTGCTTCCCTGTTTTCTCTAGCTTGCTCTTTTTTAGCGTCTTGATCCCATTCGATGGTTGGACTATCTATGTTCCCATACATGTGAATAAAAACGCGAACCCCCGTGTTATCATCAATTATTTGACCAAATTCTTCTTGATTTTTTTGTGTTTTTATTTCTCGAAAACGGAAATCAAAATGATAATCAATGGTATTATCAAAATCATGTTTTCCATACAATTCCATATCTAATGCGTTGGAATGAATAATCATCTTAGGAATTTCCAACTGCCCATTCTGTATGACAAATGTATTTTCTAAGGTTTCAAATTTAAGATCAAGTAGCTTTTTTTCAAGTTCATTAATATTATTTTTTCGCAGTATATATTTAGCGGCTGATGTTTTCAAACTTTCAGTAATAGACTTAAAAGCAGATACATTTTTTAATCTTCCACCAATTATTTTAAGTTGAATTTGAGATTTTATCGCTTTTTTTAAGACCCCCGTTTTTAAATCAAAAGGGGCTGAAAAATCTAATAGTACATGGACTTTACCGTAAATATTATCTTCGGAAATTACCGTTTGTTCAAAATTATTCCACTCTTTAAACAGCGCTTTAAACTCAATATTATCGGAAGCTAATTGCGTTGAAATGGTGAAAACTTCTGGTGATTTTTCTTCAATTGTTAAAGCTCCACGAACATCTGCATTAGCATTTTGAACCGTTAGATTAGAAAACTGAATAGCGCGATTACCAAGAATCATTTCACTATTAAATCGTTTGAAATGATGCTTCTCATATTTGATGTCATTCGCATTTAAGGTAATATTCCCCATAATAGTTGTCGGTAAGATCCAATCTTTACCATCTTTAATCTGCTCTTGTTTCGTTTCCAAACTAAGATCCTGGATATCAATAAAATTTGAACTTATATCTACATCCGTTTCTAAAAGTTCATCCTTCTTTAGAAATCCAATTACATTTTTAAAAATTCCGTTCAACAATAAATCAGAACTCCCTACATTTAATGAAATTTTATCAATCCCTATTTCATTATCTCTTAAATAAATAGCACCATTCAATTTTTGAAAGAATCGCTTATCTTCTTTCATTTGCAAGTTTACATTCTTTAGTAAAAGATCCCCTTCACATTTTTTGAGCGTATATTCTATCGTATTATCTACTCGATGATCTGACTGAATATTAAAATCACTTTTTACATCTACTTGTCCACCTATTTTTTCTATATCTTGAAATGAAAATAGACTTTGTAAAACTTCCAAATCGAGACGTCCCTTCGCGTTTCCTTTATAAATAGGATTATCAAAACGTGTAAGCATCAAATCACCTTTAAAAGGCCCACCAATAGTAGAAAAAGAAATATTTGAAAGGCCTAAAAATTCTTTGGATTTCCCCCCTTGATTAGAATATTTACCATTTAAAAAGATGCTTTTTAATTTCAGTCCTTTAGAGGGTTCAACCAAACTACCATTATGAATTCCAAACGAACAATTTACCTCGGGTGCCTGCCCTGAAGAAATGGGTCCAGCAATTGTAACATCAAAATTAACAGTACCTGTTCCGCTAAATTTAGTAATATCTTGAATAGAGGAATGCCGAAGATTATTAGCAACATCTTCGAGTTTTAGATTTTTTGAATGGATATTAAAATTTAAATTTTTATTAGTGACTTTTCCCTTAAACTCAAACGGAAGATCAGCAACATATAAAATCGCTTTCGGTATTTCAAAAACCTCTGTTTTTTTGTTCACTAAAATATTTATATCAAATTTCGCAGGCTTATTTGAAATCAATGTAACACTGCCACTTTTTGCTTGGTTTATAAAAAATGTACTTTTACTGTGTAGCGTGAATTTTTGTTCAGAGAAAGCCCCTTCTAGCTCAAGCTCTTTTAAATGGGTCAAATAATGTTGACTAGAGGCTTTATTCCTATAAGAAAATCGAACATCTTCTACTAGCACTTTCTTCAAATTTAAATTAAAATTCGACGCGTCCTTATTCTTCTGTTCTTTAAAAATATCGAAATTGTTTACACCATTTTCATTGATTTTTAGTTGAATCGTTCCAGCAGCAACATCAATACCTTTTAAATTGTATTTTTCATTCCATATATCCAGAGGGTTAAATTTTAAACGTATGCGTTCCGAAAATAGAAGTGTATCTTTTTTTGTTGAATTTTTATACGAATCTTGCACAAAAACATCGTTCATATCAACAGATAAATTTGGAAAGGAGCTCCAAAAAGCCAAATCAACGCGCGCGATTGAAATTTTTACCTTCAAATTTTTGTTTACCTCCGTAAGCACATACCCACAAATATCATCTTTGAAAAAATAAAGGCCTCCTGTAATGAGTAGAAAAAGACCCAATAAAGTTCCGAAAAACCATGCTCCAATTTTGATGATGCGTCTTTTCATAGTGACAGTAAATGTAGAAGATTATAAGCGGAAGAATAAACCATCGCGCTAAACTTATGAACGAGATAATGTGCAGTTTGTTGTATCTCAACAAGTGCTAAAATTGAAATCCTTCATGTATGCTAAAAGTAGACAGGAGAAATAACCCTGACACCCAAGTAAAAATTGGTAATATGATACATTTATAGTATTTTTGTGCTCTAAAAACAAGAATAAATAAGATGAGTTTACTTACAGTTGGTAGTGTGGCTTTTGATGCCATTGAAACGCCTTTCGGAAAAACGGATAAAATTATTGGTGGTGCAGGAACATACATTGCACTTTCCGCGGCTTTTTATGAGCAAAATCAAAAAATTGTTTCGGTTGTTGGAGATGATTTTCCGAAAGAAATGTTGGATAAATTGGCTTCTGTAGGAGTTGACTTAGAAGGTTTACAAATCAAACAAGGTGAAAAAACTTTTTTCTGGTCTGGGCGTTATCATAATGACATGAATTCTCGCGACACATTGGTAACAGAATTAAACGTTCTAGAAAATTTTGACCCCATTATTCCTGAAAGTTACCAAGGCGTAGATTATTTAATTCTAGGAAATTTAAGCCCTCAAGTGCAAAGAAGCGTCATTGAAAGATTAACAAAACGTCCGAAATTAATCGCAATGGATACCATGAATTTTTGGATGGATATTGCTTTAGATGAATTGAAAAAAACAATCAGTTTGGTAGATGTTTTAATCATCAATGATGAAGAAGCTCGTCAACTTTCTGGGGAATATTCTTTAATGAAAGCATCGAAAGTAATTCGTGCGATGGGTCCAAAATATTTAATTATCAAAAAAGGAGAACACGGCGCTTTGTTATTTAATGAGGATAAAGTTTTCTTTGCACCAGCCTTGCCTTTAGAAGATGTTTTCGATCCAACGGGCGCTGGAGATACATTTGCCGGTGGTTTTATCGGATATATTGCAAGTACAGATGATATTTCTTTCGACAATATGAAACGAGCGATTATCAATGGATCAGCCATGGCTTCTTTCTGTGTTGAAAAATTTGGAACTGAAAAATTATTAACTATCACAAAACAAGATGTCGAAAATAGAATTGAGCAATTTGTTGCTTTAGCTAATTTCGATATGATACAAACAACTGTAGGATAAAACCTAAATATCTGCGCTATGGAAAAAATGGCATTTTTAGAGGAATTGAAAGTATTGACGGCGAATGAAAACGTACTTTCAGTTAGTCGCGACGTGAATGAATTAAGAACTCGTTTTGACGATTATCTATTAGAAGATGAACGTAAAAAACAAGTCGCTGTTTTGGAAGCAAAAGCGAATGGAGAGAATGTAGAATTTGAACGTGAAGACGATCCAATCAAAGATGAATTCTATACCGTTTATACTGCCTATAAAGAACTTAAAAATAAAGCTGTAGCGACAAAAAACGCGTCTCAAAATGAATCTTTACTGCAGAAAAAAGCGCTTATTTCACGTTTACGTGACGTAATTTCCAAAGAAGAAAACATTGGGGCAGCATTTAGTGCTTACAAAGAAATCCATGAATCTTGGAAAAAAGTAGGAGATATTCCTCGCGAACAAAGAGATGAAATTCAATCTCAATATTCTCGTTTACTGGAAGACTTTTTCTACAACATGAAAATTTATCGTGAATTAAAAGATCATGATCTTCATAGAAATCAACAAGTAAAATTAGATTTAATACAACAAATTCAAAATTTACATACCGTTGAATCTGTCAAAGAAGTAGAAAAAACGATTAAATTACTTCAAAATGAGTGGGAAGGAACGGGACCTGTTGGACGTGAAGGTTGGGAAAATTTAAAGAAGTCGTATTTAGATTGTGTTCGATTAGTGTATGAAAGAATCAATAAATACCATGATGCACGTAGAACTGCTCAACAAGACAATTTAGAAAAGAAACAAATTCTACTCGATAAATTAAAAACAATCTGTTCAACTCTTTCCAACTTAAAAACCGTAAAAGAATGGGAGGATCTTACCAAAGAAATATTTGAAATTCAAGGAGTTTGGAAATTAATAGGATTTGGCCCTAAAAAAGAAAACGAAGAAATTTGGGTGCTTTTTAGAGCTGAATGTGATGCGTTTTTTGCTTTGAAAAAAGAATTTTTTGATCAATTACGAACGGGTTTTGATGTGCTTGCTGAAGCGAAACAAAAATTAATAGATAAGGCGATTGTTTTAAAATCTTCTACGGATTGGAAAACAGCAGGAGAACAGTTAATTCAATTGCAAAAACTTTGGAAAAATATCGGAAACGCTGGTCAAAGAAATGAACAACGATTATGGAAGGAATTTCGCAGTGCCTGTGATGAGTTTTTTAGCGCAAAAACAGCCCATTTTGCTCAACAAGATTCAGAAAACGAAGTAAACTTAGCAGGGAAATTAGCGTTAATTGCAAGAATTGAAGGATATGAAATTCCAGAAGATAAGAAACAAGCGATTTCTGATTTAAAAGGATTTGCAACCGAATTTAACGATTTGGGTAAAGTTCCAATCGCTCAAAAAGATAGCATTTATTCTTCTTATAAAGCCGCTCTTGACAACTTATACGGTTCCTTAAAATTAGAAGGTCTAGAAAAAGAACAAGTCCTATTTCAAGCGCGCCTAGACACTTTTCAAGCAAGTCCAAATTCCGGGAAATTGCTCGAAAAGGAAAAAATGGATTTACGCCGTCAGATTGAAATTATTCAGCAAGATGTTACTCAATATGAAAACAATCTTGGTTTTTTCAAGAACTCTAATGGGGCAAATACGATGAAAGAAGAGGTAGAAAAGAAAATAGAAAATTCAAAGCGTAAGATGGAAGAAATTAAACGTAAAATAAAAATGATCCCCTCTGAAGAAAAATTTGCTGAAAATCGTTGATTCAGAGTAAAGATATTCTTATAGATTTTTACGGTTTTTACTAGTTCAACAATGACTAACAATTAAAAATAAATGAATAAATTCATCAATGTAATCTTATTATTTCTTGCAATTCCTACCATGGTATTATCCATTTTTGTGGGGATGAATTTACCAATTGAATTTTTAAAAACTTCTGGAGCACAATTACCGTATGGCTTTGAAATATTCCTGACGCTAGGAATTCTTTTTTTCGTTATTATTCTGAGACGAAGTGTCAGAAGATGGATGGGCGCTAGAATGGTCAGTCATACCGAAAAATATAAATGGAACGAGGCAATGGGCGAAGAAAGAAAAAAGAGAGTCTATCTTTATCAATCTTTGGAGGCGTTATTAATGACTTTTGCTGCTGTTTCGCTATATACTGTTTGCAAAGAAGCATGGTTGCCTGCTTGTGCTTTTATGTTTGGGGCAATCGACAATCTTATCTTCTTGTTTATGGGGATGCAAAAAAACATCTATCGAATTGGTCTTACTTCCAAAGCGATTGTAGTGGCAGATAGAGATGTGCAAGTAGTGTACTTTTCTGGTTTACGAAAAGTTACAATTCATCAACAGACCATTTTTTTTGATTATATCAAAGATTTACAATGCACTTTCCCATTGAACTGTATCGATGAAAAAGATCGAACCAACTTTAAAAATTCACTTGAAGCACAAATAGACAGAGATAAAGTTTTTTTCTCTGACAGTATAAAAGATATGTAATTAAAAGCATTTATAAGAAGTAACAAGGTTCTTCATTATAAACCCGATTCGTCTACTATTTACAATTGAATATCTGATAAACAATCAATACAATCTTATGTTTTTCATGATTTATCTCATGTTTACTGAAAAAATTGTTTTCTACTTTCGTTGAATGTCTGTCTTGTTTGATCAAATTGTTTTTGCCCCCATTAAAAGTAGGCGCTTTGGAGAATCTTTGGGAATAAATTTACTGCCCTTAGAATCAAAAATTTGTAACTTTAATTGTATTTACTGTGAATTTAGTTGGACAGATTTAAAAGCTAATTCTGCACCCTATTTTTCGAAAGAAACGATTCTAGTCGATATTAAAAATTGTTTCAAAGCACTCTCTGCGGAGAACATAAAAATTGACAGTATTACTATTGATGGAAATGGTGAACCAACAAGGCATCCTCATTTTTCAACAATCATCGACGAAGTTATTGTGCTTAGAAATCAATATTTCCCCGGAATAAAAATGGTTGTGTTATCGAATTCAAATTTACTTAGCAATAAAAAAGTTTTGTCAGCACTGCAAAAAGTTGATTTACGTATCTTAAAGTTAGATGCGGGAACACAGGATACTTTTGAAAAAATGAATAAATCCTAGTATATTATTGATCCGATACTAATTTGAAAATAAAGATGCAAATATCAAAAACGCCCAAACATTCACAAACAATTATGACTGAAGTTGTATTTCCAAACGATACGAACCCGATGGGAATGCTGCAAGGTGGTCGCATGGTTCAGTGGATGGACATCGCTTCTGCGGTTTGCGCTCAAAATCATGCCGAAAGAATTTGTGTTACGGCTTCAATTGATGTTGTGAAATTTAAAGCCGCAGCAAAAGTGGGTGATATTATTACAATCAAGGCGAAAATCACACGCTCCTTTAATTCATCTATGGAAATTTTTGTTCAAGCGTGGGCAAAAAAAGTAATCAGTCAAAAGGCTTACTTAATCAACGAAGCATTTTTCACGTTTGTGGCGCTGGATGAAAATGCTGTGCCAACAGTTGTTCCAAAGGTGCGCCCGACTACGGACGAAGAAAAGAGAGAGTATACTAAAGCAGATGAGCGAAAAATGGCTCGTATTTTAAATAAATAATAGTCGATGAAATTATTGCCAATCTTTTTATCGTTAGTATAGAAGGTAATTTCGTATTTGCTACTTGAAACTATAGTTTCCATTTTATTATTTCACTTTTTGCGTTTTATTGCTGAATTCAAGCGACAAATGCAACTTTTGGGTTAAACAATAATTTTTCCATAACAAATATAGGATTTTCGAACTGATATCTCTTTCTAGGTCTGTTATTTAATTTGATTTCTATTTCCTTTATCTGCTCATCTGTGTAATCTGAAA
>CANFRV010000011.1 GCA_947449575.1 Flavobacteriales bacterium
ATCTAAATACTATTTAAATAAAATCTGCTAATAAAACCATAGCGCGTTTGCTATGGGGGTGCAAAACTAATGATAATTTTTATTATAACAAGCTAATTAATATAATAAAATCAATTTAAATCAAAAATCTTAAATATACGCTCGATTGCGGGGGGCAAAGATACACACACTTTTCATATAAACAACAACCTTTTCAAAAATACTTTGTGCAAAATATTTAATTATACAGTAAAGACCTTATTAAAAAGAGATTAACTATCAGTTAAAAATAAGTTAATACATTATAAGGTGTGATAATCACTTTCATGGTCACACATAGAGTTGTTGAAGAAAAGAATACCTATAACTAGACTTTTACTGCGTTCGCAAGGTTTTTAACAAATCCAATTTCGACATCATTGGTGTAGCATGTTCTTTTATCCCTTGCTCAATAGAGCACGTGCTTAAATCTTCTCCAAAGACTCCAATCATGATATTAGATTCTCCTTTTATTAAAAGTTCAACTGCATAGTTCCCCATTCGAGTAGCGATAATTCTATCTAGAGCGGATGGATTTCCTCCTCTTTGAATATGTCCTAAAACAGAATGTCTTAAATCAAATTCAGGTAAAAAAGGCTTCACTTTTTCTAAAATTTCTTTTGCCCCGCCTCCGTCATCACCTTCCGCAACAATAACAATCGAACTCCTTCTTCCTTTGTTTTGTACTTTCAATTCTTTTACCAAATTAGGAATA
This sequence comes from Flavobacteriales bacterium, assembly GCA_947449575.1. Classification (GTDB taxonomy): domain Bacteria; phylum Bacteroidota; class Bacteroidia; order Flavobacteriales_D; family Crocinitomicaceae; genus CAIUKX01. Next base: position 734 of record CANFRV010000011.1, read on the forward strand.
TCTGTTATTTCCTCTGGGATTAAAACGGATTCTGCTCCAGAAGCAATTGCTGAATTTAAAGCGATAAAACCTGCATCTCTGCCCATTACTTCAATAAAAAAAACTCTATGATGACTGCTAGCAGTGTCGCGAATCTTGTCAATCGCTTCAATTACGGTATTCAATGCAGTGTCATAACCAATCGTATGATCCGTGCCGAAAATATCATTATCAATTGTACCTGGAATACCGATAATAGGAATATTCATCTCTTGACCTAATAAATACGCACCCGTAAACGAACCATCTCCTCCAATAACAATGAGTCCATCGACATTTTCTTCTTTTAAATATGAAATTGCTTTTTTTCTACCTTCCACCGTCCTAAACTCCTCGCATCTGGCAGTCCCGATAATTGTTCCTCCTCGATGAATTATATTATCTACGTCTTGATATGTTAAAGAAACGCCTCTCTTATCAATCATTCCTTGAAATCCATCGTAAATGCCAAAAGGTGTAATTCCATGATGCAAGGCTGTTTTCACAATCGCTCTCACGCATGCATTCATTCCTGGAGAATCTCCTCCTGAAGTTATTAAAGCAATTTTATTCATCGACTAGATTAATTGAATATGTTATTTAAACTAAAGTTAAAGAAATATTTTGATAATAAACCGAATTATTTTTATGGAATCTGTAGTTTAGTATCATCCAACAAATGTAATGTTCGGGAATAAACAAAAAAAATATAAGCTAAAGACTGATGAAGAATTGGTAACTCTCTATAAATTAGAGCGGTCTTCGACTTGTATAGCTGTGATCTATGAACGTTATGGACATTTAGTAATGGGTACTTGCATGAAATATTTAAAAAATGAAGTGGAATCGCAAGACATTACAATGCAAATTTTCGAAGAGCTACATTCAAAACTTCTAAAACATGAAATAAACTACTTCAAATCCTGGTTGTACATGGTCACCAAAAATGAATGTTTTATGTTTTTACGGAAATCGAAAAGTCAAAATACAACAGATTTCTCAGCAAGTTATGATGTAGAACAAACGATTGAAGACGTTCAGGCAAAGGAAAAGTCTCTTGAACTTCTAGAAAATGCAATCGAAGATTTAAAACCAGAGCAAAAAAGATGTGTTAAACTATTTTATTTAGAAGAAAAATCATACCAACAAATTAGTGCTGAATTGAATTTATCTCTGATGAAAGTAAAAAGTGCTATTCAAAACGGTAAACGAAATATCAAACTACAATTAGAAAAACAAGATGAATTCAAAAAAGATTGATTCAATTTTTACTGATACTGGAACTCTTTCTCGCAAGGATATCGATACCTATAGAGAAACTTCCGATGAAAAAGTAAAACAGGTGATTGAAAAAAAATCACTTGCTTCGGATTTTGACGCTGATGCTTTAGACGGTTGGGCTTCATCTAGCACTGGAATATCCAGCATGGAGCAACTTGACGCAAAATTTAAAGGAAATTCTATTTCTCTTAGAAAGAAAATTATTGGGAGTTTTGCTCTACTTCTACTTGTTGTTTTAACCATTTCCATTTTCAATCACAAAACAACTACTACTGCAACTGCAAAAAACGCTGCCAAACAAAAAAATAAAATTTTTACGTACGAGAAAACAGATATTATTCTGCCCTCTGAAATTGTGACCATGAACGAATTACCTCTTAAAGAACAAATTCAAATAAAAACCATTCAAAAAGATTTTAAAATTCAGAAGGATGAGATGGAGGATGTAAAGCAAGACAAAAAAGAAATCCAAATTGAAAAATTAACGATTGAAAAAATTGATGAATCTAACATAGAAAGTGAAATAGTTAGAAATCAATCTCTTGGAAAAGAAGTTTATCTCGTTGACATGAAACTAATCGATTATAGAAATTATCGTTCGCGTCCTGCAATAAAAACGAAAACAATCTCCTTAGAAGGAATACCAGCTTCGCAAGAGGGGCGGAATTCTGCGGAAGAAGATGTTTCAAGCTGGAAGATTGTTGAAATTCCTTACATGGAATACCTCGAAAAAACGATGATCTCATTTTCAAAAGGCAATAATAAGAAAGCTCTTTCAAGGTTTGAAATAATTTTAGAATCATATCCAACAGACCTTAATGCGAACTTTTATGGCGGACTTTGTTATTTCAATTTAGGAGAATTTGATAAAGCGATCAAAAGATTAGAAATTTGTTTTACTTCGGAATTTAATAACTTTAATGAAGAGGTAGAATGGTATCTCGCAAAAAGCTATGCGGCCAATGGTCAAAATGAAAGAGCAAGTGCCTTATTCAAAAAAATAAGTAAAGCAGGTGGTTATTATGCAAAACAAGCTGAAAAATATTAATCTGATTTTTATCACTAACCTCAGATTCTGTGTTAATAATCTCCCTTCGATTAATCATAAAAAAACGATGCGTTTCGGATTCACGAAGGGATGCTGAAAACTTTTAAAATTGACCTTCATTCCAGCAGGTAAGATGTGTAATTTCGCAAGGCAACTGCTAATACAGCACAAATAACATTATGCATGAGCGAAAAACGTCAAATAAAACGATGAATTTCAGCATGACTAGTGCTTATTACAATTAAAAAACAATAATATATATGAAAACGATTGGTATTTTTTGCGGTGGATTTTCTTCAGAGTTTGAAATATCTATCAAAAGTGCTACAACAATATTGAATAATTTCCCGACTGGCTATGAAGGATTTTTAATTATCGTTGAAAAAGACAACTGGAAAGCAAGATATGAGGGTTACGAGTATCCAATCGATTTAAATACATTAGATTTCAAGACGGAAACCAAAACAGTTACGATCGATATCGGCCTTGTATATGTTCATGGAAATCCAGGTGAAAATGGTAAACTACAAGCTTTTCTGGAAATGAAAGGCATTCCTTGCGTTAATTCGGGTGCTTTGGCTTCTGAATTATCGTTTGACAAATGGTATTGTAATCAATTTCTAAGAGGTTTTAATATTCCGGTTGCAAAATCACTCTTCTTGTCTTCAGATAAAGATTTTTCTATTGATTATATCATCGATGAACTTGGATTACCTCTTTTTGTAAAACCTTCGGATTCTGGCTCTAGTTATGGGATTTCTAAAGTGAAAACGAAAGAGGAATTGACTCCAGCCATTGAATTTGCTTTCAAAGAAGGGAACACTATTTTAATTGAGTCTTTTTTAGATGGAACTGAAGTTACCTGCGGTGTTTATCGGAAAAAGTCGGGCGTATATGCGCTTCCATTAACTGAAATAGCTTCTGAAAATGAATTCTTTGACTATGAGGCAAAATACCTGGGAAAATCGCAAGAAATAACTCCGGCACGCGTTTCTGATGATATAAAAGTACAAGTTCAAACAATTGCTAAACGAATTTATCAACTTTTACAATTGAAATCTATTTCGCGCATTGACTTTATGATTGTCAACAATATACCGCATGTCATTGAAGTAAACACGACTCCTGGTTTTTCACCAGCAAGTATTGTACCTCAGATGATTGCTTGTGATGGAAATACGATCAATGGATTTTGGACCGAAATATTCGAAGTTGAAATAAAGTAGATTCTTTTAAAGAAGAAATTTCTAAGAATTGAATTGTGTTTTTAAAATAGAAAGTTGAGTTTTTATTTTTTCTAATTCTTCCTCGTTGTGAATAACTGAATCTTTTAAATTATCATTGAAACTTGGAAAAGCGTATGCCCCAACAACATCAGCGCCAAATCTAGGCAAGGTGTTTTCTAAAATTTTCAATGCTGAAATTCCAGCTCGTGGTCCAGGCGAAGTGCTCATTACTAAGGTTGGCTTATTTCCAAAAATAGATCTATCGATTCTAGATAACCAATCTATAATATTCAAAAAAAATGCGGGAGGCATGCTATTATGTTCAGGAGTTGAAATAATGTACCCATCGTAGGTACTAATTAAATCCCTCAATTCGATCATTTTTGAAGGTAAACCTTCTTCAGCTTCCACATCTACGCCAAACATATGTACACTGTAATCCCTTAAATTAATCACATCAACATGCGCAAAATCAATCAAATTAGACGTCGACACAATTAATTGTTGATTAATTGACTGAGAGGAATTACTACCAGCAAAGGCTAATATTTTTTTCATTTTATATTTTTCAATGTGTTCAAACAAAATAGTTTTAAGTTGAATCACTGTATAAAGTGATTCAACTTAAAAGACTATGTTCTTTTATTAAATTACGCTTAATTCTTTTCCAACCTTAATAAATGCAGCGATTGCTTTATCTAAATCTGCTTTTGTATGTGCTGCAGAAATTTGAGTTCTAATACGAGCAGCTCCTTTTGCCACCACTGGATAAAAGAAACCAACGGCATACACTCCCTCTACTAAAAGTAATTCAGCAAATTTTTGGGACAACGCTGCGTCATATAACATGATTGGGACAATTGGCGAATTACCTGGTTTTATATCAAAACCAGCTTCAATGATTGATTTTTTGAAGTACGTAGTATTTTCCTCCAAACGATCCCTCAATTCAGTTGTTGAACTTAAAATATCAAACACTTTATTCGATGCCCCAACAATTGCAGGTGCTAATGAATTGGAAAATAAATAAGGACGAGAACGCTGACGTAAGATGTCAATAATCTCTTTTTTACCAGTTGTATATCCTCCCATTGCACCGCCAAGTGCTTTTCCTAACGTACCTGTAATAATATCTACACGATCCAAAACTCCGCAATATTCAGGAACTCCTCTCCCTGTTTTACCGATGAATCCAGCTGAGTGACATTCATCAGTCATAACTAATGCATCATATTTATCTGCTAAATCACAAATTTTATCCATCAAGGCAATGTCTCCATCCATTGAAAAAACACCATCTGTAACAATTATTCTAAAGCGATTTTTTTGAGCGTCAATCAATTGACTTTCAAGATCAGCCATGTCAGAATGCTTGTATCTGTATCTCTGAGCTTTACATAATCGAACACCATCAATTATAGAAGCGTGATTTAATTCATCAGAAATAATAGCATCCTCTTCTCCAAACAAAGGCTCAAAAACACCACCATTTGCATCAAATGCAGCTGCGTATAAAATGGTATCTTCAGTTCCATAAAATTTAGCGATTTTAGCTTCTAATTCTTTATGAATATCTTGTGTGCCACAAATAAATCGAACGGATGACATACCATATCCATGTGAATCCAATGTATCTTTAGCCGCTTGAATAACCTCAGGGTGAGATGAAAGTCCAAGGTAATTATTTGCACACATTATGACCACATTATCACCAGATTGAACGGTTACATTTGCTCCTTGGGGTGAAGTAATAATTCTTTCTCTTTTATAAATTCCTCCATCTTCAATTGCTTGTAACTCGTTTTGAAGATGTGCTTGTAATTTTCCGTACATGTTTTATTTTTTTTACAAAGATAATTCTGAATCGCAATTAATAGTGATTTTCCTTAAAAATTCCATTTCATGTTTCGAATATCGAGAACGGCAAAGGATACTTTCCACGTAGTTGTTGGATTGATATTATTACCATCCGATAGAACACCATATATACCGACACGTAATTTTCGTTTTGAAAATTTAAAATTTCTTTCAATTCCAGAAAAAATTTCGAAATGCTGCCAATTAAACTCTTTCACATAAAGTCCGCCACAACCAAGCACTAAACCGATCCCCGTTTTTTTCATAAATGGAATTTTATTAATAATAGCTCCGTTATCGTGATGAATAAAATGTCCTTCGACAAAAAATTGTTTAGATGGCAAAGAAACATTTAATCCCTGAAACGAATACAGAGGGTTTGAAAACCAAATGGGATCACTTCTTCTGTTGTACTTGAAATCCGCATCTTTTAATGCCTTTGAACTTAAAAACTCTCCTGTTTTGATATGGTAATTAGACGTCCCTAAAGTTCCTATTTTGAAGGTTTGCATAATCCCAATTAAACCATATTCATGATTAATATCGCTTCCAAATAATGTAGGAATTCCTCTTTCATACATCACATAAAAAGTAGGCCACCTTGAACCTAGCAAAACTTTTCTATTGGGTTCACGCATGTACTTTTGATACGGCACATAACTCAATGTTAAACTTCCCAAAAGCGCTTGATAATTTTGGAAAGTTGTAGGCTCATTGTTTGAAATTGCCTTATCCAAAGAAGTTATAAATTTATATTTTTCAATATTACGTCTTTCGGCAAAATTAAATTCAGGATTGATATAAAAACCATTAAACAACTCATTATTTGTACTTATGGTGAGTTGAGTTGATTCATAAAAATTGCTCCTTTTATAAATTTGTGAAATAGCATCGTAACTTCTAATGGCAGCAAAGTCTTGAACAAAACTAAAAGAAACTGAGCCGAAATGAAAAGGATCGTAAAGATATCGCCAATGCGTTCGGCCTTTAATGTCTTTATTTAAAAATCCAACTGACATTTCTGTGTAACTATCTAAGGTCCTTTGATCATCCCATTTTTTAAAAAAATTAAAAGAGGGCGCAATTCTTGGTCCTGCGATATAAATTGGTCGCGCTAAAGATGCAAAAGAACCAATTGTCCATTGTGTTTTTTTTGCTCGATTTCTATGATCAATACCAAACCATAAAATTTTAAAGGGCGTTATTTTATTAAAAATCTTATCGATTGAATCAAGATATTCAGCCCTATTTTGAAAATCTCGGATACTATCTTTGGCGATAATATATCTCTGTTCCTCTTTTGTTAAGGCCACACCTCGTGTTTTATTCCAAAAAGCCGTATCTTTTTCATAGGCTTCAGCTTCTGTGACCGACAACTCTCGATTGAAAAATTTTTCAGGGAAATTAGGCTTAAAATTATAAGATGAAAAGTTTGCCACTGTAGAACAAATAGATGTTTGCTCCTTGTATTTTACGCCATATGTTAAAATTTGCTTGTTTAATACACACAATGAATCACCTTGATTTGCATACTCTTGTTGTATTTTAAAATAATCATAGACCAATAAATTACCTTTTGACATCGTTAATTCTAACTTTTGAACCAACCAAATGGAATCAATTACCCAAATAAACCCTTCCAACGTAGAGGTGGAACTGTTTCGGGGAATAATTTTTATTTTATGAATTTTTTGACCATTCTCTTCATACTGCTCAACCAATTTATAGCGATAAGATAAAATTCCAGGTCCAGAAATGGGCGAACTGACAGGAGTTTGATGCAAATCATTTAAATGTAATAAATTTTGAAAGAAATTGAAATTTGATTTAACCGTCGTGGTATAATATAAATTTTGAGTGACACCTCTAACTTCATAAGCATTTCTGACCTCCTTGACTTTATTTTGAGAGGCATAATTTCTCGTAAATTGAACTTCTATTAAGTTCATATTATTTGCTAAGTCAGTTTGAATTTTTCTATCTTCCGCAAATGGATCTTCAATTTTCTCAATCGTACTTAACGTGTCTGATTTGTCTTTTGACGCTTTTTTATCTGCTATTTTATCCGCTTTTTTTTGCTCCTTTTGAATTTCCTTCTGAGTTTTAGCTTTATACTCAATTTTTTCTGTTGCCTTTATGTATCCTTCGCACGTATGCGGATAATTCCATAAATTAATCGTATCTCTTCTTTCAATAACTTTCAGCATTATATCTCGACCAGGATTACTTTTTTTTGCAGTAAACTCCACTTCCTCTAATTCATTTACTTTGCTTGGAAAAAGTTGAATATTTCGAGTCAAATCATTATCACCAATAGAAATATAGGTTTCGCGATCTTCATAACCAGGTGAGCTGATGACCAAAAAATACTCCCCTGTAAATAAACGCATTTCATAGTAGCCATTTACATCCGTTACCGTTCTTAAATCAGCACTGTTTTTTACATACACCTGTGAAAACGGAATGGGAATATTTCTTTCATCTAAAACGGTTCCACTCAATAAATTTTGACCAAAAAAATTCAATGAAATAAACAAAAAAAATAAAAAGAAGACATAATTCCCTTTTGTCATATACTAGCAGAAAAAAAACTTAAACGTAAATATTCCATTTTTAATGTTTAGAGATGTTCTTCAATAGGAAAAATTATCACTTTCAATTAGCAAATGTAGTAATCTATAATTTCTTGGAAAGGGAAAAAATGTTAAAAAGAAGAAACAAATGAAGAGATGAATTATTTTGAAGATAAAAGGCAAATACAACATTTGCAGATGCACTATTTTCTATTAAATCTCCTCTTTTTTATTTTGATCTTCCAAATAAACTAAATGCTTAGCCATTCTTTTCATCATCCAGCGGCGTACCAAATACATAAGAATTGTAAATCCTGCCAGGATATAATAAGCACCCCATTTATTAAATCCTTCTGTAATAACAAAATAGGTAATCACAAGTGGAAGAATAATTGATACTACTAACCAAAAATTGAGCATTAATTTATTATACGTATTCATTTTCTTTTTTTTGTAAAATTAACTAATAACATGAGTTCAACTACTATTTTATAACCAGATTTTTATACCACTTGCGTCACTTCTTGTCGAAATCAATCTTTCCGGTTGGTTTTAAAAACACATATTTTGAAAAATCAAGTTTTGTTCTGATTCCATTTCCAAATAAAATACCTTGCGGATTTTTGACAATAACGGACTTATCTGTATACACTGAACTATCTTTCATTGTACAATAAAGTTCCTCTGTTTCTAATCTTTCCTTTTTCTCAAGGTTAAAAAGCTGAACAGAATCTCTCACAAAAAATGTTCCTTTTACCATATTTATCTCTCCATACAATGCAGTTAAAGTAGATACCACTTTACCTTCTTTAGAGAAAAAATTAACTTTAATTCCATCTTTCAATTTGGTTAATGGCTCCGGCTTTGAATATGTTTCCGCAATTTTAGCAAAAAGCTGAAACTTTGCATATCCTGAATCTGTTTGAACAATTTCTAAGTTTTCAGTAACATCATCAGGAGAACTAGGATCAAAAGTGACTCTTTTAATTGTATCTAAATCATTTACGCATGAAAACAGCATCGCGCAAAAAATTAAATAACTAGAAATATGAATTACTCTTTTTTTCATTCTTCCCCTTCGAGTTAGATATACTTTTTTCTATTAATCCAATTTTCGTTTTACAAACCAACGTTCAAAACTTGCAGGAGCGAAAATCACACTAATGTTGACACCTAAATACTTTTCATTTAAAACAGAACTTGTTCCATCTCCTCTTTTTCCGTATGTAGCACCAATATTGACTGAAGATAGTGATTTCTGAATACGAATAGGTATACCAAAACCGATCGTTAAACCTTTATCTATCAATGTTTTTGAATTAATCAACATCGGTAAAGTGTATTGATAGTAACCAAATCTATATCGAATTGTTTCAAAAGGATTTGATTTAGAAGACTGACCCAAAAAAGCTTTTTCAGGTGTATATTGCAATCCTACTGTTAATTTATTGGTATTGATATTCCCTGGATTTAGCTCTATCCCAGAAAAAGTGGTTGGAGAATCTTTCCAATTAGTAATGCTGTATGATCCGTGCATACTAATTTCTGAATTTCTTTCTTGCTTTTTCTTGGTCAAATCTTTAAAAGAAAAAATGTAATTAATTCCCAAGGTGGTCGTCGGTGTAATTATTAGATCACCCGATTTGGTGGCAACAGAATCCAATTTAACATATGATGTTGAATTATCTATAAATTTGGAATAGTACAAATTACTAGTTTGAGAAGCGGAAAATTTTTGACTTGGCTCAATTACCCCGGAAAAAACAAATGTGTTTTTTTCATTTATTCTATGTTTGTAAAAAAAACCTAATTCATAATGCAACGAATTTATCTTCAATGTTTTTTGATCGACTCCCCCCGCAGTTGAACCAATTATGTTGCTTCTTCGTTCATTTGTCAATGTCCCAAAAACATATCCTATATTCCCTCCTACTGAAATCTGATAATTTTTAGTTTTTAAAACGTTTGTAGAAAGTCCTAAAAACACCTCACTTGTGCTACCAGAGCCAATATACGTATGCTGAATAGAGTCTGTTACCAATAAGTCTTTCGTTGTAAATTGATACCCTCTTCTTGAAAAAGGCTTTAAGCCAAAGGCCAAACCAAAATGTTTAGCAAAAGAGAAACCCATTGAAAAATGGTTTAAAACAATTGCTTTCGAAAAGCTTTTTGTCACAGAATCATTATACCAAGATAAGCGAGAAGAGACACCAGTAGAAAATAATGGTTGACCTTTAGCTAACGTATTGTAGGTTGCTGGATTAAAAAAATTCAGCATAGTAGAGTCAAAATAGGTGACTGTTGTCGTTCCTAATCCCGCAAAAGCCGCATGATCCATTCCATCACGTTGCCCTAGGCCATATGAACTATAAGGAGAAGTGGATGTAATTTGACTGTAAGAAAATCCTTGCAAAATAATCACTGCAACAAATGAAAAACAGATAAGAAGATTTGATAAAATTTTATTTCGCATTGAATAAATATATTTGATATAAACCTTTTATGGTTAAGTTTTCGTCCACAAAGGTGTTGTTTTTTAAAGAAAAATCAAAATAAACAGCGTCTCCACCGGTCACAAAAAACGTTAAGTCTTGATACTGTTGACTATAAAGAAATATAAATTGGTCAATTTCTGCTTTTATTCCATTCATAACTCCTGACCGCAGCGATTCGATAGAAGATACGCCTACTAAAGCATTCGAAAATTTATCTGTAAGTAAAGGTAATTTCCCTGTGTAATCATTCATAGATTTATAACGTAAATCAATTCCTGGTGAAATGGATCCCCCGAGGTAATTCCCGTCTTTATCAGTAAAATCGAATTTTATACATGTGCCAATATCAATCGAAAGCACATTCTTTCCGTTCGCTAATGAATAAGAAGCAACAGAATTACATATTCTATCTGCTCCAAGCGTTTCGGGAGATTGATATGTAATATTAATTGGCAAGCGCAAAGAATTAGTAAAAAGTATAGAATCAACAAAAATATCCTTCAACGTTTTTGTCAAACTATCAGAAAGCACAGAGGAGATAATTACCGCTTTATCTTCTGCCGACTTTATTAATGCGGATAAAGAATCAATTTCGGAAATACTAAGCCGTTTGACCTCATCTAAAACTTGATTACGGAAAATTCCTACTTTCAATAAAGTATTTCCTGCATCAATAACAAAAATCGTCTGATTCTTATTCATATAACAAAGATAACATAACAAAATTGAAAAAAAAGACATTTATTTCATTGTAAAACAAATTAAGTTTTTATCTTTGCCCCCACAAATAACGATGGCGTCTTAGCTCAGTCGGTAGAGCAATAGACTGAAAATCTATGTGTCCCTGGTTCGATTCCTGGAGACGCCACACGAAAAAGCGAACAGAAATGTTCGCTTTTTTTGGTTTCTATAACTTTCTAATTTGGGATCAAGGATCGGATCAAACCCGAAAGTTATGGGAATAATAAATTTATCTTTAAAATCTATTATTCTACCTAAATCTCACATCTACTATCTTTATAGACGACTCAAATCTAATTTGGTTCTCATTTTCTAACATTTTCTTGATGAAAAACGAGCAAAGATCATCCCATTTGAAACATCGTTTTTACAATGAGAATTGTCTCTGCAAATTCTGAGTTCTATCATTAATTCAAGAGAATGATGAGGATACCTTCGTATTAAGAAATAAGTTAGATTTCACTGTGTTATTGTTTCTGTTGATAATATACGTGAATAAAAAAAACCAAACAGAATAAATTAAAAATAATGATTATGAAAAAATTAGTATTTAACGTTGTAGTAATTACAACTGGATTTTTCGGAGCCTTCAACAAGGTAGAAGCACAGCAGGGACTTCAAATAGGTTTTGAAGCTAACCCACAATTAAGTTATCTCATCAATAAAGATGATAGAGATAGTAAACTATATAGCGCAAAAAGTGCAACGGGTGGTCATTTTGGTGTGTCCGCACAATATGGAATTACGAGTAAAATTGGAGTTGGGTTGAATCTTTTATATTCCTTCCAAGGGTCATTATATGAGTGGAAAGGTCAAGAAAAAGTAAAATCACTTCAATACATTAAAATTCCGCTAATGCTTACTCTTAATTTACCGTTTGGTAGCAGTGGAAAAATGCTATTTATTGGGAAGATTGGTCCTCAAATTAGTGCTTTAGTAGACGCAAGGCTGTATGATGGAAATGCAAAACTACTTGATAATAATTATAAAAGAGCTTTTGCTTTTACTGACTTTGGAGGTGTTATTTCTGCTGGAGTTGGCTATAAATTTAGTGAGCAATTTTCTTTTGACGGCTCAGTGAGATTTGATGGTGGCTTCTTAGATGCTGAGGATAAAAGTTATAAAGGAAATATTCATGACCCTTCTGACGTTATCAACCCTAGTCCAGCAAGCAGTCCAAGACACAATGCTTATAATATGACGGTAGGATTAAATTTAGGAATTAGATATACATTCTTATAAATTCCTGTAAGTAAATAAACTATACTTTAAAAGAGATGTCTTCATTGTAGGACATCTCTTTTGCATTTACCTAAAAACCTCAGAGATCGATTAATGAATGGTTTTACTTGTTCAACATTTCTACCGCTAAATATTGGGCCGTATAGGAAACGTTTTTTGATTTTTTCACAATACTTTCGGGTGTTCCTTCGCATAAGATTTTTCCGCCACCTTTTCCACCTTCTGGACCAATATCAATAATGTAATCAGCGACTTTAACTATATCTAAATTATGTTCAATAACCAAAACAGTATTCCCCTCATCTACCAACCTTTGAAGTACAATTAATAGCAGGCGAATATCTTCGAAATGAAGTCCAGTTGAAGGTTCGTCCATGATATAAACCGTGTTTCCAGTACTTCTTTTTGCTAATTCTGTAGATAACTTTATACGTTGTGCCTCACCACCAGATAACGTTGTAGAAGACTGTCCCAATTTAATATACCCCAAGCCTACAGAAACTAAAGTGTCCAAAGGTCGAAAAATTTTAGGTATTTTATCAAAAAATATAGCAGCGTCAGAAATCGTCATATCCAAAACATCACTGATAGATTTACCCTTGTATCTAACTTCAAGCGTTTCTCGATTGTATCTCTTCCCGTTACACGTTTCACATTCAACGTAAACATCAGGTAAAAAATTCATCTCAATAACTTTTAAACCACCGCCACCACAAGTTTCACAGCGACCTCCTTTTACGTTGAAAGAAAACCGACCTGGTTTGTATCCTCTGATCTGAGCTTCAGGCAATGCAGCAAAAAGAGTGCGTATCTCAGTGAACATATTTGTATATGTAGCAGGATTTGAACGAGGAGTTCTTCCAATCGGACTTTGATCAATTTCTATCACTTTATCCAAATTTTCAAGACCTTTAATACTTTTATAAGGCAATGGGATTTTGACGCCATTATAGATATGCGCCAAAAGTATAGGGTATAAGGTATGATTAATTAAAGACGATTTTCCGCTCCCTGAAACACCTGTAATGCAGCAAAGTGTTCCCAATGGAATTTTTAAATCAAGATTTTTTAAATTATGACCTGAGGCTCCTATTAATTCTAAAAACTTTCCATTTCCTTTTCTACGCTTGGTTGGGATTTCAATTTTCATTTCTCCCTTCAAATATTTTGTTGTCAAAGAATCATAACTGTTTAATTCTGAAATTATTCCTGCATTCATAATTCTACCACCATGAATTCCAGCTCCAGGACCAATATCTACAACAAAATCAGCAGCTTCAATCATTTCTTTATCATGTTCAACCACAATAACTGAATTTCCTGCATCTCTTAATTTCTTTAAGGAATTAATTAATCTGGTATTGTCTCTTTGGTGCAATCCAATAGAAGGTTCGTCTAACACATACAGAACATTCATTAATTCAGACCCTATTTGAGTAGCTAAACGTATTCTTTGTCCTTCTCCTCCAGATAAAGTTTTAGCACTGCGATGCAATGTTAAATATTCCAATCCAACGTCTAAAATAAAACTCAATCGGGTATTAATTTCTTTTAAAATTTCAGTACCTATAATTAATTGAGAGGGCGACAATTTATCTTCCAATTGATTGAACCACGCTTTCAGTTCATTCAAATCCATTTTTGCAAAATCTCCAATGTGGTAATTGTCAATTTTAAAGAAATGAGCTTCTTTTCGTAAACGAGTTCCTTGACAAGTTGGGCAATTTACTTTGTTCATAAAACTTTGCGCCCACCTTTGAACCCCTGCTGTACTCTCTTCAGAATGCCGTGATACAAAAGGTATAATTCCTTCAAATCGAATTAATTCTTTTTTACCAGAAATTTCCAAATCATCATTTCCATATAACAATACATTCATCACTTCTTCTGGAATTTCTTCCAAAGGAGTTGCGATAGAAAAATTTTCTTGCGCTAAATAACTTTCTATTTTTTCATAAATCCATCCACCCTTAAATTCTCCCAAAGGAGCAAATCCACCTTTTTTAATGGAAAGTTTAGGGTTAGGAATAATTTTATCTACGTTCGCTTCCGAAACTTCTCCTAATCCACTGCAAGTGTGACAAGCGCCATACGGAGAATTAAACGAAAATAAACTTGGTTCTGGTTCTGGATAACTTATTCCTGAAGTTGGACACATTAAAGTACGACTAAAATGACGAGACTCACCGGTTTCAAAATCCATTAAAATCATTGCCTTGCTCCCATGTTTCAAAGAGGTTATTACGGAATCATAAATTCGCTTTCGATCCGCTTTCGAAATAAGTAATCGGTCAATAACAATGTCAATATCATGCACTTTGTATCTATCCAATTTCATTCCAGCTTCAATATCCTTCAATTCACCATTCACTCTCACTTTGGTAAATCCCATTTTTAGGATTTGATCAAATAATTCTCGATAATGCCCTTTTCTACCTCTGACTTTAGGAGCCAATAATATGACCTTTTTACCTTCATATTTTTCCAAAATCAATTCAACAATTTGATCATCTGAATATTTAACCATTTTCTCGCCAGTCTCATAGGAATAAGCGATTCCAACCCGAGCAAATAGTAAACGCAAGAAATCATATACTTCAGTGATGGTTCCAACTGTTGAGCGAGGACTTTTCGAAACGGTCTTTTGTTCAATTGAAATTACGGGGCTTAATCCGTCGATTTTATCTACATCGGGTCTTTCTAATCCTCCTAAGAATTGTCTAGCATAGGAGGAAAAAGTTTCGATATACCGTCTTTGTCCCTCTGCAAAAATGGTGTCAAAAGCTAATGATGATTTTCCGCTTCCACTCAATCCTGTAAAAACCACTAATTTATTGCGCGGTATTTTTAGATCAATATCCTTTAAATTATGTTCACGAGCACCAAATATTTCTATTGAACCATGCTCAAACAAAGCGTTTAAATCATCCATTAGGAATATTTATGGTGTGGCTTTAAATTTTCATTTTTGGATGGTAGTAATATGGTATAATATTTATTTGTTATTGTCAATCGATTACCTTTTAACCAAGGATTTAATTTAGTAACTATTTTATAATTGACACCTTGTTCTATGGACCATTTTGCAATATTTTCAATCGTTTTCGTAATCAATAAACCTTTCGTTTTAAAAGGCTTATACACTTCCATCGCTTTCAAATCAAACCCGTATAATTCAGGATGTTCAAAAATTAATTTAACCGCCAATAATCGAAAAACATATCGTCCTGTTTCACTATTCATATCCGTGTCAAAATAATGATTAGTACCTTGCCACCTCATATCGCTGCGAACACCGCCAATACCGCGATTATAAGAAGCAACTGTCAAGAGCCAATCCTTCAAGGTGTCTTGGGCATTTCTCAAATAAGAACAAGCAGCTCTTGTGCTTTTTTCAATGTTCAAACGCTCATCTACTTCATTACTAATTTCCAAATCAAATTCCTTTGCTGTAAATGGCATAAATTGCCAAAACCCTTGCGCTCCAACAGGGCTAACAGCTTGGGCAAGACCACTTTCAATTATACTTAAATACTTAAAATCGTCTGGAATATTCTCTTCTTTTAATATTTTTTCGATAAGTGGAAAATATCTACCTGCTCTTTTTAGCGACAATACCGTTGCACTTTGAAAGTAAGAATTTACTAGAATTTCTCTATCTAGTTTTTCCCTAGTATCTTCATCCGTTAGTATAATTTTCTCATTGCAAAAAACGATTTCCGTTGGTAAATGTGGTAATGTAAAATGTGGTGATTTTGGTTTAACAGCATGAACCTTCTTTTCTTCCAATTTATTTTCATTGCATGAACTTAGTATAGTTAGAAAAAAAATAAGCCGCAGAAATGATATTATTTTCATATCACGGTGAAGAGAAAAAAAACTAGAAAGTGTCATTTTTTAGGAGCAGGGTATTTAATTGTATTTCTGTAGAGATACCAAAAAATTAATAGAAAATATAAAAAAGAGAGTATTATTGGTAAAACGATAATACGATCATTCTTTATAAAATTGACAACAGTAATAGATAAGACAGAAGATACCAATCCTATCAGACTAAAAACGTACCAAACACCTTTGTCATTTAGTCCAGAATACACCAAATGATGGGTGGTATGATCTTTCCCTCCCACCATTGGAGATTGCTTTTTCTTTAGGCGATTAATAACAACCGTAAAAGTATCAGCTGCTGCAGGAGTAAAGGCTATCAATGTGGTGACGATTCCTAACCAAGAAGAATGAGAAGTGTCATGCCCCACATTCCAAAGATATTTTATTGAATAAAATGCCACAAACAAACCAATAAATTGACTTCCTGCATCGCCCATAAATAATTTGGATGGATTAATATTATATCTCAAAAATCCAAGAACTGCTCCAATCATTGAAATTAACGAAATCGTCCAAATATCCATTTTAAATCCGAAAAGAATAAAGCCAGAAAATAAACAAGTAACTAAAATAAAAAGAACTGTAGTACCTGTGATTCCATCCATATTATCTAACATATTCAAAGAATTCATAATTCCAATTACCCAAATTATCGTAATCAATCCATCTAAAATATTATTATGAAACAAGTCTAATTTCGTATCCGTTAATACAAAAACTACCCCACACAAAATTTGAATTGAAAGCTTAGCCAAAGGCTTCGTATTGTAAGCATCATCTGCCAACCCCATTAAGAAAGCAATTGAACCCGCTAAAATTAATCCACTGTACTGAATATTATGAAATATATTTTGCTCAAAATAGACCATTGAATATATAATGGAAGAAAAAATAAACACAATAAAAAAACTAACACCTCCTAGAGAAGGTTTAGACTCATTACTCCATCTAATAACTACATCATTATTATTTCTAATTCCAAGCGACTTTGAAAAACGTAATAGAACCTCATTACATAGCAAGGAGAGAATAAATCCTCCAACAAAAAAACTTATAAATTCAATAATAGAATACAGCACCTTATAAATTTAAAATTGAGAAACAAAATTACTGAATTTTTCCCCATTTTGATCTTTTTCAGATACAATTGGCTCATCGACAGGCCAATTGATCTCTAAATCCTTATCATTCCATTGTATAGTACCCTCAGAAACAGGAGAATAGTAGTTTGTACACTTGTAATTAAAAATAGAATTTTCCTCCATCGTTAAGAATCCATGAGCAAAGCCAGGCGGAATATAAAATTGTTTTTTATTTTCTGCTGATAATTCAATCAACTCATGTTGCCCATAAAACGGCGAATCCTTTCTAATATCAACTGCAACATCCAGCACTTTTCCAAATGAAACTCTTACTAATTTTCCTTGAGCAAAAGGAGGTGCTTGAAAATGCAGGCCTCTTAATACGTTTTTCTTTGAAATTGATTCATTATCCTGGCAAAAGGGATTATTAACACCCGTTAACTCTCTAAATTTTTTTTCATTAAAATTTTCAAAAAAACTACCTCTTTCATCTTCAAAAACGCGAGGCTCAATGATTAATAAACCTGGTATTCTGCACTTTGTTATAACCATCTTCTTAATAATCTAAAGATTCCTGTTTTTTTCAATAATTTAATAAAAAAGTTTTTTGATTCATCTTCTTTAAAATAACCGTCTTTTTCACCGTATCCTCCGTAACCATAACCGTAGCCATAACCATAACCGTAACCATAGCCGTAGCCATACGAGCCATTTCTTCGGCTAGATTTAACTCCATTAAGAATTACATTCAAAGATTTTAATTGTTGCATTTCAAAAAGGTCGTCAATTTTTTTGATAAATGTTCGTTTAGAATAATGGGACTTAAATACATAAATAGGAATATCAGCATCTGTTAAATTCCTAATACCATCTGAAACTAAGCCAACAGGAGGATTATCGATAATAATAATATCATACATTAACTTTAATTCTTCCAATTTCTCTCTAAAACTATCACTAATTATTAACTCAGAAGGATTCGGAGGAATAGGACCTGCTGTAATGAAATCTAATGTATCTATAGCTGACTTCTGAATACATTCAGCTATTGTATACTGATTAATTATTAGACCACTCATGCCTTTTTCATTTGTTGCTTTAAACCCTAAATGAATTTTTGGTTTACGTAAATCTAAATCAATTACGATTGTCTTTTTTCCAGACATAGCAAGAATCCCTGCTAAATTCAAAGCAACAAAAGTTTTACCTTCACCGGAAATGGATGAAGTGATAGCAATCGTTTTATAATTTGTGTTGATATAATTCAAATTTGTTCGAATATTCCTAAATGCTTCTGCTAATTGAGATTTAGGAAAATCAAAAGCTAGTAATTGAGAATATTGCATGTCATTTTTCACTAAAGGAACTCCTCCCAATGTAGTTACCTTTTCAGGTAATAGTTTATTTAAATCATCTAATATGTTAATTTCATTGAAAGTGATGAATTTTAGAAATAAAATACCTAAACCTATAATAAATCCTATCGCAACAAAAGAAAATGTAATTAATTTACTGTTGGGAGAAATAGGGGTTTCATTTAAAGTTGGCATACTCAACATTTTATTATTAGTTGTGTAACCTGCATCAGAAATAGAATATTTAAACTTATTTTCAGTTAACAAATTATAATATTGCTGATTCAATTCCTGAATTTTCGTCAATCGTCCAAATTCTGTTTTTTTACCTGGTAAAACCTTCACCCTCTCCTCATTCATGTTAATCTTAGCATTTAATAACACTGATTCTTGGTTAAGTTTTTCTGCAACTATAGCGATGCTTTTTAGTACTGATTGAGATTTTAATAATATTTTCTGATTCAATATCTTTATTCCGGAATGCTCTTCTGTGACATCAAATAATAAATTTTCTTTTTGCTCTAACAACATGAGTAAATCTGAAATCTTTTTCGTTACTAATGATTCAAAACTTTTACCTAATAATTCAGGTAGAAGTTTATATACTTCATATCTATTAGGATCTTTTAATTTAATATTAACAATTCTCAATAATCTAAGTTCATCGTCAATTTCAGCTAATTTTTCTTTTAAAGAAGCCACTTCCGCAAAAACAGTCGTTTCAAATAGATCGGGTAACATATATTCAGTATTACTTTGAATACTCATTATACTGTCTTTCGATTTCGTAATTTGATTGGCTAAAATAGCCATTTGGGTATCAATAAATTTTATTGAATTTTCCGATCCTTTCCTTTTAATTTCATCATCAAAAATCATGAATGAAGTGGCAACTGCAAGTATAATATCGTGGCATAATTGAGTGTTCTCGCCACTATATAAAATTTGAATTGTCTTCGCCTCATCATTAACTGGAATAATCTGCAACGAAGGTAATAAGCGATTACTTAAACTTAAGATACTATTAAATTGAAAAAAAACTTTATTTAATTCTGACGTTTTCTTAAAAAGTGAAATATTACTCGTTCTAATGATGATATCAAAATCTTTATTAATAATGTGCTGGTTAATTTTTCCTCGAACGCCACATTTAACACCATTCTTCACATAATCCAAATAAATTATATTTTTTTCATCAACCGTAATAACAATTGGTACATCAACTAAACTCGAATCATTCAGCGCATATGGTTGGATTTGAAATACACCTGATTTATATAATTCTTCGGTTAATACAGCCCCTTTCGAGTATACGCTGGTATGAAAATTTAAAGTTTCAAGTGCACGTTTAAATAATAATTGAGATTTCAATAATTCAACTTCTGAAGACATATTTTCATCTCCTTTGCTGATCCCCTCAATTTCCATTACATCCTTAGCATTGTCATTACTGCCCAGCTGAATCAACATGGTTGAATCATATACCGGCTTGGTATAACGCAAATAAAAAAAAGCAAGTGACCAGAATAGTAAAATTAATAAAATAGGTGTCCACCAATGTCTTTTCAGCACCGTCAAAAGAATTTGCATATCAAATTCTTTGTTTACTACTTTTGTTTTTTCTTTCACTTAATTTTACTTTTACTTGTATTTTTGAAAAATAGAATAGGTAATCAAAACAGAGGAAATTAGAGAGGAAATCGGCGCCCATTCGGACAAAGTTCCTTTCACTAACTCAGCCCTTGGCTCAATGTAAATATAGTCATTCGCTTGAACGATCATATCTGCATATTTTATTCCGTCAATGTTCGAGATATCAATTAAATATATTTCGCGTTTTTCATTCACTTTACGCATTACTTTCACAAATCTCGATTTTCCTCTTGTTGAAATACCACCTGACAATGCTATGACTTCTAAAAGAGTGGTATTAGAGTTTTCAAGCGGGATAATCTTTGCATCTCCTCCATTTCCAGCAAAGACAATACATCTTCTATTGGTGATCTTCATCTGGATGAAAGGCTCATTGTACTGATGTTTAAATAGATTTTCTAGCGTATCTTCACATTGCTCAAGCGTAAGTCCTTTCACAAAAACATTTCCTAAAACAGGAATCTCTACAAATCCATCTGTTTTTACCAAAAAAGTATTTGTTATTGAATATCTATTATTTATCCCTGTTGTATTTTGATTAACAACTTCACCATAAATGGACGTTCCAGTCAAACCTTCAATCAAATTTTTACCTTTATTCGTACTTAAGTTAAAGGTAAGTTTATCATCAATTGAAATTTTGTAATTCTCTACGGGTCTAATCGGAATAGAATCATACTTAAAAGAGCCGTCTTTAGGTATTTTAAACATCATATTACTATTAATTGCACAACTTCCTAGCATCAATGCTAGAAAAAGTACTCCGAACAGTTTTTTACAATTTAAAAAAATCATTTATTTTTTTTATTCAATAATAATCGGTAATAATCTTCCATGTTTTTTACCAATGTTGTATAATGAAACTTCTTTTCAACAAAATTCCACCCATTTTGTGCTAAGCGATTTCTCTCCATCTCATCTTCCACCAAAAGTAATAATTTTTCAGTAAACAAAGATACATTATTTTTGGGCACAATCCAACCTGTTTGACCATCTAATATTACATCTCTCACTCCTCCAACATCCGTTGTAATAATTGGTAAATCGCCTGCTTGAGCTTCAATAAGACTAACTGGAGTGCCTTCGTTATCAGATGTTAAGCACATAATATCCATTCCTGCATTAAACTCTCCAATGTTTTTTATCCAAGAAGTCATTTCTATTTTAACCAACTTCTGCTCATTTATTTCAAGTACTCTTTTCTCAATTTTTTCTTTTTCTTCTCCATCTCCTACGATGAAAAACCGAATTTTCCTACTTGTTTTTTTTGATATTTCATCGACTACATCCAAAAATAATGAGTGATTTTTGATGGGTGCCAGTCGACCAACAATAGCAATTGCTATTTCATCTGATTCAATATTGAACTTTTCTCTCGTTATAGCTCGATTCTCTTTTTTGTCTAAATGAAATTTTTCAAGATCAAATCCTAGCGGTATAACTTGAATTTTTGACGGCTCGCAAATCTTATGTATTTCAGATAATTCTCTTTTTTGAATATCCGAAATTGCAATAATACCATCTGATTTGGCAGCTAATCTTCGTTCTATAAATTTAAAAATAAATGTCTTGAATCGACCAAAATAGGAATGAAAAACATGTCCGTGAAAAGTGTGAATGACAATTGGAACATTGCAAGCAAAGGCTGCTCTCCTGCCTAAGGCTCCGGCTTTTGCTGCATGTGTGTGAACAATATCAGGCTTGAATTCCTCTATGATTTGCTTTATTTTTTTATAGGCTGCTCTATCACTTTTTAAACTTGGAATTCGCTGCATCTCAGAAATCAATAAAGGGGTTACCCCATACTGTTCTAAAATATGTAAAGAATCGGCCTCTCCTTTTTCATGCGTGCCACCTATCAATAAAGTTTCAAAATCATCATGTAAATATCGCGTTAAAAAAGTAGCATTATAGGTCGGTCCTCCAATGTTAAATCTGTTAATTATTCGAAGAACTTTCGCCATATCCTTATTTTTTCTTTCTATATTAATTGCTATTTTTTCTAATTCCTGTTTTTCGTTTCTTATTGTCACATGACTGTTAAAAAGTTTTATTTATTTTTTCACGATATAAAACTTTTTATTCTGAAATTTAACAAAAAATAAACGTGAAGATACTAAGTTCCTATTTAATTTTTACATTAATTTCAATTCAATGCGCTTTTGGACAAAATTCCGTTCAAAATGCTGTTACTGTTTTCAAAAATAATCCTGCCTTTACGAATGCTTCTATTTCATTTTGTGCAATAGATTTAGCTACTGGAAAAACAATTGCAGACCATAATCCAAAAGTATCTTTACCTCCAGCTTCTACCACAAAACTTTTTTCAACAGCAACAGCTCTCGAAATAGTAGGCCCAAGTTATTTACCAAAAACACGCCTCTACATTGAAGGAAAAGTTGATGAAGATGGAATTCTACATGGAAATATATGGATTCGTGGTGGGGGTGATCCTACGTTGGGTAGTAAATATTTTTGTAAAGAAGGGACAGAAAATGAATTTTTAAAATTATGGGCAGATACATTATGGGAAAGAGGAATAAAAGGAATTTCGGGATCTATCATTGCTGATGGCTCTGAATTTGGCTATGCCGGCGTTCCAGATGGATGGAACTGGTCGGACATGGGTAATTATTATGGCGCTGGGCCTTCTGGGTTAGTTTTGTATGATAATATGATCAAATATTCTTTCAAAACTGGATCCTCAGCAGGCGCGAAGACAGAATTAATTTCTACTTTTCCAAAGGTGCAAAATTTTCAATTTCATAACTACATTACTTCCTCTCAAAAAGAGATTGACAACTCCACTATTTTTGGCGCTCCTTTTTCCACTGATAGATTTGGCACAGGTACATTACCGCTAAATAATCACTCCTTTGTGGTAAAAGGAAGTTTGCCTGACCCTGAGTATCAAATTGCGTATGAATTTGATAAAGTATTAAAAGCAAAAGGGGTTCTAGCACAAAAAAAACCGCTGGCTGCAAGACAAATTGATTCGTCTAAAGTGAAAGAAAGATATGGTGAAAATTTTCAGTTACTATACACACAAAATGGACCATCCATCTTATCTATTGCGACACAAACGAATATGACAAGTGTGAATTTATTTGCCGAAGAATTACTTTGTCTTATTGGTTACACTGTTTCTGAAGATGGTAGCACTGAGAATTCACTCGCGCAACTTGAAAAATATTGGGAAAAGAAATTTGATTGCTCGGGTTTGTATATTAAAGATGGAAGCGGCTTGTCAAGAACAAATGCCATCAGTTCAAAACACTTTTGTGATCTATTATCCGAAATGTATAAGTCACCCAATTACAAAGCATTTTTATCCACGCTTCCTTTGTCTGGCTGTTCGGGAACATTGACGAGCGTTTGTAAAAATCAGCTTGGTCATGGAAAAATCAGAGCTAAAAGTGGAACTATGAATCGAATAAAATCATACGCTGGATATATTGATTCTACTTCTGGAAAAAAAATCGCTTTTGCTATTATTGTTAATAATTTCAATTGTTCTGCGTCCATGGTGGTTGATCAAATGGAAAAAATATTTAATGTAATGTCTACCTATTAAAAATAATTCTAATCAAAAATTCGTAAAATGGCTTTAATTATACCTTGTAGAGGAGTTGATCCGCAATTTGGAGAAGATTGCTTTTTAGCTGAAAACGCAACTGTTATTGGAAATGTAGTAATGGGGAATCAATGTTCAGTGTGGTTTAATGCGGTAGTGAGAGGCGATGTGAACTCGATACAAATGGGAAATAAAGTCAACGTTCAAGACGGAGCTGTTATTCATGCTACCTATGAAAAAACCAAAGTGATTTTAGGAAATAATGTTTCAATTGGACATAATGCCTTGGTACATGGTTGCACTGTTGAAGATAATGTTCTCATTGGTATGGGAGCGATTGTGATGGATAATTGTTACATTGAAGCGAATTGCATTATTGCCGCTGGGGCAGTTTTACTGGAAGGAACAAGGGTTGAAAGCGGGACAATTTATGCGGGTGTTCCTGCAAAAAAAGTGAAGAATTTAAGTCCTGAACTTTTCGAGGGTGAAGTTCAAAGAATCGCTAACAATTACATCATGTATTCAAGTTGGTTTAAAAAATGAGAGATATTGAAGAAAAAGAAGACATCGTTCTTTTAGTAGATACTTTTTATGGGGAAATCATGAAAGACGCCTTACTTTCTCCCTTTTTTAATTCACTTCATCTTCCAACTCATCTTCCAAAAATGGTCAACTTTTGGTCATTTGTGCTATTAGATGAAACTGGCTATACAACAAACGTGACCGAGAAGCATCTGCATATGAAATTAGATAAAACGCATTTTGATCGCTGGATTTCTTTGTTTAACAAAACATTAGATGAACTTTTTGCAGGCGAAAAAGTAGAATTTGCAAAACAACGTGCTTTTTTGATCGGCTGGACAATTGAGAATAAAATAAACCACAAGAATTAAACTAAAAATTATTTTATTTTGAAGTTTGATCTATCGGATAACCGCAACAAAGCCTCTTTCAACTTTTCTGAATTCTGAACTTGAAAAACAGGTTACGACATAGGTATAAACGCCATTTTGTACAATTTGTTCCTGTGCATTTGTTCCATTCCAAGTAACTTTATTTTCACTAAAAGTGGCAATTTGGTGGCCCCAACGATCTAAAATAAAACCGCTTTCAACAATTCCTCCTAAAATTTCAATTTTAAAAATATCATTTATTCCATCATTATTAGGTGTAATTGCATTCGGAATGTAAATAACCATTTCTTCTTTTGGGCAATTTTCATCTACTAGCGTTGTTATGTGATCGTAAAAACAACCGTCATTATTTTGTTCTTGAACAGTATACGTTCCTAAAGTATGAATCCAACTTCCACCAATAAAAATAGAATCTTTTTCACATAAAGTTAAATTGTCAATCACTGGATTGGCTTGCAATAAGGAGAGAGAAATTAAATGCGTGCTGTCACATCCATCTATTGAAGTATATAAATGACTATAATTTCCCGCAGAATTCTCCCAATTTGAAAAAATAAATGCGCTGTCATTCTCACAAATAGAAATAAACTCGGTAGTTTGCTGAGGCGCGCACCCTGATGAAACATCAATCGTGATACAATCATTTGCTGAACATATTCCCGACCCAACTGCATAACAGATCTGAAATGTGCCAACACCAGAAATTTGGGGGTCAAAAATACCAGATGCACTCAAACATGAACCACAATCCGACGTCCAAATACTTCCTGATGATGCTGCAATTAATTGCTGAACAGGGGATATAATTGTAAATGGTCCAGCATTTGTAATTGTTGCGTCTGGAACTGCAGTACCCGGTTGAATGGTAACGGAAATAGAACTTCCTGCTCCCGGACAAGCATCCGCTGCTGACACTATCACACTATACGTTCCTGGACATAGGTTGGTAATATTTTGAGAGGTAAGCCCGCTCTGCCATAAATAATTTAAAGCGCTTGCGGTACTCGTAGCAATAATTCCTGCGGAACCATCACATAGCCCGCTGCAACTTTCATTAACAATAATTGAACTCAGAGAAATGGGTATTGGCACTCCGCAAATGGGATTCATTAACGCAATCCAAGCATTGTTTTCGGGACTATTTGCAGCACCTGGTGTTTCGTTTATACCAACATCACCCGCTACCCAATTCGCTTGCATATTCCAATCGTTAGAAATAGAATTCACAAACGAAAAAACTTTTAAAGTTGCCGCTCCTGCGAAATAAATAATAGATCCATTTGTATTATTTCCCCAACTAACAGCATGCAGTGGAGTTCCATTGATCGCCAAATTTGGAATTTGAAAAGAATCATCCGAATTACTCATTGCTAATGGTGCCCAAGATCCTCCTGCGCTCCAATCAGGATTTGGAGGATATAAATTGGTTAATGTTGACGGGCTATTTACAGTAGTTCCTTCAAGTAAGTTCGAAGATGCCGGCATTACTAACCTGCAATTACCATCTGTCAATGAAATATCATCAGGAGGTAAATTAGTGTTCGGACTATTTTCATTGTAAATAACGATATACGTACCTTGAGGAACGCAAGACCAAAAAACATTGTCAGCAAAACGAACCGCTCCAGAGGCTATTCCTGTTCCTGTTCCACTAGCAAAATAACCATTATTATCATCAATAATCACTTTTCTAAGATCAATACACGGTACAGGTAATGTACAAGTCACAGAACCAATAACAACAAATTCAACATATTCAGACGACCCTGTTCCTTGAGAAACCTCATTTAGTATTAATTGTTGAGAAAAAAAAGTTGATGTAAAGAATAACGATAATAAAATAGTTAAACCTATATTAGCCATAGCAGGGCAAAATGCAAAAAATTATTTTGTTGGTTTCAGTACAAAGCTTACACTTAACTTCAAGGATGACAACAAAATACTTATGACAAAAGTAAACCAAAATTTATAATTGGGCAACTTTTTTTATTATCCCAATATTGTTAAATCATTAATTTTTCACTCGATTGTTCATCCCTTAAAATGATTCCAACCTTGCGCTGCTAACTCGATTGCAGATCCATTTTTATCTACATAATATATTCCATCGGTCGCATCAGTAATATGGCCGATGATGGTCATATTTGGATTGCCCTTAATTTTCTCAAAATCAGACTGTGCAACTGTAAACAATAACTCATAATCCTCCCCTCCATTCAAGGCGCAGGTATGTGGATCTAAATTAAAATCAATGGCCGCGATAGAAGTTTGAGCATCAATTGGAATTTTTTCATCATACACATGACAACCCACATTACTTGCTTTACACAAATGTAAAATTTCAGAAGCTAAACCATCAGAAATATCGATCATGGACGTTGGAACGACCTCTAACTTTTTTAAAAATCCAATAATATCTTTTCGAGCTTCTGGCTTTAATTGTCGCTCAATAATATAATCATGACCATCTAAATCTGGCTGAATAGAGGGGCTTGCTTTAAATACTTCTTTTTCTCTTTCCAAAACTTGTAAACCCATATATGCGCCACCGAGGTCACCAGTTACCACCAATAAATCATGTTCCTTAGCTCCTGTTCGATAGGTAATTTCATTTGTTTTAGCTCTTCCAACAGCCGTAACGCTAATCATCAGGCCAGTCAACGACGAAGCGGTGTCTCCACCAATTAAATCAATATTGTATTGTTCGCAAGCTAACTGAATGCCCTCGTACAATTCTTCCAAAGCTTCCACAGGGAAACGACTTGAAACAGCGATGGAAACAGTTATTTGCTCTGCTACCCCATTCATGGCACAAATATCAGAAACGTTCACTGCAACAGCTTTATATCCTAAATGTTTCAATGGCATATACATTAAATTGAAATGTACACCTTCCAACAAAAAGTCGGTAGAAACGAGTAAAGACTCTTCTTCAGAAATAAAGATAACCGCAGCATCATCTCCTACTCCCTTAATAGTCGTTGGGAGATTATTTTTAAATTTCTTTGTTAAATGGTCAATTAGGCCAAACTCACCAAGCTGTCCCAATTCTGTTCGTTGCTCACTCATACTTTATTGTTATTTTGTAAAGATAGATAAATAGACTGAAGATAGAAAGACACAAGATTGAAAGACTTTAAGATTCAAGAAAAATAAAAAATAATTTTCTGAAAATGAAATTTGTCTATGAACAACGTGGTCTTGTATCTTTCATTCTATCGTCTCTATCAAAGTTTGATATGTTCAGATTTAATTTTTTTTCCAAAAAAAACAGACGCTTTTGCATTAAAATCATCACTATTTTCAGTTGTTAAAAAATCTGTGGAAGAATTTTTAGAACAAACACTTTCGATTTCAGGATGTCGATGTAAATAATCAGCTAATTTTTCGGCAATAATCGGACCCTGAGCAATCACTTTAATATAAGGAGGGACAATTGATTCAATAAATGATTTTAAAATAGGGTAATGTGTACACCCCAAAATAATTACATCAATCTTAGGATCATTTAGTAACAACTTTTCTACATCCTCTTTGATAAACATTTGCCCAGCCTCTGACTCATAGTTACCGCTTTCAATCAATGGAACCCACATTGAACAGGCATGCTGCGAAACGATTGTATCCGGCGAAAATTTATTTATTTCTATGGGATAGGACATTGATTTAACCGTTCCTTCTGTTGCGAGAATTCCGACATGATTTGATATAGAAAAATCTCCTATTATTTCTGTACTTGGACGAATAACACCAAGAACTCTTTTATTTGAATCTAAATTCGGTAAATCATTTTGCTGAATCGTCCGAAGTGCTTTAGCCGAAGCAGTATTACAAGCTAAAATTACTAATTCACATCCTCTTGAAAACAATTCTTTAACACCCTCTAATGTGAATTCATAAACAACATCAAAAGAACGATTCCCATAGGGAGCACGTGCATTATCACCTAAATATAAATAATCATATTGCGGCATTTTTTTTTGAATATCTGAGAGAATTGTTAATCCTCCGTATCCTGAATCAAAAATACCGATGGGTGTTTTACTTTTCATTAGGAACTTTTTAAACCCGAACTATATTAAAAATACTATCAAAGCTACAAAAAAAAGGGTAATCAAATAAGATTACCCTTTACTATTAACACAGAAAACAGGTTAATAAATTATTTTGGAGTTGAAGCAGCGTCCAATTTTAGCAATTCAACCAATACTTCAGCAGTAACATCTATTCCTCCTTTGGTATAAAGAGCAACATTTTCAGCAAATACATAACTCAACTTTTTACGGTCAGCAACAATCTCAATTGCTTGCTGAAGTCTTGCTAAAATTGGTTTATTCAAATCTTGGCTTACTGCTTGTAATTCTGTACTAAGAGATTGCTGTCTCTCTTCCATTCCTGCAGATTTTTTTCTTAATTTTTCTTCTTCAATTTTTTTTATGACTGGACTATATGTGGCTTGATTTGCTTCATAATAGGCAACAGATTTATTGAAATCTGCTTCCATTTCTTGTAATTCTTTATACCCATCTTCTTCAAATTTTTGAAGTGATAAAATTGCTTTTTGACGGGATGGCATTATAGTTAATAACGAGTCTGAATTCACATGACCCAATTTTTGCTGCGCAGATATATAACCTACAAAACACATTACTAAAATCGATAATACTAACTTTTTCATTTTTCTTATATATTTATTTATTATTCATAACTATTTAACGGTGATTCCCATTTCCTTTAAGATAGCATCACTAATCTCCATCTTTGGGTCAGCGTAAACTAAATTACTCTGATTTGCTTTGTCAAACACAAACGTATATGCCTTTTTTGAAGCCACTGTTTGCATTGCATCAAAAACTTTATCTTGAATCGGTTTCACTAATTCTTGTCTCTTTTGAAAATAATCTCCTTTAACACCAAAACGCATTTTCTGCAATTCCATAGCCTCAGTTTCCATCTTCACAATTTCATCTTTTCGCTTTTGCTTTTCTTCCGCAGGTAAAAGAACTTCCTCTCTAGAAAAATTATCTTTTTTAGTTTTTAAAATCGCATATCTTTCTTCTATTTCCTTTGTCCATCGATCCGCTAATTTGTCTAATTTTTCTTTTGCATCCTTGTATTCAGGAACGTTTTCCAAAATATAATCGGAGTCTATGTATGCATACTTCTGCCCAAAGACAAATGCTGTGCCAAAAAATAGAAATAAAGCAAGAATAAATTTTTTCATATTTTTTTTTAATCCCAAACGACAAAACTAACTAAAATATTGTAATTTCTTTGTGAAAATTGAGAAAACGCCTACATCCATTTTCGTCTCTTAGAGATCCCCTAAATTCATACCGATTGAGAAACTGACTTTTCCATGATACCCTTTTGAAATAATATCTGCATCAGACCCGCTAGCACTCTGGTAACCAGAGGACCATGCGTCCAATTTATCAAAGCCAAAACCATAATCCAAGCCTAACATACCAAACATTGGTAAAAATACTCGAATTCCAACCCCTGCTGAACGTTTTACATTCATTGGGTTAAACTTAGCTATAGAAGGAAATGTATTTCCAGCTTCGGCAAAAGCCAAAACATAAAATGTAGCTTGAGGATTTAATGAAATCGGATACCTTACTTCCATCACATATTTTGCAATCACCGGATCGCCAGAAGAAGATGAAACAGAATTGTCTTCATACCCTCTAAGGGCAATCACCTCTCTTCCTCCCATTTGTCCAACACCCGTCAAACCACTTCCTCCTAAACTAAATCTTTCACTTGGAATTAACCCTTTTGAAGCAGAATAACTTCCCAAAAATGCGAATCCATAACGCGTTCTTAACACCAATTTTTTATCCGCAGTTAAAGGTAAAAACCATTCACCTGTGAATTTAATTTTAAAATATTCCAAATACTTATATCGCTCCTGAGCAGTTTGATTTGAATAATCAGAAACCCCTTCGAACAATGAATATGGGGCGCTACTTTTGGCTGTGAATGTAATATTTGATCCCCCTTGAGGATAAATTGGCGCACTAATTGAATTTCGTTGAAGTACATATTTTAAACTTAAATCATTTGCAAATCCGGTAGGAAAAACAGCCCAAAGTGGATATGATCGAATATCATAATATTGATAAGATAATTCATAATATGCACTAAAATAATCATCTGGAAATTTTTTTCTTCTTCCTAACCCTACACCTACACCAGTAACTCCCAATCCGCTATAGTTGGTGTTTGACTTTGCTAAACCACTTCTGTTTAGTTCTGTATGATTGACCCAATACGTTAAAGAATTTGGTTTTTTTCCTCCTAACCATGGTTCAGTAAATGAGAAATTATACCCTTGGTAATATTTTCCATTTGATTGAGCTCTAATTGATAATCTTTGCCCATCTCCTCCTGGTAATGGAGACCATGAATCTTTTTTCCAGAAATTTTTTGTTGAAAAATTATTAAATGTTAAACCAAGCGTACCGATCAAGCCCCCACCGCCGTATCCACTCATGCCACTCATGCTGCTAGTAGATCCATTTCTTCCACCGTATCCACCCGATAATTCAATTTGGTCTGAGGACTTTTCTTCCACCGTATATTCAATATCTACTGTTCCGTCGGCAGGATTAGGAATTGGATTTATTTGGAACCCTTGTTCATTAAAATACCCCAATTGCGCTAATTCTCTTTGTGTACGGATAATGTCATTACGATTAAAAAGATCTCCAGGTTTGGTTCTTATTTCTCGACGAATCACATAATCATTAGTTTTAGTATTGCCTTTGATAATAATTCTTTTAATTCGAGCTTCTTTTCCTTCAATCAATCTCATTTGAAAATTGATATGATTATTGGTCACATTTGTTTCAACAGGAGTAATTTGAAAAAACAAATAACCTCTGTCCATATATAAAGATGAAATGTCACGTCCATCTTGACTCATATTTAAACGAGTATCCAATAATGACTTATCGTAAATATCTCCATCTTTTATCCCTAAAACAGTGTCTAAATAACTAGAACGAAACTTAGTATTTCCAATCCAATCGATATTTCCAAAGTAATATTTAAGTCCCTCGTAAATATTAATATTGATAATTAAGCTTTTTTTATCTTGTAAAAACATGGTGTCAGATGTAATCATCGCATCCCTTAAACCAATGGAATTAAACTTATTCATCATGGCAATTTTATCTCGCTCGTAGGAAACTTTGGTGTATTTTGAACGCTTCCAAAATCTCCAAAAAGCAGTTTGCTTAGTATCTTTCATCGCCATTTTTAATTTCCATGTGGGAATAGATTCATTGCCAATGATATTTAACTTCGCAATTTTAATTTTTTGATTTTTAGTAATATCGATTAAAAATATTTCTGAATTATTGATTAAAGTATCGACAATCCGATTAATTTTCACCTCCACTGAATAGTAACCTTTCTCTTTGAAATAGTTTTTAATTTTATTGTTTGTAGAATACACCAAATTTTCTGTAATTGTCTTTCCGGAAAATAATGTAATTTCTTCTCTAATTTTATCTGCTTCTCTTTTATTGACCCCTTTAAATTTAAACCTTGATAACTTAGGTCTTGGCTTCAATTTAATTACTAAATAAACAACTCCTGCAACTTCCTTTTCAACAAAAATTTCCACACCAGAAAACAGTTCCTCTTTCCATAAATTTCTTATTGCTTTCGAAATTTTTTCACCCGGAATTTGAATCGTTTGACCTTGGCTAAGTCCTGCAATTAATTTTATTGCTGAGTGGTCAAAATTATCAGCTCCATCAATTCGAATTCCCCCAATTTCATATTTTTTAGGCGACTTAAAATCAATCTCTACTCCGCCACCAATGGTAATTGGATCTTGTTGGGCAGTCGCTGAAAAAGCTATACTTAAAAATATAAAACAGTGAAAAAATCGATGTATCAATGTCATAGTTACTTACTTATTTGCGCTGAAACTAATCCAAAGCGACGTTCACGAGATTGATAGTCTAATACGGCCTTGTATAAATCTTCTTTTTTGAAATCTGGCCATAAAACATCTGTAAAATAAAATTCAGAATACGCAATTTGCCATAGTAAAAAATTACTAACACGATTTTCACCGCTTGTTCTAATCAATAATTCAGGATCAGGAATACCAGCTGTTGTTAATGCATCATCAAACATTTTATCATCAATTGCATCGAGATCAATTTCACCATTTTTAATCCTTTGGGCAATATTTTTTGTTGCATTAATAATTTCCCAACGGGCGCTATAATTTAAGGCCAAGATTAAACTTGTTTCGGTATTGTGAGAGGTAATTTCAATTGCTTTTTTTAATTCATTTCTGCAACCCTCTGGCAAGCCTTCTGTGTCGCCAATTGTGAGCAAACGAATTCCTTTGCTATTTAATTCATCAACCTCTCCAGCAATCGTGCGGATTAGCAGATCCATTAATCCCTCCACCTCTTCTTTTGGTCTGTTCCAATTTTCGGTGGAGAATGCATATAAAGTTAAATAGTTTACTTTCAACTCTTTTGCCGCTTTTAAAACTTCTCGAACAGATTCAACACCATAATTGTGACCATACAATCTTTCGTGACCTTGCTGTTGAGCCCATCTTCCATTACCATCCATTATCACAGCAATGTGTTTTGGTATATTAGTAGGGTCTATTTGTTTTAAATAATCCATTTAATAATTTGAATTAGCGACGAAAATAAGGAAAGTTTCGTCTTTATAAACAATTAATTTAATTAGCTTAACATACCTTAACAAAAAAGAGGGAAATGGAAAACCAGATCCCTCCTAAATTTTATTAAACTATTTATTCGGCTAGCAAAACAATTTTGTCATTTTGCATCTCTAAAACACCTCCATTAATACTTACACGTATAACTTTAGCATCTTTTTGATCACCTTCAATCATTTCGCTTGATTTCTCATCACGTTCAAAAGCCGCAGTAAGATCAATCTTCACTTTTCCTTTTGCAAGAGCAGAAATAATAGGTGCGTGTCCTTTCAATACTTGAAACAATCCATCTAAACCAGGTAACAGAACTGCTTCCACTTCTCCTGCAAAGATTTTTGCTTCTGGGGTAATTATTTCTAAGTGCATTTTATATAATCTTTAGTGAATTATACATTCGCGTCAACCAACATTTTTTCTCCAGCCTCAATAACTTCATCAAGACCACCTTTCAAATTGAATGCTGCTTCAGGATATTTATCCATTTCACCATCTAAGATCATATTAAAAGCTTTGATTGTATCTTTAATGTCAACCAACACACCTTTTAGACCTGTAAATTGCTCAGCAACATGGAAAGGTTGTGATAAGAAACGTTGAACTCTTCGTGCTCTGTGTACAATCATTTTATCTTCTTCAGATAACTCATCCATACCAAGAATTGCGATAATATCTTGTAATTCTTTGTATCGTTGTAATGTGAATTTCACACGTTGAGCTGTGTTATAATGCTCTTCACCAACGATTTCAGGAGTAAGAATTCGAGAAGTTGAATCCAAAGGATCCACCGCTGGATAAATTCCTAATTCCGCAATTTTTCTAGACAATACCGTTGTAGCATCTAAATGCGCAAATGTATTTGCCGGTGCAGGATCCGTTAAATCATCCGCAGGAACGTAAACCGCTTGAACAGATGTAATAGAACCATTTTTTGTCGAAGCAATTCGCTCTTGCATAGCCCCCATTTCAGAAGCTAATGTTGGTTGATAACCTACCGCTGAAGGCATACGTCCTAAAAGTGCAGACACTTCTGAACCAGCTTGCGTAAAACGGAAAATGTTATCTACGAAGAAAAGAATATCAGCTCCTTTTCCTTCACCTTCACCATCTCTGTAGTATTCAGCCATAGTTAAACCTGACAAAGCAACACGAGCACGTGCACCTGGAGGCTCATTCATCTGACCAAAAACGAAAGTAGCTTTAGAATTAGTTAATTCATTTACATCAATTTTATCAAGATCCCATCCACCTTCTTCCATGCTGTGCATAAATTCAGCACCATACGTTATGATCCCAGATTCTAACATTTCACGAAGTAAATCGTTTCCTTCTCTTGTTCTCTCACCAACTCCAGCAAATACTGATAAACCAGAATATGCTTTGGCGATATTATTAATTAATTCTTGAATTAATACCGTTTTACCAACTCCAGCTCCACCAAATAAACCAATTTTACCTCCTTTTGCATACGGTTCAATTAGGTCAATTACTTTAATACCAGTAAAAAGTACTTCCGTAGCTGTAGTTAAATCTTCAAACTTTGGAGATTCCCGGTGAATAGGTAAACCATCTGAGTTATCAACAACATTGATACCGTCAATAGCTTCTCCTATTACATTAAATAAACGCCCTTTGATTTTATCACCAACTGGCATTTTTATTCCACTCCCAGTCGAAACTGCTTCCATTCCACGCGTAAAACCATCTGTAGAGTCCATTGAAACAGTACGCACAGAGTTTTCACCAACGTGAGATTGCACTTCTAAAACAACTTTAGTTCCATCCGCTTTTACAACTACTAAAGCATCAAAGATACTTGGTAAAGCTACTTCTTTTTCGAATCTTACATCGACTACAGGTCCGATTACCTGAGAGATTTTTCCTTTAATTTCCGACATTACTGTGTCTTTTAAAATGAATTCTGAATTTTGGCGCAAAGATAACTTAAAACTTTTAAGTAAGAAAAGGAAATAGTAATAAATTTCTTAACAATAGTAAAAATTACAAAGAAAATCTGCAATTGCAGTGGAATTGTGCAAATAACATCCGATCGTTTCAGATTTTACATACAGATTTAGTTAATATTAACAATCTGAAACAAAATTAAGGACAGCGTGATACGTCATCGGATTATTTTAAACTGACTAGGTGATTTTGCACTAAAACTATCTAAATGTTACAAGTTTTGATTTTCAAAATTGCGCTTCATTAAATATTTCACGGGTAAATAGGAAGCTAAAAAACTCAATGTGCAAACAAGTGTTATAATTGTAATGCTGTCAAGAAACTTTATTTTGATTGGAAATGATTCACCTCCAGAATTGGGCATTTGAAGTAATTCGCCATAAATTTGGGCAAAGCAAATAGCATAACCCAAAATCAAACCAATGATTATACCTTTTAAAGAAATCATTAGACCTTCAAAGAAGAAAATTTTAAACACAAATTTACGATCTGCTCCAAAACTTGACATTGTTTTAATATTATCCATTTTCTCAATAAACAACATTGTTAGCGATGCGACAAGATTGAAAGCAGCAATAATAAAAATGAGCAATAGAATAATCATTACGATTAGTTTTTCTGTTTTACTGGTTTTAAATATTAATTCATTTTTCTCATAATTTGTCTTGACAATAAATTCATTTCCGAGAAACTTGATGATTTCTTCTTTTACAAATTCATTTTCATATTTATCTTTGACTTCAACACAAACAGAGGTTATATCCGAGCCATAATCCAACATTTCACTCGCATATTTTAGGGGTACAACAATAAATTCGGCATTCACTTCCCGATTGAAATTCATTCTTCCTGACAATTGAACGATACTCGTTGTAAAAGGATTAGAACCTAATTTCACCTTAGCATTTCGCTTTGGCGCATAGATTGAAAGGCTTTCATATCCTGTTTGTGAAATATAACCACCTAAATTGTCCAACAGCGTCGCTCCAATTAGTGCCACATCCCTGTTGTTTTCATTCAAGGTCGGAAAGCCGTCCACCATGTGACTTTCCATGCTGGACATCTGTAAAAAACTAGAATCTACGCCCAGCATCTGAGCATTTACCCATTTTTTTTCTTTTTTTAAAACAACTACCTCTTCAATAGCACGCGAAGTCCTTTTTACACCTTCAATTTTATTCAATTTTGAAAAATCTATTTGATTTACATTGAATGTTTTCCCTCTGGCTGAACGGATAACAACGTCAGAATCAAACTCTGAATAAAGTTTATTCACCATTGACTCAATTCCATTGAAAGCAGAAAGGAGAATCACTAAAGCGGCAGTAGTGACGGCAATTCCAACAACGGAAATCCGTGTTATTAGATTAATAACATTCTTTTTCTTTTTCGAAGAAAGATATCTTTTTGCTATAAAATAAGGTACGTTGATAAAAATTTATTGTTAGAAATAATGAAAATTAACTTTTTTTCAACAACACATCAATTTGACTGGCATAATCTAAAGAATCATCAATAAAAAATAATAATTCAGGAATTTTACGCATGTTCTTTAACCGTTTACCAACTTCTCCTCTAATTTTTTTAACATTCTCTCGGATGGAAGTCAAGACTTCTTCTTTTTCAGGACCTGCGAAAATACTAACATAACATCTGGCTAATGATAAATCAGAGGTGACACGAACCACCGTCACACTTACCATCGCGCCTAAACAAATTTCTCTTGCATTTCTTTGAAAAAAAACGGATAATTCTTCAAGAATTACACCTTCAATTCTACTTTGTCTTATTGAACTCATGGTACAAAAGTAAAGAATTTTGTCAATGGATTAAAAAAAGGCAAACAAAAACATATCTTTGCATTCATATGAAAGAGATTTTAGAGATTCACAGGTACGCATTTACCTATAGAATGACCGCTATTTTGGTGATTGTGTATAATATATTATTTACGATTTTTAATTTAATTTCGTTAGTAATGTTTATCCCCTTTTTTAAAATTATTTTTTTAGATAAGGAAGTTAATCCAATCGCTTTGATAGAGCCAATTTATAGCGGTGGTTTTGTTGATTTTTTTAAATATGTGGTCAACTACTTCAATTATTTTATGAGTATCACCATTGAAAGAAGTCCAAAGGATGCTTTACTCTTTATTTGTATCTCAATTTTATCTGCTTTTTTACTAAAAAATATTTTTCGCTATGCGACTGTTTGGCATCAATCAAAATTGCGGATGGTCGTTGTAAGAGATATCCGAAATAAACTTTACGAAAAAGCAATGAATTTACCTTTGTCTTATTATTCTGAAGAAAGAAAAGGGGATTTAATGTCTCGGATGACAACCGATGTAAATGACATTGAAGTAGCAGTAGTAAGTGTATTAGAGTTAATTTACCGAGAACCAATTGCGGTTTTGATAAGCGTCTCTTTTCTTGTTTATTTAAGTCCACAATTAACTTTAATTTCTTTTATTTTACTTCCGATATCAGCCTTAATCATTTCAAGAATTGGTAAAAGTTTAAAAAAAACAGCAAAAGAAGGACAAGATCAGATGGGGCATTTAACTTCTGAAATGGAAGAAGGACTAGGAGCAATTCGAGTTATAAAAGCCTTCAATGCTGTGCCACAGATGCTTTCTTCCTTCAAAAAAACAAATCTAAAACACCAAGAATTAATAACAAAAGCATTCCGAAAGAAAGACCTTTCTTCCCCCTTAAATGAAACGCTTGGAGCCTTCGTTTTGGTATGTATCGTTTGGTTTGGCGGAAGTATGATTATCGACATGCAGACGGATTTAACCGGAGGGAAATTTATAACATTTATTGTGGTGTTTTCTCAATTATTAAGACCCATACAAGGAATTGCTTCTTCAATCGGTTTTTTAAACAAAACAAAAGCTTCTCAAGACCGAATCAACGACGTATTGACAACAGATGAAAAAATATTTGAAACAGAAAATCCAACTAAATTAAACGAATTATCGACTGAACTTAGGTTCGAAAATGTATCTTTTAAATACAAAGACGATTTTGTTTTGAAAAATATAAATTTCACAATTCCATGTGGTAAAACCTATGCACTTGTTGGTGAATCTGGAAGTGGAAAATCAACTATTTCGGATTTGTTGCCTCGTTTTTATGATGTTACAGAAGGGAATATTTACTATGACTCAACAAATATAAGAGATGCATCCATCAATGATCTTCGTTCTCACATAGGAATTGTTTCGCAAGAATCTATTTTGTTTAATGATACGGCTAAAAACAATATTCTTTTTGGGGCTTTGAATGCAACCGATGAGCAAATTATTGCAGCCGCTAAAATTGCAAATGCCCATGAATTTATTATGAATTTAGAAAACGGGTATGAAACAAACATTGGAGAAAGAGGAAATAAATTATCGGGAGGGCAAAAGCAAAGAATTAGTATCGCGCGAGCTGTATTAAAAAACCCTTCGATAATGATCTTAGATGAAGCCACTTCCGCTTTAGATACTGAATCAGAGAAACTAGTGCAAGATGCTTTAGAAAACTTAATGAAAGAAAGAACATCTCTTGTGATTGCGCATCGTTTAAGTACGATACAAAAAGCCGATCAAATTATTGTTCTCTCAAAAGGAGAAATCAAAGAAATGGGAACCCATTCTGAATTACTAGAAAAGAAAGGACTTTACTATAACTTGTGTTCACTGCAGGGAATTAATAACTAATAATCTTAGGATTTATTTATGATAGGCTAACAAAGTCTTATTAGATAGTATTCGTTTTTCCACATATTGTTTCGCTCTGTAACAGGATTTATTAAGCGAAAATTCTCTCGATAAAAAAGCTACTAAAGCACTAGAAAAAATACATCCCGTACCATGTTTCTTCAAACTAGTATTTATCTTAGGATTGAAAGGATATATTTTTTGATTATGATACAAGAAATCTTTCCCCTTATCTTCAGAATGTCCGCCTTTCAAATACACCGTACAATCAGAATTCTCTGGATTTATTTCTCCAAAAAGAAGCTTGAATTCTGGTAAATTAGGAGTAATTACAGATATCATTTTTACAATGTCAGCAAAATTACTTTCGAATTTTTTTTCCTCATTCCCCTTCAAGTCATACGTTGGGCACACGATTGGATCCCAGATAACAACAGGTGATTCAACTCTCAAATGAATCAGTTGTAATATGGCTAAAAGTATCTCTGAGTCTTTTATTAAACCAATTTTGATAAATCGAATGGGGTAACGTTCAAGTAATTTAATTATTTGATCACTAATAATTTCAAAATCTACCCAATTATAGCTAAAAAACTGATCTTCTGTTTGAATCGTATTACACGTAATAACACTCAAACCGTGAACATTTAATTGCTCGAAAGTCTTACAATCTGCTATTACTCCTGCACCTCCTGAGGGGTCAAAACCTGCTATTGTTAAACAGTATGGATGAATTTTTGACATTTTTTTCTTTTATCAAAGGTAGCAAATAGAATTTAGATGTAAAGACGTTCTTCTTTATATCAAGTCATAAGCCTCATAGAGGCATATAAAAATAAAAATCCCAGCAAACACATGTTTACTGGGATAGATATAATAATTCAGAATTAACGTTCAAAAAGAACGTATTAGAATCTTATAATACTACTACTTTTTTCACAGAAGAAAATCCTCCAGATTTCACTTCAAGGAAATAACAAGAAGCAGAAAGAGGTTTTCCAATTTCCAATGTATGTTCTACTTTTGAATTTGTTATCCCAATTTTCTCGCTACATACGACTTTTCCTTGTGCATCTCTTAATATCAGTTCTACCGGATTTTCTCCAGCAAAATAAGATACATTAATAGATTGTTGAGAAGAGAGTGGATTTGGATAAATCATCAATTCAAGATCATCAATGTCATTAGAAAAAAGACCTAAAGTTCCCGCTACATTAAAATTATCTACATAAAAATTGCTAGATAGATCAGAAGCAGTAAATTCAATTTTAAATCTTACTTCATTGTCAAGACTTGTAGGATTGTAATTAAATGAACAAGTTTTCCATTGGTCATTGGTTGCTGGAGCAAAGTCTGTATATCCAGCATACCCAGATGTTAATAAGGTAGCTCCGCTTACGAAACCTCCCGGCACGGATACAGTTGAAGTTCCAGTAATAGATGTTCCAGATACGGGCGACCAAGATTGACCGCAGTTCCTAGAGTAATAAACTTTAAACCCTTCCTTGATATCAGCAGCAACTGTTGCGTTAGACGCATATGCGAATTTAAAAGAAACAGACACTCCTGTCGTATTTCTAAGGTCAAATGAAGGAGTAATTAAAACACCTTTCGAACCACCTAAACGTCTATTATGATACCAATCTGCTGTATAAGGTAATGCTGCATTGATATCTTTAAAGTTGTTTAATTTATAACATTTACTAAGAGAATAACCGTGACCATAGTTCAAGCTAAATTTGTTAGATAAGTTTTCAGGATTATCTACTAAAAACCACAACGCATTGTCACTTTCTAAGTTATTTGAATAAGGTCCAGTAAAATCAGCCCATAAAGGCGAAACATACACATAGTTTTCTTTTACAACCGAATTTGTTCCATTCGCATTTGTAACAGATAAAGTTACTTTTTTATATCCTGGCGTATCATACGTTACACTTTGACTAGCGGTAGTTGATGTCGCAGGAGTTCCTCCTTCAAAAGTCCAAACTCTAGATGCAACTGCAGCTCTCCATGAAACATCATGAAAAGTCACACTAGCCCCTTGACAAATAAAACGTCCAGCATCTGGAGCATAAAAATCTGCAACAGGCGTGCATAGTGGCGGAGACAAAGGAGAAACATAAGGTGCAACTCCAACTAGTTCATGAACAGAATCAGTTGTTAAATCAGGTCTTTGAGCTTCGCCAACAGCTAAACTTAGCCTCATCAAATCCACCTGATCTTCGGTAAACATAACAGAGCAATAAGAATAATCCATGTAATTTTGATAATTTTCAGCTGTACCAACATGACTAGTAGCAACAACATCAGGGTCACATATTTTACTTGCGTTAGCATTAGCAGGACAATAATTATATCCTTTTGTTACAGGAGTATCGAGTAAACCATCATCACCACAAGCAATCATCGGATCGTTATTATCACCCCATACATGAGGCAATGCCAAATAATGACCAATTTCATGCGTCAATGCACGTGAAGAATTTTCTGAACTAGGTGACAGTCTGCCAATATAATCATCTAAAATAATAACCCCATCTACCGTAAAATCTAAACCATCTGAAGGATAAAATGCATAACCAGCAACTCCATTTTTCATGGAAGAAACTACCCAAACATTTAAGTAACGTGATCTATGCCAACCATTCAATTTTGAATTATCATCACCTTGTGTAGATTCATGGCTGTATATATGTTCAATTCCATTTGTACAATTACCCCAAGGATCGATTGAAGCTAGTTGAAACTGAATATACGCTTTTCCAATTAATGTATCAAATGCCGAAATAACCTCACTTGTATCAGCATTTTTTGCTAAATAATCACGGTTTAATACTTTAATTTGATCATAAACATTTGCATCCGGAATGTTTTCACTTCCATATTGATGGATAATATGAAAAACAATTGGAATTAATAATGTATCTGTCGCAGATTTATTCGATTTATTGGTTCTAGAATTGTGTATTAAACGAGCAATATCAGCCTCCATTGAAGGGTTTTGCTTGTATAATTCTCTCATTTTTTCAGAAGTGCCACAATTAAAATGTTCACCTTGAGCAAAAGATTCAAAACTAAAAAGTGCCGCTAGAGGCAATATTAAAAAAGTAAATAGTCTATTCATAATAGTTTTAACAATTAAATATAATATCAAAGAGTAAAAATAAACACAATATTTGTTAAATCAAACAATTTTAGGAAAAGTAATTGACAATAATTACAATTTAAAGATTATTCATTCGAAAACTAGCTAAATTTCAAAGTGATTAATTGAATTATCTACCTGAAAAACAAATTTATAACACAAGATAAACCTATACGATTTTATAAAAAACAATCGATATTATTTTTTAATCTTTCCCTTTATTATCAGAAATAAATGCTTTAATATCTAATAAAAAATCAATATTTTCTTCAATATGATTCCCGATAACAATCACATTCGCACCAGCACGTTTATATTCATTTATCTGACCAATAGAACGTATTCCACCACCGACAATTATTGGAACCCGTAGAACAACAGTATCCCTTATCATTTCAACTGGCACTGAATTCTTTGCGCCACTTCCTGCATCAAAATAAATTATTTTTTTTCCTTGAAGCACTCCTGCAATCGCTGTGTTTTTAGCGATACTAATTTGCTCTCGAGGGATTGGAGTAGTTTGACTTACATACGCGACCGTAGATTGGGTTCCTCCGTCAATTAATATATATCCCGTTGAAATAACTTCAAGATCCATTGCAAAAATTTCACTCGCCGAACGCACATGATGACCTATCAAAAAATCAGGGTTTCTGCCTGAAAGTAAACTTAGATAAAGCAAAGCGTCTGCTTTTTCAGAAACTTGATGAGATCCTCCTGGAAAAATAACAATGGGAAGCGTTGTGTTTAATTTCAAAAAATGAATCGTCGCTTCAAATTCACCTTTTGTAACGGTACTTCCTCCAATAAAAAAATAATCTATTTTCGCAAATTCAGCTTTCTTAATTAACGCTAATAACTCAGCCCCGTTATCGCATTTTTCAGGATCAATCAAAATAGCGATCTGTCCTTTTTTAGATGCAATTGTATTAAAAAGTGTATGATAATTTTTCACAAGCCTTTGTATTAATGGAAATAATTCTATTATCTAGTTCAAAGATATTTAATTCGGTTGAAAACGAGTTATTTTCATTTTGATAAATACCGTTCCATTCTTCCTCAGTCACTTTCGCTACTTCTAA
The DNA here is from genome assembly GCA_947449575.1 of Flavobacteriales bacterium. GTDB lineage: Bacteria > Bacteroidota > Bacteroidia > Flavobacteriales_D > Crocinitomicaceae > CAIUKX01. Next base: position 44,307 of record CANFRV010000011.1, read on the forward strand.
TTGTGTCCGGAAATTTATCCCTTTTGTCCCAGAAATTTTATACAAGGATTCCTTTCCAGACCAAACTTTTGTTAATTCCATCAGAGAATTACAATCCAATTTTTCTGTTTCCCCGATAGAAAGAAATTTATGCTTAATCTTATCAATTTTATCGCTAATTGGCTCGATATCTAAACCAATTTTAAAATCTATGCAGGTGGCAATTCCAACAATGTTTTTTGAGTGACTTATAGAAATGAACCCTTCCCCTTCGATAAAGGGAGCGCCAATTTTATCATAATGAATATGCTGAAAACCAAAAATTTCATGTCTTAACATTCGAGTCGCAACAAACTCTCGTTTTCTTTGAATGTTTGAAAAAGAAAAGAATCGTTCTGTTTCTATATTTGTCAACTGATGTAAAAACTGGGAGGGATCAAAATCCGAGAAGTTCATTAAATGAACAGCTACCGGACCAAAATTATATTCATTACGTTGAAAAATCACGAGGTAAATTTAAGACAAAAAAATGTGAAAAAAAGAATTTTATTTATTTCCAATAAAAATGTTAAATACGTAAAATTTATTAATTTTACGCACGTTAAAAGAAAACTAAAAAAGAATGAAAATACTTGTATGTATCAGTAAATCGCCAGACACTACTTCAAAAATTGCTTTCACAGACAGCAGTACTAAATTTGATGAAAATGGTGTTCAATATATTGTAAATCCCTATGACGAATGGTATGCACTTGTTCGTGCATTAGAATTAAAGGAAACAATTGGCGGGAATGTGACAATTATCACTGTTGGAACTGCGGCGGATGATTCTGTCATTCGCAAGGCATTAGCTATCGGTGCGGATGATGCTGTTCGAATTGACGCTGATGCCACAGATGCTTATTTTACTGCATCTCAAATTGCTTCCTATGCAAAAGCAAATGGATTTGACTTAATCTTGACAGGTAAAGAAACGATTAATTACAATGGTTCGCAAGTAGCAGGAATGATTGCTGAAGAATTAGATTTACCATTTGTTTCATTGGCTACAAAATTAGATATTAGTGGGACAAAACTAACGTTAGAAAAAGAAATCGTTGGTGGTGTTCAAGTAGTAGAAGTAGAACTTCCAGTTGTGATTTCATGTGCAAAAGGAATGGCCGAACAACGGATTCCAAATATGCGAGGGATTATGGCAGCAAGAACGAAACCTTTAACAATTATTGCTCCAATTGAAGTAACACCTTTAACCGCTTTTGTGTCTTACACAATGCCAGCGCCAAAAACGGCTTGTAAAATGATTGATCCAAATAATATGGATGAATTAGTAGCCTTATTGCACAACGAAGCGAAAGTCATTTAATCTTAAAATAATTAGAAATGTCTACAATAGTATATATAACAAGTAGCAATGGTCTTGGGAAAAGTGCTTTCGAAGCTGTTACCTATGCCAAAAAATTAGGAAGTGATGTAACGGTCGTTACCACTGGATCTTCAGATTCTACTACCTTAGCGATGCTTGGAGAATGGGGAGCTAGTAAAGTCCTGGTTGATAGATCTGTGAATTCAGATGATACACAACAAATAACTCGTATAATCGCTACTGCAGTTGAACAAACGGGAGCTGATACAGTTGTTTTCTCTCACGATTTAATTGCAAAATCAATCGCACCAAGACTTTCTGTCCGTTTAAAAGCTGGATTAGTTTCAGGAGCAACGAGTTTACCAACCAATGATGGTGGTTTTACCTGTTCTGTAAATGTATTCTCAGGCAAAGCATTTGGAAATGTAAATGTGAAAACGGCAAAAAAAATAATTTCATTATTACCAAATAGTATTCAACCAGAAGCTATCGGTTCTGCTTGTGCAGTGGAAGAATTTAATGGTGGCGCTGGAGAAACGAGAATGAAAGTTCTATCTACAAAAAAACCAGAAGGTGAAATTCCTTTAACAGAAGCTGAGAGAGTTGTTTCAGCAGGCCGAGGACTTAAAGCACCTGAGAATTGGGGGATAGTTGAAGACTTAGCAAAAGAACTAGGAGCTGCAACGGCATGTTCTCGTCCAGTTGCTGATATTGGTTGGAGACCTCATCATGAACATGTGGGTCAAACAGGTTTTGCTATTCGACCTAATTTATATATTGCCGCTGGGATTTCGGGCGCAATACAGCACCTAGCAGGTGTCAATGGATCAAAAGTTATTGTTGCGATTAATACAGATGCAGAAGCTCCCTTTTTTAAAGCAGCTGATTACGGAGTATTAGGTGACGTTTTTGAAGTTCTTCCACGATTAACGGAAGCTTTGAAAAAATTCCATGCTACAAACAACTGATTCTAGCAAAAAAATATTATTTTTACAAAGAAACAAACTTACAACTAAGGAAGCGAATCGCTTCCTTAGTTGTTTTATTTAATATCTCAACGCGTTAACAAGGGCATGGAGAAAGTAAAATTAGAAATTATAGGGCTGTCATACAGCCAAACACAATCAGGAGCTTACGCACTTGTATTATCTGAAGCTGGAGGAAAACGTCGTTTACCGATTATTATTGGAGGGTTTGAAGCGCAAGCTATTGCTATTGAATTAGAAAAAATGACTCCTACTCGCCCATTAACGCACGATTTATTTAAAAGTTTTGCCGTTGCTTTCTCCATCGAAGTCAAAGAAGTAATTATCTACAATTTAGTAGAAGGGATATTTTACTCGAAGCTAATATGCGAAAGAGAAGGTCAGATTACTGAAATTGATGCCAGAACGTCTGATGCCATAGCTATTGGAGTTCGTTTTAATTGTCCAGTTTTTACGTTCGAGAATATTTTAGCAAGCGCTGGAATTTTATTGGATGAAAATGCAATTGAAAATGATTTCAATTTTGGGGATGAAACAGAAGAGGAAGAAGTAGAAGAAGAAACCGCTGAAAATATAACCATAGAAGAGCTTGAGAATCAATTGAAAACAGCGCTAGAAAACGAAGAATATGAATTAGCATCTAAACTAAGAGATCAAATAAATAAAAGGACTTCTTAAGATTAGATTTAAACATTAATTATACTACTACTATGCGGATTAAACTTCAATTAATTTTAATGAATTTTCTGCAATTTTTTGTATGGGGTTCTTGGCTTATTACAATTGGTGCCTATTGGTTTAATTATAAGGAATGGTCTGGCGAATCTTTTGGAGCCATTTTTTCAACGATGGGAATTTCTTCATTATTCATGCCTGCGATTGTTGGAATGATTGCAGATAAATGGATAAATGCTGAAAAATTATATGGTATTTTACATATATTTGGGGCTGCTGTTTTATTCTATATTCCGAGAATCGAAGATCCTTCTACTTTGTTTTGGGTCATGTTGTTAAATATGATTTTCTACATGCCTACCATTGCTTTATCAATTACCATTTCATACTCTTCTTTAAAGAAAGGGGGATTAAATTTAACTAAAGTTTTTCCTTTTATTCGTGTATTTGGAACGTTAGGATTTATTATTGCATTGTGGACAATCGATTTATGTGGCTATGACACTTCCGCTAATCAATTTTATGTTGCTTCTATCGCTTCTTTAGTGCTAGGGATTTACTCTTTCTCACTACCAAAATGCCCTCCACTGAATAATGTAAAAGAAAAGTCTCTAATGAATATACTTGGATTAGATTCCTTATTATTGTTTAAAACTCCCAAGATGGCAGTCTTTTTTGTTTTTTCAATGCTGTTGGGTGCTTCTTTGCAATTGACAAATGCTTATGGAGATACTTTTCTACATGATTTTGAAAAAATAGAAAAATTTAAACAATTTTTTGCTGTTCAACATCCTACATTTATTATGTCAATTTCTCAGTTTTCTGAATTAATTTTTATCTTATTTATTCCTTTTTTCTTAAAGAGATTTGGTATTAAAAAAGTGATGCTGATTAGCATGTTTGCCTGGGTGTTCAGATTTGGACTTTTAGCCTATGGAGATCCAGGAGATGGGCTTTGGATGATTATTTTATCATGTATCATTTACGGAATGGCATTTGATTTTTTCAATGTTTCTGGTTCCTTATTTGTTGAAACCCAAAGTGACCCTAAAATTAGAGCAGGAGTTCAAGGGTTATTTATGATGATGGTAAATGGTGTTGGAGCAATTATGGGAAGTGTTTTGAGTGGAATTATTATTAGCAAGTATTATATTCTTGAAAATGGAGAAAAAGATTGGCATGGTATCTGGCTCGTTTTTTCTATGTATTCATTAGTTGTTGCTGTATTTTTTGCTCTTATTTTCAAGCATACACATGATCCGAATCTAGAGGTAAATCATTAATTTTGATTGAAAATTTCTGAAATGAAACTTCTAGAAAATCAAATCTTCTCGATTGAAAACAATGCTGATTTTGAAAAGACTGCTTTAGACGTTTTTCAATTTCAACGTGAGAAGTGTTCGGTGTATCAAGAATATTTAAAAATATTAAATCATCCTTTTCCTAAAACCATTGATGAAATTCCCTTTTTACCGATCTCCTTTTTTAAATCACATACAGTAATTTCAAGCGATTTACCCATCCAATTTGATTTCTTCAGCAGTGGGACGACCGGTATGATTCGAAGTAAACATTCAGTTCAAAAACCAGAAATGTATCATCGATCATTTACAAAAATTTACAAGGATTTTATTGGTGAAACTAAAGATCAGGTTATTCTTGCTTTGTTGCCTAATTACATTGAACAAGGTCAGTCTAGTTTAGTGTATATGGTGAATGACCTAATAAAAGAGACGAATTCACCCCTTTCAGGTTTTTTTCTTAAGGAATATGACAACTTGGTTTCTAATTATCAACAAGCAATAAGGGAAGGAAAGAAAGTGGTTGTTTTTGGCGTGTCATATGCGCTCTTGGATTTAGCCGATGCAAAAGTTGATTTATCAAAAGCTCAAATTATCGAAACTGGAGGGATGAAAGGTCGCCGCAAAGAGATGACAAAAGTTGAATTACACAACTACCTTAAAAAGGGGTTAGGATGTGATTTTATTTCATCAGAATACGGTATGACAGAATTATTTTCTCAATCATACAGTAATAAAGAGGGTGTTTTCTCTTTGCCAAAATGGATGGATATTAAAATTAGGCAAACGAATGACCCTTTTCAATATGTGAAAGAAGGTAAAACGGGAGGAGTAAATGTGATTGATTTAGCAAATCTATACAGTTGTAGTTTTATTGCAACACAAGATTTAGGAAAAAGGATGGGCGATGATTTTTATCTAATGGGAAGATTTGATAATTCTGACTTGAGAGGTTGTAATATGATGGTGGAATGAATATAGGCAGCAGACAAAATTTAAATAAATTGAAGTCTTCCATCTAATGTCTAAAAATCTCCAGTCTAAATAACAAAAAGACTATATTTGCTTATACAAATTCAAGATATGACAACTCAAACGATACTTATACTAGTCATTATTGGTTTATTCGCGGGAATAATAAGTGGATTCGTTGGTGTTGGTGGAGGCGTAGTTATTGTTCCGGCACTTGTTTTCTTTTTGGGTTTGACCCAGCATCAAGCACAAGGAACAAGTTTATTCATTCTCGTTATGCCAGTTGGGATTTTAGCAGTAATGAATTATTCTAAAACTGCCAATATTAACTGGAATTATGGTTTAATTATTGCTCTTACGTTCGTTATCGGAGGTTATTTTGGTTCTAAATTATCCTTAAAATTATCCCCATCAGTTGTAAAACTAGTTTTCGGCCTAATTATGGCTTTTGTCTCTATCAAATTGATTCTTTCAGGTTATAATTCTATTTCTAATGAAAAATAATATACACGAAATTATTACGAAGCGTTCTCAAGAATTATTCGAAAAAGTCAAAGGATATAGGGAACATCTGCACAAATACCCTGAATTATCTTATCAAGAATTCAATACCATGCAATTTGTTTCGGATACCTTAACTCAGCTTGGAATTGAACATAAAACTAGCGTTGGCGATACAGGGGTTGTTGCTGTAATTTACGGGAACAAAAACACTCCTAACCAACCGTGCATTGGACTTAGAGCTGATTTAGATGCTTTGCCAATCAGAGAAGAGAATCAGGTCGAGTACAAATCAACTGTTGATGGTGTCATGCATGCGTGTGGACATGATGTACACACTTCCATTTTACTGGGAGTTGCTGAAATATTGAATGAATTAAAGGACGAATTACTTCAGCCTGTGAAATTAATTTTTCAACCAGGAGAAGAGAAAAATCCAGGAGGAGCCACATTGATGATAAGAGATGGTGTATTACATAATCCCGAAGTGAAAGAAATGTATGCACTACATGTTTTTCCAGATATGATAACCGGTAATGTAGGTTTTCGAGAAGGGCTGTACATGGCGTCATGTGACGAAATATACGTGACTATTCATGGAAAAGGTGGACATGGAGCTACACCTCACGTAACAATAGATCCAATTTTAATAGGAGCATCGATCATCACAACTATTCAACAAATAATTAGTAGAAATTGCGATCCGACGATTCCTTCGGTGCTAACTTTTGGACATTTTGAAGGACTTGGAGCTACTAATATAATTCCAGACAAAGTTCACTTAAAAGGAACATTTCGTACCATGAATGAAATTTGGAGAGAAAAAGCATGGGAATTAATAAAAACACATGTAAAAAATGTTACTGAAGCATATGGTGGAACAGCAGAAATTGAAATCAGTAAAGGCTATCCATATTTAGAAAATAATCCAAAAATAACGGGAATTTTAAGAGAAAAAGCAATTGATTATTTAGGAGCATCCAAAGTAGAAGCTCTTCCAATTAGAATGACATCAGAAGATTTTTCATATTATTCTCAAGAAATACCTGTGTGCTTTTTTAGACTCGGCGTACGAAACGAAAGTAAAGGAATTGTCTATGGAGTGCATCATCCAAAATTTAATATAGATTCTGAGGCATTAAAAACGGGAATGCAAATCATGAGTCTAGCTTGTTTTTAAATTCATGAAACAACTTTTTATATCAATTGTTTGCAGCACTTTGCTTTTAAGTTGTTCTAAAAATCAAAGAACGATCAATAAATTGCAGGGCACTTGGGAAATTGTCACCTACAAACAAGGATATCTAAACGGTTTAACTTCTGTCATTGATTCGCAAGGAGATTTTATTTTTTCCGATTTCAAAATTAAATCAAATACGGTAGGCACATTTTCTCGCTCACAAAACTTTCAAATAGATGGGAATCCTTACGTTATTTCTGAACAAGGAAACTATTCAATTTTTGACGATGGAAAAGGCATCACACTTCAAAATCTAAAATCAGATGGTTCATTTATGCCTGACTTAAAGATGGAGATTAATATTATTACCTCGACAGATTTAATTCTAGTTGGAGTTATTAATAATATCAATCAAACATTTATTCTGAAAAAAAAAGAGTAATCCCAAAAAGAACTCAATCATTTTGAATTTGAAATAAATGATCAAAGAATAAAGGATACGACTTATTAATCACATGAGAATCCTCAATTAAAACTGGTCCATTGGCGCGCAATGCAGCTATGGCACAAGCCATTGCAATTCTATGATCGCCATGAGAATTTACCGTCGCAGAAGTACTGCATTTTATACCTTTGATTCTCATTTCATCTCCTTCAATACTAATTTTAGCTCCCATTTTTCCCAACTCCTGTTGAATGGCAATTGAACGATTACTTTCCTTGTTGATCAATCGATTCACTCCCTTGATTATACTTGTTCCTTCCGCAAAACAAGCTAGCACAGCGAGCGGTGGAAATAAATCAGGGCAATGATTTGCATCAAAACAAAAAGATCTATTTTCATTTTTAGTAATCGATAATGAGGACTTCTTTTCGGAAATGATAGCTCCAAAATCTTTCAAAGCACTTAAAATATTCTTATCCGCTTGTTGAGAAGTACTATTTAAATTTTCAACCGCAATTGAACCTGAAATAGCAGCTGCAACCAATAAAAATGAAGCACTACTCCAATCTCCTTCTACTGCAATCTCCTTCGAATTAAGCGTGTAAGGACCATCAAAGTATAGCGTATTGTTGTTGAAATTAATGTCCGCCCCAAATTGCTTTAACACTTCCAAAGTCAATAAAATATAAGGAATACTCGTCGGATTTGAAATTTTAATTTGAACTTTTTTTGTGTATTCTGAAGCCACGAAAGCATAAATCAAACCCGTAATAAATTGTGAGCTCATTGATCCATCTATGATACAATTACTAGGGATAATTGGTCCTTTTAACGTAAAAGGTAAATGACCATTTTGTGATTTAAAATCAACGTTTAGTTCACGCAAAATCGAATCGAAAAAATGCATAGGTCTAGAAAGTAGTGTGCCTTTTGCATCCATTCGGACCAATTCAGAATTAACAGATAAAAGTGGCGTAAACATTCTGGCTGACAAACCAGACTCTCCGCAGTTTACCGACATCTCTTTATTACTTATCCCTTTGCTAGAAATTCGAATTTTAGTTTCAGATAAAAATTCAACCACAGCGCCCGCTTGCTGAATAATTTCTAAAGCAGCGTTTTCATCATCAGAAATACCAAAGTTTTCAACATCAGTAAATCCATGAACAAGGAGAGCGGCCGCATATGTTCTTTGGCCATAACTTTTTGAAGCAGGAATCTTTATCCTCCCTTTAACATCACTTGACGGATATACTATTTGATTCATTGAATATTTTTTTAAGATCCTGTTTAATTTCATCAAAAGACAATTTGACAATCTCAGATTCCCCTAATTTTTTTAGTAAAATAAAATCTATTTCTTCTCCATTCTTCTTTTTATCATTGCTGATGAGCGATAAAACGGAAGAACTTTTTATCTGTGCAGAAATAGGTAATTCATATTTTTCAAGAAGACTTGCAATTCTGTTAGAATCTATCTTTGAGAACCCTCTTTTAGAAACGGATAATTGAGAAGCATAAATCATACCTATACTGACTGCAAAACCGTGTTTCAAATCCAAATTCTTTTCTATTGCGTGACCAATGGTATGTCCAAAATTTAATGTTTTTCGCAGTGCTAAATCATTGGGGTCTTTGCGAATGATAGCAGATTTTATGAGTAAACATTTTTGAATCAACATTTGCAAGGCAATAGGAGAATTAATAAAATATTGAAGGTTGTTTGCATCCAAATAATTAAATAACTCCACATCACAAATACAACCATATTTAATAATTTCAGCAAACCCATTTGCAAATTCAACGTGCGGCAAAGATTTAAAAAAAAGATAATCGTATAAAATAATATCTGGCTGATTAATCGTCCCGATACAGTTTTTAATTAAACCTTGATTCACTCCATTTTTGCCACCAATCGCAGCATCAACAGCACATAAAACCGTTGTAGGTATAAAACCAAAGGGGATTCCTCGCTTATAAATAGAAGCAACAAAACCAACTAAATCAGTAATTACTCCACCACCAACACCAATTAATAAGCTATTCTTATCCACACCAATAGCCAAAAGTTGGTTGATAATTAACTGTGATTGTTCAAGTGTTTTCGTGTTTTCTCCCCCTTCAACCACAATTACAGATTCTAAACCAGCAAATACACTCGTATGGTGTCGATACACATTGTGATCTACAATAAGGACTAATTTATTATAATTCTTAGCAATTTTACCAATATTTTTAAAGTTAAAATTGAAAACAACTTTGGTCTGTTTATCGGTTTTGACTTTGAATATCATCCTTTCTGAGCATGAAGTGAATCTTGAATTCTAATACTTTCGATGTGAACAGCTTCCATGTAAGATTGAATGAATGATTTTCCTAAATCAAGTGATTCTGCCTTTTTAATAGTACGATCTAAAATCTCATTCCATCGAGAAGATTGTAAAACTGTAACATCGTTTTGAAGTTTGATTTCTCCAATTTTTCTAGCCACTTTCATTCTATTGGAAATTAACGCAAGTAGTTCATCATCAAAACAGTCAATTTGTGTACGTAAATGATTCAATTCATCAACAAAATCCTTCTTACCAGTAGAAATGGTTTTCAATACCATTGAATCTAGTAATTCGACCAATTGCTGCGGTGTCACTTGCTGTTCTTTATCAGTCAAAGCAATCGTTGGGTCACAATGAGATTCAATAATTAATCCACTGTAAGCTAAATCAATACTCTTTTGTGAAACTTCTAAAAGTGTTTCTTTCTTCCCGCAAATATGGGATGGGTCGCAAATCATTGGTAAATCAGGGAATAAACGCTTCATTTCGATAGGGATCTGCCATAATGGTGCATTTCTGTATTCAGAATTTCCATAGGATGAGAATCCTCGATGTATTAATCCAATATTTTCTATTCCTACTTTTTGAAGTCTTTCGATTGCTCCAATCCATAATTTGATATCTGGATTGATAGGATTCTTAATCAAAACCGTTGTATTTGTTCCCTTTAAAGCATCAGCGATGTTTTGTATACTGAATGGATTTACCGTTGTTCTAGCACCAATCCATAAAACATCTGTGTCGAAACTTAACGCATCCTCTACATGTTTGCTGGTAGCCACTTCAACTGCTGTTGGTAAACCTGTTACTTTTTTTGCTTGCAAAAGCCATGACAATGCCTTACTTCCTGCACCTTCGAAACCTCCCGGATTCGTGCGCGGTTTCCATACACCTGCACGTAAAATATCTACTTTACCTGTTGCCTTTAATTCTAATGCTGTACGAATAACTTGTTCTTCATTTTCTGCGCTGCAGGGACCTGAAATAACTAAATTTTGTTTTTTTATTAAATCGACCATTTCTATATTTTTAAGATCTATTCCTGTTTTCATAATTTCTATCTTAAATCGCTAACCCTTCTCCTTTATATACACCTAGAATTTTTATTGATTCTACAAAAGGTGATAATTTATTGATTGCTGTATCGAATACCTTCTTATCATCAAACTCAATATCTAAATGAAAAGCATACGAAGAAGGAGTTTTTGGAATGGGAACACTCTGAATTTTAGTTAAATTCAAATTCGCTTCTTTCAAAACAACCAAAATATCACTCAACCCTCCCACATGATTATGTGTTTTGAGCGTTATGGATCCTTTGTTTGGATTGGGGTCAAAGTCAGCTCCTTTACTTAAAATATAGAAGCGTGTAAAATTGGGATTTTCATCCCCCACGTTATCAACGACAACGTCCAATCCATATGTTTTTCCTACTGTTGGCCCTGCAATTACCGCTAACTTGTTTTCTGTGTCCGCAGCAACTAATTTTGCAGAAGTAGCAGTGTCTTTGAATTCTGACACAACCACATTTTCTAATCCCGAAAGAAATAATTGACATTGACCAAGAGCCATTGGATGTGAAATGATTTCACGAATATCACTTAGCTTCGTTCCTGGTTTAGCTAATAATTGCAACTCAATAGGCAAATACGTTTCACCAATAATATTTAGATTATGCGTGTCTATCAATTGATAATTAAGTAAAATACTTCCTGCAACTTTATTTTCGATTGCGATTATTCCGTAATCAACCTTATTGTTAGCCAACTTATCACATACCTCTTTGAAAGATCCACATTCTAAAACGGTTACATCTTCACCAAAGTACTTTTTAGCAGCCAAATCGTGAAAAGAGGATACTGATCCTTGTATTGCAATTACGTGATTTCTCATATTTTTTTCATTTAAATTGTTTTCGTTTTTTTAGATGGTATAAAAAAAGCCTTCCTACATGGAAAGCTTTTTTATATGTGTATATAACAAATCTCTCCCTAGTCCCTCCAGTGAAAATCGTAAAAAAAGAAGTTGTTCATTTTTTTCATCGAAATATTATTTATTTTTTAATTTGTGGAACAAAGATAGGTCAATTACTTCACTCCTATCCTGTTTTTACTTTACATAAGATCCTTTTATTTAAAATATTACATCCATTTAAAACCTTTCAACTGTTTGTTTTTCAGTTTATTGAAAATAATTAATCCATATTATCAATAGGACAAAATAATGATTTTACTTATAATAATTTTATATTTTCTCTACTCAATTTTTCTAAAACAGCTTCAGACCAGATACTACTTTGCACTTCACCAATGTGTCTTTTTTGTAAAATAAACATAGCTAGACGTGATTGGCCAATACCGCCTCCAATTGTGTAGGGAAGTTTTTCATCTATCAATTGTTTGTGCCAATCCATTTCTAATCGTTGTTCTTGATTTCTCAAAGCCAATTGTTTCTTTAAAGATTCAGGACTAACACGAATACCCATCGATGATAGTTCGTATGATTTCCCTAGAATCTCATTCCATACCAAAATATCGCCATTTAATCCTTTTTTTCCATCCACCGATTCTGTTGTCCAATCATCATAATCGGGTGCTCTTCCATCGTGAGGTTTACCATCTGCTAAATCACCACCAATACCTATTAAGAAAACGGCTCCAAATTCTTGGCAAATTTTATCTTCACGCTCTTTCCCTGTCAAAGTAGGATATTTAACGAGCAAATCTTCTGTATGAATAAAAGTAATTTTTTGAGGAAGCGGTAATTCACCTAACTCATATTTTTCTACAATCGATTGACTAGTTTCCAAAATAACTTTGTAAATTTCCTCCACTGTACTTTTTAAATAGGAAAGAGTTCTATCTGATTTATCAATAACTTTTTCCCAATCCCATTGATCTACAAAAATGCTATGTATTGGTGAAAAATCTTCATCTGGACGCAAAGCTTTCATGTCTGTGCAAATTCCCAATCCTTCTGGCGCCTTCAATCTTGCTAATTTAGCACGTTTCCATTTAGCTAAAGAATGAACAATTTCCACAGTAACATTGGGCATTTCCTTTATATTAACAGTAACTGGACTTTCAATACCGTTCAAATCATCATTGATTCCAGTACCTTTTACCACTAAAAGAGGAGCCTCTACTTTTATAAGGTTTAATGTTGCTCCTAACGCAGATGAAAATTTTAGTTTCAATTCTGAAATTGCTTTTTCTGTCGTTAACTCTGTTAAGACCAATTGACTAGTTTTAATTGTTTCCATTTTTTATTATTGATTTTAAGTATAAAAAAAGCTTTCCTAATTGGAAAGCCTATTATTTGATTATAATATTTCTCTCCCTTTTCACTTAAATTGATTATTACCATTCTTTTGAGCTTTCATGAATCTCTCACATTTCAAAACTGTTTTATTTATTTTTTTTGCGCTCATCTTATTTTGTTTATTCAAAAAAAAAGCTTTCCTAGTTGGAAAGCTCTCGTATTTATCATTATGACATAGTTCTTTCCCTTCACCTAAAGCGATTATGATTAAAGAAAAAATTATAATTTGTAGTTTTCATTGCGTTTCTATTTTTCATGTCAAAGGTATAGCCAATTTACTAATTGTAAAAAGAAATATATAAAAATAAAATGAATTTATAAAAAATTAATTGATATTAAAATACTGAAAATCAAATATTTAATTCATTTTATTGAGTTAGAATAATAGGACAAATAGCTCGTTTTATCATGATAAAACTCTCAATTTAATAAATAAAACAAAAAAAGCTGTCAAAAACCTGACAGCTTGGTGTGCAATGAGCATATATTAAATCATTAATTCGCCATTTCACTCATAAATTTTATTCTCATTAATCTTAATTCCTCCTCTGAATAGTCACCATCAAATTCATGATACGCAGTTGTCAAATCATCTGATTCAGCATCTGAGAAATATTCATATATTTCATCTTGGTTATCAGAATCTAGAATATCTTCAATATAATAATTAATATTAACTCTTGTTCCTGACGAAACAATCGCTTCAATTTCCTCAATTACCTCATCTATAGATTTACCAAGTGCTCTGCCGATATCTTCTAAAGGTAATTTTCTATCAATATTTTGGATTAATTGCACTTTTAGAATTGACTTATTTACCAAGGATTTAACAACTAAATCATTTGGTCTTTCTATTTCATTGTCAATCACGTAATTATTGATCAATTCAATAAAAGGTGCGCCATATCTAGACGCTTTTCCATTTCCAACACCTTGAATATGAGTTAATTCATCAATTGTTATTGGATAATGAAAACACATATCCACCAAAGAAGGCTCTTGAAAAATTACGAAAGGCGGAATGTTATTTTGTTTCGACAATGATTTCCTTAAGTCGATTAACATCCCATATAATACTTCATCAAAAGCACCTCCGCCACCATTTACAACTGAAATTTCATCTTCTATTGTTGAATAATCATGTTCCTTAATAATTGTAAATGACACTGGATTTTTAATAAAGTCATGCCCTTTCTCTGTCAATTTCATAATTCCATAGGACTCAATATCCTTTGAAATAAAGCCATAAACTAAGGCCTGTCTTATCAATGCATTCCAAAAGTTCTCATCTTTTTCTTTTCCAATCCCAAAACGAGGCAATAAATCATGCTTGTAACTTTTAATATCAGATGTAATACTTCCAACCAAATAAGAACAATAATGCTTGTGTTTTTGCATCTCTTGAAGATCAATAAGCGATTCTAAAAGCATCTGAACATATTCTTTTCCTTCACTTTTCTCCTTTGGATGCCTGCAATTATCACATAAACTCGTGCATTTATGTTCTTCAAACTCTTCTCCAAAATAATGTAAAATAAATTTACGTCTACAAACAGAAGTTTCAGCAAAAGAAACCATTTCATTTAACAATTGTTTGCCAATTTCTTGCTCTGCAATAGGTTTTCCTTGAAGGAATTTTTCTAATTTCTCAATATCTTTGTAATTATAAAAAACAAGACAATCACCTTCTCCTCCATCTCTTCCAGCTCTTCCAGTCTCTTGGTAATAACTTTCTAAAGACTTTGGAATATCATGATGAATGACAAAACGAACATCTGGTTTGTCGATTCCCATGCCAAAAGCAATGGTAGCAACAATAATTGAAGCATCTTCCATCAGGAACATATCTTGATGTCTTGCTCGGGTAGATGCATCTAAACCTGCATGATAAGGTAGAGCATTTATTCCATTCACCTGCAGCAGTTCAGCTATTTCTTCTACCTTTTTTCGGCTGAGGCAATAAATAATACCACTTTTACCTTCTTTTGTCCTTATGTAGCGAATAATTTCTCGTTCTACATCCTTTTTAGGTCGAATTTCATAGTACAAGTTATCTCTATTGAAAGAAGACTTAAAAACCTTGGCGTCCAACATGTTCAAATTTTTCTGAATATCATATTGAACTTTAGGAGTAGCGGTAGCGGTTAAAGCGATCACAGGAACATTTGAAATTTTCTCAAATATCTCACGAAGTCTTCTATACTCTGGTCTAAAATCATGCCCCCACTCAGATATGCAATGTGCTTCATCTATGGCGAAAAAGGAAACATTAACAGATGTTAAAAAAGCAATATTTTCAAGTTTAGTAAGTGATTCAGGGGCAACATATAGCAATTTCGTGGCTCCATCTTTAACATCCTTCTTGACACGAGCAATTTCACCTTTTGTCAAAGAAGAATTTAAAAAATGTGCTATTGTTTCATTGTCACTCACGCTTCGCATAGCATCCACCTGATTTTTCATTAAAGCAATTAGAGGAGAAACGATTACGGCTGTACCTTCTAGCAATAAAGCTGGTAATTGATAGCACATCGATTTACCTCCACCTGTTGGCATGATGACGAACGTGTTATTTCCGTTCAATACGTTCGTGATAATCTCTTCTTGAGTTCCTTTAAAACTGTCAAATCCGAAAAACTTACGTAACGCAATTTTTAAATCATAATTAGCCATTTCTATAATTCTTAATATTGGTTTACCAAAAGCAGGTTATTGTGTAATTACGAAAGTACGACAATAATAATCGTATTACAACTGTATTTCTTTATTTTTTAATGAATTTAGATAGGAAAGCAAATTAATTAGATAGGAGTGTTTTTTATCGCTATTAATAATCAATTATGAAAACATTAAATTTTCATTATGAATATAAAATAGAAAAACATCAATCGCATTACTAAATCTTTTCCCAAATAAAGGTTAAATCATTTTTTATTAATAATTAACAATTGAAATCCTCCCCAAAAAAAACAATTCAATTCAATCGAATAATTAACTTTGCACGAATTATGGAAACTGGAAAGAGAATGTCCTTTTTGGATCATTTAGAAGAATTGAGATGGAGGCTAGTGCGTTGCGCTATTTCTATTCTAATAATAAGTATTGTGATTTGGTGCTATCAAGAATGGATAATGGACCATGTCTTTTTAAATATGAGTCACTCAAATTTTATTACATTCGATTTACTTTGCAAATATTTTGGTATTTGTTCTCAAGATATCACCTTAAAAATGCAAAGCACCGACATTTCTGGACAATTTTCTTATGCATTGATGATGAGTATGATGGGAGGAATTGTTTTTTCTTTTCCCTATATTTTTTATCAGATTTGGAGTTTTGTAAAACCGGGATTAAAAGAAAAGGAGAAATCAATGGCGTCTGGCATCGTTTTTTACGTGAGTATTTTGTTTTTTCTTGGTATTTCATTCGGCTATTTTGTTGTTGCACCTCTTTGCGTTCAATTTTTTTCCACATTTACAATGAGTAAACAAATTGAAAATATTCCTACAGTTAGTTCGTATATGAGCATGGTGTTATCTACCATTTTTTACACTGGATTGTTATTTCTTTTACCTGTGTTATCATACTTATTAGCTAAATTGGGGATTATAACAGCTGCCTTTCTTCGTAAATATAGAAAACATGCAATTGTAGGAGTTTTAATTCTGGCAGCAGTAATAACTCCTCCTGATGTGTTGAGTCAGGTAATTGTATCTATTCCAATTGTACTTTTATATGAAGCTGGAATTTTGGTTGTCGTAAGGGTAGAAAAAAACAAACGCAATATCGTTGATTGAGTTATTATTTTATGAAAAAAGTTTTAATCTATCTTACGCTACTTCTTCCGTTTTTCGGTTTATCCCAATTAACGAAAGTCTATGGGACCATTAAAGATGCTGCAACTGGTGAAGCTCTTCCATTTGCTAAGGTTCAATTTTACCAGTCAAAAATTTCTACTTCTGCTGATAGTTTGGGTCAATATGTTTTAGAATCTTATTACTCAACTGATTCCATTCAGATTAGTGATTTTGGGTATAATACTCGCACTTTTAAAATTAAAAAAGATCAAGCACAAGAAATAAACTGTCTTTTAACTGTTCGTTATACCGAAATTGAAGAAGTAGTAATTAGACCACCAGATGAGTTACCATCGATTACACTTCACAAAAAAGTGATTGCTAATAAAGATGTAAATAATAGAGAAAAACTTACTTCTTACGAATACGAATTATACAATAAAATTCAATTAGACTTAAATAACATAGGTGATAAATTCTCAGATCGCGGCGTAGTAAAAAAACTTGATCTAATAATGGATTTCCTAGATTCGACGGAAACAGGAAATAATTATTTACCTGTAATTCTAAGTGAAACGATTTCCAATTATTATTATAAAAACAACCCGAAAAAGAAAAAAGAAGTTATTTCTGCTACATATATCACCGGCATTGAAAATTTAAAACTGGATCAATTTGTTGGAGATATGTACCTAGATATTAATGTCTATGATAATTCTATTAATATTTTTAATAAATCGTTTATTAGCCCAATTGCGGATTACTCTCGCACTTTCTATAAATATTATTTAGAAGATTCTGCTTTTATTGATAATAAGTGGTGCTATAAATTGAGGTACAAGCCAAAACGTTCAGGTGATTTAACTTTTGAAGGAGAAATGTGGATCAATGACACTACCTATGCGATCAAAAAAATAACCGGGAATATTTCAGGAAGTTCAAACATTAATTACGTACAAGATCTATTTTTTGAGCACGATTTTGAAATGGTTGCCAATGAAGTCTGGATGTTAACAAAAGAAAAAATGATCGCTGATATTAAAATAACTGAAAAATCAAAAGTATACGGATTATTTGCTCGAAAAAATTCTTCAAGAAGAGACTTTAAAGTAAATGAAGCGAGACCACCTGATTTTTATAAATCGGACAATACGGTTGAGATTCTGCCTGAAGCAAAATCAAGAGATGAAAACTATTGGAAGGAACATAGGCATCACAAACTTTCCAAACAGGAAATAGGCATAAACCTGATGGTGGACTCATTAAACAATTTACCTGTTTTTAGAACATTCAAAAAATTGGCGTATGCAGGAACTACGGGTTATTATCAATTAGGAAAAGTGGAAGCTGGTAATTTATCGAGTTTATTTAGTGTAAACCCAGTAGAACAATATAGATTTAGCTGCGCTCTGCGGACCTCTAATGCTTTTTCGAAACGACTTGAATTTGCTGGTAAAATAGCCTATGGAACAAAAGATGAAAAAATAAAATATGGTGTTTCTGCTCGCTACAATATCACTCCTAAAAAGAGAGGTTTATTAACCACCTACTATAATTATGACATACAGCAAATTGGTCAATCTCCTAATGCAGCCACGGTAGGTTCTACTTTTGGAACGTTATTTAGAACGGGGCCATTGGATAAATTAACGTTTGTACAAAAGGCAGGTATCAATTTAGAAAAAGACATTAAAAAGGACCTGATTTTATACGGCGGTTTTGAATGGAAGGACTATGTACCTCTTGGTTTAGCGAATTACATCAAATACAATGAATCAACAAAATCGCTTGATACAATAAAAAAAATCACCACAAGTGAGTTTATTGCAAGGATTCGTTGGACAAAAGATGAAGAGTTTATCGCAGGTTCTTTTGATAGATCAACCCTTACTTCAAGGTATCCTATTTTTAGTATACAAGGGATTTTTGGAGTTAAGGGACTTCTTGGAGGAAATTATAATTATCAAAAAATTGAGTTTCAAATGGATCATACACGTAAATTAGGATTTATAGGTAAAATCAGATATGGAATAAATGCAGGTTATGTATTTGGGTCCACAGCCTATCCTTTTCTAAAAGTACATGAAGGAAATCAATCCTATTGGTTATCGTCCACCACTTTTAATAAGTTAAATTATTTTGAATTCATTTCTGATAAATATGTTGGAGGATATATAGAACAACATTTTGGTGGTGTGTTTTTTGACAGAATTCCTTATGTAAAAAAACTTAAATGGCGATTTGTCGCTTCTAGTCGAATTACGTATGGATCCATTTCTCAGAAAAATAAACGAGAAATGTATCTACCTACTTTTACAAAATCTTTTGGTAAAACGCCCTATGCAGAAGCAACGATGGGTGTTGAAAATATTTTTAAAATCCTAAGAATTGAGGCGGTTTGGAGATTAACCCATATTGATCCTGGAACGACTCCATTTGGAATTCGCGCCAGTATTAATTTTAATTTCTAAATTTACATTTCAAGAATTTTTATAACGTGAAGCTACATACAAGCAATATTCAGAAATCTTACAAAGGAAGAGCCGTTGTAAAAGGAGTTACTATTGAAGTAAATCAAGGAGAAATTGTTGGTTTGTTAGGACCAAATGGTGCAGGGAAAACAACCTCTTTTTACATGATTGTAGGATTAGTGAAACCAGACTCAGGCACTGTATTCCTTGATGAGATAGATATTACACATTACCCAATGTATCGAAGAGCGCAGTTGGGTATTGGATACTTGCCACAAGAGGTTTCTGTTTTTAGAAAACTCAGTGTTGAAGATAATATTTTGGCAATTCTTGAAATGACTTCCTTGGATAAAAAGCAACGATTAGAGCGTTTAGAGCAATTATTAGAAGAATTTCGCTTAACGCATGTAAGAAAAAATCTAGGACATTCTTTATCCGGTGGTGAAAAAAGACGAACAGAAATCGCTCGAGCTTTGGCAACAAATCCTAAATTTGTTCTTTTAGATGAACCGTTTGCTGGTGTTGATCCAATTGCCGTAGAGGATATTCAAAGTATCATCGCCGAATTACGAAATAAAAATATTGGTATACTTATCACCGACCACAATGTTCAGGAAACATTATCTATAACAGACAGAGCATATTTATTATTCGAAGGAAACATTCTAAAGGCAGGCACCGCAGAAGATTTAGCTTCGGATGAACAGGTTAGAAAAGTGTACTTAGGACAGAATTTTGAACTTCGCCGGAAATAAAAATAAAAAAGGCCATCAGTAGATGACCTACTATTTAAAGAATGGTCTATTATTACTTAGAAGCTAGATCAGTGTTTTCCACTTGCTCAATGCTTCCATAAGCATCACAATGTCCACCTTTCGATGACCCGCAAGAAGCTAATACTGCTGAGAATACTAGTCCAATAATTGTCAATGTCAAAATTCTTTTCATTTTCTTAATTTAAATCAATTAATATAACAGTTTACTTATAAAACAAAAATAAGGTAAATAATGTTTAAAAAACATAATAGTTATCAACAATGGACCATAGATAAATTATATATTGTATTTTTCAAAAACGTTTTATCTCGCATGCGCTTAATTTTGTTGCTTTTATTTCTTTTATTGTCACCCTATTATTTTGGGCAAAAAAATTATTCATTAACTTACTCGAACCAAAATTATCGGCAAATTAAAAAAAACACTACCGTAAAATTTACAGATAGTATTCAAGCAAAAAAATACCTTCAAAACCTTCAATTATTAGCGATCAAAAAAGGTCATCTTCTTGCATCGGCTGACACTCTAAAATATTTGAGACACGAATTAAAAGCATCCTTTTATGTCGGCCCAAAATTTGGTAAAGTCAATTTACTCCTAAAGAATGATGATCTGCGATTTTTTAAACAATATTTGCATATAAATGAGAAGTTTTATACCGGAATGCCTTTTAATTCTGTGCAAATTTCTAATTCACTTCGCTCAATGCAACAAGCCCTAGAAAATAATGGCTACCCATTTTCAAAAGTATATTTAGATAGCATTGAACTAGTTAATGATAATTTGACAGCAAAAGTGATTGTTCAAAGAAATTATTACTTCAAATGGAAGGAAGTACATATTAAAGGGGATAGCTCCATTTCTAAAATCTTTTTAACAAATATTATTCGCATAAAACCAGGCGATAAATACAGTCAAGATGAGTTACTGCAAATCACGAAAAGATTAAAACAAATAAATTTTATAAAAGAAATAAAACCGCATGAAATATTATTTACAAAAGAAGGTGCTGAATTGTTTCTCTATGTTAAATCTAATCCTATCAGTTCCGTTAATGGTGTTGTTGGCTTACAACCTAATTCCGTCACAAATAAAGTCAATTTCACTGGGGACATTTCTTTAAAATTATTGAATGTGCTCAAGCACGGAGAATTAATTGATTTCAATTGGAAGAGTTTACAACCTCAAACACAATCTTTAAAAGGTAAAATAAATTACCCCTTCATTTTAAAAAGTCCTTTTGGTATTGATAGCCAATTCGATTTTTACAAAAGAGACACTTCCTACGTGGAGGGGAAATTATCGTTAGGAATTCAATATTTTTTAAGTGGTGGAAATTATTTCAAGGTATTCTATCAAAAGAATTTCTCGAATGTTCTTTCTGGGGGGCTAAATAACCCGAAATTTAGTAATCTAGGCTCCGTATCTTCAAATAATTATGGGATCTCAATTTCTAGGAAACAAGTGGACTATATTCCAAATCCTTCGAAAGGCTTTATTTTAAATTGGGAATCCTCTATTGGAACAAGAAAATCTAGAAGCTCTGATACTAGTGAAATTTCAATGTCAAATACTTATCGAAGTGCCTTAAATTTAGAATTTTATATCCCTTTAGCCAAAAGACATGTGTTGAGAATCTTAAACCAAACTGATTTCTATTATAACCAAAAAATATTTCAAAATGAAGTGTTTCGATTTGGAGGTCTAACTTCTCAGCGCGGTTTTAATGAAGAAGAACTTTTTGCTACGACCAAATCTCTTTTAAGTATTGAATATCGATTCCTCGTTGATCAAAATTCACGTGCATTTCTATTTTATGACCAAAGTTGGTACGAAAATAATTCTGGTACCTATTACAATGACATTCCATTCGGTTTCGGAGCAGGATTTTCCTTTGGCACAAATGTGGGTATTTTCTCAATCTCATATGCCATGGGAAAACAAATGGCAAATCCAATATTGATTAAAGATGGCAAAGTTCATTTTGGGTATATTGCCTATTTTTAAAAATTCAAAGTCCTTGTTAACCTTCCCTTCCTATTTATTACATTTTACGTAAATTTAAAAAACTTAAATAATAGTTTAAACTAAATTTATTGTTAATTTTAATAGAAATAATATGTTCCCTAAACGGGAACATATTAAAATTAATTGTATATTTGTACTAGTATGAAAAACATTGTTTCAGTGCGAACATTAAAAATTCATTGGGAAAAACCTGATAGAAAAGATTCAGAACAACAGTTGAAAGCGTGGTATCAAGAAGTGAAAAATGCAGAATGGAAGAATCCCAATGATGTTAAATCAAAGTATAAGAGTTCAAGTATTATTGGTGATAACAGAATTGTCTTCAATATTTGTGGTATTAAATACAGATTGGTAATAAAAATAAATTATGCAACTCAATGGATATTTATTCGTTTTGTAGGAACGCATAAAGAATATGATAAGATAGATGTTACAACTATATAAAAAGAAAATGGAAGCGAAATTAATTAAAACAGAAGCCGAGTACACTATTGCTCTGCATCGTATCGATGCACTTTTTGATTGTACACCCGAGAACAAAGATTTCGACGAAGTAGAACTTCTATTAGCTCTTGTTGAATTATATGAGCAAAAGCTCTATAAAATTGAAGCTCCTGATCCAATTGAAGCGATTAAATTTAGGATGGAACAAATGGGTTTAAAGAAAACAGACATGACAAAATTCTTTGGTACACGTGGACGAGTTTCTGAAATACTAAATCGACAAAGAGATTTATCCCTTGCCATGATTAAAAAATTACACAAAGAATTTGGCATTCCTGCAGAGTCATTGATTGCTTGATTAAAAATTCATATTTTTACCTTCTACTTGTTCCAAAACTTATTTTTAACTATTTTTTTACTTATCCCCAAAAATCCTTATATTTGCTTTAGTAGCGACAGGAAAAGTCTTTACTTTAATATATCTGCTTTAAATCATTGAAAATACCTAGATAGAAAAGTATAAACATATTAAAAACTTGAATTATGAAAGAAATAACTTTAAAAATTCCTGACACTAAATTTTCTTTCTTTATGGAGCTTGTAAAACAATTGGGAATAGAAGTAGATAATAAAAATATAGAAATTCCAGAAGAACATAAAAATTTGGTAAGAGAAAGAATAAAAACAGCAAAACAGGAAGACTATGTTTCATGGGAGGATGCTCGTGAACAATTAAAATTCAAAACCAAATCTAAGTGAAATTCAGAATTTTACTTGATCCAAGAGCAGTTGTTGAAGTTCAAGAAGCAATCGATTACTACGAGGAACAATTAATTGGACTTGGGAAAAAATTTGAATTGGAATTAAACATAAACATAAAAAGTTTAGCTAAAAATCCATTCTTTCAAACAAGATATGACATAATACAATGCCTACCACTTAAAAAATATCCTTTTATGATTCATTTTTCTACAAATGAATCTGAGAAAACAGTTTATATTCATGCTGTAATTAATACGCAAAGAGACCCCAAAGAATATTGGGTAAAATAGAAAAAAGATGAAAACTTAAATCAACTCACATCAACAACGTTGTGAAACTTGACAAGTAATCATTATCCGAAAAATTATTTTAAGTAATCAAAGATAATAAACTTCATACATCATATTCAATAAAAGCTAACGAAATTCTCTAGTAAATATAAACTTCTCCTAATTAAAATGTAAAAAATCCGCTTCCCTATTCAGAAAGCGGATCAATATCAAATATATTCTCTTTATTTACGCCTCAATAATATTCGCATAACTTTCAACGCTTGGACAGGTGCAAATTAAGTTACGATCTCCAAATGCATTGTCGATTCTTCGAACTGGAACCCAATATTTGAAATCTTTCAAATAAGAGACTGGGTATACAGCTTCAGCTGGCGTATATGGATAGTTCCAATCTTTGTTGATTATGCAATCAGCTGTATGCGGTGCATTTTTTAACATATTATTTTCTCTATCAGCAACACCATTTTCAATATCAGTAATCTCAGCACGAATTTTTATCATTGCCTCGATAAAACGATCTAATTCTCCTTTGTCTTCACTTTCTGTTGGCTCGATCATTAACGTACTTGCCACTGGAAATGAAACCGTTGGGGCATGAAAACCGTAATCAATCAAACGTTTTGCCATATCTCCAACCTCTACATCAGAATTCTTTTTGAAATCACGGCAATCTAAAATCATTTCGTGCGCAACCGTTCCATTTTTTCCAGTATATAAAATATCATAATGACCTTTCAAGCAAGCAGCAATATAATTAGCATTCATAATTGCCATTTCTGTTGATTCTCTTAAACCAACTGCTCCTAACATTTTGATATATCCATATGAAATCAATAAAATCAATGCACTACCATATGGAGCGGAAGAAATTGCATGAATTGCTTTTTCACCACCCGCTGAAGCTAATAATGGACTTCCTGGTAAAAATGGAACTAAATGAGCAGCTACTCCAATTGGTCCTACCCCAGGTCCACCACCTCCGTGAGGAATTGCAAACGTTTTGTGTAAGTTCAAGTGACAAACATCAGCTCCAATATTTCCTGGATTCGTTAATCCAACTTGCGCATTCATATTTGCTCCATCCATGTAAACTTGTCCACCGTGTTCATGAATGATGGAAGTAATTTCCTTAATTCCCTCTTCGAACACACCATGCGTTGAAGGATATGTAATCATCAAACCTGCAATAGAATCTTTGATGGCAATTGTTTTTTCTCGTAACTCTTCAATGTTGATATTTCCATCTTCATCACAGCCCGTTAAAACTACCTCAAATCCAGCCATTACAGCCGATGCAGGATTTGTTCCGTGCGCTGATGTAGGGATAATTATCTTATTACGGTGCATATCACCTCTTGATTCATGGTATGCTTTTATGACCATTAATCCCGCATATTCACCTTGAGCCCCAGAATTAGGTTGCATAGAAACACCCGCAAAACCTGTGCATTCAGATAAATCTTTCTCCAATTGAATTAACATTTCGTGATACCCTTTTGCTTGATCAACAGGACAAAAAGGGTGCATATTCGCAAATGATGACATTGTAATCGGTAATAATTCACTGGCCGCATTCAATTTCATGGTACAAGAACCCAAAGCGATCATCGAATGAACTAAAGAAATATCTTTATTTTCTAAACGTTTCAAATAACGCATCATTTGAGATTCTGAATGGTAACTATTGAACACTGAATGTGTAAAAACAGAATCTTTTCTCAATAAATTGGTAGGAAGTGTATTCAAAGTTGAAGATGATATGGTAGATGCAGTTTTACCAACAACTTTTGCAAAAACATTGATCACATTTTGAACATCTTGCTCTGTATGAGGTTCCCCAAAACTGATAGTCACTTCATTATCATTTATATAGCGGAAATTAATTTCGTTTTCTTCAGCAATTGTTTTCAAAGAAGAAGTTGAAACTCCTTTCACCCATAAAGTATCGAAGAATTCTGTAGACCCTAATGAGATACCTAAATCAGTTAACCCTTTCGCAGCTTTTGATGCCTTAGAATGAATCTCTAAAGCGATTTCTTTCATTCCTTCAGGACCATGATAAACCGCATACATACTTGCCATAACAGCTAATAATGCTTGTGCTGTACAAATATTTGAAGTTGCTTTGTCACGTTTAATGTGTTGCTCACGCGTTTGCAAAGCCATGCGCAAAGCAACATTATCATCTGCATCTTTAGATACTCCGATAATTCGACCTGGCATATTTCGTTTGAATTCATCTTTTGTTGCAAAAAATGCTGCATGAGGTCCACCGTATCCCATTGGAACACCAAAACGTTGTGATGTACCAACAACAACATCAGCGCCACAAGAGCCAGGTGATTTTAACAAAACTAATGACATGATATCTGCTGCAACAGCAACACGAATGTCATTTTCTTTCATTTTAGCGACAAATCCTTCCAAATTCATAATTGCACCAAATGCATCAGGATATTGCACCAAAGAACCGAAAAATTTAGAATCCCCTGCAAAATTATCTGTTGAACCAATCGTTAATTCAATTCCTAAATTGTTGGCTCTTCCTTTTAAAACATCAATTGTTTGAGGAAACGTATTTTCAGCGATGAAGAATTTATTTCTACCTTCTTTGATTTCATTTCTCGAACGAGAATTATACAGCATAATCATCGCCTCAGCTGCCGCAGTTGATTCGTCCAACAAAGATGCATTGGCAATTTCCATTCCTGACAATTCGGTCACCATGGTTTGAAAATTTAATAATGCTTCCAAACGACCTTGCGAAATTTCTGCTTGATAAGGCGTGTAAGCCGTGTACCATCCTGGGTTTGAAAGAACATTTCTTAAAATCACAGATGGAACAATGGTTTCATTATACCCTAATCCAATAAAAGATTTAAATACTTTATTTTTGCTTCCTAATTCAGTAATATGATTCAGATATTCCTGCTCACTCATAGCAGCATCAATATTTAATTCACGACCTAAACGAATATGTGCTGGGATAGTTTTGTCAATTAACTCACTAATAGAATTAACTCCAATTTTTGCCAACATAGCTTTTTTATCCGCTTCATTCGGTCCGATGTGTCTTTTAGAAAATGCACCCATTGTTTTTTATTTTTATTGTTTTTATTATTCTAGTTCCAATCTATAACACTCTTGCAATTGTATCTTTCTACAACAAATTCAAGATTGAAATATCTTTTTTACTTACTCTACTTCACTCAGCTTCAACATATTTGATTTACCACTTTCCTCAATTGGAATTGAAGCAATATTTATCACCAAATCACCTTTTTTGACCAATTTTTCTTGTTTCAAAATATGCTTAATATCAGCAATACTATGATCAGTACTAATTCTCTTATCATAAAACATCCCTCTCACACCCCAAACTAGATTTAGTTGTGTAAGGATTTGCCTATTGCTGGTAAAAACAAAAATTGGTGCTTTTGGTCTTTGAGATGCAATTTTATAAGCTGTATAACCTGAAAACGACATCGTTATGATCGCATCTGCTTCTACCCGTTGCGATAATCTGCAGGCATTAAAACAGATAGAATCAGAAATAAAACGATCATTATTTTTTTCCGGAAACTCTTCTTTATTGTATATTCCATCAAAAGTTTCCATTTCCATGACGATTCTTGACATCGTTTTAATTACTTCAATTGGATGATTTCCTACAGAAGTTTCTCCTGAAAGCATTACTGCATCTGCACCATCTAAAACAGCATTCGCTACGTCATTGACTTCTGCACGTGACGGTGTAATATTTGTAATCATGCTTTCCATCATTTGCGTGGCCACGATAATTGGTTTGGCTTGAAGAGCACATTTTTTGATCAACATTTTTTGAATAATCGGCACTTTTTCGTAAGGAACTTCCACACCTAAATCTCCACGAGCAACCATCAATGCATCACTCACTAAAATAATTGCATCAATATCGTCGATTGCCTCTGGTTTTTCTATTTTGGCGATTACCTTTGCTTTTCCGTGGTTTTGATTTATTATATGCTTTAATTCAATGATATCCCGTGCATTTCTAACAAAAGATAAACCAATCCAATCCACATTTTGTTCCAACGCAAAAGCCAAATCTTCTTTGTCTTTATCTGTTAAAGAAGGCATTGAAATTTTCGTATTTGGAAAATTAACTCCTTTTTTTGATGATAAAACTCCACCATGAATAACAACCGCTTCAATTTCAGCTTCTCCGTCCGTTTTAACTACTTCAAGAATCAACTTACCATCATCTAACAAAATTCTTTCTCCTGGATGAACATCCGCAGGCAATTGAGAATAATTAATCGAAAAACGTTCAGCAGTTCCTAAAATCTTATCCGTTACAATAATAACTTTTGCTCCATTAACTAATAAAACACCATTATTTTCCATCTCATTCGTACGAATCTTAGGACCTTGTAAATCGGCAAGAATAGCAACATTTAAACCTGTTTCGTCATTCAATTCACGTATTGTTTTAATAATTTCTGCATGAATTTCATGTGCTCCGTGCGAAAAATTCATTCGACAAACATTCAATCCCTCCAAAAACATTTGACGTAAAACTTCTTTATCACTAGATGCAGGACCTAAAGTCGCTACTATTTTTGTCTTTTTCATTTTCCTTAATTAAAAATCAAGTTTTCTACCGAACTAATCTCTTTGGGATCGAAATTAAATACAGCCAAAACACTTGACACTGTTTTTAGTTTTTGCATTAACTCTATTGTGTCTTCCTTATAATTTTCTAGCAAAAACAAAAAATAATCCACCTCTTGCTTTTCAGGAATTAAGAATTTTCCCTCGTTTTTATTCTTGATCAAATAATATTCTATCAAATTGTCAGCATCCTTAAATGCAAAAAGGGAATGCTGCGTTTTGTGACCTTTTTTATTCACTACAATAAAATCTTCATCCGCTTTTGAAAGTTGTAAATTCAATTTTTCATTGATCCCCCAAACTAAACGATAATCTACATGATGAGAACAAATTCCTATCATTCCATAATCAAATTCATAGTCAATTACTAAGTTATGTTTATGCTGTTTTCCCATGTATAATAATTCGCTGTAAAGATAAACATTTTTTTGTGAAATCTTGGAGAATTGCAGAATAATGGTCGATAAACAGTTTCTTAACAATTAGAAATTACTGGTATTTATTTTACGTCAAAAAAGTTAAAAAGAAATGGTTTTATATACTTCAAAATGATCCTATTTTATAAATTTTCTCCTGCCATAAAATTAAGAAAGAGTCATTTTCTTAATTATTGACTTTCCGTCATAATAATTTCAAATTCATTTGTTATTTCTAATTATTTATTATCTTTACGTCAGTAAAATAGATCACAAAAAAATAAAAAGATGAGTGCTTTCGGAATTGTATTATTTCTTTTAATAGGTGGAATGGGATTCTGGCTATTATTTTTCTTATTGTTATTTATCCTTCCATTTTGGATTGGGTTAGGAATTTCTCAAAAGTTACGTCCAAAAAGAGTTTTTGAAGAAGAAGAAAATTAAAATTATTAGATACTATTTAAAGGTTGTTCATTTATTTGTTCAACCTTTTTTTTGTGGTAAATATAATTTGAAGTCACTTATCCAGATTGATACTAAAGCCATACTTTTGCTCCCTCGGAACAATTCTGGCAAATATCAATTCCATTTCTATTGGTTAAAATCATTTTTCTAAAATTTTGATATTTTTTACTTTTCCAAATAGCATCAAAGTCTGAAAAAGCAACCGAATCTATAACATGTTGCGCATCTTTATCAAAACAGCATGGAACGACTTTTCCATCCCACGTCAAAACGCTACTCGACCACATTCTCCAGCAATGATTTCCAGTTCTATATTTGAGCACAAAAGTTCCATCAGATTTTCTCTTATACCGTGAATATTTTTCGTTTTCAGGCATCAAGGAATTACCAAATTTATAATCGTATAATTGGGCAGATTTTATTCGAACCTCATCAATATTTAATTCATTCGCCAAATTGAATACATCTTTTACTTCATGCTCATTTTGATGAACGACTAAAAACTGAAAAATTAAATGAGGCGTTTTTGACTTTAATTTCTTCTTCGCTTTAACAAGTAATTTTGATGCTTCTAGAACCGTAGATAAGATTCCATGAACTCGGTAATTCTCATAGGTTTCTTGCGTCAAACCATCAATTGAAATAATCAAGCGATCTAAACCTGAATTGACAATTTCTTCCGCTTTATTTTCATCGATAAAATGAGCATTCGTGGAAGTTGAGGTGTAAATTGACTGTTTCTTCGCATCCTTGATCAACTCTAAAAATTGAGGATGTAAAAAGGGTTCACCCTGAAAATAATAATTAATATAAAAAACTTGATTCCCCACACTATTTAAAATTTTCCTGTGAAAATCCACATCCAATTTCCCTGTAGCTCGGGTAAATTTCTTCAATCCACTTGGACATTCAGGACATCCTAAATTACATGCTGTAGTTGGTTCAATAGAAAGGGAATATGGTTTTCCCCAAAGCACAGGTTTTTTTAATAACCGCGATATATAGTAAGAAACCTTTAAAGCAAACAGATTTACAACTCTTTTAAAGGAGATGTGTTTTAGAATTTGAAGAGAATCTGACCAATTTGACATCGAGTCAAAGTTAATGACTTTTTTACATAATTTTTCTATTTTTACAAAATGAAGACAATTGTAACTATTTCCTGTTTTTTTCTTTGCTTTCATTTATTTGGACAAAGTACTTTTTTTATCAGAGATCAATACTTAAATGAAGCAATTCCATTCTCCAAAGTAATGCCCACTCGAGGGAATCCAGTTCTAGCTGACATTGACGGGGCTTTTCAAGTGTTGGATACGCTAGAAAATACTTTCAAAATAACAGCTTTTGGATACATGGATACGATTATTCAAATCTCAAAAGTTGAAAATCATCAAATTTTTTTAGTTCCGATTTCAAAGCAATTAGAGGAAGTTACTGTTGTTCCTGGAGAAAATCCTGCTCATCGGATTATGGATTTAGTGATTGAAAACAGAAGGAAAAACAATCCTACCGATAACGAATCTTTTAGATATGATAGCTATAGTAAATTTGTTTTTGATATAAATCAGGAAGCTTCATCTTCTATTTCTGATACAACAACAGATAAAGATTTAATAAAAATGCGAGATTTCATTAACTCACAGCACCTTTTTCTAATCGAAAATGCAAGTAGGAGAACATTTGTTCCTCCATCGAGAGATAAAGAAGAAATTATCGCCTACAAAACATCTGGATTTTCAGATCCATTATTTTCAACTTTTGCCAATGAAATGCAATCCTTTAGCTTTTATGAAAATCAATTTGAATTATTAGGGAAAACATATATCAACCCAATCGCTTTTGGAGGGACAAAAAGGTATTTATTTATCTTGGAAGACACCACAGTTGTTGGGTTAGACACGACTTTCACAATTTCGTTCCGTCCCAGAAAAGGGAAAAATTTTGAAGGTCTGAAAGGAAGATTATTCATCAATACAAACGGCTACGCAATTGAAAAAGTTATTACAGAATCTGTCGAAGCTGGCACAATGCCCATGAAAATTATTCAAGAGTATAGTTTTATAAATGGTGAAAGATGGTTTCCTTCGAAATTGAGTACTGAATTATCTATGCCAAATTTTGCAATCTCCACACAAAATGTTAAAAATCAATCTTTAGAAGGAAAAGGAAGTACGTATATTAAAAATATTGAATTTAATCCAAAAGGAATTAAGAAGTATTCCTTTGACAATGCTACAATCTCAGTTGCTGATAAGGCTAATGAAGTAAAGGAAAAAGATTGGGACACAATGAGAGTATACGCCATTACGGAAAAAGAGAAGAAAACGTATCGTATTCTTGATAGCGTTAGCAAAGCAGAAAATCTCAATTACAAACTTACCTTAATGAAAACCTTATTGGAAGCGAAAGTGCCTTTGGGTTATTTTAATTTAGATCTACCCAGAATATATGACTTTAAACAATATGAAGGAAACCGTTTTGGATTAGGGGTAGAAACTTCAAAAAAAATGCTGAAAAAAGCAACCATTGGCGGATATTTTGGGTATGGCACAAAGGACAAAGAATGGAAGTATGGCGGGTATTCCACCATTAGCATATACAAAAGAAAAGGTATAAAATTGCGTTTATCTTACCAACAGGACCTTGCAGAAAGAGGCGGTAGTTCATTTCAAAAAGACGTTTTTAATTTAAACTCTCCTGATTTACTGCGCCATTTATATATTACGAACATGGACAGACAAAGACTTGCCGAAATTGCACTATCAGGTCTTGTTACGTCGAATTTTAAAGTGACTCTTGTTGCTAATTATCAACGGATTTCTCCTACGAAAGGATATCTTTTTCTGCCATCAGACCCATCTATTTATACATATTCGTCTGATTATGATTTAGCAGAAACATCTTTGGAAATAAATTGGAACATTCATGAAAAGGTAATTCAACTGGGTGATTTAAGAGTATCAAAAGGTACTAGTTATCCTAAAATCGGAATTCAAATAACAAAAGGATGGAAAAATTGGGTGGAATCAAATTATGATTATTGGCGTATCCATTTCGAACTAGGGCAAGATTTTTCTCTCCGAAATGCGGGTAAATTATCTTGGTTAATCTCTGGCGGTCAAACTATTGGAGACGTTCCGCTTTATTTGTCTCAACTAGCTTTAGGAACTGGAAAAAATTGGAACTTATCTATAAAAAATACATTTGAAACCATGAGACCTTCCGAGTTTTTTTCAACGCAACAAGCTTCCTTTTTTACACGATTTACATTCAATACTATAAAAACTGCGAAAAGTTGGTGTAAACCACAATTTGGACTTCATCATGCGATTGGCTATGGAACGATGAAAAACACAAGCGAACATTTTGCCACATTTAAAACCATGGAAAAAGGATTTTATGAGGGAGGTTTGGTTGTTGACCATTTATTTATTAACGGTTTTTCTGGTTTTGGAATGGGGCTTTTCTATCGATACGGTTCCTATGCTTACAACAATTGGCAAGAAAATTTAGTTTTCAAAATTAGGATTTCATTTACTATTTAATCAAACTAAAATGGCCTGCAATATTGTGAATTGCATCTGTAATTGCACATGATACATAATGCAGTTTGTAGGTATAAAGTCCATCTTGCACTAAAATTCCCTTATATGTCCCATCCCAACCTAATTTTGGGTCGCTCGAAATGAAAACTTCCTCACCCCATCTATTATACACTCGAAAATCCCATTCTAAAATATCGAGATAATACTTCGCTTCGAAAATATTATTAAACTCATCTCCATCAGGTGTAAAAGCATTTGGGAAATACAACATGAAAGGTTCAATGTATATTTTTTGCTTACTTGTATCACTACAGCCAAATTCATTTGTGACAATCTGAATTGGATAAAATGTTCCATCGTCCAAATAACTATACGCTGGATTTTGCTCATTTGAAAAGGAATGACCATCAAATAGATACTGAAAAGTTGATCCACCTGCTGATTGATCCGTAAACTGAATTAATGAATGGCAAATATCTGTCTCTGCTGGCGTGACCATAAAATCAGAAGTTGGACTTGGGTGAACATTTACTAAATTTATTTTATCGATATACAACGTGTCAACACATCCCTCCAAGGCGTGAATCGATAATGACACATCATATTGTCCGACAGCATCATACACAGTGGTAGGATTAGCGGTTGTTGAGGTTAAACCATTCCCAAAATCCCAAAAATAAATCAATGGAGAATCAGAGGAACATAAATCCGTAAAATCAGCAACAAAAGGAACACATTGAAGACCAGGCTCTAACTTAAAGTCAATCGTTGGTTCTTTGTAAATAAAAATAGTCGAAGTATACGTGTCCTTGCAATCGCCATAATTTCCAACTAAGGTGATGGGTATTAATCCTGCAGTAGGAAAAACTACATTACTCACATCTAAATTTGTTGAACTCGGAGAAGTAGCTCCTGTTCCAAAATTCCATAAATAAGTAGTCGTAGGCGATCCTACCATAGATCCATCAAAATTGAAACTATTTCCCGTAATACATAAAGAATCATTTGAAGTGAATGAAACATCTAAAATTTCATTCATTACAAGAATTTGCGTTGCTGTATCAATGCATGAACCCGAAGAACCAGCAATTAAAGTGACTAAATAACTACCAGGCGTTTGGTAGGTATAACTTGGCTGAAATTGAGTACTATGATCAGAAGACGAAAGTGTAGAACCAAAATCCCAACTATAAAACAGAGCATTCGTTGTCGTATTTATCATCGTAACGGATAATCCCTCGCATAAATAGTTGGGAGGGGGAGCGAAATTTGCTTCAACCATTGGGAAAATATAAATCGAATCCAGGAAAGTAGCATCACATGTGCCGAGATGACCAGTTAAGGAAACAGGGATAAATCCAGCAGTAGTAAAAACGACATTATTTACATCTAAATTTGTAGAAGATAAAGGAAATCCACTTGGCCCAAAATCCCATAAAAATGTGGCAGCTGAAGATCCTATCACCTCGCCATTAAAATTGAACGAATTATTTGTCACGCAAATAGAATCAGTTGTGGTATAGGAAACTTCCAAGAATTGATTCACTGTAATCGTTTGCGTAACCGTATCTGTACAAGGCCATCCTGGATTAGCAATTAGCGTTACTTCATATGTTCCAGGTGCTGGATAAGTAAATGTTGGTTCAAATTGCGAACTTACATCTGAATTTGAGCTAGTTACTCCAAAATTCCAAGCATAATTTGTTGCTCCATAGGAGTTATTATCAAATGTCACAGTTAAACCTTGACAATACGAAAGAAAATAATCCATGTCTTCTTGCACGGGTATATTCGCTTGCAAAGTAATGTTACAATTTATCACTTTAAACAAAAAATCACGGATCGTTTCGCCTACTAAAACACCCGATCTAAATTCTTGAACTCTAATTCCAACCACAAAAAGTCCTAACATGAGCGGGGAAGCAGTCAAAACACCTGTTGAAGGATCAATACTAACAGAAGCACCAGGACCTAATGGATTTGCCGCCGAAAAACTAGACAACCAACTTACTGGCGCATAAGCGGGAGATGGCGGTGGATTTGGCATTGGATTAGAAGAATTTGCTCCAGAATACGGCGAAACCAATGAATAAACCAATTGATCTCCATCTGGATCAGTAGCGCTGTGATTAAAAACCAAATCTTCATTGTTGCAAAGAATCGAAGGAGGGTATCCATTAAATCGGGGACTAGAATTCACCAGAAAAGGAGTTTCCGGGCCAGGAATATGCGTTGTTAAAGTTAGCCCTGTATTATCGGGAGAGTTTAGATTTAAAACATTTGGGCCGCGGCAACATCGTTGATATGCCAATGTATATCCGCCAATAGTGGGAGGCAATGTTACAATAGTTATGTAAATCGTTTTTTCAATGCAAATATCATTCGGAGGAACTACACAAGGATTTGTAAATGTAATTGGGACATTCGTACTTCCTGTAAAAGGAATCATCACATTTTGCACCAACATGTTTGAACTTGTGAAAATACCTAAACTCAAAGGGTCATCATATGCTGCCCCCGTAGAAAAGCAATCTCGGTATAATGCGATAGAAATTTTATACTGATTAGATCCTAGATAATTATAATAAATTTCTCCTCCAACTATATGTGATGCATAAGAGTTCAGACAAGAAAAAAATAATATTACTAGTAAATAGCGACGCATTCAGTAAAAATACTCGAAAATATTCAATTTGAAAAACAGTTTATCATATAAATCGTTAAATATTAGTTAAATGCTATTGCGATAAACTGTTTTTATTCAGTGTAAGTAAATTAAAATCATCCACCGAATAGAGGAATTCATAGGATAGAGTCCTCTGGGATTTGTCTGAAGAAACTATTTTTTTAATTTCTGTATTTTGAAGAAATTTTGGAGTAGGTAGCTGAAAAAAATTAGCAGCGTTTTGATAATATTTTTCCTTTGTTGGATGAATTGGATAACAACCATTTATGACTTCACCCCAAAAATTTTTATTGATTATTTGTTCAATCAATCCGATAGCATCTTTCTGATGAATTAGATTAATAGGTGAATTTCCATGTTGCACATTTTCTCTTCCCGCCAAGGTTTTTATAGGATGTCTATTCTCGCCTATTAATCCTGCTAGTCGAAGAATAGTTAATCGTTCACCTAAAATTTGCCGGCAATTCACTTCTGCCATCACAGTTTCTTTCGAAAGATCGGCCTGAGCAAATTGATATTCTTCTGTGGCAATCTCTAAAGTATCTGGATAAACACTTGTTGTACTGATAAAAATCACCTTCGTTCTTTGTGCTAAGGTAGCACACACCTTCATTATTTCTTGGGAATACTGAAAGAAAATTCCTTTTTCTCTTGGGGGAATATTAAGTACTAAAATATCAATATCATCTAAAAATGACAGAGAATCTTCATTTATATCCTGAGAAAAAGACCAAAGTTTACTAACTATACCTACTTCCTCTAACTGAGGTAACTTTTGCGGAGAAGTGGTGGTTCCAATGATTGTATTTCCTTTTTTTAGCAAAGAAATAGCCAAAGGTAAACCCAACCAACCACAACCTAGTATTGCAATTTTTAATTTCATGCTTTTGTAAATCAGCTATGATTGCGAAGAAAAGTGTAAAGAAGAAAAAGTTAGTTTCTATTAAAAGTACTCCTTACAGCTTTGACTACACGATCAATATTTGGTAAAGCTTCATCTATTAATGTGGGAGAAAAAGCTAAAGGCGTATCTGTTTGCGTAACTCGCATCACTGGCGCATCTAAAAAGTCAAAAGCATATCGTTGCAAATGGTAAGCGATTTCAGAAGAAATAGATGCTAATGGCCAAGCTTCTTCCACACATACACATCTGTTTGTTTTTTTAACTGATTCCACAACACACGCATAATCGATTGGACGAACAGTACGTAAATCTACTATTTCGCATGAAATACCTTCTTTTTGAAGCACTTCTGCAGCAGCATGAACTACCTTCATTATTTTTCCAAAAGAAACAATTGTGACATCTGTACCTTTTCTTTTAATGTCAGCCACTCCGATTGGAATAATATATTCGCCATCCGGAATCTCGCCTTTGTCGCCATACATTTTTTCAGACTCCATAATAAGTACTGGATCATTATCACGTATAGCTGCTTTCAACAATCCTTTCGCGTCATATGGAGTTGATGGAGTAATTACCTTTAATCCTGGAACATTTGCGTAGAATGATTCAAAACTAGTTGAATGTGTAGCTCCTAATTGACCAGCAGGACCATTACCACCTCTAAAAACGATTGGGCAATTATACTGACCTCCAGACATTTGAAGCATTTTTGCGGCACTATTTATAATTTGATCAGAAGCTAATACAGCAAAATTCCATGTCATAAATTCAACAATTGGACGCAAACCATTCATAGAAGCGCCAACTGCAATTCCAGTAAAACCAAGTTCAGCAATAGGCGTATCAATTACTCGTTTCGCGCCAAATTCTTTCAACATGTCTTGCGATACTTTGTAAGCTCCGTTATACTCTGCTACCTCTTCACCCATTAAAAATACAGATGAATCGCGACGCATTTCTTCACACATTGCCTCTCTTAATGCTTCTCTAAATTGTACAGTTCTCATGCTTCTATAAATAACAATCTTATTAACCAACTATATGGAACGTCAAAAATAACATTTTTTAAAATAAATAACTAACATGTATGCAGTAATAACGAATTTTTAGACGAGAGCGAAGAAAACCTTTATTTTTTCAGTTCTCGAAAACCGCTTATAAATTATAATGCTTCATCATTTCAGACAATCGAGCGATAATTTCTTCCCTAAACTCAATAGGTTCTATTATTTCAATTCCCCCAGCATAGCTTAAAATAGATCGTATAAATTCCTCAGAAATTAATACCTTCAATTGAAATGTTACCCTGTTTTTCCCTTCTTTTAGAACTATTTGAGAGGAATGAAAAGGTTGAGAAATAATATACTTTGACGAAACATTGTCCGCTTTAAAAATAATTGTTGAAGGTTCGTCTTCACTACTTGTTATTCCTATTGCATGTTTAAAAAACAAGTCCGCATCAAAGTCTAGAGGTTTTTCTCCTTTTTCCTCCAAAATTAGCACATCGCTCATACGCTCTAGGGCATACGTCATTACATGCTTCTTGTCTAAATCAAACGAAATTAAGTACCATCTATTTCTATATTCTTTCAATAATAGCGGAACGACTTTTCTATGCTTCGCTTTCCCAGATACAAAACTAGTGTACTCAAATGATGCTAATAAACTATTTCGAATCGCTTCTAATATAGGAGCTAAAAACTCATTTCCACTTGACGAAAGCGCTACTTCAAATTGAACAAAACTAGAAATGTCAGAATCTCTAGGATCATCAGAAATAGTTATCCTATCAACAATTTTGTCAATTGCATTTCCAAATTGTTTAAACATATCAACCTCACGAAACTGCTTCAAGGTATTGATTGCAAACTTTATAGAAGTGACATCATCGTTTGTTAAAGGAATATCATTAATAGAAAAGTCTGGATCTGTATAAAAATATCCACCTTCTCTTTTATTATACTTAATAGGTGCGTCATGCTCCAAACGCATTGCAAAAAGATCTTTTTCTATTGTTGAATCACAAATATTTTCACCATCAACACTACCAAATAAAGCTTCTTCACATAATTCTCTGAGGTCTTTTTTAGAAGGGAAAGGACGGTATTTATTCCGTAAAGATCTATCAATTATTCGATAACGGATGAGGGCGTTCTTTATATGAGGCATATGATTTTACTTTTAAGGAAACTATATTGCAGAAGGCTCTTTCGGCTGATGAAAGCCAAATAATTCATAATACTTAATTGCTTTTACGACCTGTTCTGGTAAATCATCTTCCCAATGTGTAGCATTTGCTTTAATTTTAGAAAGAACATCATCAGACATTATAGATAGTAATTTTGGATTATAATTTTCAATAGCTTCCAACTTATTATTATCATGCATGTATTGTAACAAGCCATTTAAATGTTTCGGAATTCGCAGATTACTTAATGAGTATAATTCTCCTGAATCCACATCGGTAGCTGGGTATACGAATAATTTTACATTGTGTCCGAAACCTCTACCAAAAGCCTCCAACACACCGCCTGGTAAATTATCATAATAGCGTTCATCAAAAATACTGTGTAAATTATACACACCTAAAATTACACCCATTTTTTTCTCCTTAGCGATTGAAGCTAAATAATCGACCATTTTGTAATGCTTCAAATAATTTGAAATCATCACGGTGTATCCTAAAGAACCGAGTAATTCAGCACGATCCACGAAATCTTTATCTAATATTTTTCCATCCGCCGTTAAATCTTTTAAGGTAAGTTCGAAGATTACACTTACGTTTTCTTCTTCCACCTCTTCTTCCTTCAAGAAAAGTTCTAACCCCGTCTCAATCATGTCGATATGAACTTTTGTGACTGGCCTGAATCTGCCGCGCATCAACAAAATATTTCTCTTATAAAGAGCCGTAGCAGGCTGCAATACATTCCCACATAAATCGAACATGGTAGCATCCGTCATCCCTCTTTTCACAAGATTTAGAGCAATGATACGATTATCTGTGTATTCAAAATCCGGACCAGACACACGCAGCATATCTATTTCCATACGATCTCTTGGTAAACGATGCACCAAATTGTCTAAAAATAAATCTAAATCATTATTATAAAAATAAGCCGCATGGATTAGGTTTACTCCTAAAATACCCAGTGATTCCTGCTGTGCTTTATGGCTAATATCATGCATTTTTATGTGCAAAATAATATCATTTGGCTTTGATTCAAGGTTTAATTGGAAACGAACTCCAACCCAACCATGACCTTGATTTGTTTTGTGGTAATTCAGTGATTCAACCGTGTTACAGAAAGCAAAAAAACGAGATTCCTTATACTTTTCAGGTAAACGAAATTTCATTGTTTCAAATTCCGTTTCAAGCATGGTGACCAATCGTTCCTCACAAACATAACGTGAAGCTTCACCATACATAGAATCTGATACTTTCATATCATAAGCAGACTGCGAAAAAGCGATCGTTCCAGAACTTCCGCCCGCTCTAAAGAAATTAGCAACTACTTCTTGTCCCGCACCAATTTCTGCAAAACATCCGTAAATATCTTTGGTAAGATTAATCTTTAATGCCTTCTCTTCTGTCGTTAATTTATTGTCAAACCCCATTTCTAGTATTGTTGGCTACAAATTTATGAAAAATCGCGGAAATAAAGTGTTAATTTTATGATAAAGAATCCGCGCTTCTAATCATACAAAAGATAACGCTGCCTAATTTTTTTAAAATTATCTATCCCTGGCTTCCATGAAGCTCTAATCTCTTTTACAGAACGACCTGCTAAAATTTGTTCTTTCAATTCATTGTTCCCCGCCAAATGATTAAAAAATGCAGGTTGATTAATAAATTGTGACGTATCTCCTAACATTGTTTTTGCTTGAATAATCCAGTTTAGATTCAATTCATAAGTCCGCTTTTTTAAAGTATTTTGCAAATCAAACCCATTGCAAACGATGTTCTCACACAAAGGATTTTTTGCCCCAAAACAAGAAATCGGAGTAAATGAAAAACCCTTATATGGGAATGATGGATGCCCATACATTTCAAAAGGTCTGTCGGTTCCTCTTCCTATACTAACGGATGTTGCTTCGAACAAACATAAACTAGGATATAAAGTAATAGCTGTTTCAGAACGAAGATTAGGAGAAGGTGCAACCGGTAAAACATATTTGGATTTGTGCACGTAATATTTACAAGGTACAATCCATAAATCACACTGTAAATTATCACTAAGCCAAAATTCG
Source organism: Flavobacteriales bacterium (assembly GCA_947449575.1). Lineage (GTDB taxonomy): Bacteria > Bacteroidota > Bacteroidia > Flavobacteriales_D > Crocinitomicaceae > CAIUKX01. Next base: position 84,855 of record CANFRV010000011.1, read on the forward strand.
CCATTGACCATTAACGCATATTCGCCGATTGTCATTCCATAAACGATAGGAACAGGATCCATTCCAACAAACGATTTTTGCGATAGTTCAAGCACAGGACCATCCACATAATGACCATTTGGATTAGGCCGATCTAAAATTATTATCGGTTTTTTATTTTCTGCGCAAGCCTCCATCACATAGTGCAAAGTCGAAATATACGTGTAAAACCTCACTCCTACATCTTGTATATCATAAATCACTATGTCAACATCTGCAAGTTGTTCTGGATAGGGTTTTTTATTTTTTCCATACAAAGAAATTAACGGGATACCTGTTTTTGTGTCAATTGTATTTCTCACTTTTTCCCCTGCATCTGCATCACCTCTAAAACCATGTTCAGGAGAAAACACCTTTTTTATAACTACGCCCAAAGAAAGCAAAGTATCTACAAGATGCGTATTTCCTATTGTGCTCGTTTGATTTCCAACAATAGCCACTCTTTTTCCTTTCAAAGAATCTAAATACAAATTCATTCTAGAACAACCAAGCATGGGTTGATGAAACTCATGATACACTGTATTTTCAACTTTAACAGTAGCTGGTAAAGCTTCAATAACAGATACTTCTATTTTTTCTCTTGTCTGTTTTTCGGCCTCATTTTCAGATAGTACACTACACGATGAAATCAAAAACAGTAAAATACTTTTTAGGCACAAAAGCTTTGTGTACTTTAGCGTCAAAAAAGATCTTTTATTGTCATTTGAATATTTCATATCGAAGCGAATTCTCAAAATTGAGGTGGAAGGTAATAAAGTTTCCCGACCTATCGTGCGTATTTCTATACTAAGTATTGCACTTGCAATTGTTGTTAACTTAATTACCATTGCTGTAGTAACTGGTTTTCAACATGAAGTGCGACAAAAAGTATCCGGATTCGGATCACATGCATTTATAATGAATGCAGGTGAAGGAAGCGTCTACGAATGTAATCCTATCCTCAAAAACCAGGCCTTTTTTTCAGGAATTAATCAGATGAATGGAGTTTCACATGTTCAAAAAATTGCTTACAAGCCTGTATTATTTCAATCTGATGAAAAAGAAATTAAATACGCCCTTTCGAATGGAAAAGATACCTCTCAATTTCAACAAGAAATTTTAGGTGCAATTATTAAAGGAGTAGGAGAAGATTTTGATTGGACTTTTTTTAGAGATCATTTAAAAAAAGGTAAATTACCCATCTTTAAACCAGATGAAATTTCAAACGAATTATTAATTTCTTCTCGAATTGCACGTGACTTAAATTACAAAGTAGGAGATGAAATAAGAGCTTTTTTTGTGAAAAAACAACCCGTCAAGAGAATGTTCAAAGTGGTGGGAATCTATGAGACCGGATTAGAAGAATTTGATAAAAAAATAGTAATTGGTGATCTTAAAAATATTCAAAAATTAAATGATTGGGGAATTCAAGCTTCAATAACACTAGATGATACATTAAATAAAGGCTATTTACTGATACGAGGAAATATCACGGGAGGCAATGGGAATTACAGATATGACTGGGGACGTGGATACGAAACAACGCCTGGATTATCATTTTGCCCTGTTAAAGACACTGTGATTCGATTAATTGCCTCTGATTTTCTCACCACGATCGGCGGAAAAATCGAAACTGCAAGTATTCCAGACACGGCCTATTTATCAATTAAAGTGAGAGGAGATAAAATGAGTTTTTGTGATTTCAAACTTACCTCTGGTGGAGAAATTATTCGAGATTTCTTAAACAAACAAGGAACTAAATATTCTCTTACATGCTCCAGAAAAAAATTGATTTTTGAACAAAAAGATGGAAAAGGTAGTTATCAAAATTATGTCAGTGGATTTGAAGTAATGGTCGATAATTGGGGTAATTTAGATAAAATAATTAAAAAATTAAAAAGAAAAATTGAGTTTCAACCTACAGAAAATTTGGAAGAATTAAAAGTCACGAGTATCATGGACAACGAAGCAGATATTTTTGTGTGGTTGGGATTTCTAGATTTGAATGTGCTCATCATCTTAATTTTAATGATTGTCATTGGAATCATAAACATGGGATCTGCCCTTCTTGTTTTAATATTGATCAGGACCAATTTTATTGGCATGCTAAAAGCAATGGGGGCAACCAATTGGAGTATACGAAAAATATTTTTATACCAAGGAGCATTTTTAATTGGAAAAGGAATGATAATCGGCAATATTGTAGGACTATCCTTTTGTTTTTTACAATCTCATTTTGGGCTAATAACTTTAAATCCAGAAGTATACTATTTAAATAAAGTTCCTATAGAACTTTCTTTTTGGCATTGGTTAATCCTAAATTTAGGAACTTTAGTAATTTGTGTTTTAGCGCTTGTAATTCCAAGTTATGTGATTACAAGAGTGAACCCTGTAAAAGCGATTAAGTTTAATTAAATCACTCGCCTAAACGCTCCTACAATTTTTTATTTATTTCTCTTATTTTTATTATAAATTTCTTTTTAATTTAGAAGGATTCAAAATAAGGATTTGTATCTTTGTATTTAGTATGATACAAGGAAATAAAAAAAAGTTTAATGTCCGTGAAATTCGAGAGCAATTTCCAGCACTTCGCCAGTTGATTTATGGTAAAAATTTAATTTACTTTGACAACGGTGCAACATCTCAAAAACCTCAAATGGTCTTGGATGCCATCAATCTTTATTATTCTAAAGACAATGCGAACATCCATCGTGGCGTTCATTATATGAGTCAGCAGGCAACCAATGGATATGAAGATTCTCGAAGAACGATTCAGAACTATTTGAATGCTGAGAAGTCAGAAGAAATTATTTTCACAAAAGGAACCACTGATGGGATCAATTTGGTAGCCTTTTCTTATGGGCAACTTCTATCCGCTGGAGATGAGATTTTAATTACTGCCATGGAGCATCATTCAAATATCGTTCCTTGGCAAATGCTTTGTGAACGAAAAGGGTGTGTTTTAAAAGTAGCTCCAATCAATAAAAAAGGAGAATTGATTATGGAGGCTTTCGACGCCTTACTTTCTAAAAAAACGAAATTAGTCGCTGTTACACATATTTCAAATGCACTGGGAACAATCAATCCAGTAAAAGAATTAGCTAAAAAAGCGCATGCAGTTGGAGCTAAAATTTTAGTGGATGGAGCACAAAGTATTCAGCATACTAAAATAGATGTGCAAGATATGAATTGTGATTTCTTTGTTTTCTCTAGTCACAAAGTTTTTGGTCCCACTGGTGTTGGTGTTCTTTATGGAAAAGAAGCGCTGCTTGAGAAGATGCCTCCCTATCAAGGCGGAGGAGACATGATTTTAAAAGTTACATTTGAACGCACGACTTACAACGAATTACCTTATAAATTTGAAGCAGGAACACCTCATATTGCTGGAGTAATTTGTTTAGCAAAGGCCATCGAATTTTTATCTTCCTATGACATGGAAGCAATTCAAAAACATGAAATAGAACTTGCCGAATATGCCCAAGATATGTTAACCACTTTTGAAGGGGTGCATATTATTGGAGAAGCTAAAAAGAAAACCAGTGTCGTTTCATTTACAGTAGATGGTTTACATCCTTTTGATATTGGAACTTTGTTGGATAAACAAGGAATTGCGGTCAGAACTGGACATCATTGCACACAACCTTTAATGGATTTTTATAAGATTCCAGGGACAATTCGTGCCTCATTTGCATTTTACAACACGAAAGAAGAGATCGATTTCTTTATTTCTGCCGTTGAAAAAAGTATAAATATGCTACGTTGAAAAAAGAAATTATGACACTTGAAGAGAAACAACAAGAAATAATTCAAGACTTCGCCATTTTTGACGATTGGATGGAGAAATATGAATATATCATTGAATTAGGGAAAGAATTACCTATCATTCAAGCAGATAAAAAGACAGAAGATCGTCTGATTATTGGATGCCAATCGCAAGTTTGGTTAGATTCTTCCCTTGAAAATGGAAAAATGCAGTTTTATGCTGATTCCGACGCTATCATAACGAAAGGGATTATCGGACTTTTAATAAGAGTTCTGAATAATGAAACTCCAGAAGATATTGCAAAAGTAGATTTACATTTTATTCGAGAAATTGGTTTACAAGAACATTTATCAATCACCCGCTCTAATGGATTGGTAAGCATGATAAAAAAAATAAAAATGAGCGCCTTAATGGCGGTTTAATATAGGTTAATATGGAATTAGAAGATACAATTGTTGCCGTTTTAAAAACGATATACGACCCAGAAATACCTGTCGATATCTACGAATTGGGACTAATTTACGAAGTGAAAATTGACAAAGAGGATAATGTTGAAATTGAAATGACTTTAACATCACCGAATTGTCCTGTAGCTGAAACAATGCCGAAAGAAGTTGAAGAAAAAGTTGCCTATATATTGGGAGTGAAATCCGCTAAAGTAAACATCGTTTTTGATCCACCTTGGACCAAAGATATGATGAGTGAGGAAGCTCAGCTTGAATTAGGATTTATGTAAAAGTGGATTGAGGGTTAGTAAAAATTAGAGAATGAAAAGAGTTGTAGTTACTGGAATCGGTGCATTGACACCAATTGGAAATAATTTAAATGAATTTTGGACAAATTTAAAAAATGGAGTTAGCGGTGCTGGTCCAATAACTAAATTTGACACTAGTAATTTCAAAGCAAAATTTGCCTGTGAACTGAAGAATTTTGATTCAAAAAATTATTTTGATGTCAAAGAAATCAGAAAATACGACCCCTTTTCTCAATATGCATTGATTGCCGTTGCTGAAGCAGTTGAGCACGGGAAAATTGATTTTGAAACATTAAACAGAGACAGAATTGGCGTTATTTGGGGTTCAGGAAATGGAGGCATTCAAACATTTCAGGACCAAATGAAGGAATACTGTGAAGGAGATGGAATTCCAAGATTTACACCCTATTTTATTCCACGAATTTTGGTAGATATTGCCTCCGGTATCATATCGATCAAATACGGACTAAGAGGAGTAAATTTTTGTCCCGTTTCGGCTTGTGCTACCTCTAATACAGCAATGATTGAAGCGTTCAATTATGTAAAATGGGGAAAAGCAGATATGATTATCACGGGAGGATCTGAGGCAGCTATCACTGAATCTGCAATCGGCGGATTTTCTTCTGCTAAAGCCCTTTCTACACGAAATGATTCACCAGAAACCGCTTCTCGTCCTTTCGATGTGACAAGAGATGGTTTTGTGATGGGAGAAGGAGCAGGCGCAATAATTGTTGAAGAATATGAACATGCAATCAAACGTGGAGCCACTATTTATGGAGAAATTGTTGGAGGAGGAATGGCAGCAGATGCCTATCATTTAACAGGAACCCATCCAGAAGGAGATGGTGCCGTTTTAGGAATGAATGAAGCGCTAAGAGAAGCTGGGATTTCTGCAGATGAAATTGATCATATAAATATGCATGCGACCTCCACTTCATTGGGAGATAATAGTGAATTAATTGCAGCCAAACGTGTCTTCGGCGCTAGAAGTTCATTAGCCGTTTCTGCTACAAAATCTATGACAGGACACTTATTGGGAGCTGCTGGAGCAATAGAAGGAATTGCCTGCTTAATGGCGTTACAAGAAAATACTGTTCCTCCAACGATCAATACCACTGAAATAGAACCAGAATTTGCAAATCTTTTCACTTTCCCGTTAGGAAAATCAGTAGAAAAAGGAATGACGTATGCTATGAGTAATACGTTTGGTTTTGGAGGACATATCGCTTCGATTGTTTTTAAGAAATATGTGCAGTAGAAGGTTAGATATTAGACTAGAAGATACAAGACTAAAGACTGGAAGACGTTAGATTTTAGACACAGAATGGGACATGGAGGAAATTAGAAATAAAGTTACTGAAAGCGGATTAATCAGTTTGGATTTAGCTAAATACAAACCGATGCAAGAAATTGTGGGGGTGGATATTGCGGATCAATTATGGCAAGGTCTCGTTCTGAAGGAAAAAGATTTTCGATCATGGGTGAAAGAAAATGATTGGTCCTTTTACGCCAATAAAGCTGTTTATATTCATTGTTCTGCCGATGCCATTATTCCAACGTGGGCTTTTATGCTTGTTTCCTCCCATTTAAATGGCGTTTCCTCTTCCTATTTAGTTGGTAACAAAGAAGATATCCAAAAACAAATCATCATCACCAATATTAAAAATGAACCACTTTCTCCATTTATCGATGGAAAAGTAATCATCAAAGGTTGTTCAGACATTCCTGCTGCCGATTTCTCAATGGTTGAATTAGTAAAACACCTCCAACCCGTTGTGAAAAGTATTATGTATGGTGAACCATGCAGTACCGTTCCGGTTTTCAAGAGAAAATAAAAAAATACGAGAAGATGTGATCTTTCGTATTTTCTTTTGACAATTAAAAGTTTCTATTTTACCTATTGATTTGCATTTCTTTCCTTCAGTAAATCAAAATAACTTTTCGTTTCTAATATTACAACACCCCCTAAAGTATCTCCATATTTTGCAGGCATTCCTCCAGTGTAAACTGTCATACTTCCGATTGCGCAACTTGGTACTGTGCCAATTGAACTTGTTTTAACTCCATCAATTAAGTACAACATCTCCCCTTTGCGTGAACCCCTAAACATTAGTTCTCCATCATCCGATTTTTTGATTTCTGGTGACATGCCGATTAACATATCTTTAATAGAAAACTTACTGGGACTGTGTTTAATATCGGCTGAAGATAATTTATACGTTGGAATAGCTGTTATTTCAATTTTCATTATTTGATGCACTGCGGTCACCACATGCTCACCAATGTCGGTCGAAACCATTTTTTGAAATTTCACAACACCTATACTTCCAAAGCCATCTGACGCCACAAGTACAGGGATATTAAACATTGTGTCGAGTTCAGATTTAATAGTTAACAAATAACTACCTGCAGGAATAGCACTAATTCTAAACCTTCCATCAGGATCCGTTTTAGCTTGATATATTTTATCATTATCACTAATCCACACTTTGGCATCAAAAATACCCTCAGTCGATTTTGAATCTACAACTGTTCCTATTACTTCACCCAGAGATCCTTGTCCAAATGCCCATCCTCCACTTGAAAGGAAAAGGAAAATTATTACTTTCTTCATACGCTTTACTTATTAAATTAAACATTTTCAAGTGAGATGTAGAAAGAAATATAATTCCATAAAAATGAAATAAAACAAAAATCCCTTGCACTTTAAAAAGAACAAGGGATCTATTTTTTAAACTATTAATCTTACACCAATGAAGCGCTAGAGCATGGGAAAGCTCTATCCACTTTTTTGAATAATCCCTGTAAAACTTTTCCCGGACCTACTTCAATCACTTCTGTTGCACCATCTGCTATCATTTGATTCATTGTTTGTGTCCAGCGCACAGGAGCTGTTAATTGAGAAACCAAATTCCGTTTAATTTCTGAAGGATCAGAAACTGCAGTTGCCGTCACATTTTGATATACTGGGCATTTGGGCTGATTAAATTGTGTATTTTCAATTGCAGCGGCTAACTCTTCTCTTGCAGGCTCCATTAAAGGAGAATGAAAAGCTCCACCCACAGGCAAAACAAGCGCGCGTTTGGCTCCAGCCTCAGTCAATTTAATACACGCCTCATCTATCGCTGCAACTGATCCAGAAATCACTAATTGTCCTGGACAATTATAATTAGCAGCTACTACCACGCCCTCTATTTTTTGACAAATATCCTCAACTACCTCATCGTCTAATCCAAGAATTGCTGCCATCGTTGACGGTTCAATTTCACACGCCTTTTGCATTGCTAAAGCACGCTGATATACCAACTTTAAAGCATCTTCAAAGTGCAAGGTCCCGTTCGCTACTAAAGCAGAAAATTCACCTAAAGAATGACCCGCAACCATATCTGGCTGAAAAGAATCTCCTAAGCAAGCTGCCAATATAGTGGAATGCAAAAATATTGCTGGCTGCGTTACTTTGGTTTGCTTTAATTCTTCGTCAGTACCTTCAAACATAATTTTGACAATGTCAAATCCAAGAACTTCATTTGCTTTCAAAAACATTTCTTTTGCCAAGGCTGAATTATCATAAAGATCCTTCCCCATACCAGGAAATTGCGCCCCTTGTCCGGGGAATACATATGCTTTCATACTTTTATTTTATATTAATATTTTGAATTACAAATGTAAGAAAATTGGCGATTTATGTTCAAACATAGAAAATAAACGAAATGATAAATAGAATTTGAAATGAATTTAATTACTAATAGGGAAGAACTCAAAGTTACTTTTCTAGAAAAATTATCTAATCAATTTTTTAGAATTTTTCTCTGCTTTTTTACTTTGATGCTTAGCAGCCATTCTCTTTCGTGCTTTTTTACGTTGAAGATTCATTCGACGTATTTCTTTATCCGCCTGTTTTTGAACCATGCTATTTCGTGTTGCCACCACCCTATTATGACTCACTTCTCTATTGTAATTTGGCTGATACGGTTTTGGAGCACATCGCATTCCGAGCATCAAGAGTAAAAAGATAAACAGAATACGTTTCATTTTTTTATTGTTTAATTTTTTGTGTAACTGACTTTTGGAATCTAGATTACTATAAATCTTGTTAGCCACAAATATAGTTTTATTATTTAAAATAGCTAGAAAAATAGAGTCATATAACACTAAAATATTAACTAGTAATTGTTATTAACCTGATTACAGGATTATTCCACAAAACATAAATGCATAAAAAAAGTCTTCCATTCGAAAGACTTTTTTGTTGGCCCACTAGGGCTCGAACCTAGACTCTTCTATACCAAAAACAGACGTGTTGCCAGTTACACCATGGGCCAATTGTGGGCGCAAAGTTACAAAGAAAATTGAAAATCAAAAGTAAAAAATCAATTATTTTTAATTTTATCGCATCTTGTACGAAAAGTTGAAATTACACTCCTATTTTTCAATTACTTATAGAACTTCATTCTGATTCATTTAGGCTTACTTTTTTCTAGTTTTATTTTCATAAAACAATGTAAATTAAAAAATTATTTTTAGTTCAAAGTAATGTTTACGTAATTTTTAACTATTTAATTAAAGTCATAATAGTTTATATTACTAAATTCGCATATTGAATAAGAAATATTATTATTTTATGAATTATAAAAAACTGAATCAACTTTTTGGATGGCTAGTATTCCTGATAGCAACTGCCGTTTATTTTATCACGATTGAAGACACCGTAAGTCTTTGGGATTGTGGCGAATATGTGACTACAGCGTATAAATTAGAAGTAGGTCATCCTCCAGGCGCACCGTTATTTATGATTATTGGCCGATTATTTTCTTTTTTCGCTGACCCCATAAATGTGGCGGTTTGTATAAATAGAGTTTCAGCCATGAGTAGTTCATTGTCGATCATGTTTATGTTTTGGTCTATTACATTGTTGGCTAAAAAAGTAGCATTAAAAACAAAACAAGAATTATCACAAGGTGAGATGATCGCTATTCTAGGTGCTGGATTAGTGGGTTCTTTAGCGTATATGTTTTCTGATTCATTCTGGTTTTCAGCGGTTGAGGGTGAAGTATATGCAATGGCTTCATTATTTACGGCTGCTATATTTTGGGCAATTCTTAAATGGGATGAGGAAATGGCAATGATGGAACATGGTCAATTAAATGTCAATTATTCTCCCGATCGATGGTTGGTATTAATAATGTTCTTATTAGGTTTAGCGATTGGTGTCCATTTACTAGGTATATTAGTTGTTCCTGCCATTGGATTTGTCATCTATTTCCGCTACAAAAAAACGGTCAATTTCAAAGGAATGCTCCTAACAGGTATCTTGTCTATTTTTATTCTTGGGTTCATTCAAGAAGGAGTTATTCCTGGCTCTATTTCTGTTGCTTCTTGGTTTGAGGTAATGTTTAGAAATTCTTTGGGATTGCCCTTTTTCAGTGGAACACTCTTCTTTTTTGGCGCATTGGTACTTGGTTGTATATACATTATTCGTCGCGCTAGAAAAAATGGAAATACGATCTTATATAACGCGACATTAGGATTAATTATGTTGTTGATTGGTTATGGATCCTTTGCAGTAATCGTAATTCGTTCAAATGCAAATACTCCTTTGGATGAAAATGATCCAGAGAATTTAGTAACATTAAAATCGTATTTAAAAAGAGAGCAATATGGTTCTTCTCCTATTCTTTCAGGACCATACTGGAATTCTCAAATGAATGAAAACGATCTATTTGGTAATCGTTCACCAATTTTCCTGAGAAGATTTGTAGTGAAAGATGGAAAAGACATTGTTGTAAAAGCATTTAGAAGTGAAAATGATGCCCAACTTTTTTCAAAGAAAAATGGAGGAGCATTTACAATTGAGGAAACCTATTTTGAATCAAATGTCGGTCAACAAGAGCATGTTGTTCCAACTTATTCTCAAAATACAATTTTTCCTAGGATGTATAGTGCCGATGATCCTTCTAAAATAAGTGGTTATAAAAGTTGGTCTGGATATGACGCAAAAGACGGAGCAGATACCGAAATTGGAAGTGATGATTTGCGATTACCAACGTTTGGAGAAAATATAACATACTTTGCTAGATATCAAGTTAATTGGATGTATTGGAGGTATTTCTTATGGAATTTTTGTGGACGCCAAAATGACGTTCAAGGGCATGGTGATCACATGAGAGGAAACTGGATTTCTGGATTTAGTGCTGTTGATAATGCTCGTTTAGGGAATCAAGATGAGCATGCAACGTATTTTACTGGTGAAAATAAATCAAATAATAAATTTTTCTTTTTACCTCTGATCCTCGGTTTTATTGGAATGGTTTTCCATTTTTATCGAAGTCCTAAAGATGCTTTCGTGGTGCTTCTTGCTTTTATTTTTACAGGACTTGCCATCGTTGTTTATTTAAATCAAAAAACGTTAGAGCCACGAGAACGTGATTACGCTTTTGCTGGATCTTTCTACTTCTTCGCGCTATGGATTGGAATGGGCGTTTATGGTCTTTACGAGGCATTTACTCGATTTGGGAAGAAAGAATATAAAAAGATAGCCATTCTTTTTGGTGCAGGTTTATTTATAGCATTCATTTTTGATACGGGCAGTGAGGTGTCAAAACCGATCACTTTATCTTGGGTTATTATATTCTTAATTGGTGGATTAGCCTTAGCATTAATGGCAGGTTTAAAGAAAGTTCTAAAAAGTGAAAATCAAGGTGCAATTGTCGCAATTGTATTAGGCTTTTTTGTCCCTGTTATTATGGGAATGCAAGGATGGGATGATCATGATAGAAGTTTAAAAACATCTGCACGCGATTTAGCAGCTAATTATTTGAATTCTTGTACGCCAAACTCTATACTTTTTACGAATGGAGATAACGATACGTTCCCTCTTTGGTATATGCAAGAGGTAGAAGGATTGAAAACAGATGTCCGTGTATGTAATTTATCATTAATGCAAACAGATTGGTATACGGATCAAATGAAAATGAGAGCGTATAATTCAGACCCTTTACCAATTAAATTTACGGAAGATCAAATTTTAATGAATGCTGGATATACTGACCAGGTCATGTTTATAGGGTTGACGGATTTATTCTCCATGAATGCGGGGGAAAAAGTAATCAAAGATGTCATTAACATGAGGTTAAAAAATAATGCTGTTGTTGCAGAAAGAGAATTAGCTAATTTTAACGCTCAAGTAAGCTCTTTGGTCGGTTCAGTTACGACAGACCCTGCTAATAGTCCTAGATTAGAATTATTAAAACAAACCATTTCGACAAAAACCAAAGCGGAGCTTGCCGATGATATTTATGAAAAATTCCAAGCAGGACTTGAATTATTATCTGGTGTTCAGAATGGCACAACGGTCTTTCCAGAAGGTCAAGCGCAAGCTTTGTATGAATTAATGACGAAGTTTGAAAATTCTTGGGATTATGCGAACATTGATGACCTAATGAAATTTACAAGAGATGATGCCAATATTATTTTATATAATAGTAGTCAAAAAGTTCGATTCTTACCTTCCACTGGAATTATTCTTCCTGTCGATAAAGCAAATGCTGTAAAATCTGGTATGATCACTAAAAATCAGCAAGGAGAATGTTTCGATGAACTTCGATTCAATTTTGAAGCTCGTGGAATTACCCGCGAACAAGTAATGATGTTAGATATTCTTGCAAATAACGACTGGAAAAGAGGGATTTTCTTCTCTAGCCCTGGTGGATCTGATGTTTCCATGGCTTTGTATAAAAGAGGGTATTTGAAGCAAAACGGGATGACTTTTGAGTTAACGCCAATCAATAACAGAAATGAAAGATTGATGTCTGACAAAATGTATGCTAATTTAATGCACAACTATGTCTTCGGTGACATGCGTAATCCAAAAGTTTTAACGGATTATTATACGAGAAGACATACTTCTCAGTATCGTTCACAATTCGCAACTTTGGCGGAAGATTATTTACGTAAAGTCGATGATGCCAATGAAATTGTAAGCAAAGGTCAAAAAGAAATAGATCGATATAAACAAGCTGGTAGAATTGAGGAAGCAAATAGTATGCAAAAAATATTTAACACCGCAAAAACGGATATTCCTCAATACAGAAAAAAGGCAGGAGATTTACTTAAACGTTCATTACAATTAATGCCAGCAAATGTAGTAATTGATGGAGGGGAGCCGAGTCAAACACGAGAGAAGTATAATGACTATGAGGCCTATAGCGATGGGATGTTGCAAGATTACGTTGGCTTATTATTTCAAGCTGGAGCGAAAAAGGCAGCCAATGATTTAGGGTTAGAAATGGCACGTCAAATGGAGACTATTTTTGGATATTTTGAAAATAGCGATGTGTTTTTTGCAGGAAGCAATTCAAAAGATTTCTGTGCTACTTTAGGTAATTATTTTAAAATTTCTGCTGCTGCTTATGACCCTCAATTTGGTGATCCAAACGGACCATTAGCAAAACGAACACAAGCAAAATTGAAAGCATTATACGGAACTGTTTTCCCGAAAATATATGCAGAATTGAAAGTAAGAGCAGAAGATAATGGTGAAAGTACCTCCAGAGGTTCGGGAGTAGGAAGATATGCGAAAATGATGTTTGAATTACAGGATAATCTTGAAGCTATAGGAATTCACTTCGGCATGTTAGCTGCTCCAAAAGAACAGCGACCAGCCCAAAACAATGAAGAAGCAATGAAAATGGAAAAAATGATTCAACAAATGGATATTCCGGATTCAGCGCTAAGATAAAGTGCTCCAAAATATGAAATTATTTAAAACCCCACGTTTCTTTTCCTGGATTTTCCCTCGAAGAACGTGGGGTTTTTCGCGCTCAATAAAAAATGTATATTTAACGTTTGATGATGGTCCAAACCCAGAAATTACTCCTTGGATTTTAGACTATTTGAAAAATGAAAATATTAAAGCGACCTTCTTTTGTGTCGGTAGCAATGTGATTCGATATCCCGAACTCTTTGAAAGGATAATTTCAGAAGGACATGCGGTTGGTAATCATACGATGAATCATGACAAGGCTATAAAAACGTCTTTTGAACACTATAAAAAATCAATTTCAGACACCCATCTTCTTGTAAAAAGTCCTCTTTTTCGACCACCTTACGGAAGAATAAAAAGTTGGCAATCCTATCTTTTGTCAAAAGAATACAAAATTATTATGTGGTCTTGGCTGTCTTACGATTATGACGCAAAAGTGTCTATTGACTTGATTCTGAAAAAAGCAAAAAAACAAATCTCGGCGGGTGATATTCTTGTTTTACACGATAATGATAAAGTAAAAGAAAGAGTGAACGTTTTATTACCAAAATTAATAGAAGTGATTCGAGCAAAGGAATTTGAGTTTTCGGTGATTCCATTTTGAATTATAGTACTAATTCATTACATTCTAATAATTTTTCCATCTTCCATTTCAATAATTCGATCTGATTTTCTAGAGAATTCATTGTCATGTGTTACAATTAATAACGTTTGTTTTGTTTCAATGGTGAGTTCCTTAAAAATATCAAAAACCAATTCGCTGTTTTTTCTGTCTAAATTACCGGTTGGTTCGTCTCCCATAATTATTAAAGGTTCATTGATCAAAGCTCGTGCAATGGCAACGCGTTGCTTTTGGCCGCCAGAAAGTTGATTTGGTTTTTTCAAGGCTTCCTTTTCAATACCTAAAATTTTTAATTTTTCGATGGCTCTGAATTCAATTTCTTGTGCAGAATACTTCCCTAGTTTTAATCCTGGTAGCATTACATTCTTAAGAACACTAAATTCATTTAATAAATAATGAAATTGAAAAACGAAGCCAATTTTTTCATTTCTGACCTTGGCTAATTCCACTTCTTTTTTATTGACCATATTCACTCCATCAATAAAAAGTTCACCTTGATAATCAGTGTCCATGGTGGAAAGTATGTACAATAATGTTGATTTCCCGCAACCTGATTTACCAATTATTGACACAAATTCACCTTTCCTAATTGAAAAATTGATGTCAAATAACACTTGAATATCAACCGGGTCGTGGAAGTGTTTACAGATTGATTTCGATTCTAAAACAATTTCGCTCATGTTACTTTCCTCTAATAATAATGACTGGATCTATTTTACTTGCTTTTTTAGCTGGAAAGTAACCTGCTAAATAGGTGGTGATAATTGAGAATATTGTTCCAATCACATAAAATTTAATATCGTAATTAACTGGAAATGTTGTCACTGTAGGCATTGCGGCAGTGATAAAAGGAAGGTTGTCTATGATTACTGAAAAAATAAATCCGAAGATCAAACCAAATAATCCGCCAACCACTCCAATGGCCAAACCAATCAATATAAATACATTTTTCACTTCTTGACCAGAGAAACCAGTCGCTTTGAGGATGGCGATGGAATCCATTTTCTCAAAAATCATCATATTTAAAATGTTGTAAATCCCAAATCCAGCGACGATTAATAAAGTAATTCCAACCGCAAAAGAGATCAGTGTACGAATAGAACTTCCTGTCTCAAATTGAGCATTTGCGGTTTGAATATCAATGGCATCAATATTAAAAAGATTGGCATATTCTTTTGCAAGATCTGGCGCCTTTGTCATGTCTTTTAATTTCACTTGAATGTCGGTGATGTAATTAGTGGTTTTCCCTAGTAATTTTTGAGTAGTTACAATCGAGGCATAACTTTGCACTTTGTCAACTTCCTGCAAACCGGACTCAAAATAACCCACCACTTTTAATTGCATTCTTTCTCCTTTTGGAGTGGTAACTTGAATTACATCTCCAATTTCAGCCAACATTTTTTGAGCAGCGATTTTTCCTAAAATAATACTATTCGGAATAATTTTGAGATCCAAAAAATTACCCGCTGTGACATAATCTTTAAAGGCAAATAACCGATTTTCAGCCTCCACATCAATGCCATTGATGGCTCCAACTAAATCAATTGCGCCCACATTGTAAAATACCTGAGTTGTTATTTTTGGTGAAAATCCTAAAACACGGCTGTCTTTTTCCAAAGCTTTTAAGACAGAAGCATTGTCATATATTTCTAATCTTCCTCCATTTGGTTTGACAGATTGAACAAAATTATACGACTTTTTAAATGACTTATCTTTGTCAATCGGTTGAATTTTAGTGGGCTTAACTTCATTGTACAACCGAATGTGCGGAGTTCGATTTAAAATTAAATTATCGAGTAAATCATTTAAACCATTCATAAAACCCAGCAGAGTAACAAACATGGTAATACTAAACGTCACTCCAATTGCCGCAATTAAAGTTTGCTTCCAACGCGCAAGCATTAACGCTTTCGCGATACTAAAAATCAATTTACCGTTCATTTTATAGGAATGAAAATTACATCTTTTTCATTCAAGCCACTAATTATTTCAATTTTTTGATAATCTTTTAATCCCGTTTTTACATATTTCTTCTTTTCGTTTTTAAGAAGCACATATTGATCATTGATAAAATATTTTCTTGGAATGGTGATGGCATTCTCTTTTTTCTGAATAATAATGTTTGCTTCTAACGAAAGGTTGGGGTACAATACTGGAGGATTTTGTGTAAAAAGTGCTTCAATTGTAAATGTTTTCGATCGCTCATTCATAATTGGATTGATTTTACTAATCACAGCTTCAAATGATTTCCCTTTGTAACTATCCAAGGCAACAATCACTTTTAATCCTTTTTTCATTTTAATTATGTCGTATTCATCCACTTGCAAAATAATTTTAAAAGACGTTGAACTTCCAATAATTGCAATTGGCGTTTGCATGCTCACCATTTCCCCTTTTTTCTTTAAAACGCTATACACTTTTCCTTTTACATCGCTTGTGACATAAAAATCATTTTCCATTCTAGAAGTTAATCGAACATTATTTTTTGATTGTTTATCCGATAAGGTCAGTTGTCTTTTTAGATCAATTAATTTTAATTGCGCTGCTAAAAAATTGGTTTTAGAATTCTGAAAATTTAATTGAAATTGTTCGTATTGAGACGCGGTTATTACTTCTTTATCAACTAATACTTTCTGGCGCGAAAGCATAAGTGAATCATTGAGCATTTTATTTTTTGCCAGTTCAATAGCCAATTTTAAATCACTTACTTTGGAGGAATTGGCCTCAAAATCTGAAAATTGAGCATTCAATTCGGCATTTTCTCTATTAATTCTTGAAGATTCATTGAAAATTGAAAATAATTTCGAATTGATATTCACATTATCACCTTCTGAAATATAAATATTTTGAATAATTCCATTAACAGAAGGAAAAACCTGGTATTGGTCATCACTTTCTATCGTTCCAGAAGCATACACCGACTCTGTAATTGGCCCCACAGTTGGTGAAACAGATTCACTTTTACTTTTACAAGCTACTAAAATCGCTATCAATAAGAAATAAGAAATGTGAATTTTCATATGTATTGTATTGCTTTTTATTTGTCACAGGGATTACAAACTCTCTATAAGGTGAAACATCTTGTGCATCTACATTTGCACGTTAAATTTCATCCTTTATTTATCATCCATCAAAAATACGATGTGTTAAAACAAAGAAAAAGGATATTGATCAGTTTTTTTTTGAATTTTTATGCGTATTATCATCCTATTTTGGTTAGATACTTCTCTTGGCAAATTCCCATAAAACTGCTCCAGCACAAACACTTACATTTAAACTGTGTTTTGTTCCAAACTGCGGAATTTCGATGATATAATCCGAAGCATTTATTACCTCTTGATCCACGCCATCGACTTCATTTCCAAACACCAAAGCATATTTTGCTTTTGGTAAATCCTTCACATCTTGCAAAAAAGTAGTTTTCTCCGCTTGTTCGATGCTACATACTTTTATTTGTTGGGCTTTCAGTTCCTTTACAACATCCATGATAGATGCTCGATGCTCCCAAACCATGGATTCTGTTGCTCCTAAAGCTGTCTTTTGAATATCTCTATGTGGCGGAGTTGCCGTAATACCACACAAATAAATTTTCTCTACATTGAAAGCATCCGAAGTCCGAAAGAATGAACCAATATTATTTAAACTTCTGATGTTGTCAAGAATTACAATAATTGGAAATTTTTCCTGCTGCTTAAATTGTTCTTCAGATACCCGATCTAATTCCCAGAGTTTTAATTTTTTGTTCATTTTCAATGATAGAATGAGGTACGAAGATAGTAATTAGCAAGAAAGATTCAAGACGAAAGACTATAAGACCCAGGAAATTATTTTTTTCTAAACATACCATATTCTCTATTTTCCCAACTCATCAAGTCTTTTATCTTCCGGTCTTTTAACTTATGATCCAAAATGTTAATAATATTCCCCAAATATCTTTTGAACTCACCGCACTAACTGTGTACATTTACGATGGAAAATAAATATCTTTCAAATTGGCTAAGGAAAAGGAAATAATAGTGAATGGGGTGGTTGAAACTCCGCTAATGAAGCAATACAATGCGATTAAGAGAAAACATCCTGACGCGATGCTTTTATTTCGTGTGGGAGATTTTTACGAGACCTTTGGTGAAGATGCAATTAAAGCTTCCAAGATTCTGGGAATTACGTTGACCAAACGTAAAAATGGCGCGGCCGCAACGATTGAATTAGCTGGTTTTCCTCATCATTCTGTCGATACTTATTTACCTAAATTGGTTCGTGCTGGACAAAGAGTGGCCATTTGTGATCAATTAGAGGACCCTAAATTGACAAAATCTATTGTGAAAAGAGGGGTTACAGAACTTGTCACGCCGGGTGTTTCCTTTAATGACCAAGTTTTAGATCAGAAAAAAAATAACTTTTTATGCGCGATTCATTTTGATAAAAATGAGCATGGTATTTCATTTTTAGATGTTTCAACGGGAGAATATCTAATTGCGCAAGGTTCTAGTGAATACATCGATAAATTGATTCAAGGTTTTGAACCGAAAGAAATTTTATTTCAAAAAAATAGAAGTAAAGATTTTACAGATTCTCACGGTGCCAATTATTATACATTCAAATTAGACGATTGGATTTTTACCAAAGATTATGCAGAAGAATCTCTTTATAAACACTTTGGAACCAATTCATTAAAAGGATTTGGAATTGAAAATTTAAATTTAGGTGTTATCGCTGCGGGTGCTATTCTTCATTATTTATCAGAAACTGAACATAGTCAATTGGGGCACATTACGACCATTTCTCGTATTGAGGAAGAAAAATATGTGTGGTTGGATCGATTCACGATACGTAATTTGGAATTAATTACTTCACCACATGAAAATGCAACGACCTTAATTCATATTCTCGATAAAACGGTCACTCCAATGGGAGGAAGATTGTTAAAAAGATGGATGGTTCTGCCTTTAAAGGATGAAAAACCAATAAAAGATCGTTTGGATGCTGTCACATTTTTAAAGGACAACGATTTGGTTGCTAATTCTTTGAGTGAACACTTGCAAGAAATAGGTGATTTAGAACGATTGATTTCAAAAGTAGCGGTGGGAAGAGTAAACCCAAGAGAGGTGATGCAACTTAATCGAACGCTTCAACAAATAATGCCAATTCGCACCGATCTATCTACAGCGAAAGTTTCTTCTTTAAAAAATATCTCAGATCAATTAAATCCTTGCACGGAGTTAATTTCTTGTATTAGTAAAACTCTGGTGGAAGAACCTGCAGTGCAAGTGGGGAAAGGATTTGTTATTTCAAATGGTTTTCACGAGGAATTAGATGAACTTCGAGCAATTTCTTCTTTAGGAAAAGACTTTTTAGATGAAATGCAAAAAAGAGAAAGTGAATCAACCGGAATTCCGAGTTTGAAAATCTCTTTCAACAATGTATATGGATATTATTTAGAAGTCACGAATACGCATAAAGACAAAGTGCCAACCGAGTGGATTCGTAAGCAAACGCTTGTAAATGCTGAAAGATACATCACTCCAGAATTAAAAGAATACGAAAATAAAATTCTTGGAGCAGAGGAAAAAATATATGCTATTGAAGCACGATTGTACCAAGAGCTAGTTGTTTCAATGGCGAAATACATTCAGCAAATACAATATAATGCGGTATTAATTGCACAATTAGACTGTTTGGTTTCATTTGCGATTAGCGCAAAACAAAATAATTATACACGTCCTTCGGTAAACGATTCTTTCATTATTGACATCAAAGATGGTAGACATCCAGTTATTGAAAAACAACTCAAGATCGGGGAGGAATATATTTCTAACGATGTATTTTTAGACAGCAATTCACAACAAATAATCATGATTACTGGACCGAATATGTCTGGTAAAAGCGCCATTCTTCGTCAAACCGCCTTGATTTGCTTAATGGCGCAGATGGGTTCATTTGTTCCTGCGAAATCGGCGAAATTGGGCTTGGTAGATAAAGTCTTTACGCGTGTGGGTGCTTCTGATAATATTTCTTCTGGAGAATCGACTTTTATGGTTGAAATGAATGAAACTTCCAGTATTCTAAATAATATTTCAGAGCGAAGTTTAATTTTATTGGATGAAATCGGAAGAGGAACGAGCACGTATGATGGAATTTCTATTGCCTGGGCAATTGCGGAATATATACATGAGCATCCTAAAGCAAGGGCAAAAACCTTATTTGCAACGCATTATCATGAGTTAAATGATATGATTAAGCAATTTGAGCGCATCAAAAATTACAACGTTCAAGTGAAAGAAATCGGACAAAAAATATTGTTTCTACGAAAATTAATTGAGGGAGGTAGTGAACATTCTTTTGGAATTCATGTTGCTAAATTAGCTGGTATGCCCAGTCATGTGGTAAATAGAGCAACCAAAATGTTGGCTCAGCTGGAGGAGTCACATGAAATTGGAGAAAAGTCGAATTCGAAGGCTACCATTAAAAAAGCGATTGCAAGTCCAAACATGCAGTTAAGTTTTTTTCAAATGAACGATCCAGTTTTGGAGAACATCCGAGATGAGCTCATCAGTATAGATATTAACACATTAACGCCTGTTGAGGCATTGATGAAGTTGAATGAAATCAAAAAAATCATTGGCGGATAAAGAAAAAATTTAAAAAAAACTACTTTTTTTCATTGTGAAGCCATTTTTTTGAAATAAAATTGATACATTTGTCCCCCGAAGCAAAGCGATGCTCGTAGATTAATATAGTATAAGCGAGAGTAGCTCAGTTGGTAGAGCACAACCTTGCCAAGGTTGGGGTCGCGAGTTCGAATCTCGTCTCCCGCTCAAAAAGAAAGTCGTCTGCTCGGATGGTGGAATTGGTAGACACGCCGGACTTAAAATCCTGTGCCTGTATGGGCGTGCGGGTTCAAGTCCCGCTCCGAGTACAATGTGTGTTGACAATCAACAACTTAGACTAAAAATAGTCAACAGTTAGTCAACCAAAATACAGAAAAGCCTCAGTATTACTACTGAGGCTTTTTTTATTTATACCCCTTTTTAGGTCTATCTCTAAATCTGGGGTCAACCCCGAATGTTGTTGGGAGCCAAAATCAGGCATAAATTTGTGTTAATCTGAATTAAAAGAATCCAATATTAGTTACTCCTCTAAATTGTGCTCGTAATGCTTTTATTCTTTTACCAAAAAGGAAAAAATTGCGTTTGAAATTATTGGTCTTAAAGAGATCTTAATTTATCTTTATCAACAATTAAGCAGTTAGAACTTTATAAGTTTTTTTAAATCTTAGAGTTATTTTGTATATTTTTACTCAAATTTAAAAAAAATATTATGAAAAAAATTATTTTATCTGCAACATTGTTGTCTTTATTGGTTCTTGCATCTTGCGGGAAGAGTGCAGTTTGTGAATGTATTGATACAGCTTCGGCAGCTCAGAAAGAAATGATGGAAGCGAAAGGTGATCAAGCTAAAATTACTGCTATTGAAGAAAAATATAAAGGTGACATGGAGACTTGTCAAAAATTAGGTGAAGGTAAAACTGAAGAAGAACAGAAAGCTCTTGCTGAAGAAGCGAAAGCATGTGAAAAAAAATAATTGATGAATAATCATCAAGTGTTTTTATACATTATTAAAAATAGGCATCCATTGGGTGCCTATTTTTTTTGGTTCAATTTTAGTAAATTCTACTTCATAAGTAGATATGGAATAAAGTGAAAATCTATATTTAAAACTTTCTGAAATAATTTCACAAAACGTAACTATTGTTAGACAAGTTTGGAGCGCAAAAAACTTGGATGTTTCTAATTGGAGGAATGGCGAAGCTATAAAAAAAGTTATAACTGATGAAGAATGGGAAAGTGCGGGCGAGAATGAACAGCCAACTTAGTGTTATTACGATAATGAACCTGCCAATGGAACAAAATACGGAAACCCGCAGGCAGTAGGCAGTATTTTAATACAGGTAAACACCCAAAGCGAACAATCTTTCATCGAACTCGATAACAAATACAGGGACGAACCCAGACTATAAAGTATAATAAGGAATTTATGCAGTATGAATTCATACAACTTTACAAGAAATGGATGGTTTATCCTTGTCTTTCAAAAAAAGAAATCATAGATTTTTATGAGGAAGAAATGAATAATTTGTTGACACTATCCCGAAAAGTGTGTAAATAGAAAAAAGTTATTTTTAATACCTACTTATTCTGTCTTCAAAAATAATTAAAAATTGATTATGGATTATGCCCCAATCTCTGATTGGCATAGTCCATTTTTTTGTGGCCTCGCTCAAT
>CANFRV010000012.1 GCA_947449575.1 Flavobacteriales bacterium
CAGAATACGATCCGCAACTTCAACTGAAATTTAGTAGTTCATAAAATGTAGGGGGCTTACTTTTCAATTTCATCAATAAGTTCCAATAAAATAAAGTATTTCTGTGAGTAAAAGGATTAATTCATATTTTTATCGGACACTAGTGATTTACAATCTAAAAAAAATATGAGATATATTCTGACAGGAGTTCTAATACAATTTTGCTTAACAGCTTTTGGACAATTAGACATTAAAGAAGTGGAAAAAACAGTGGTAAAAATAAATGATAGTTTGTATGCTTCAAAGTTCGAGGTTTCGAATAGCCAATACATCAGCTTTATCAATGCATTAAAAAAAGCAAATCAAAAAGAAAAATTAGAAATTGCTCAGATTGACACTTCACTTTGGAACATGAAACCCTACGCAAAATATTACCATTCTCATCCTGCCTATAAAGATTATCCAGTTGTAAATATCAGTTACGACGGAGCAATTATGTTTTGCGACTATCTGACAAATGAATATAATTCAAGCCCTGCCAGAAAATATAAAAATGTAAAATTTCGCCTACCGACCGAACAAGAATGGATACTAGCTGCAAAGGGTGGGGAAAATTCTGCTATCTATCCCTGGCAAGGAAGTGATTTGAAAGATAAAAAGGGACATCAAATGTGCAATTTTGTAAGACCAATAAATGATTCTATGACTATTGCTGGAACACTCACAGATGATCCAGACATCACAGCTCCAGTAAAATCATATTCACCCAACAAATTTGGCTTATATAATATGAGTGGTAATGTTGCAGAAATGATTGCAGAAAAAAGTTTAGTCAAAGGCGGTAGTTGGTTTGACGAATCAGAATTTATGACAATCATTAGCAAACAAGAGTATGACGGAAACGCAAAAAGAACTGTTGGCTTTCGTTACTTTTTAGACATCATTGAAAAATAGAATACAAATAGTAAAAACTACCAAATATAGCAGTGACTGCGATGTCTATTTCGGATTCTAGACTAACAGTTATCTTTTTTTTGTTGAGTTATAATTTCTCTTTTATACTTCAATAATGCAAACAATCAAACCTTCACTAGATTTCTTTTCTAGCTAGTTCGCGCAAACCTGAATATATTTAGTAAATTTACGACTCAAGTAACTCAGATATATTACTAGCAGATGAGACCTAGATCGGCAATCTTAGGAATGCACCAGTAAAAACGAAACCAAAAATTTGTAAATTTTGAATAATATGTACAACGAAAAAATTGAGAGTTTAATAAACTTCGCTTTAGCAGATAATGAATTAACCGAGAAAGAACGACAAATTCTCTTTAAAAAAGCTGAAGAAGCAGGTATTGACCTTGACGAATTTGAAATGGTACTTGATGCTAAATTACACCAGAAAAAACTTAGTACGAAAGAACCAGATGCACCGGTCGCTGCAACTCCAAAGTCAGACAAATTAGGTGATATTAAGAAATGTCCAGCTTGTGCTGCCATTGTAGGATCATTTCAAGGAATATGTTCTGATTGTGGACATGAATTTACAAACATTGAATCAGTTAGCTCCGTGCAAAAATTATATAGTGAGTTGATGAGAGTTGAAGAAGAAGAAAGAAATAGAAAAATAGAAAAATCTGGTATTAAAAATCTTACGAGCAGGTTAACAGATACATCGGCTCTCGATGATATGCAATTAAAGCAGAATATATGGTCTAGAAAAAGTAGCGTCGTGTTCGCATTTCCTATCCCAAACACAAAAGAAGACATACTTGAATTTTTGTCATTAGCTGTCTCCGAAGGGAGTAAAAAAATATCATTCTTGGGTATGTACCCCGAAGAAAAATCGTATATAAGAACTTGGCGTACTAAAGCTGAACAAATTGTCATGAAAGCTCGATTTAGTCTCAGCGAGGATAAAAAGTTAATAGAGGAAATAAACCAATGTGCAAAAAAATTAGAAATAAAATAATTTTACCCACCAATGATAATGCAAATAGATTTTAGGATTTTTATTTTTTAGTGATTGAGAAAGATATAATCATTTGTTAATAGTTGACGCATTCATCCATATTGACTTGAACCTACCTCCAATTTATATTTAAAAAAAAATATGATTAATTTCATGATTTTACATATTTTTGTCCTACAATAAATTAAAAATTTGAAGTATTATGAGAAAAAAAATGTTTTATCTTCCAATGTTATTATTAACAGTGGGAATACTATTTTCTTGCGGAGACAAAGATGCTGCTGGAGCTGATTCTGAAGCTAAAGCTAAAGTAATTGCAGAAAATTTTTGCAAATTTGCAAAAGAAATAGGGTTTGATGCAGACTTAAAACTTGACGAAGAGTATATGCGCAAGCATGGTGATAAATTTGAAGAAAAATTTTATGAGAATTCTGATAAATTTCTTACAGTACTAAAAGATTTGGATGCGCATTTAAAAACATTAAATGATGAGCAAAAACAAAACTTCACAAAAGAATTACTAAAAGCTATAATTGATACCGACTGTTCTAACATATTGTTCAAATCAATTCCTTACGGAAAGCTAAGTGATGGGATTAAGGAGATGGAAAAAGAAATTACTGCTGCTAAATATCGTAAAGATCACCCAGTTGAAGATGAATATGATTACGAGGAACCTAGCTTGGACGAATATGGTGTTGAACCAGCTGCGGCTGAAGAAGCGCCTGCTTACGACGAAGCTTACTAAAAAATAATAAAATAACAAATAATGAAAACCGTGGGACATTCTCACGGTTTTTTTTATAGCTAGCTTGCCTTTTTTTTAAAAAATATGGAATCGTAAAACACTTGAATTCTTCACATCAGAAGACAAAGAAAATATTGAGAAAATATTCAATTAAAACTGTCCCAAGTATTTTGACGAAAACTATATTACAGATTTACTTGACTTTGTAGACAACTATGCAGATTCTAATTTTAAAGTTCTACTAGTAAAAGATCTAATAATTGATTAGAGAAAACTAAAGACTGCTCAGTACAATTAGGTTAAAACTCATTTTAAATCACTAGCTTTATACTCTATTCATACATTGATCACTTACTTGCTATCTCTAGTCAATCACTATAAATAGTTGGTAATTCATCACGTAATACTTCACATTGTCATGGAAATAGATAACATTGTAGAATTTAAATCATCCCCTGAAATTAAAGCAAAATTATCGTTGTACGGCATTGCTAAAACATTTGCAGAAGGAGACATCATTTTAAAAGAAAATGCCTACATCAATTCAATTCCAATTGTCATAAGTGGCAGTATTCGTGTGATGAGAACAGATGAAGATGGGCGCGAACTGCTCTTGTATTATATAGAATCTGGGGAAAGCTGTATTATGTCATTTTTAGGAGGTCTGCACCAAGACACCAGTAAAATAAAAGCAATCGCCGAAGAAAAAACGGAAATTCTATTTATACCGATTGAAAGAGTAACTGAACTAATCAAAGAATATCCAGAATGGTTGAAATATATATTTCGGCTGTATCACAAACGTTTTGAAGAATTGTTAGAAGTTGTAAATGAAGTTGCTTTTAAAAAGATGGATGAACGAATTTTAAATTTCATCAAAAAGAAAGTTGAATTAACCAAAAATAATGAGCTTCATTTGACGCATGAACAAATCGCTCAAGAGCTTGGTACTGCTAGAGTTGTTGTTTCAAGATTACTAAAACAAATGGAAGATGAAGGTTTAATTGTTTTAGGTCGAAATAAAATTGAGCTTATGTAACAAAAGTAGCTGTATAGACGATCATAATTGATGACTTTTGTAGTGTAAGATAAGTATACACGTAATACGAAAAATTATGAAAAAAAATGTCGGAACATTCGATAAAGTAGTGCGGATCATCATGGCGCTTTCGATAGTGACACTATACCTAACTGATTTTATTGAAGGAATTACTGCAATAATTTTGTTAGCATTGGCCGGAATCTTTCTCCTCACAAGCGCCATAAGTTTTTGCCCTTTATACTTTCCATTTAAAATTTCATCCAGAAAAAAACAATAAGCATGAATTTTATCCTAAAACATAAAATAATTATAATTGGAATGTTCATTGGCTCACTAAGTGGATATCTCTATTATTATTTTGTTGGATGCGCAAATGGAACTTGCCGTATTACGTCAAATCCACTTAACAGCACTTTATATGGCGCACTTATGGGTTCATTAGTATTTAGCATGTTTAAATCGAAAATAAAATGACAAACGAACGAATTTTTATCGCCAATTTGAAATGCAGCGGCTGTGCTACTACTATCAAAAAAGAAGTTGAAAAAATTGAAGGAGTACAAAATGTCCTTGTCGACAAAGATAATGATGCGCTGGATGTCTCTTACGAAAATGTTGAGAGAGAAGTTATCATTAAAAAACTTCATTCCCTTGGATATCCTGAAGCGACGGAAGAAAATGGTTTATTATTACAATTAAAAAGTTATGCAAGTTGCATGATAGGTAGAATCAATAATCTCAAATAAAATGAATATAGAACAAATAATTAAAGAAAATCAAGGCACAGTTATAGATGTTCGCACTTTTGACGAATATTGTGGAGGAAATGTAGTCGGTTCAATCAATATTCCGCTACAAGAAATTGGGCAGAGACTTGCAGAAATCAAAAATTTAAAAGCGCCATTAGTTTTATGCTGTGCTTCCGGCGGGCGAAGTGGTCAAGCGCACCAATATCTTAGCGCTCAAGGTATAGAATGCTGCAATGGAGGCTCTTGGCTGAATGTAAATTATATTATTTCTCAAAACGTATAAATCATGTTAAACGCAATTAAACAATTATTTGGATTAGGTCCAAAAATAGATTACGCAGAATTAGTAAAACAAGGAGCTATTATCTTAGATGTGAGAACGAAAGGCGAATATGGAAGTGGAGCAATCAAAGGTTCAATGAACATTTCTTTGGATCAATTAAATAAAAATCTTTCCCAATTGAAAAATAAGAACCAGACAATTATCACCTGTTGTGCATCCGGCATGCGAAGTGCATCAGCAAAAAATATTTTAAAATCAAACGGTTTTACCAATGTGCACAACGGTGGCGGATGGTCGAGTTTAAAAAGTAAAATATAATGATAAAAACAGCATTATTACAAGGCTGGACGTTTATGAGATGGCTGAGGGTAGCAATTGTTATTGTTATGCTTATTCAAACATACATTTCACATGATGGATTTTATGCGGTAATCGCAATTTTCTTCTTATTTCAAGTCTTTTCAAATCAAGGATTTTGCGGAAATAGCAGTTGTTCGATCCCCGTAAATAAAACAAAATCAGATTCTCAAAATTAATACGATAAAAATGGAACCACATGCATATAACGTAAACTTGAAATGGATTTCGGACCGAAAAGGTGAAATTTCTTCTCCTGAGTTAGATACAAAAATAGAAGTTGCTACACCTCCACAATTCCCAAAAGGCATGGAAGGGATTTGGAGTCCTGAACATTTGTTTACAGCCGCAGTGAATAGCTGTTTTATGACGACTTTTCTATCCATCGCCGAAAACTCAAGATTAGAATTCTCCTCTTTTACCTGCGAAGGAAGTGGTATTTTAGATCAAGTAGAAGGGAAATTTTTAATGACTGAAATTACTTTGAAACCTTTTCTCACTCTATCAAACGAAAAAGATAAAGAAAAAGCAGAGCGGATTTTACAAAAATCAGAAGCAGTTTGTTTAATTTCGAATTCAATTACTTCAAAAGTGATTTTACAAACAACGTTACTTTTTGAATTAACAAAATTATAAGAATCATGTTTAAAAATATATTATTCACTAGTACAAAGAATAAATGTCCAAGATGTCACCAAGGAAATGTGTTTATTTCGAATAAAGTATTTGATTTAAAAAATTTCGATAAAATGAATGAAAAATGCAGTCATTGTGATCTCAAATTCGAAAAAGAATCAGGTTTTTTCTATGGGGCAATGTTTGTAAGTTACGCCTTAATGGTAGCATGGTTCATCACGACATGGGTGCTCAACATAATTCTTTTTAAATTAAGCACCTACTCTTATTTAGGATTTGTATTTTTGACCATCATTCTTCTAAGTACTATTACTTTTAGAACATCGAGGTTGATCTGGATTAGTTTCTTCACTAAGTATAGTAGAAAATAAAAAACATTAATAATTATCAAAAAATGAAAAAATATCTTTTATTACCTATTATTGGATTTGCAATAATATTCACAAGTTGCACAAATGGACAATTATCTAAAACCAATCTTACGCCTGAAGATTTCCTGAAAAAAATAACAGAATTACCAAATGCTCCCATCATCGATGTAAGAACTCCAGGTGAATTCCAAGGTGGACATATTGCGAATGCAAAAAACATTGATTGGAATGGAACCACTTTTGATACACAAATAGCGGATTTTGACAAAACTCAACCCATCTTTGTATACTGCTTAAGTGGAGGTAGAAGTGGTTCTGCTGCATCTCAAATGCGTTCAGCTGGTTTTAAAGAAGTCTATGAATTGAACGGAGGATTGATGAATTGGAAAAGCGCTAATCTTCCAGAAACAACTGAAGCTGGCAGTGCACCAAAAAGCGATGGCATGACGAAAGCTGAATTTGATAAACTCGCGAATTCTGAAAAATTAGTTTTATTTGATTTTTATGCTGAATGGTGCGGCCCTTGTAAAAAAATGGCCCCTTTTTTGGAAGAAATATCAAAAGAAATGCCTGACAAAGTTACTATTATTCGAATAGACGTGGACAAGAACCCATTAATTGCTGACGAATTAGCAATAGAAGGTTTACCCACCTTATTATTGTACAAAGGAAATAAAAACACCTGGAAAAATCTTGGTTTTCTGAATAAAGAAGAAATTGAGGAACATTTAAAATAAAATCAGAAAATCACTCGTGGGTACTTACCCCTTTTTTAAATTCTTTGTTGTATATTTGAATTGTAAAGTGCGATTGCTTTTTATGTCAGCTAGTGCCTTATCTTTTAAACGATACGAATGAAAATTTTAAAATTTATAGTAATTATCCCTATTTTACTTATGCACTTTGCGTGCGTTGATAGTTCAACTTCCAAATCAGTATCCAAGATTCCGCAAGATTGGAATATTTTTGATCAAAAGGAATATTCTATACAATATCCTAATACCTGGACACTTGATAAATCCGGTGCAATGGGAACTTCATTTGTTTTGTTCTCACCAATCACTTCAAAAAACGATGCATTTAAAGAAAATGTAAATCTTGCGATACAAAGATTCCCTGGTCAAGAAATTAGTTTACAAGACTACACAAATTTATCTGTCGAGCAGATAAAAAAAATGCTAACGAATTCTAAAATTCTAGAAAATAAGCGACTAGTATCAAATGATCAAGAATTTTCAAAAATAGTTTACACAGGGAAACAAGGGGAATTTGATTTGAAATTTGAACAATATTATTGGGTAGAAAAGGAAAAAGCATATGTTCTTACTTTGACAACGCAAGAGAATGAATATACCAATTACAAAACCATTGGAGAGAAAATTCTTAACAGTTTTCACATTAAATAAGCCCAGCTAAAATAAAAAAAAATGAAGAAGTCAATTTCTCTTTTCATCGGTTTATTTTCGTTAACAGTAGCGCTGCATTCTTTTGGGCAATCAACGGAAGTAACATGTAATTCTATTTCAACATTGATTAATGGCGTATATCAATCTAAAAATTTACGTCTACAAGAAACAAGTAAAAATAGTATTCAGTCGATCACGATTAATTCGAAGGAATATGCATTTAAACCTGTAGATTCTGTTTTTGAAATCGACTTATCTGACTTGAAGGTTGGTCAAAAGTATACAGTACAAATCACGTATTGTGAAAGTAAAGATGCTCCTTACAAAATTTTAAATCCAGAAGCGTTAAAGTGAATTTCTTGACGTAGTAATCCAGAATTTACATCCAGAAACGGTTGAAATATCTTTTGACTTATTTACTTTATTTTAGTACCTTTAAACCTATTTAAGTATAGAAATGGAAATCGTACTAATTTCTTTTGTTGCTCTCTTTGCATCGTTGCTTACCTTCTTTTCCGGCTTTGGATTAGGTACTATCCTCTCCACTTTTTTAGCTATCTTTTTTCCTATAGAAATAGCGATTGCATTAACAGGAATAGTACATCTTCTCAATAATTTCTTTAAAATCGCCTTGATTGGAAAAAATATTCATTGGAGAATCGGACTTAGATTTGGTCTCACTGCAGTAGTTGGGGCCTACCTTGGAGCCGAATTACTCACGCATGTCAATGGAGAAATAATCCTTTATAGTTACAAAATCGGAGAAAAAGAATTTTCCGTAACACTGATAAAGTTGATTATTTGTTTTCTAATTATTGCTTTCTCACTTTTTGAAATTCTCCCGCGTTTAAAAAATATTCAATTCTCAGAAAATAAAAGTTTTCTAGGTGGATTAATTATCGGTTTCTTTGGTGGATTATCGGGTAATCAAGGTGCTTTGAGAAGTGCATTTCTAATTCGCTATAAATTGACAAAGGAAAGCTTCATTGCAACTGGTGTTTTAATTGCTTGCTTTATCGACATAACTCGACTTTCAGTATATTTCAATGGGATTTCAAATATCAACGTCTTAGATAAATTACCTCTACTGATATCAGCTGTATTGTCCGCTTTTATAGGGGCAAACGTTGGAAGTAAACTGTTAAAAAAAGTGACACTTTCCTTTGTTCAAAACATAGTAACCGTAATGATTTTA
Source organism: Flavobacteriales bacterium (assembly GCA_947449575.1). Lineage (GTDB taxonomy): Bacteria > Bacteroidota > Bacteroidia > Flavobacteriales_D > Crocinitomicaceae > CAIUKX01. The sequence continues at coordinate 8,739 of CANFRV010000012.1, forward strand.
CTACTCGCTCTTCTCATTGGGTTTGGTATTATCTAAAATTAAAAATCTATTTTCTTTTTCATTATCCTTTTTTATACATTATTTACAAGGGAAATGAATGATTTGATGATTATTTCACCTAAAAATCAATCCACTAAAAAAATGAAAATCGTTTCAATAGCAGACAAATAAAAATTATTTTGAAATAAAAAAATGATTTTCGAACTGATGAACATCATTTTTTACCTCTTGGCAATTGCGCTAACTTTGTATGCTATGAATAACAAAAATTTATTAATTCAAAAGTACAATGTTCCTGGTCCAAGATACACTTCTTATCCAACGGTACCATTTTGGAAAAACGATGAACTCACTCAAAAAGAATGGATTGAGTCGATCAATGTAAATCGAAAAGTATTTAAATCAGATGAAATTAGTTTATATATTCATTTACCCTATTGTGAAAGTTTGTGCACTTTTTGTGGTTGCCATAAGCGAATTACAAAAAATCATGCCGTCGAAAAACCCTATATCGATACCGTACTAAAAGAATGGAATACTTATCTCTCCCTACTCGATTTTCAACCAATTATCAAAGAACTTCATTTTGGAGGAGGAACTCCCACATTTTTTAAACCTTCCGAATTAAAACGACTATTGATAGGGCTTTTTAATACAACAATAATAGATCCTGACAAACATGAATTAAGTTTTGAAGCACATCCAAATAATACCACGGAAGAACATTTACGCATTTTGTATGACTTTGGATTCAGAAGATTAAGTTTGGGAATTCAAGATTATAGTCCGATTGTTCAACAAGCAATCAATAGAATTCAACCTTTTGAAAATGTTCAAAAAGCGCATAATATCGCCAAAGAAATGGGTTATTCTTCCATTAGTCATGATTTAGTTTTTGGACTTCCCAAGCAGCATTTGGAAGATATTGAATATACCATAGAAAAAACATTGCAATTAATGCCTGATCGAATTTCTCTCTATAGCTACGCCCATGTTCCGTGGATAAAAGGCAATGGTCAAAGAGGTTATGACGAAAAAGACCTTCCGCAGAGTGAAGAAAAAAGAGCATTGTATGAGCGGTCAAAAGAATTACTTCAAAAAGCAGGATACGTAGAAGTTGGAATGGATCATTTCGCTTTAAAACACGATGAATTATCAAAAGCAATGCAGTCAAAATCTTTGCATAGAAATTTCATGGGCTATACAACAAAATCAACGTCGATGATGATAGGACTCGGAATGTCTTCAATTTCTGATAGTTGGTTTGGATTTGCGCAAAATGAAAAATCAGTTGAAGCGTATAGTGAAATCGTAAATCAAGGAAAACTTCCCATCATTCGAGGTCACTTGCTTTCTGAATTAGATCTGTTAATACGACGACACATATTAGATTTAATGTGTCATTTCGAAACAACGATTGATCAAGAATCACTTGTTCAAGATTTATTTCCTGCAATAAAAAATCGATTATCCGAGTTAATTAATGATGGATTTGTGATCATTCAAGAGCAAAAAATAATACTTACGGAGGAAGGGATTCCTTTTGTCAGAAATTGTTGTATGGCATTTGATCAAGATTTGAATGATACAACAAGTAATGAAAAAATGTTTTCAAAAACAGTTTAAACAAAAAGTAGATGACAAACATTCGACTTTGCAAAAATCGTCTGTTATTCAAAAACTACTTCTAAAAATGAAATATCTAGGTAAAAATGAGCGAAATTTGCTATCACTGTGGTGATGATGTTATTGGAAAAGGCTATTTTATTGAAGAAAAAAAATTCTGCTGCAATGGTTGCAAAATGGTGTATCAATTACTTCATGATAATAATTTAGATAGCTTTTACACCTTAGAAAACAAACCTGGAGTAAAACCAACCAACGCTACAATAAGCAAATATTCCTTTTTAGAAGTAGAGGCAATTAAATCGAAATTCATTGACTATCATGATGAAAACACGGAAAAAGTCACCTTATTTCTACCCGAAATTCATTGTTCCTCCTGTATCTATTTATTAGAAAATGCCTCAAAAATTCAACCAGCGATTATTTCTTGTCAAGTTAACTTCGCAAAAAGAGAAGCAATTATTTGTTACAACCCCAATTCGATTAAACTTTCAGAGTTAGCTCTTTTTCTAGATCAAATTGGTTACGCTCCTAATTTTGGAAATCGGAAAGAAGCGGAAAAAAAAATGGATAAACAATTCATGTATAAACTGGGGATTGCAGGATTTGCATTTGGTAGTATTATGCTATGGAGTTTCCCTGAATATTTAGGAATCGAAGACATGAATTCTACATTCAGAAATTTCACGACTATCCTGACGTTAATTGTATCGTTGCCCGTTCTTTTTTACTCCGCAAACGCCTATTTTATTTCAGCATACAAAGCTATAAAATTCAGGAACCTAAATTTAGATGTACCGATAACACTAGGAATTATTGCGCTTTATTCTCAAAGTTTATTTACCATATTACACGGAGATGGGCCAGGATATATGGATTCATTTGCTGGATTTATTTTCTTTCTCCTGATTGGAAAATGGTTTCAAAATAAGACCTACAAATCACTTTCATTTGAGCGAGATTACACCTCATATTTTCCTGTTGCGGTTACAAAAGTAATGGGAGATTCTGAACAAATAATTGAAATAGAAGATTTAAAAGTAGCTGATCTATTTATGGTTAGAAATGAGGAAGTAATCCCGTGCGATAGCCAGTTAATGACCACAAAAGCAAAAATAGATTACAGTTTTGTGACGGGTGAATCAATCCCTATCACCAAAATAAAAGGTGACTTCATCTATGCAGGCGGAAAATTATTAGGGCAAAGAGCGCAATTCAAAGCAATAAAAGAAAGTAATCGCAGTCACTTGACCCAATTATGGAATGAAGTAGCAAAAGACGATAAAGAGAAAGATCAAAAAACGATCCAAGATAAAATTTCATTTTACTTTTTATTGATTATTTTAGTTATTTCACTAGCCGCAGGAATTGGCTGGGCTTTAGTCGATCCTTCCAAAATTACACAAATTGTAGTATCCATTTTAATCGTTGCTTGCCCATGCGCATTAGCGCTTTCGAGTCCTTTTACCTTTGGAAATATTTTACGGGTTTTAGGAAGAAAAGGATTATACTTAAAGAATGCAAAAGTAATCGAACGAATAAATGAAGTCACCGATATCGTTTTTGACAAAACAGGAACATTAACAACAGGAACGCTAGATGGTATTGAATTTATCGGAAAAGAATTATCAGACGTCGATAAAAAGATACTTATTTCCGTTGCGCATTCATCGACACATCCTCTTTCTAGAGCATTGGTAAACTATTTACATCAGCAGATTACTTCCAAACTTCCTGAAACATGCGAGTTTGATGAAATTTTAGGCCAAGGAATCTCTGCCATTTGCGATAACAAAAGAATTAAAATCGGCTCCAGAAGTTTTGTTAGTTGTGCTTCTGATCAGGAAGCAGAAAATGAAACTTCCGTTTTTATTTCCATTGATAATCAATATCTTGGTAAATTTGTGTTTTATTCAGAACTTAGAAGTGGAATATCAGATATGATTTCTAAATTAACTCCTTTCTCACTTCACGTTTTATCTGGTGATAATGATAAAGACAAAGAACTTCTGTATTCTATTTTTCCAAAAAGCACCACTATTCAATTTCATCAATCACCAACGGATAAGCTAACCTATATCGAATCATTAAGACAGCAAGGAAAAAAAATAATGATGATTGGCGATGGTTTGAATGATGCTGGAGCATTAGGGAAATCAGATGTGGGAATTGCTGTATCTGAAGATATTTTTCGATTCACACCTTCGTCTGACGCGATTATTGAAGCATCCAAATTGTACTCGATTCCAAAATTAATTCAACTATCAAAATATTCTAAAGTTGTCTTAAAAAGTTGTCTAACATTCTCAATATCGTACAATATTATCGGTTTAACAATTGCCATTTCTGGACAAATGAGTCCGCTTGTTGCAGCTATCTTAATGCCAATCAGTTCAGTTACTGTCGTTTTCTTAAGCACCTTCTTAGTACTACTAAAAGGAAAGGAATAATACTGTGATTCACATCACGTTTTCCTTTGTTAATCGACTCTATCTTTACAATAAGATTCAAATTTGGAGACATAATTAGGACTGATTTCTATCATGTTTTTTTGTTTCATTTTTGAATAAATATCATAAATAGGGAAAATAATTGTCAAGAACTTTGCGCCATGGAAATAATCTATTTGATGTTAATCGTGAGCTTAGTAATCGCTTTATTTTTCTTGATTTCCTTTCTGTGGGCAATCAAGTCGGGGCAATACGATGATGACTACACACCTTCAGTTCGAATTCTTTTTGAAGATGAATTAATAAATAACCAAAATAAAAACAAAAATGGAAATTCAGAAGTTTAGTTACGACAACAAGATCGTAAGGAATTTTGCGTATGCAACCGTAATTTGGGGAATTACAGGAATGGTTGTAGGATTAATAGCTGCCTTACAGCTTGCTTTCCCCGAATTTTTTAATGATTACTTAGGTTTTAGTTTTCTTTCGTTTGGTAGAATTAGACCATTGCACACCAATGCAGTGATTTTTGCATTTGTGGGGAATGCTATTTTCATGGGAGTTTATTATTCCTTGCAGCGATTGCTAAAATCCAGAATGTGGAGTGATAAACTTAGTAAAATTAATTTTTGGGGATGGCAATTCATCATTCTCTGTGCTGTTGCAACCCTTCCTTTTGGGATTACATCTGGTAAAGAATACGCAGAGTTAGAATGGTGGATCGATATATTAATCGCAATTATGTGGGTGGTATTCGGATGGAATATGTTCGCCACGATTTTGACAAGAAGAGTGAAACATTTATATGTCGCTATTTGGTTTTACATTGCAACATTTGTAACGGTTGCTATTTTACATATTTTTAATTCATTTGAATTACCCGTTTCTTTCTTTAAAAGTTATTCATGGTATGCTGGAGTACAAGATGCTTTGGTTCAATGGTGGTATGGTCACAATGCGGTTGCCTTCTTCTTAACCACTCCTTTCTTAGGATTAATGTATTATTTTGTTCCTAAAGCGGCCAATCGTCCCGTGTATTCTTATCGATTGTCAATCGTTCACTTTTGGGCATTAATCTTCTTGTATATTTGGGCTGGGCCGCATCATTTATTGTATTCAGCTTTACCTGACTGGGCGCAAAGTTTAGGCGTTGTTTTTTCTATCATGTTAATTGCGCCTTCTTGGGGAGGAATGTTGAACGGACTACTTACGCTGAGAGGTGCCTGGGACAGAGTTCGTGACGATGTTATGTTAAAATTCATGGTCGTTGCCTTAACCTGTTATGGAATGGTGACATTTGAAGGACCGTTATTATCGTTGAAAAATGTAAATGTCATCTCTCATTTCACTGATTGGACAGTAGCTCACGTTCACATTGGAGGACTAGGATGGAATGGTATGTTTACTTTTGGTATGTTATATTGGCTCTTTCCTCGTCTTTATCAAACCGAATTATATTCTAAAAAATTGGCAAACCAACATTTCTGGATTGCTACTTTAGGTGTTTTATTGTACGCTATTCCAATGTATTACGCAGGATTTGTACAAGGATTGATGTGGCAAGACTTCAAAGCGGATGGAACGTTGGCAAATCCTGATTTCTTGGCAACAGTGAAACAAATTAAACCATTCTACATTTTACGTTCGATTGGTGGATTATTATTTATCGTTGGAACTTGCATGATGTTTTACAACCTTATTAAAACAGCTAAAAAAGGAAGTTTACTTGCAAATGAAGACGCTGAAGCTCCAGACTTAAAAAACACGACTGTTGTTGCTACTAAAGGTGAATACTGGCACAGAAAAATAGAACGCAGACCTGTAAGAATGATGATTTTCGCTATAATCGTTGTTGCTATTGGAGGACTAGTTCAAATTGTACCTACCATGATTGTGAAAAGCAATGTTCCAACAATCGCCAGCGTAAAACCATATACACCTCTTGAGTTAGAAGGACGTGATCTTTATATTCGTGAAGGTTGTTACAATTGCCATTCCCAGTTGATTCGCCCATTGCGATTCGAAACTGCACGTTACGGAGATTATTCTAAAGCGGGGGAATTTGTGTATGATCATCCATTCCAATGGGGTTCTAAACGTACAGGGCCAGATTTAGCACGTGAAGGTGGAAATATTAAGATTAAGAAAAGTAATTTTTGGCATTATCAACACATGATTCGTCCAAAAGATATTTCTGATGGATCTATTATGCCTGCATACATTTGGTTAAGAGATAATGATTTGTCGACAGATTTAATCGAAAAGAAAATCAATGCAATGAGAACTTTAGGAGTTCCTTATGAAGCAGGATACGAGAAAAAAGCGTTAGCGGATTTACAAAAACAAGCGTTAGAAATCGCAACTGATATTGCGAATGAGATAAAGAGTAAGTTACCTGAAAAAGTACGAAAATCTTACAATTCAAAAGATGAGATTAATAAACTTCAGAAAAAAGAACTTATTGCTTTGATTGCTTATTTGCAGAGACTTGGGAAAGATGTATCCATTGAAACAAAAATAAATAATAAGTAAATTTTTAATTTAAAAAATAAAGTATGTTACGTTTTATAACACAAGTATTTAAAGGGATGGATGGCGTGTCTATTTATCCAATTATCTCGCTTTTGATTTTTGTTATTTTCTTTGTTTCAGTGATGGTTTACGTACTAAAAATGAAGAAAATGGAAATCGATGAACTGAGTCAAATTCCTTTTGAAACAGAAGAATCAGAGATACAAAATAGAGTAACAACATCAAACAAATAAGAAGATGAAAAATTCAATAAACACTTTTAAAACAATCATTATCATTCTGTTTTTGAGTACATCTATTTTTGCTCAAGACGGTGAATCGCTTTTCAAATCGAAATGTAATGCATGCCATTTACTGGATAAAAACTCAACAGGGCCTCTTTTAAAAGATGTCTCAAAAAAATGGGCTGATGCTGGCGAAAATGCTCTGTTATTTGATTGGGTAAAAAATTCTGCCGCTTTAATCGCTGGAGGAAAAAGTAAAATGGCCAATGAAATCAAAGGTTTCAGCGCTATGGAAATGCCTGCACAGGAGGTGACAAAAGCGGATGTAGATGCTATTTTAGCGTTTGTGGATTCATATGCGCCACCAGTGGCAGCTGCAGCGACTTCTAAGGCGACATCTGCTGTACCTGAAAAAGTTGTTGTGCCGAATTACACTAAAAACTTAACGTATTTCTACTTTTTAAGTGCACTGGTTATTGTTCTACTTATTACCATTTTCCTGATGTCACAGTCAATCACCAATATGGTGAAGAATGAACTTTTTAAATCAAAGTTAGCGGAGAAAAAGAATAAAATTGAAACACTTAATTCAAGTGGTGTGTCTAAAACAATTTTAAGTTTTATTGCATTTTTCGGACTAATGGCAGCAACAAATAATTCTATGGCTTTGAGTTTTGTCGGCCCTGGAAAAACGAAGGAATTATCGCCTTGGTTGCTTGTAGAAACAAGTGATTTGTACTTCTTAGCATTTATCAATTTAGTTTTAGTCGGCATTGTTTTATATTTAAAGAACTTATTTACAACGGCTTTTGGATTAATCTATTCTATTCCTGAGAAAGTTTCTAAGAAACGGATGAATATCAACAAGATCGTCAATGACATCGTTCCAATTGAAGAAGAACATACAATTCTAATGCACCACGAATATGATGGAATTAGAGAATTAGATAATAATTTACCGCCTTGGTGGGTTTGGGGTTTTATTGCGACAATCATTTTTGCGGTCGTTTACTTGTTTAATTTTCACGTATTCAAAACATCCGATTTACAAATTGCTGCGTATGAAAAGGATATGATAAAATTTGAAAAAGAAAACAAAGCGTACAAAGTGAAAATGTCGATGGATATCGATGAAACAAATGTCACACTTCTTACTGCTCCTGCTGAATTAGAGAAAGGGAAAGCTTTATTTGAAACTACATGTTCTTCTTGTCACCAAAAGACGGGTGAAGGATTAGTGGGTCCGAATTTAACAGATAAAAATTGGATCTATGGATATGATATTAAAGAGGTATTTGGAACCGTTAGTAATGGTACTCAAAACAACATGCCTTCGCACAAAGGAATATTAAATCCGGTCGAAATACAAACTATCGCATCATATGTGCTCTCTCTGCCATACACAAAAGGTAGTCTTGAACCAAAAGGTGACATTATAGAAAAATAAAGAACTACATCCAAGTATATAAACAACGGAAACAGATTAAGGTGAGTTTATTTCTAACGGATAGAAAGTGAAACAGTCTCGTTGAGAATCGAAAGTCTTAAAAAGAATAAAATGAGTGAAGACGAAGAAGGATTTAGAGATCGAATAGCAACTATTAGTGAAAAAGGGAAACGTGTATGGATTTTTCCCAAAAAGCCAAAAGGAAAATTATACAATTATAGAAAAATAGTTAGTTATTTCTTTCTGATTGTTTTGTTTGGCTTGCCGCACGTTAAGTACCAGGGTCAACAACTGTTACTCTTTAATTTACTGGAGCGGAAATTTATTATTTTTGGAGGAATATTCTGGCCGCAAGATTTTTATTTGTTTGCTATTGCATCAATTGTAGGTCTAGTTTTTATTATTCTTTTCACTATTATTTTTGGTCGCGTTTTTTGTGGTTGGGTATGTCCACAGACCATTTTCATGGAAATGGTCTTTAGGAGAATTGAATATTGGATTGAGGGAGATTATAACCATCAAAAAAAATTAAATGCTCAACCATGGAACAAAGAAAAAATAGCAAAGAGAGCTCTAAAACATAGTATTTTTTGGATAATTTCTTTTTTTATTGCTAATACGTTCTTATCCTACATTATAGGTAGTGATGAATTATGGCGGATTCAAACAGATCCGAAAGGGATACATTTTGGTGGATTAATTGCTATTGCCATTTTTACAAGTGTTTTTTATTTAGTTTTTGCCCGCTTAAGAGAACAAGTGTGTACAACTATTTGCCCGTATGGTCGATTACAAGGTGTTTTATTGGATCAGAACACTATGGTAGTGGCGTATGATAGTGTTAGAGGCGAAAATCGAGCAAAATTCAAAAAGAATGAAGACCGAAAAGAAAATGCAAAGGGTGATTGTATCGATTGCCATCTTTGTGTCAGCGTTTGTCCTACTGGTATAGATATTCGGAATGGAACGCAACTAGAATGCATAAATTGCACAGCTTGTATCGATGAATGCAATACAATCATGGACGGAGTTGGACTTAAAAAAGGTTTAATTCGAATGGTTTCTGAAAACGGAATAAAAAATAAAACGGGCTTTGAATGGACGCGCAGAGTAAAATCATATACTGCCCTTTTGATACTTTTATTGGGTATTTTAATTTCCTTATTAATTACAAGATCTGATTTTGAAACAGTTATATTCAGACTCCGGGGAACGACGTATCAAATGGATGAATCAGGGAAAATCAGTAATATTTTTGAGATAAATTTAACCAATAAGACCAGAAATAAGTACGATATAAAATTTAAACTAGGGGATCCCGAGGGGGAAATAATCTTAGAAACGAAAAAGTTAACATTGAAAAATGAAGCGGTGATTAATAACCGTCTAATAATTAAATATCCGTATGGCAGTATCTCCGATGGAAAAAAAATAATCACCATCATTGTCCTCGGAAATGGAAAAGAAATTCAAAAAGTGAAAGTCAAATTTATTGGTCCAATGATCTGATATCATAGATCTCAATTAGTAAAAAATAGCCTTTAAAAAAAAAGATAAACTAAAAAAGAAGAGAATGAACTGGGGAAAAGGATTAGCAATTGCAATGATTTCATTTATGATATTCATTCTGTATATGGTATTCACTTTGATTTCTAAAACAACGGATCTCGAAAGCACTGATTATTACAAAAAAGAAATTGAGTTTGAAAAAGAAATCATTGCCTTACAAAATACAAATCGACTAAAAGAAAAAGTGAAAGTTTCTCAAAATGAGGACTATGTGGTGGTGCAATTTCCTGCCTTAGAAAAAATGGATTCACTAAAAATTCACTTGTTTCGCCCAAACAATGAAAAAGAAGATCAATTTTTCTCTGTGGAAGATTCTAAAATTATGCTGATTCCAATTAAAAAACTTAAAAAAGGAACCTACGATTTAAACTTACAATTCAAGATCAACAATGACCTCTACATGCAAAAAGAATCCATTGTGATAACTAAATAAAAAGAAACTAAAAATTTCAGAATTACAAGATTTTACAAATAATCTGTCTTTAAAATATCATGTTCTCTCTTTTTACATCGGCTTTTTTACTGGGAATTATTGCCAACTTACATTGCGTTGGAATGTGCGGTCCTATAGCACTTGCGTTGCCTCTAAATCGAAGTTCTAAAGTGGAAATTATTGTCGGAATTTTGCAGTATAATTTTGGGAGAATCCTCACCTACTCTATTTTAGGTTACATCATTGGCTTTATTGGTCTGGGGATTCATCTTATTGGAATTCTTCAATGGGTTAGTATCACTGCTGGCATTGGAATTATCGTCTATGCCTGGAGAAAATATCTCTTCCAAGGAATCCTATTTCAACATCTTAGATTCAATTTTATTCAAAAATTTACATCCAAAAAAATGGGGTATATTTTACGAAATAACCATCCTTTAAAACTTTTTTTATTTGGAATGTTAAACGGACTTCTGCCCTGCGGAATGGTTTATACAGCTCTGCTTATTTCGATCGTTGCTGGAAACCCAATCTATTCATCATTTTCTTTGTTTTTCTTTGGTCTCGGTACATTGCCTGGAATGCTACTAATATCATTTTTCGCGCAAAAAATCACCACTCGTTTTAGAGGTAAAATAAACAAGATGCTTCCATTTTTTGTGACAATAATTGGGCTTTTAATTGTTTTGAGAGGTCTAAATTTAAATATACCCTATCTGAGTCCAAAAACGGAAACACCGAAAAATTCTTTGGATATTAAAATCATTCCTTGTCATTCAACTATGATGTTTGGAAATCCCTATTCTAATAATAACCTGAGATTCTGTGTTAATATTTAATAATCACTTTTTTAACTAATATAAATCATATTTATTGAGCGATTTTCACTGTAAATTTGACCTGATAGAAGATTTACACACAAAAAAAAATAAAGATGCAAAAGAAAGATTCAATTTACGAATTACACGAAGATCATAAGGAATGGCTTAGCAAATTAGATTTCTACAAAGACGATATTAAAATCTTAAAACATCGATTGGAGGAAGTCGTTTCTAAAAATACCGATCATTCAGTGCTTGCTGAAGCTGAAAAGTTTCAGAATCAATTTATCGTTCAAAATGATAATATTGATCACATCAGACATTTTATTAACTTAGAAGAAAATAAAATTGAGAAAATTGTAAATGCAAATCCGGTAGCTGTGGATCATCGGAAAATAGAACATCGTGAGGTGCAAAAAGATTTAATAGACAATTTTGAAAAAAACTTTAAGCAATTGAGAATCGATTTCAACGCATATATTGCAAAATGGATATAACTGACTTCTAAGTACTTATTCTTTGAAAAAAATTCGTTTAATTCTTAAACGAATTTTTTGTTTAAAATAGTGATGTTATTGCAAACCTTTTCTCAATTTTACACGTTACTAAGTAATGAAACCAAATAAGAAAAAAATATGACTGGAAATACTGCTGCAAAGCAAGCACATAAGATTAACACAAATGAAGATTTAAAAGGCGTATTCCAACGGACAACTTTTTCAATACTATTCTTCACCTCAGTCACTATTGCTTTTTTTATGCAATCTTGCGCTAAAGACAGCACGAAAGTGGTAGTAAGTTCTAGCAGTTCAAAGAAAAGTCATAATTTAGGTCAAAACTGTATGAATTGCCATGTTAGTGGAGGTGAAGCTGCAAATGAAGGGGGTGTTTTCTACATTGCGGGAAGTGTGTATGATAGTTCTCTTTCATTTGCTAACCCGAATGCTACTGTAAATATGTACACAGGTCCTGGAGGAACTGGGACTTTAAAATACTCAATTCCAGTCGATAAAAAAGGTAATTTTTATGCTACTGGTGGTGTTGATTTTGGCTCTGGCCTTTATCCTTCCGTGCAAGGTGCGACAACCGTTCACCATATGAGTTCGCCTGTAATGACTGGGCAATGCAATAGTTGTCACAATGTGTCAACTTCAAAAATTTGGGCAAATTAATCAGTTGTAGAAAATCGGTAGCGAAAAAGTTCACTTTCAAGGGTTTATATTTAAGCGTCTTTTAATTTTTTAGTGGTAATAAATTGATCATTGTCTAATAAGTAAGGTTGTTAATTATTCTGCTCTAAATCATTGATTTTTCAAACATATTAATCTAAATTTGTACTGTTTCAAACTAAAAATGAAACCTTATAATTATGGCAGATTTTACATACCAAGATCCTTATACAATACTAAGAGATTCAACCGAATATAGAAAAATTTCTTCTGACTTTGTGACCGTAGAAAAATGTGGAAACAGAGAGATTTTAACAATTGACCCAAAAGCATTAGAATTTCTTGCTGAAAAAGCATTGGCAGATGTGTCATTTTATCTTAGAACTTCTCATTTAGAAAAATTGAATGCGATTTTACAAGATCCTGAAGCAACTGATAATGACCGTTTTGTTGCCTATAATTTATTGCAAAATGCCGTTGTTGCTGCTGAAGGTCAACTTCCTTCTTGTCAAGATACTGGAACGGCAATCGTACTGGCAAAAAAAGGGGAAGATGTATATACGGGAACGGATGATGCTGAATTTTTATCGAAGGGGATTTTCAATACGTTTCAGGAACGAAATCTTCGCTATTCGCAAGTAGTTGCCTTAAACATGTTTGAGGAAAAGAATTCGGGTTCAAACCTACCTGCTCAAATTGATATTTACGCAAAAAAAGGCATGCAATATGAATTCTTATTTTTAGCAAAAGGTGGCGGCTCTGCAAATAAAACATTCTTGTACCAAAAAACTAAATCGCTTTTAAATGATAAATCACTGGAGGAATTTGTAAGAGAAAAAATTAAAGATTTAGGAACTTCGGCTTGCCCTCCGTATCATTTGGCTTTTGTAGTTGGAGGAACCTCTGCTGAGGCGAATTTAGCTGCTGTAAAAAAAGCTTCTGCCGGTTATTTCGATGAGCTTCCAACGGAAGGGAATATGAATGGTCAAGCTTTTCGTGATTTAGAATGGGAGAAAAGAATTCACTTAATTTGTCAAGAAAGTACTATTGGAGCGCAATTTGGGGGGAAATATTTCACCCATGATGTCAGACTTATTAGATTGCCTAGACATGCTGCTTCTTGCCCTGTAGGATTAGGTGTTTCCTGTTCTGCGGATAGAAATATCAAAGCGAAAATTACAAAAGAAGGATTATTCTTGGAACAATTAGAAATGAATCCTCGAAGATTATTACCGGCAACTGCGCCTCATTTAGAGCCAGCAATTGAAATAAATCTGGATAGACCGATGGCAGAAGTTTTAGCTGAGTTATCCAAATATCCTATTAAAACGAGATTAACACTAAATGGAACATTGATTGTTGCAAGAGATATGGCGCATGCTAAAATTCAAGAAATTATTGAATCTGGAAAGCCAATGCCTGAATATTTCAAAAATCATCCTATCTACTATGCTGGTCCTGCAAAAACACCTCAAGGAATGGCGTCCGGAAGTTTCGGACCAACTACGGCGGGAAGAATGGATTCATATGTTGCTAATTTTCAAAGCCTAGGCGGAAGTATGATTATGCTAGCCAAAGGAAATCGATCAAAAGAAGTAACCAATGCATGTGCAAAATATGGTGGATTTTATTTAGGGTCAATTGGCGGTCCTGCAGCAATTTTAGCGAAGGAAAATATTACTTCCGTAGAAGTTGTTGATTTTGAAGAAATGGGAATGGAAGCCGTAAGAAAAATAACAATTAAAAACTTCCCCGCTTTTATCATTACGGACGATAAAGGAAATGATTTTTTTGAAAATTTATAAGTTACAATACCTTTACTTATTGACAATTCCCTTAATGAATGGACCAAATGACGCATGAAGAAACGGCTGTAAAAGCAACTTATTTTAGTATTGCAGGAAATTCTTCGCTGGCACTAATCAAAGGTTTGGCAGGATATTTTGGAAATTCTTACGCGCTAATTGCGGATGCTATTGAATCAACAACTGATATTTTCGCGTCTTTTCTTGTATTGTTTGGAATTAAATATTCCAATAAACCCGCAGATAAAAATCATCCATACGGTCACGGAAGAGCTGAACCTTTAATCACGTTTCTTGTTGTAGGATTTTTAATAACATCCGCTACCATAATCGCCTACGAAAGTATCAAAAACATAAGCACTCCGCATGATTTACCAAGTCCTTATGTTTTACTTATTTTAGTTCCTATCATAATTTGGAAAGAAATATCGTTTAGAATTGTGATCAAAAAAAGTAAAGAAACCAATAGCTCTTCTTTAAAAGCAGATGCTTGGCACCATCGAAGTGATGCTATTACTTCAATTGCTGCATTGATTGGAGTTTCTATCGCTCTAATCGCTGGTAAAGGCTATGAATCGGCGGATGATTGGGCTGCATTATTTGCCGCCATATTTATTTTATACAATAGCTATCATATTTTCAGACCTGCTCTTGGAGAAATTATGGATGAACATAAATATGACGAACAAGTGGATTTGATTCGAAAAGTAGCCAAAACAGTGGATGGAATTATCAATACTGAAAAATGTTTTATTCGGAAAGTGGGCATGAAGTACCATGTAGAATTGCATGCAACTGTTGATGCAGCGATTAGTGTCAAAGAAGGCCATCAATTAGCTCACGTTTTAAAAGACACACTACGATCAGAAATTATTGAATTAGGTCATGTTTTGATTCATATTGAACCAAATGACTAGCTTAATCTGAGTTTTTTTTCGAGAATTCTTTATTTATAGCACAGAATTTTTCTAAAATAATACAAGTTTCAGTAAGCGAATATTTTGTTTGATATTTTATATTTGTTGACGATTTTGTTATTGACTCAATATTTCAGCGCTAATTTAACCTCTACTTCATATTGAATAGTTAAATTTACAAGCAAATAAAAAAACGAATAAAATGACATTTGATATCGCAATAATTGGTGGAGGAATCGTTGGTGCAGCTACGATGTACAAAATACAAAAAGAAAATCCTTCCTTAAAACTTATTCTTATTGAAAAAGAAGATATTCTTGCAGATCATCAAACTGGTCACAATTCTGGAGTGATTCATTCTGGATTATATTACAAACCAGGATCATTAAAAGCAAAAAATTGTATTCAAGGCCGACATGAATTAGTAGCTTTTGCGAAAGAAAATAATATTGCCCACGATATTTGCGGAAAAATTGTTGTTGCAACGGAAGAAAGTGAGTTAGAAAATTTAGAAAAAGTATACAACCTTGGAATTGCCAACGAAATTGAAGGAATAAGAAAATTAACAGCGGAAGAAATAAAAGAATATGAGCCAAGTTGTGTAGGAATTGCTGGAATTCATGTTCCATGCACTGGTATCATCGATTTTCGCGCTGCTACTGCAAAAATGGTTGAACTTGCTTTAGCGATTCAACCAGAAAGTCAATTGAAACTAAGCCATGAAGTAACTGACATAAAAAAGAATCCAGAAACATCAACTGTTGTTACGAACAAAGGAAATTTTGAAGCGAAATACCTTGTGTTTTGCGCAGGACTGCAAGCGGATCGATTAGCGAGAAAAGATGGTGTTGATTTAAAAGAAAAAGTAGTCGGTTTCCGTGGAGATTATTACGAATTAACTGAAAATGCTAAACATAAGATCAAAAATTTAATTTACCCAGTTCCAAATCCTGATTTCCCTTTCCTTGGCGTTCATTTTACTAGAATGACGGACGGGGAAATTGAATGTGGACCAAACGCGGTGTTCACTTTCAAACGAGAAGGATACAAAAAAACTGATTTTTCTTGGAGAGATACGATCGATGCACTTACCTATCGAGGGACATGGAAATTATTTTTCGGAAATATGAAATTTGGGATCAATGAATATCGAAGAGCTTTCTCGAAAAAATTATTTTTACAAACACTTCAACGAATGGTTCCTTCTTTAACAATGGATGATATTAAACCAGGAAGAGCAGGTGTCAGAGCTTTACTTTTAAGACAAGACGGAGACACAAGAGATGATTTTAGAATCGAATATCATGGTAAATCTATTCACGTCTTAAATGCACCTTCTCCAGCTGCGACTGCATCTCTAGCAATTGGTGGTTACATCGCTGAAGAATGTAAAAAGCATTTTGGATTGTAAAAGTTTATTTTTCCGTTTTTTTCAATTCGCTTTTCATTTTTTCAATATAGAAAAACATTTTATCTATTGTTACACCTTGCCCATTTGGAATCGGCCCAAGTGCTGGTGATGCAACAACGTAGCCGTATCCATCCAATAAAACGTAACTAGGAAAAGTTTCTATTTTATATTTTTTCAACACTGGATCAACAGCACTTATTTCAAAATTATCCCACGTCAATGAGGATAAAATCTTTTTCTCATCTTCGCTGTACGATTCTTTTTTTAAATATATCGTGATAAATTGAATGTCATTCTTGTATTTTAACTGCAAAGGAATTAACAATTTGAGTTCTTTTATATTTTCAACACTTGAAGGATCAAAGAAATGAAGATATATATGCTTATTAGCGTATGACCCGAGTGTTTTAACGGCACCATCATTTGTGGTAAACATAAAATCAGGAGCTCTTCCACCCGGAACTAATTCCAGTAATCGGTTTCTTAAATTTTTAGATAGCACCTTATTCGCCTCAAACATAGCATGGCTCGAAACACTGTCCATAATGGTTAATATATTTGACTGAGGAAAATCTCCGGTATAAAAGACATCTGATAACATATTCACCATCATCATCTCCCTAAGTCTTAAATTCATTAGGTAATATTCACCCGATAATGCTTTCATAATGAGCGTAGGACTACTTTTTAAAACTCCTAAGAAGACATCATTATACACTTTAAAACTTAGTCGCACCATGAAATTTTTATAAAAATCTGAAATGTATTCCATGTACGCGTCATTTTCATACGAAACAGGCGCATACTTTATGTAAAAATCATATTTTTGATCGAGTCCCTTGGCTTCGGATTGCTGAATTTCATCTAAAGAAGCAAAAGAAAACTTAACGAAAGTTTTAAAGAAAGTACTTGTATCCGTCGAATACGCTTTTTCTACATTTTTCTTAAAATTCTCCAACTGCAAGGCAAATTGAATACCATCTATTTTCTTGATGTAAAAATAAGTTCCTAAAAAATCATCTACCCAACGTTCAAATCCTAATATCTTATAATTGATATCTGTCGAATCTAATCCATAAAAAGAAAGTTCAACCGAGTTTCCATTTGGACGATAAGGATCATATTTATCTTTTTCAGGCAAGTACACCTCATACATCGCATTTGGCTGAATATATAAAAAAGAGCTGTTTTTATTGGATCTAACTACGACTTTTTGAATCTTATTTCCTTTAAACTGCAAGTTAAATGTACTATCCCCTTCAACTATTGCAGAACCTAGAAGGGCTTCAGTATTACTAAGATAATCCTGGATTTCATAGACTTCAACCATTTTTCCAACATATGCTGGAGCGTACCCTTTGATGGTGACCAAATTCTCCTTTTGACCAATGCAAAAATTGACAAAAGATAAAGAACAGAGGAAAAAAATTAAATGGATTCTACGCATACTATTATGTTTTGATTACTGAACAAACACTAAGTTCTAAACGAGTAATGAGGAATTTGTTACAAATAAATCGATGGATCCATTGTTTTTAAAGATTTCACGAACAATCGAAGAATTAATGGCTCCATACTTTTGATCGGTCAATAAAAAAATGGTTTCTATATCAGAAAGTGCACTATTCATAAGCGCAATTGATTTTTCATATTCAAAATCTTTCGAATCTCTCAGTCCTCTGATAATGAATTGAGCACCAATATCCTGACAAAAATCTACGGTTAATTTTTGATATGTCTTAATAGAAACAGCTGGTTGATTTTTAAATAAAGATTCAATGTGCTGAATTCTCTTATCTAAATCAAATAAATAGTTTTTTGTCGAATTAATGCCAATACCAATAATTACTTCATCAAATAAAGGGAGAGATTTTAATACAATGTCTTCATGTCCTTTTGTGAAAGGATCAAAGGAACCAGGAAATAAACCAATCTTTTTCATCTGTATTTTATTTTACTGGTGAAAGTCAATCACCTTTAATATCTTAAATCCATTCTTTCTTCTTCACCCGCGTCCTTGAAAATAGCTATATTTTCTTTAACTGGATCACCTCGACATTCGAAAAGAAGCTAAAATAAACATTTCCGAAAGGTCTCATCTTATCAAATTGCGGTATTTGCTCAAGTCGAGTGTGCTTTCCATGTTCAATTATTAATACACCATCTTCATTCAATAAATTTCTCTCAAAGACAATTTCTGCAATTTGATCATGAAACTTGACATCATAAGGCGGATCAGAAAAAATAATATCAAAGGTTAAATCTGTCTTTTTCAAAAACATGATTATATCGCCCTTAATAATATCCATTTTATCTTCAATACCAAATTCTATAGCCGTTTTTCGAATAAATTGAACACAATTATACTCTTTATCTACAGCTGTCACAGATCCTACTTCTCGAGAAATAAATTCAAATGATATATTGCCTGTCCCTGCGCAAAGATCTAGAACTTTTAAATCTTCAAAATCATATTGATTTCCCAACACATTAAACAACCCTTCTTTGGCAAAATCAGTTGTTGGCCTTGACGGAAATTTTTTAGGAATTGAAAAACGCCTCGATTGAAGAATACCTCTTATTACACGCACAGGGTTTGATAATTTAAAATTAAATGAGTATTCACTTCGATTTTATAGGTTTTTAAATCTGATAATAGATTTAATTTTTCTTTTAATTCATCTACTTGTTCATCCGACGATCCTGTGCCATTGCATAGAGTCACAGTGCCTTCTTTTCCAATATAGTTTTTTTGCTGCATCGTATATATAAAATGATATACAACGTCATCAATTGCCTGAAATTCAAACAGTGAATAAAATTGCAAATCATTTACACACGTTACTAATAAGCTAAATGAATTCTCATGCAACGTTAAATAGGAACTTAATTTAAATGTTGAACCCGCAAAAATCCCATGCAGCAAATGACTGCCTTCATGCTGAATAACAATTCTTGGAAATTTTCGAACAAAAAAAGATTTAACCCATTGCGGAATTTCATACACATTTACAACTGATAATTCTGGAATCCGATTGTAATCAATATGTTCACTTGGAATGTCGGCATTGTAACATAACCTAAAAAGTTCTTCTGGTTTCGTTTCACTGAATACATTATTTGGAAGTAAGGTGGAATACATAGAATACCATGACAACGAATAGCTATCATACTCTCTTTCCTTGTATCCTTTTTCAAGAAAAATTTGATCTAACTGCTCTTTGTAGCGATAATCTATTTTATCCTTAAATGAATAATTGTCAATCGATTGAACAACACCATCCTGAATAGTTGCAAAACGCACGGCATTTTCAGAAATTTCTATTGCTAATTGATTTTTCATTGCATTGAAACGATTTATTCACACAAAGCTAAGATTATTTATAATAGACAACAAGATTCAAGACTTAAAACCTGAATTTATTATTATCAACCAGCGTTCGGTTCATATTTTATAATCAGATTTAAATTAAAAAAGGTACCTTTAAAAGATCAAATAGAACAACTTGAAAAAACAAGAATTTTACGATGAATATTGCCGCGCTTTTGGTCACGAGCCAACCATAGATCAATCGAAATTGATTCATTTATTGGTTGACTTTGTTGCTTCAACTGAAAAAAATGGCTTATTTCTTTTGAAAGGATATGCTGGGACAGGAAAAACGTCTATTTTAGGAACGCTTGTAAAAGTTCTTTCAGCGAACAAATTTAAAACTAGATTACTAGCTCCTACTGGAAGAGCTGCAAAGGTATTGAGTCTTAAATCGACAAAAATGGCCTTTACAATTCATAAACAAATTTATAGAAGAGAACCATCATCAGACGGAAATGTGCATCTGCAATTGAGTCCAAATTTGTTCAAAAACACTCTTTTCATTATAGATGAAGCCTCCATGATTGGTGATTATTCTATACAAAAAGACGGGTCAATTGGACAAAGGAATTTATTGGATGATCTTATTGAATATGTGTATTCTGGAGATAATTGCAAACTGATTCTCTTGGGAGACGAAGGACAATTACCGCCCGTTGGTTGCGAACATTCTCCCGCGTTAAACAAACAGCATCTAACGTTCAATTATTCAAAATTAAAAATTATTGATTTTCAGCTGAAAGAAGTTTTGCGACAAACGGAAAATTCTTCCATTCTAGAAAATGCTACCAGACTTCGGGAAAATAGCGAAGGAGAATATCCACGCTTTAAAATTGAAAAATTTGGTGATTTAATCCGCTTAGAAGGGGGTGATTTACAAGATCAACTTGAAGCGAGTATGAGTGAATTTGGATCCGAAGAAACAATTGTTATAACGAGATCAAATAAGTGGGCAAATACCTACAATAATCAAATTAGATCGAGGATTTTGTGGTATGAAGATCTTCTATGCAATGGTGATTGTTTAATGGTGGTGAAAAATAATTATTACTGGATCGATGACGCATCAACCGTTGGATTTATTGCCAATGGTGAAATGATGAAAGTGAACCGCATTCTTAAACGCGAAGAAATCTATGGTTTTGAATTTATTAAAGCGACCGTCGAATTAGTTGATTATCCCGATTTAGCTGAATTGGAGGTTATTTTATTACCCGAAACCCTTAATTCAGATGGGCCAGCGCTTTCTAGAGAGCGAATGAAAGATTTATTTTTTGCCATCGAGAAAGATTATGAGCACGAACGCAATAAAAGAAAAAGGTACGACCTCATCATGAAAAACCCCTATTTTAATGCGCTTCAAGTAAAATATGCCTATGCGATTACCTGTCATAAATCCCAAGGTGGACAATGGGCAAGTGTTTTTATCGACCAAGGTTACATCACTGAAGAAATGTTGAACAATGATTATTATCGTTGGCTTTATACGGCGCTAACAAGAGCTAAAGAAAGAGTTTATCTAGTTAATTTTTCTGATGAATATTTTGATAGTTAGATTTGATATTTTTAGATTTTTAGATTTTTAGATATTAGATATTAGACTTGTTTTTTTCAAACTAATACGCATCAGTCTATAAGCGCAGCGGTCTTTTATCTATTTAGACGCTAGCAATTTTCTCCTTCTATTTTCTCGTGAAAATTACATCAACTCTTCTGTTTCGTTGTTGATCTTCTGGTGTTATTTCAGGCACTGCAATTGGCATCGTGTTATCATATCCTTTAAAGGTCAATCTTTCTTGAGGTATCCCCTTCTCAATTAATGAACTATAGACCTTTTTCGCTCTTTCTACTGCAAGAATCGGATCAGAGTGACAACAAACATGACCTCTAATTAATGCTGTAACCTCCTTATTTCTAGCTAAAAAAAGATATAAACTTTCAACTTCAGGTTCTGATTCTGGAAGTAGAATAGCTTTTCCTCCAACAAATTGAATGTCCAAGACAATGGCTTCATTCTCTTTTTCCGAGTGCAGGAGTGCTTTCTCAAATCTATCTATTTCTGCCACTTTAGTCGGTGTGTTTTCCTGTATTACTTCTGATTTCAACGTATTATCCTTATTATCAATCGGTAAACTATAAGAAATAACGGCTTTTCTGTAAGCTGAATTAGCCATATTTTGCTTAATTGCTTCATTTTTCACCTCACCATTGCTATTCTTTACGGCGATTAAAATATTATTTTGACTAAAAAATGTATTCATTGTTGCAAGACGTTTGTCAGATAAAACGATATTAAAATCAATCGATCCAACAGTATCACAATAGGTGTCAATAGCATGAATAACATAGTTATTGACCTTGACTTCTTTTACAAAGGCTTCTAATTTTTTTTGTGATTTTTCATTCAAAACGTGTTTATTAGTATTGAAATAGACAACGAATGACTTTTCAATTTCCTGAGAAATAAAGTACGATGAAACGGTTATAAAAAAACCTACTAATAAAACATTCCTCATCTTTTTTGATTTTAAATGGTTAGTAAATACGCGTCTAAAAATACTTAAAAAAGCTTTCTTTTATTTAATATCGTTTAATTTAATTGAAGTTGAACCTACTTTGATTTTGGTTTTTAAAAGTTCTCCTTTTATTCTATCAATAACAATTTTCGCACTCTCTTTTTCGAGGTAAATTGCTGCCAAAGAAGTCATTTCTTGATTGAATTTCCTTAAAATTGTCGCTGTTCTGTACACACTTAAAATATCATTTTTCGACAATTTATACTTCTTCATCAAGGCAAGAATTGCAGGATTTCCAATATTCATGTTAGAGGCGACCGGATCTGTGTAGGAATTAACTTCAATTTTTATTTCTCGATCAAGAATCACAAATAATTCTGATTTTCTTAAACGCAAATAAGTTGAATCCATTCTAGATCCTTTATAAGATAGCTCTTCAACCGACTTACTGTTTTTCACCGTTCTTGAACCATTCCAATATCCAATTCCTTGTCCTTTTGCTACAATGGAAAACTGATTCTTCTTATTGATTAGTCCTTCAAAAAATTGACGAACAGCAACACTATCTTTATTTTCAAAAAGAAGTCTTGACAAATCCCATTTATCTGAGGCGAAAACATCGTTCAATTCCAATCGAAGTCTTGCGTCGTAATTTGGCAAAGCATCCATCAGATTGATATGTAGCATTACTTCATCTGTTACTTCTGAAAGTGCTGTTTCTGGAACTGATAATAGCCTAATTTCAAAATCTTCAGATCCTTCTGTTTCCCTAAATTGGAATTCTTGCGTATAAATATCAAATGTTGTGGAATCCTGGAAAGTATATAAACCATCTTTCACTGTGTATTTAGCCCAGTTAAATCCTAGTAATTGTTTGTAAGAATCAAGCCTTCTTTGATATTTTGCCATCAAAGCCATTGCCTGTCTTTTTTGTTCTTTTAATTCTTCAATTCTCTTGTTATAATTGTCAAATAATGTATACAGACCAACGATTGATTCTTGCACAACTTTTCGCTCGTCTTTATTTGACATGGTAGTTGGCTGATAATCTTTTGCTGTACCTGGCGCTGCATTCTTTTTTTGTTTTTTGACAGCTTTAGACATTTTTTTATTTGTGACAACTTTTTGATAGCCAAAATCAGAATATTTTTTTTCGTATTTAATGATCTTCAATTCTGTTTGATCTTTTTTCTTTTGATTGTATTTAATCCAATAATCAAATCCTTTCTTCCCATGAATCATTTCTTGTAAATGGGCTATTTTATCAAACTCCAACTCGTTAATTATTTTTTGAAAAGTTGTGGATCCAGAAAAACTAGACTCTGGAGAAAGAAATCGAGTATCATCAGATCCGAAAAGATGATATGACAAACCATTTTTCTCAATAACGACGGTGGTTTGATATTTAGAACTATAGGACCAAACATCAAAGTGAAGATTTGTAATTCGATTATTTCCGACGGTCAAAAGATTCAATTCTGGGAAAAGCAAGGGCTCAATCTTCTGATCATTACTTTCAGGAATTGCTACTAACTCGACTTGATAAGGAAATAAACCAACCGCTTTTGGTAAACTAGTATTCCAAATTCCTTTTTCTTCTTTTTCTCGACCTTGTTGGTCTCCACTTGATGATCCATCACCGGCAGCAAGTAAAATGTTTTCAAAAATATCAGCCTCCCCACCTAGCAATTGAAAAATTTCAAAGGCTCGTTTCTCAACATATTCATTTACAGCCTTATCTACCCCCTGAAAAGTGACTAATTTATCATTTTGAGTCAGAAAATAATAGGATGCTAAAAAGGCATTTTTATCATCAAAAGACAACGTTGGGTTGAGCAAGTTGTCGAGTTTTTTATTGGGAACCATTCTTCCTTCGCTTCTAACCAATGCATTTGGAGGCAGATAGCGCACGAATATTTTTTCAAAAGCTGCATATTTTTCCAAAAATGGCAAAAGTGCTGAATCGCTATCTCTCTTCGCATATAGAATTCGATTTAATTCCCACAAAGCCATTTTGTTAGCTACTTCGCTCAACAAGCCCTTTTCTGATTTCGCAATTTCCTCATTACGTATAATCAGC
The DNA here is from genome assembly GCA_947449575.1 of Flavobacteriales bacterium. Taxonomy (GTDB): domain Bacteria; phylum Bacteroidota; class Bacteroidia; order Flavobacteriales_D; family Crocinitomicaceae; genus CAIUKX01. The sequence continues at coordinate 33,112 of CANFRV010000012.1, forward strand.
AGTTCGGGTTTAAAAATGATCAATGATTCTATCGAGTCATAATTAATTGATTTATTTGGATATTTTATTTTTGGGCCAATGTAATCAAAATACCTTCCTAAATTTGTATCTAAAATAGGACTTTTCTTTACGGCATGAAATAAATAAGCTCTTTCTTCTGGTGTCAGTTCTTTACTATTTTGAGAGTATCCTAAAAGAGGAAGGAAAAGAATTAAAAGGAAAAATATCTTCATAAAAAATAATTAATTTGACACTACTATAAGTTCTCAAGGCTTTAAAGGTAACATTTGCAAAAGAAAAAAAAGGTAAAAAAAGCAAAAAAAAAACCGTTCACCTTAAAGATGAACAGTTTAAAACAAATGTATTTTAGTGTGTTTAGTTTACACGAACTGTTTTCGTTGTTTTTATACCTTTGTTTAGGATCACAACAGAATACATTCCTGACGCAACTTGATTTAAATCAATTGATGTTCCATTACTTACGTTTTCTAAAGAGGAAACAACTCTTCCTACTTGATCTACTATTGTTACAGTTGCATCCGCTGCAAAAGTTCCATTGATTGTAACATTTCCTTGCGTTGGATTTGGATAAACCACAAAATCATTTTTCGCATTTTCCCGAAGAGAAACCAATGCAGTAGGTTGAACAGATGAAAGAACTAAAGTTACTGAAGAGTTGATCGTTGTTCCTTGCACTTCGATCGTGGTTTGAGTAAAAACTGGCATACTAGAATTAAGTATATCATAGTAATCAAACTGAGTTCTGATCACTGTTACGTCAGTTGTAAATGGACCAATTGATATTGTTGCCGAAGTAGTTTCAACAATTTTATGACGAAGCACACTTGACCTTGATGTTCCATCTGGTAACAACAAAGTTCCTTGTCCATCAACTATTGATACAACACTTCCTGAACAAGGTGTTCCTGTAGGTGCGATTGATCCATTTGTCAAAGTGCCAGAATAAGGATCTGTAAAAGTGTTGGTCACTGCAAAAGGATAATTCATTATTTTTTCTGCATCTATGTCAAAATTAACATCGACATCTCCAACGGTTACATCTGTAAAAACAAAACCATAAGAAGTTCTATCTGTTGGAGTTGAAGCCCAATAGGTAGATACAAAACCTGGAATACTTGTCACTTTCGTTGCTCCAATATAAGCAGATCCAGTGGCATCTGCAACGGTTAATATTTTTGCTGGAACCGCTGAATACCCAGTAAGTGCTGAGAAATCCCACGTAACACCTGTTCCCGTTGTAGCATTATAATTGGTATAAGCTGAATCACAAACATACATCGTAGCACTTGCCCCAACAATTGGTTCATTTGCTTGCGTTAAGTTTTGAGAGTGGGCAATGGATGTAAAAATGAAAGATGCGAATAGTAATTTTTTTTTCATAATGTTTCTTAATTTTCTATTTTTTTGTTAAACGTACTAAAAACAAATTAATTTGAACCTATTTTTTATATTAATGGTTTATTTTAAGGATAAAAATTAATTTTCACCTTCCTACTATGCAAAACGATTAAACAATTATAATGGTTGGGTTAAATTGCTCAATTCCTTCAAATAGATTGAATTTTCAATCTATACATGTTGAACATCTTATGATAGTTGCAACATAAATAGCGAGGAATACCACCTCATGCTGCAAACAAAACGATAAATTAGGCATTGTTTCCAAAATTCTAGTTCCTTTTAGTTTAATTTATCTATTTTTGGGTATTGATTATGAATAAGAATAACTATTTCAATGCCGTATGGATTTCAAAAGCTTATTTAGGAAAAAAAATGTTTCTGACATTTTAAAACAAGTTGAAAAAGACAACGCTGAAGGAACGCATGGTGCATTAGGGAAACATTTAGGTGTTCGTGACTTAGCGGCTTTTGGTATTGCGGCAATTATTGGAGCTGGGATTTTTAGCACGATTGGTAAAGCAAGTTCCGATGGCGGTCCAGCGGTTATTTTTCTATTTTTATTTACCGCTTTAGCTTGCGGATTTGCGGCTTTCGCTTATGCAGAATTTGCCTCAATGGTTCCTGTTTCTGGAAGCGCTTACACCTATTCGTATGTAGCCTTTGGAGAATTAATAGCTTGGATAATAGGTTGGGCTTTGATTATGGAATATGCTATCGGAAATATTACAGTGGCCATTTCCTGGAGTGATTATTTCACGTCTCTACTCGAACGAATGCATATTCACCTGCCGATGTGGATTCAAATGGATTATTTTACGGCGTATGACGGGTATCATGAAGCTGTGAACTTAATGAGCAGTGGGAAATTATTTAAAAATTTAAGTGAAAACCTGCAAGCTGCGCATACCGCCTGGCAATCGGCTCCCACCATTGGATCCTTTCATTTGGTGGCAGATATTCCTGCTTTGATGATTATTATTTTAATTACCGCTCTGGTTTATAGAGGAATGAAAGAATCTCGAAATGCTTCTAACTTAATGGTAGTTATTAAATTAGCCATTATTTTATTGGTAATTGCTGTGGGTATTTTCTATGTTGACACAGAAAACTGGTCTCCTTTTGCTCCCAATGGTATTGGAGGAATGCTGAAAGGAATATCAGCGGTATTCTTTGCCTATATTGGGTTTGACGCTATTTCTACGACTGCGGAAGAATGTAAGAATCCACAGAGAGATTTACCAAGAGGAATGATGTGGGCGATTATTATTTGTACGGTTTTATATATGGTTATCGCGCTGATATTAACAGGAATGGTGAATTATTCTGAGTTAAATGTTGGTGATCCTTTAGCCTTTGTTTTTGAAAAATTGGATCTAAAATGGATGTCTGGCATTATTGCTGTGAGCGCTGTATTTGCCATGGCGAGTGTGTTATTGGTATTTCAAATGGGACAACCTCGTATTTGGATGAGCATGAGTAGAGATGGTTTATTACCGAAGAAATTCTCTCGTATTCACCCAAAATATAAAACACCGTCATACGCAACGATGGTGGTAGGTTTTGTGGTCGCAGTGCCCGCACTGTTTTTAAATTTAACAATGGTGACAGATCTATGCAGTATCGGAACTTTATTTGCTTTTGTGGTTGTTTGCGGGGGTGTTTTGGTTCTGCAAAATAAAAAAGACATTCCACGAGGTAATTTTAAAACGCCCTACGTTAATTCGAAATATGTAATGCCTGTGTTAGTGATTCTTACTACCTTCCTATTATTTACTTACAACAACGAGGCTACGATGGCTTTTTTAACAAACGAGAAACAAATAAAAGCTCCGACAGAAATAATCACCTCACTTTCTTCGCAAGAAGTTTCTAAAATAAAACAAAATTTATTGACATTGGATGAAGTTGCCTTCAAACATAGCGACCAGGATGTGGAAGTGTATTTAGATTCGATTGTTACTAAGGCTGAAATTAATTATTTACCAAAACTTCACTCCTTAAAATTAAGCGACAAGGTGATTTATGAATCTGGATTTTCTCTTTTTTCTCAAAAAATTCCAACGTATTTATTCTTTCTAATCTGTTTGGTCTTGACGTATTTCTCCATTACACATAATCTATCATTGATTCCAATGTTAGGCCTAGTAAGTTGTTTATACATGATGAGCGAATTAGGTCTGTGGAACTGGATCTTTTTCACGATTTGGCTCATTATCGGACTACTCGTATATTTTAGTTACGGCAGAAAAAACAGTAAACTAGGAAACAAAGTTGTTACTGAATAGCTATTATTTGGAGGAGGCATTTAAAGAAATCAGAATATATAACTGACTTTACTATTTTATAAAAATGCAAATTATCATCACCCTGCTTGCGCTTAATTGCGGGGAAACGCTATTTTTTTTGATTAATGTAATTCTCCATCGATAATAAATAATTTGTTATTGAATTTTTACTAATCAATACCTTAGAATCAAATTAAAAACGAACTCCCCAACTTACATAAACAGCCTCCGGCCAACTTACACCTGTGCGAAAGATAAATCGTTTGCCAGGTTTGTTAGAGCGATATCCGATTGTAATTGCGAATGGTGCAACCTCATCCTTAAAATCACCGGAATAAAAATAGTTAATACCTACTGCTGTTTCCAAGTGCGCTTTTTTTTGACCAAGCAATAATCCAAATTTCATAGATGCATAAGCACTTTCACCTTCCCAATGGGCTGCGATTCCTGTTCCTAAGGTTAAAAAAGAAGAAAATCGAGATCCTAAAAAATGATCTTGTAATTTTCGCTCGTAATATATATAGGCTGGAAGATATAACAAAGCTGATCCGATTCCTCCTTGAAGAACATTTTTATAATTCTTATTATCTTTTATCGAATCCCTTGAATTCACTGAACTTAAAACTCCATCAGAATCATACGTTTGTGCATAACTTACTAACTCAAAAAAGCACGCCAAAAAAATTGTGATTATTATTTTCATTTTTATAAAAATTAAATTTTGTTCTTACTCATTTTGATTTTCAGACCATGTCTTTACTGGATAATTCCAAATGTCATTTATATCTTAAACGGATTTGCTATTTGCTACTTATACCAAATGTAATTATAAAATAGAACTTTGCCATTATTTTTTCTAGACCTAAGAGGTTCCAAATGTTTTTTTGGGTCAAAGCCAACCCCTCGAACACTTTCTATTCCTTCACGAATGGCATTCCGTAAAATGATTATTCGACTTCCTACCTCTTCCAAAAGACGAAACCCAGCGCGCACGACTTCACTTGCATTGCTGAAACGACCTTTCGAAACACTTGATTCTATGAAACACTCGAAATGATCACCCAATGAAATTGATGTGTTTCTTCCCATGATTTCTGCATTTATGAGAAAGTACCAAATTTTGGTGACAAAACCATGTTTTCAATAGATTTTTTCGGAAAATTACATTTAACGTGAAACTATGAAGAAACAAATGCTAATTAGTCTATAAAATAACCTTAAAATAATAAATAGCCAACAACAGTCATACCTAATTTTACATGCTTGAAGTTCACTATAAAGTGCACTTTTTTCAAAATTTTCTATGTGTACTAAAGTAGAGTGCGTCTTTTCCTATTTATTCCCCTGAACTAAATACCAATCTACCCAACCGTCCATTTGCTTCATGGAGGTGGGACGCAATAAAATCTCACGTTTTTCATTCAAAAAATACATCGTTGGGGTGCCAAAAACATAATAGTCTTTTACTACTTTACTGTTCCATTTTTGATAATCACATACTGAGATAAAAGGAAATACGGATACAAAATTCGTAAATAGTTCCTTGGTTTCATCGAGCGAAATAAATACAACTTCTATTCCGTTTGCTTTCCATTTTGAATATTGTTTTACTATTTCAGGAAGCTCTTCTTTGCATTTAGGACACCAGCTGGCTCCAAAAACAACCACTGTGTATTTACTTTTTATCTCGGATAGTGTCTTGGGTAGATTATCAGATCCATATTCCCGAGCGAAAAGATCGCCTTTGAGAACAATTTCCGGAGCAATATTTCCTTTCTTCATCGCTCGGTAACTTTCCAGTTGGTTCGCAAGTTCACTGTTGATGGTACAACTTGTTTCATTTAACGCCTTAATGGCCAAATACTCGGATGCTTGAAACAAACTATGGCGCTCCAATAGATCGAACAAGTAATCAGTTACTTCGTTGAGTTTTTTTTCATCTTTTACGAGTTGTACCATCATCACATCAATGGAATGTTGCATTTCTATGAACATTGAATCCAATGATTTTCCGCTATTTTCCAACAGCCAGAAATGACTTTCGATAGCATCTTTAAACAAACCACTTTTGTATAGTCGCTGATCGGTATAATCCATAGCTCTTAAGGAAGCTATCGTTGCTTGAATTTCATTGGGGCGGTATTGCGCTATAGTAGAAACACCACTTACTAATTTACGCGCAGGTAAAAACCAACTGACATAGCTGTTTTTGGGTAAACTTGACAAAAATAGTTCGTCTTCTTTTTTTATACGCTGCTTTTCTTGCTGAATAGCTTTGTTGGGAGATTTTTGCACCGAAAATAAAGAATCAAAGGTATATATATTCTCTAAATAAATCCAAGCACTTAATGCTTGTTCTCTGCGAGGATGTTCGGTGGCATATTGGGCAAACCATTTATTTTCGTTGCCTTTTAGCGTTTTGAGTGTTTCAGGGTAGCTCAAAGCTTCGCCACTAATTTCAACATCTTCTCCACTTAAAATAACAAAAAGGGGTTTATCATCGGCAGATTTCAAATACCCGACACCATAATCTGCTTTAGAATACGTAAGTTTGAAATTACCTTTGTCATCGATAAAAGTACTTGAAATGGGATACGTTTGAAGTCCATTGAAACCTTCGAGTTTAATTTCTTGCTTGGCCAGTTGTTTGAGATTGCCCATAATTGTTTGGGCCCTGACACAAGTGACTTGCATAGCTATAATAAAAGCAATCTTTACCATGCTAAGCAAGTAATTTAAGTATGAAACTTGTCATTAAATCAATTTTGTATAAAAATTCAATTGTGTAAAGATACCAATATTATTGACGGACAACTAAATCAAAAAAATATTATTTTCTAAAGTAAATTCCCAAATTAAGACTCTCTATTGACAAATATTTGAAAAATATTTTATTTTTCATCACGATATGTTTTCTTTACTGCTATAATCATTTTTTTTAAAAATCATTACGTTACTCTGGATGTAAAAAATTCTGCCACCCTAATTGGATGAAAGGATAAAGTATCAATCCTTAAGGCAACGAACAGCAAGTCCCCATGCTCGGACGAAAGTGCCCATGGAGGTACTCATATCGTGAAAGATGAGGAGGAGCGAATAGATGTCACTACCCTTACTACTCCAATACAAGCCGTAGAAACCGGCCCAGTCGAGCAAACCACTGCTGCCGCTGCGGAAGCCACTCATAGGCAACTTAAGCGGGGACGAAAAAGCCCCCACCGATGAATTTGCACTCCAACTTAATCGTTCTGCATCAAGTTCTGTATCAGTAGGTATTCTATATCCACTTGGGCAAGGGTTGTTTACCCCATTCACGCCTTGCCATAAATTGGTGTTTTGTGGGCTGCGCCAATCGTCGGGATAACTTGATGCTATTACAAAATTACCATGTGCAGGTTGGGTCTATACTGCTTAAGATAACTGTGGTAGCTGAAGTACGACACTGGTGTCCATCTGCCCTTCTTCCCCATTGATATAAATCTCCGTAAGAAGCTGCATCGTTGCTGGATGTTGCTGCTTGAGAAGCTCCCAAGTTTCTATCCATCCATGTTTTACCCGTAGTTGGGTTGGTTACATCTACAATGTCTGTTGGGCCTGCACAATTTACGGTGCCAACTGGGAATCCTACTACTACAGCTATACCACAAGTCTCATTCCAACCGCTTCCTATAAAAAAGTTTAAACAATTTGTAGTGGTATTAAAAATGACTAAACCAGTAGCAGGTGAATCTATGGCGTCACGCTGTAAAGCAGTCATTCTTGGTGGTAAAAACCCTTGCGTGGCACTAGCAATTTCAAGTTTTGCAGATGCATTTGGATTGGAATTGTTGTTCCAATACCCACTCCTGCACCATTGTTGTGGATGTTACTATTATTAACCACCCATTGCGAACCATCCCAATAAGGTGTGTTACCTGATGCAGTTCCGCTACTGAGCATTCCTGCTGAGCCTGTTAATCCTTGCACACCTTGCGGACCAGCTGGACCAGGTGTTCCATTAGCACTAAATAATGCATACGGCACACTCAACAACTGACTTGTTCCTGTAATTGTGTAATTTGTACCACCGGTTGGGTCGGTTTCTGTTTTTATAAAGTAAGGACCTGCGGACCAATCAATAGCTGCCATGGTTCCTGTTACAGCAGCTCCGCCTCCAATTTCAAAACTGGCTAACCCGTTTGCATTGGAAGTGGGAGTGTGTGTTTCTACATACACAGAGGAACCTGCAGCAGAACCTTGTAATATACTTACTTTCATACCTACTGGTGAGGATGTTAGTAGGGTATTACTACTGGTGCGAATCACAGCCTGATAACTCATTTTTTGAGGAGCTTGAGCAAAAACAATAGTTGTTAATAATAAACTAGCTACTAGTGAATAGAATTTTTTCATAACTTTTTAGTTTTTGATCGTTTTGAAGCTCTTTATGTATTGCTAATTGTATATTAATGTTAAAAAAATCGACTGCTTACGAGCTTATTAAAACCATTCCATCCTCTGAAAAAGCGGAATGGTATGGTTAAAGTGTCAAATCAATCAAATCGCAGTGCTAATCAAAGTGTCAATCCTTGATGCAACGGATGGTTAAACCATGTCCACGATGATATGAATTCATATAGGCGGCGCCACTAAAAAAATATAAATATCTTGCTTGAGCAGATGCAATTGTACTGGTGGAATATATTCCTATTTGACCTACAATACTTAAAACGCCATTAGAAGCATACCTATCTCCTCCCATTGATAATTTTAATGGTGAATTGAATGCTCCAATGAAATCATTTGTAGACCAACTTGCTCTTTCTAAATTAATTTCTGATTCGGTTGGTAATCTATATCCACTTGGACAAGGGTTGTTTAACCCATTAACACCTTGCCAAAGATTGTCATTTTTGGGACTTCTCCAGTCAGGTGGACTTACACTTGATAAAATAAAGTTTCCATGTGCTGGTTGATCTATACTACTTAATGTTGCAGTAGTAGGTGAAGTACGACACTGGTGCCCATCACTTCTTCTTCCCCACTGGTATAAATCTCCATAAGCTAAAGCATCTGTGCTTGAGATTGCTACTTGAGAAGCTCCCAGATTTCTATCCATCCATGTTTTACCAGTGGCTGGGTTGGTTACATCTACAATGGCTGTTGGGCCTGACGTGCAAAAAACAGAGCCTACAGGATACAGTGCTGATGAACAAACACCTGCGAGAGTCAACCAAGTTAATGCACCTCCACAAAAACCTAATACCTGCCCATTTGAGCCAGGGTTCAAAGTTATCCATGCACTTCCGTTCCAATACATCATTTGGTTAGTGACTGTGCCATTTGAAAATCCATTTCCCTCAGGACCTTGAATACCTGTTAATCCTTGAATACCCTGTGCACCATCTGCACCTGGTATTCCTTGAACACCCTGTGCACCTGCCGGACCAGTTAATCCAATTAATCCTTGAACGCCCTGTGCACCTTGCAAACCTTGCACACCTTGCACACCTTGCACACCTTGTGGACCTTGAGGACCAGCTGGACCAGGTGTTCCATTAGCACTAAATAATGAATACGGCACACTCATTAATTGGCTTGTTCCAGTAACTGTGTAACTTGTACCTCCAGTTGGGTCGGTTTCTGTTTTTACAAAGTAAGGCCCTGATGCCCAATCAATACCTCCCAAGGTTCCTGTTACAGCGGTTCCGCCTCCAATTTCCAAACTTACTAACCCGTTTGCATTCGTAGTTGGCGCATGTGTCTCTATAAACACGACTGCACCGGTTGCAGAACCTTGCAAGATACTTACTTTCATGCCTACTGGTGCAGATGTTACTAGTGTATTACTACTGGTGCGAATCACAGCCTGATAACTCATTTTTTGAGGAGCTTGAGCAACAGCAATAGTTGTTAATAATAAACCAGCTACTAGTGAATAGATTTTTTTCATACTTTTTAGTTTTTGATGATTTTGAAGGTTTGAACTTTTTTATGATCTTGTTTTATAACATTTACAAAGTAAGTAGCTATGGGTAAAGCGCTCATGTTAATTTGCGTTTGCTTTGCTGTTATTTGTTCGTCGATTATTAATTTTCCCTGCATATCACAAAGTTGATAGGATACCTTTTCGCTCTTGTAATCGTATATTTCCAAGATTAAATGGTCTGTTGTTGGGTTGGGAAAAGCAGTAAGTGAAATGTTCGTTTCTGTTTCCTTTAAGCCAAGCGTGTAAATTTCATAAGCGTGCTGAACGCCTTGTGCTACACTGCCATTACTTCCTGTATGGGACGTGTATACCAATTGTCCGATACTGTAGGCAACATTTCCTCCAGCCCCATAAGAATTGCTGCCAGTCGCGTTAAAAGATTCTTGAGCATAAGAAAGCCCAGAACATAGCACGCCTAATGCTAATAAAGCATAGTGTTTTGATTTGTTTTTTATCATAGTATTGGTTTTAAATGGTTACTTCCGTTTTAAAAAAAGGGTGTGTCAACAATACGAATATACTATTATTTTTGATACAAATGTGGTAACGGGAGCATCTTTTTTATTTTCTTCTCTTAAAAATAACAGAACCTGAAAAATATTCCCTCAAAGTATTGTAATGCTGTGCTTTTAAACCACTGGTAAAAAAAAACAATTTAAGTAAACTTTTTTGGGACTCACTTCCAATTCAAAAAATCAATCAAACTCAATGCAGGAATACCTTTATACGAATTCCCTTCAAAACCATTTCGAGTAATAACAAACTTGGGATAATTATCTTTTATTTTTAATAAGTTTCCAAATTCTCTATCGATTGTTTTTTGTTCATCTATCGTAACAGCTACTTGCATATAGATTATTTCACCATTTTTCTCACACACAAAATCAATTTCTTCTGATGCTAAAACACCTACTTTGGTAGAATAACCTAAAAACTGTAAATGATTGTAAACTACATTTTCTAAAATTTTCGATTTATCTTCCAATCGATATCCCCATATAGCGTTTCGAATTCCTAAATTTTCAAAATAATACTTTTCACCAATCTCAAAAATTCGCTTTCCTACAATATCATATCGAGGTACTTCTCGCACTAAAAAAGCTTTCGTCAAATGATGTAAATAAGTTTGGACTTGATTTGGAGCGATCTTTATTTGTTGAGATTTTAAAAAATCACTTATACTTTTGGAAGAAAATAAACTTCCTGTATTACTCGCTAAGAATAAAACCAATTGCTCTAAAAATCCAACGTTTCGAATTGAATAACGCTCGACAACATCTCGGTATATAATCGTTGTGAAAATATTTTTCAAGTATTCAAATACTACTGAATCTTCTAAGGGTAAATGTATTATGTAGGGAAGTCCGCCATATTTTAAATACAAATCAAGCGATTTTTCTGAGTTTTCTTTTTTATGAAATTGTATGAATTCGGAAAATGAAAGGCTATAAACTGTGATTTCAATAAAACGTCCACTCAAAACAGTTGATAATTCTCCCGATAATAAATTAGAATTACTACCAGTACAATATAAATCCAACTGATCGTCTAAAACAAGTGAGCGTAAAGCTCTTTCAAATTCAAAAACATCTTGTATTTCATCAATAAAAACATACGTTTTGCCATTTTTAGATTTATTTTCGAGCACATATTTCTCTAAATCTAAATACGTTTTTATAAAATCATTTTGTAAATCTTCTTTATTAATATATACTATGAAAGCAGTTGGATCAATCTTCTGAATATGCTCCATAACCTGAAAAAGAAGATAACTTTTCCCAACTCTTCTTTGACCTGTAAAAGCTTTTATCAATTGCTTACCAATAAATGGAATAACTCTATTTAAATATGTATTTCGGGGATAAACTACTTTGGGAATTTTGTATGAATTCATTTATTTGTATTTATATAATGACACAAATATAGTAAATTATTAAATCATAATTACAAAATATCACAAAATATATAAAAGGTATAATTATACTTATAACTTTTATGTAAATACTTACTAATTATAAATACAAAAATAATGAAATCAAGTTGATCTTTCAACCACAAAACACTTTGTTTCTCCACTCTTTTTACCTACTTTTGCGCTATTAATATAGAAAAATTATGTTTGAAAATCTTACCAGCAAGTTTGAAAAGGCGTTTAAAGTTCTAAAAGGTCACGGTTCAATTACGGAAATTAATGTTGCTGAAACATTAAAAGAAGTCCGCAGAGCCCTGTTAGATGCCGATGTTAACTTCAAAACAGCGAAAGAATTTACAACTACTGTAAAAGATAAAGCCATTGGGCGAGATGTTTTAACGTCTATTTCTCCAAGTCAATTGATGACTAAAATTTGCCACGAAGAGTTGGTTGAATTAATGGGAGGAAATGAAGTTGAAATAAATTTAAAAGGAAACCCAGCAATTATATTAATGTCAGGATTGCAAGGTTCTGGTAAAACTACATTTTCAGGGAAATTAGGAAATTACCTGAAGACTAAAAAAGGTAAAAATGTATTGCTTGCAGCATGTGATGTATATCGTCCTGCAGCAATTGACCAACTTCACGTGTTAGGCGAACAATTAGGAATTGAAGTTTTCTCAAATAGAGAAGATAAAGATCCTGTGAGTATTGCAAAAGCTGCTGTTAATCATGCTAGAAGCAAAGGTTTCAATGTATTAATTATCGATACTGCGGGTCGTTTAGCTGTTGACGAGCAAATGATGAATGAAATTGCGGCTGTAAAAGCGGCTGTTCAACCTTCTGAAACGCTTTTCGTGGTGGATTCCATGACAGGTCAAGATGCTGTGAATACGGCAAAAGCATTTGATGATAAAATTAACTTCGATGGTGTAGTTTTAACAAAATTAGATGGCGATACAAGAGGTGGTGCAGCTTTGTCCATTAAAACGGTTGTAAATAAACCAATTAAGTTTGTTGGTACGGGTGAAAAAATGGATGCATTGGATGTTTTCTACCCTGCTCGTATGGCAGACAGAATCCTAGGCATGGGGGATGTTGTTTCGTTAGTTGAATTAGCGCAAGAACATTATAACGAAGAGGAAGCTCGGAAATTACAGAAAAAAATATCTAAAAATCAATTCGATTTCAATGACTTCTTAGCTCAATTACAGCAAGTAAAGAAAATGGGGAATGTGAAAGATTTAATGGGAATGATTCCAGGAATGGGAAAAGCAATGAAAGATGTGGACATAAAAGATGATGCTTTTAAACCGTTAGAAGCGATCATTCAGTCTATGACTCCTACTGAAAGATCCAATCCAGATTTAATAAACGCGCAACGAAAAAACAGAATTGCAGCAGGAAGTGGAACGAATATTCAAGAGGTCAATAAATTGATGAAACAATTCGAAGACACGAAAAAGATGATGAAAATGATGTCAAATCCAAAAGGAATGGCTCAAATGATGAAACAAATGCAAGGAATGGGCGGCGGAATGCCGGGGATGTAATTTTTTTGATTTGGTAATTTTTATTAATAAAAATTACCAAATCAAAATTTCAATCAATTCCCCAATTCCAACAACACCTATTTTCTCTAATTCAAAATTAGATTCAATCAAAATCATTCCCCCTTTTTCCAATTCATATTCCTCCTGATTCAAATGAATTTGAATTCCACCAGAAACCAAATAATACCCAACTGTTAGTGCAGATGAAGAGGTATCATTTTGGAGAATCACATGTTCAACACTATTCTCTTTCAGGGAAATATAGTTCATTTCACCAGAAATACCTTCCCCCATTATCAAGTTAAAATCAATTACTTTACCCTTGGCGGACGTCTTCCAATCACCCGAAAAATGATAACTCTCAAACGGTTGCAATACTTTTGAAAATTGACCTTCATGAAATATTTCCAATTCACCTTCAAGCACCATCAATATTCTTGAAAAACCAGGAAAGGGCGTGAAATCAGATTCTTCTATGGCAACAACTGCTGAACTAATCCGAAAGTCAAATTTTCTCTCAGTAAAAACAGAATTTTCCGGAGAAATATATACTTGTGTCGTTGTACCTCCTGCCCACGTTGAATGAACATGATCCTTCTCCGAAATTTTCTGAATATTCATAAATCAGCTTTTTAAGTTGTATGACAAAGATGATGAAATTTAATGTAAACATTATTTTTAATTTCCTATATTAGTTTAAAATAATACCCACGTTTTCATTAAATTTTAACTTTCTTTGAGATTTTTTTATAACTAAATGGTAAAAAAAGTAGATTCAATTACGACGTCAGGAAGAAATCTTGAACTTGATGCGCTGCGAGGAATTGCTGCATTAATGGTTATGTTCTTTCACTTCTCAATGAATCGACCTGAATGCCAAATGGGCTTGAAATTTGGCGTTGCTGGGGTGAATCTATTTTTTATGATTAGTGGTTTTGTGATATTTAAAAGTATTGAAAACCTAAACAAGAGTAGCGATTTTTTGATGAATCGTTTTGGTCGCCTATTCCCGACATACTGGACAGCAGTTTCCTTTACGTTTGTATTAATCCTACTCTTTCCCTTTTTTAGAACGGATCCTGTTTTCGATGCTAAAATCACAGATTATATAGGGAATATGAGCATGATTCAGTATTATCTAAAAATTCAAAATTTTGATGGTTCCTATTGGTCGATGATTGTTGAATTAAATTTCTACCTCTTTATTTTTATTTTTATCGCATTAAAAAAAACGAAATACATTCTGGATATTGGTGTTCCAATAGCTATTATTTTGACTTTCGCTTTCTTGTTTAAAAATGATTATCGTCCTCTTGATCATGTTTTTTTCTACCTACCCATTACTGAATATTTTCCGCTGTTTTTAAGTGGTATTATTTTTTATAAAATTTCTTCTTCTGAAAATAAAGGCAAGAATTATATGTATTTAGGAATCTTACTCTTTCTTCAAATACTATTATTAGACGTTCACTATTCAGATAATCTATCATTTCTAACATTGAATGAGCATATTTTCATGTTCCTACTTTTCAATCTCATTTTTATCTTGTTCATCCATAATAAGTTGAAATTTATTGTAAATAAAGTGACATTATTCTTTGGCAAAATCTCTTTTTCACTGTATTTAATTCACCAATTTTTCGCCTTTTATTTTATAATCCCATATACCGTTGACACATTACACATAAATTTCTGGATTGCTTCCATTTTTATTGCCTTTCCAATCATTACTTTACTTTCTGCTGTAATGACTTTTTACATTGAGATTCCGTTGAGCAGGAGAATAAAACGAAAAAGAATTTCTTGATTTACTTTAGTCAGTAATTATTAATGTAAGAAAATAGAACACCAATTATTCAAAAAGTGAAAAATACTATTTTAGTCAACGCTCAACTTGATAAAAATCATTTAGTAAGAAATTGATTAAAAATACTTTTAGAAAAAATTGATCAATTCATAAAAAAGAAAAATATCACACAAAATTCGCATAGAGATTAACGCTATTAGTTCTAATACAGCTCAACGATTAATCAAATGATGCTTTGTAGATACAACTAAAAAAAATAGTGAATTTAATGCTGGTCAGTTGGTAATGATAAATTTTCAATCGACTATAAAATGGAAAAACAGGAAGAACTTTCGGTACTAAAAGCATCTGGAGAAAAAGAAATTTTCTCTTTTGAAAAATTAAGAAATTCCTTGCTCCGATCAAAAGTGCCTGATGAAGATATAGACAAAATAATAGAGGAAGTAAAAACCCAAATTTACCCAGGAATAAGCACAAAAAAAATTTATAGTATCGCTTTTCATCTAATTAAAAAAAGTTCGCCTCCAAGTGCATCAAGATATTATCTAAAAAAAGGATTAATGGATCTAGGACCATCTGGTTTTCCATTTGAAAAATACATCAGTGAACTTTTTAAATGGAAAGGTTATAAAACGGAAGTGGATATAATTCTTCAGGGAAAATGTGTCAGTCATGAAATCGATATTATTGGTAAAAAAGAAAGTACACTTCTACTGGCAGAATGTAAATATAAAAATCAGCAAGGAGTTTCCGTTGATGTAAAAGTTCCGCTCTACATTAATTCAAGATTTCAAGATCTGTTGGATAACGGTATTCTAAAAAAACCTTTTACTAAATTCGAAGGTTGGATCATCACAAATTCAAGGTTCACTCAGGATGCCTTGGCTTTTTCAAAATGTAAAAATATTCAATTATTAGGTTGGGACTATCCAAATCATTCTGCATTGCGGGAAATAATAGATAATTCAGGATTATATCCAATTACCTGTTTAACAACGATTACCCAATATGAAAAAAAAGAACTTCTTCAAAAAGGGATTATATTGGTAAGTGACATTTGTGCAAGTGAGCAAGTTCTTGATAGAGTGAGAATTGACAGCAAAAGATTCAATACAATACTCGATGAAAGTAGGAAATTATGTCGAACAGAAGATGATAAAAAACAATGATAATACTCATCTCACAACACTGATTATCAACCAAAAGAAAAAAAATACAACTTATAATTATTGTTTTACAGAATAAAAATGTAATTTAGCGAAAAATTTTAAAATAATATACTATGAAAAAAGGTTTACTTTCAATGGGTGCAATTCTTGCACTAACAGTATCAACGAGCTTAAATGCTCAGATCTACTCTGAAAATTTCGAAAATGCAGCTGCATGGGATGCTACAACAGGGTGGGGAACTTTCCAAAATGACGCGGATACAAATCAATGGGGTTTATATAATCTTTCTACTGATCCAAATGCTGTATTAGCGGCAATGGGCACTGCTGCAGGATCTGCTTCTTGGAGCACAGTTGCATTAACTCCGGATAATTTTATTTATTCTCCACCAATTAATTTAACAGCCTACACTGAAACTGCATTATCATTTAAATATATTGCTGCTGACCCTGCTTATCCAGGAGAAAACTTTTCAGTTTACGTGGTAAAAAATCAAGCGGATTTACTTACTGCTACTCCAGTTTATACTGAAACGATTGCTGTTGGTGGTGTATTAAACACAAAAACAGTAGATATTTCAGCATTATCAGGAACTGCTGATGCTGATTCAGTTCGTATCGTTTTCCGTCACTATAACTGTACTGATATGTACTATTTATTTATTGATGACATTCAAGTTACGGATGCGGCTGGACTTAACAAAGTTGAGGCTATCGCTGTAAGTGCATTCCCTAACCCAGTTGTTGATGTATTAAATATTAACCTAAAGGAAAACATTTCTTCCGTTACTATTATGTCAACTGAAGGTAAAGTAATTTCTTCTAACCTTGTAAACAACTTAAACACTGCAAGTGTAAATGTTGCTGAATTAGTTAGCGGTGTATACATATACCAAGTTAAAACTTCTAATGGAGTTGTTGTAACAAACAAATTCGTTAAAAAATAATTATCATTTTTATTTTGAAAAGCTGTCTGAATTTTCAGACAGCTTTTTTTTGTTTGTTACTTTTGTAATTGAATAAATAATTCAGTTCCTTTTCTTGGCTCAATTGAATTATAACATGCTTCCATTTTCAAGTCAGAAAAATAAGGACTAAAACATTCCATATATTCTGCTTTACTTCCGCCAAACGGTGGCCCAGATTCAAAATCTCGATCAAAAAGTAGGCCTACTAACTTCCCTCCTGTTTTCAAAAGTTCATTCACTTTTTGAGCATATTTAGTGCGTAAACTAGGATCAATAGCGCAATATAACGTTTGCTCAAGAATTAGGTCATACTTTCCACCATGCTGAAAAAAATCAGTGACAAATAAATTCTCAGAAGGAAAATCTTTTACTCTTTCCTGAAAAGAATTGATTGGCTCCTTGGAAAAATCAAGGATATGTACGTTGTGAAAACCTAATTTATGCAGGTATTCTGCTTCATATCCTTTTCCAGCACCTGGAATCAAAATCGATAGTGATGTATCGGTCAATTGATCAACATATGATTTAATGGGTGGTGTTATTTTCTTTAAATCCCAACCGGTATCGTTATTTTGATATCGATAACTCCAATATTCTGATGATAATTTTTCCATTTATTTTAGAAATTAGATTTTTAGACGTTAGAAATTAGACTTTGTTTCAATTTCTAAAGCTTATATTTGAGCTAAAATAACATAGAATTTAACTATATCAAAATGAAAAAATTTATTATACTTCTATTCTTCACTTCTCTAACAGTTACATCTTTCTCTCAAAAAGAATCAAAAGATGTTCAAACGGTTATTCAAAATATGAATAACCAAGAAAAATCGTGGAATAATTTTGATATTCAAGGCTTCATGAAATTTTATTGGAACAATGACAGTCTAAAATTTATTGGTCACAAAGGCATTACCTATGGCTGGAAAAATACATTAGATAATTATTTAAAAGGATATCCAACCCAAGAAGCAATGGGGATTTTAAAATTCACGATTGCCGAAGCAACACAATTATCAAAAAACAGTATTTATGTCATCGGGAAATGGGAATTAACAAAAGAAAAACCAGTTGGTGGATATTTTACGTTGCTTTGGAAAAAAATAAATGGAAATTGGGTTATTGTCTGCGATCATACTAGTTAGAAGATAATCAGTTACTACTATAAATAAGCTGCTAAAAATCTAAAATATAATTCAAATTTCTGACTTCATTCTCTAAATCCCTCTATATTTGCACCTCTACTTCACGGTTTAAATTGAAAAAAAGAAGGAAAATACAAGTCAAGGTTTTATTTCTAGTGCTGATCTATTTGTTCAGCAGTAATCCTACTGTTTTATTCCATCATCACGATGCAGAAATCGTTAGCTTTGAGAAAGCCTCGTCTTGTGAAAAAGCGATTTACTATTCAAATCATGCCGATAAATGCTCT
The DNA here is from genome assembly GCA_947449575.1 of Flavobacteriales bacterium. GTDB lineage: Bacteria > Bacteroidota > Bacteroidia > Flavobacteriales_D > Crocinitomicaceae > CAIUKX01. The sequence goes on from CANFRV010000012.1 coordinate 51,628, forward strand.
CATACTTCTCATATCTCCAACACTCCGGAAAAATGCTTACTGTGTGACCTGCATGCCGTTTCTCCACATTCATTTCTAGATTTTTTAAAGCAAAACATAGCGAAAGAGCAAACCAGTAAACCAGTAAATATTACTGAAAATTATGTTTACTGCTTTCCTTCTGATTTTACGAATAAAGGTCCACCTTCTCTTTTATCTTTTTCCGTTTAATTTTCTCTCAGGGCAATTTCTTGTCCTGACTAGTCATTTATACATTTTCAAAAAAATAAAGATGAAAGTAAAAATCTTTTATAGTCTCGTTATGTTTTTTTTCATAACGAATAATGCTATAGCACAATATACAATTACGGGTACTATCCAAGACGAGCAAACAAACGAATTTTTAACAGGCGTTGCTGTATATATTAACGACCTAAAGATTACGACCTATACGAATCAGGAAGGTAAATTCAAATTTGAAAATATTACAAAAGGGAATTATCTCCTTGAAGTAAGTGTAGGAGGATACAAAAAAAGAGTTGAAAACAGACAAATTAGCCAAGATACAGTAATCGATTTTCTATTAGCGGAATCTGTATCAGAACTAAATGAAGTGGTAATTACTGCAGTTTCCCGTTCTACTGAATTAAAATTAAGTCCAATTATTATAAAACCAATCGATATTGGACTTCTCAATCAAAACAGTTCAACGAATTTGATCGATGCTTTAAAAAATATCCCGGGTGTTAGTCAAATTACTACTGGCGCGGGAATTTCTAAACCAACCATTCGCGGTTTAGGCTACAATAGAGTAATTTCTCTGTACAATGGTATCCGCCAAGAAGGTCAACAATGGGGTGATGAACATGGTATTGAAATAGATGAATATTCAATCGAAAGAATTGAAATTGTTAAAGGACCGGGCAGCTTAATGTATGGTTCGGATGGCATTGCTGGAGTTTTAAATTTTATTTCGCCCAAAGCACCGCAAGTAGGAAAGATAAAAAGTCAACTTATTTCCAACTATCAAAGTAATAATAATTTAATCGGTAATTCCTTTTCAACTGCAGGCAACAAAAATGGCGTTCAATGGCTTGCTCGTTTCAGTAACAAGTTTGCAGGAAATTATCAAAACAACTATGATGGAAAGGTTTTTAATTCTGGATTTCAAGAAGTTAATGGGGGACTTTTTATAGGTGTAAATAAAAAATGGGGCTATTCACATGTCAATATAAGCACTTACAATTCTATCATAAATATGGTGGAAGGCGAAAGAGATAGTGTAGGAAATTTCATCACTGATATTCCAGATGGAACTGGCAGTACAACCAATATATCAGCGAAAGAACTTTCGTTAAACATTTATAACATTGGGTTTCCACATCAAGAAATAAATCACTTCAGAATTCTCACAAATCATTATTTTATTTTAAAAAAAGGGACTATTAACTTCGACGCTGGTTTCCAAAATAACAAAAGAAAGGAATTTGGAGATATTGTCAACCCAGAAGACAAGGCATTGTTTTTTGACTTAAGCACCTTCAACTATAATTTGAAATATAATTTCGTTGAAATGAAAGGATGGGAAAGTTCAATAGGTATTAGTGGGATGCAACAAAGTAATCTGAACAAGGGATTAGAATTTTTAATTCCCGAATACGCTCTTTTTGACATTGGAGGATTTTTATTTACACAGAAAACATTTAAAAAATTAACATTCGCAGGCGGTGTAAGATTTGACAACCGAAACATCAATGCAAAGGAATTAATTGTAGACAATGTAGGACTTCCGGTAAACACTGAGAATGACTCCACAAGTATAAAATTTAAGCAGTTCAATAATAATTACAACAGCTTTTCGGGAAGTATTGGATTTTCATATCAAATCAAAAAGAAATCCACCATTAAGTTAAATTTTTCCAGAGGATTTAGGACTCCTAACATTGCTGAAATTGCATCCAATGGTCAGCACGAAGGTACTTTAAGATTTGAATACGGTTCTCCCAATTTAAAATCAGAAATTAGTCACCAAATTGATCTTGCTTATTTTTTAAACTCTGACCACGTTACTTTTGAGCTCACTCCTTTTACAAATATTATTTCCAATTACATTTTTTCAGAAAAACTCCCAAGTGTATTCGGTGGTGATTCCATACCCGACCCTTCGAATCCTTCTCCAGCATTTAAATTTACGCAGGGAAACGCAACGTTAATTGGGGGTGAAATCTACCTCGATGTGCATCCTCATCCATTTGATTGGTTGCATATTGAAAACTCATTTTGCTTTGTTCAGGCTACTCAAAAAAACCAACCTGACAGCACAAAATACTTGCCTTTTATTCCTGCACCAAAGTACAGAGGAGAGTTGAAAGCACAATTTAAAAAAACAGGTAAAAAATTATCCAATACCTACGTGAAAGTTGCGGTTGACATGTACTTTCAACAAAACAAGTATTTCAAAGCGTATACTACAGAAACCGCGACACCATCTTACACATTATTAAGTGCTGGAATTGGTGGAAATATAAAAGCGTTTGACAAACCTAATTTTATGAGTATTTATGTAAGCGCTGAAAACTTAACGAATGCTTCGTATCAAAGTCATTTGAGCAGGTTGAAATACGCTCCTCAAAATATGTTAACCGGACGAACTGGAGTCTACAATATGGGGAGAAACTTTAGTTTTAAAGTAATCTTTAACCTATAATTGGGGGGATTTGTGAAAAACTAGTTGTCAAGAATTGATATTTTTCTTACTATTCTATTTTTCGTATTCGAAATTTCAATAAAAAGTACACTTGCCTCAAACTTTGAAATATCAATTATTTTTGAAGTTTGAGGCACCTGTTCTTCATACACAACTTTTCCAGTCATGTCAAATAATCGAATCAAACTTTCATTTGGTATAGAAACTGTAATACTTTCAGACGCTGGATTAGGAAAAATAGTAACCATTATTTCTTGCTCACTTATCGATAAAGGCGCCTGATGAATTACTGCAACTCCATCAAGATCAAATCCTCCAGCGGCAAATTCTGTAGGGTATAAATCATTAATGAGATGTCCTTGGGAATCCATACTGCCAAAGATCGGATCAATTGTTCCAATTACATCGATAATTTTTACATGGGTAACATTTGAAATATCCAATCCTGAAATACTTGCTAACTCATTTAAATCAAATGGAGTTCCAAAACCTTGTCTATACTTCCCCGCAAGATTATTGAAATAGCGACAATCTGTAAAATCAAAAGTACCGGTTTGAACAATAAAAGGTGCCTCACTTATGCATGGAAATCGAAAAAATTGAATACCATCCGAACTAACTTCAACAAAGGCTAATTCAATAAAATTGTCTGTAAATCCATTTTCAAAAATTGCAAAATCAGGACCAATTTCATCCTTAATTCCTCTATCAAACGTTAAAACTGCCACTCCTGAATCTCCAATAGATACAACATTTGTACTATTTCCTTCTGCTGGTCCAATCGCTTCAGCATCTAACCCAAAAGAGGCTAATCCTGAAGATGGATTGGCAATGTTCATATATCCACGCTCAATTGAAACACCTGTAGCCCAAGCCACAATAATGGATGAGTCATTCCGAATCGCTGTCGTTCCTGTAGTTCCTGGCACTGAGGCAAATGTTTGAGAATAACATCTTGTACTGAATTTACAAAGTCCGATAACTGAAATTATCAGCGAAAAAGCGAAAGTTTTAACAATCGAATAATATTGTTTCTTATTGTCTTTGTTTTTAGTCATAAAAAACAATATTATTTGGATTTAACCCCACGTGATAACTCGTTTCATATACGCCTGAACTTGAAAAAACACGGACATAGCCTGTATTTGAAAATCCCATTGCATCAAAACAATAAATTTTAGAATTGGAAGGTCTATATTTCACACCAAACAATGTGGTAAATTGACTGTTATCAATCAAGGACGGATTTGAAATGGTCTCAGAAACGGCATCAAACAGCGCAATATTACTTGTAGATGTTGCATAATTATAATTACTAATCAGTAAGTTATCGCCCATTTTTTCTATTCCTGATGCCTCAAAAGGAAAAGTTGTTTCGACAAGATCTGTCACTGAATTAATTCGAACCATACGCGAAGGAATTGTTGAATAATTTCCTCTCGTAATCACATAAACATCTCCCTGAGAATCAGTGACAACTTTACCTGGATTTTTACCTACCGTGATTTTTTTTATTTCAGATAAACTACTCAAATTAATTACTGAAATAGTTGAATCTACATTTGGCGAATTTAACCCACCAGAATTGGATACATACAATTTGTTATTAGAAACAGATAAACCTTCTGGATTTGATCCAACTGCAATTCTTTTCGTAATACTTAAACTGGCTGTATCAAGAACATCTACAAATCCATCATAACAGGTAATAAATGCTTTCGAACCATTAAAAACAATTGATCTTGGCTGCTTGGCTATGCTTCCATTCATCATAGAAATTTGTTTAATAGAGGCTCCTGTTGCTTTATCCAAAACTTCTATCGTGCTGGAAACGTTTACAACTAAGTAAATTTTTCCTCCATATTCTTGCATGTCATTTCCTGTATCCCCCAAAAGTCGACTCGTTTTATTTGTGAAAAACAGATCATCTGAGCCTCCACTGGTAAAATCAACCCATGAAATTGTTGAATTATTTTGCTGAAAAAGTCCTTCACAGAGCACCAACATTCCATTCTTCATGACAGCTGGTGAAGTAGCAGATTGACACATCTGTTCTCGCTTACAGCCTGCGAATAGCAAGATTACTAAAAGAATTTTAATTGATTGCATAACTCAAAGTAATTAAATAATTTCTTCCTGGCATTACAAAATAGCGCATGTATGCGTAAGAACTATTAAAAATATTTTTGACGGATAATTGAATTCTAAGAGCATGTTTCACAGGCAGTTTAATTTGCGTGAATAAGCTCACATCCATAATCGCGAAACCATCAATTTTATTAGCAATTATGTTCTCAGTTAAGGAATAACGAAGCGAAGAAAGGGTAGTAGAAAAATGGATTCCTGTCTTTTTTCGCTGTATCGTAGCATCAAAATTTCCAATATGCCTTGGAATGTAAGCAACTTGATTCAAATATGTTGGAGAGTGTGAATCGGACACATCCACCGAATATTGATAGGTATAATTCATCGTAAAATTCGTCGTCAATCTATTGCTATGTAGCGTATTGATTTGCATTCTTGATTCAAAACCAAAGGTATTTACGAAACCAATATTTTGCATCGACCATACAAATAAATTTTTAGTGGGAATTGCTAAAATTTGATTTTCCACACGATTTGCAAAACCATTGACAAGTATATTTAGTTTTGAATCTCCTTCAAGCGGACGAGCAGAAATACCAAGTGAAAATTGATGTGCTTGCTCTGGTTTTAACTTCGTATTTCCTACTCCATTATAATATAATTCATTGAAAGAGGGCATTCTGAAGGAGTTACGATACCATGCTTTCAAAATCCATTTCCATTTTCCAAATTCAACTTTTTCAAGGGATAAAAATGGATTTACCTTCAAACGATTTTTTGCTCTTTCTCCTTGATCATTCTCTTCTATAATTTGTTGAGCAGAAATTTGAACTTCTGATTTCCATGTTTCTCGATTTAAATTCAAGCCAATTAATCCAAAAGTATGAAGTCTTCTAGGAGCTGCAGTATTCAATGTTGAAAATGTTAAATCACTATACTTAGTTTCTAAACCGCCAAAAAAGGCAGAACTGTTGAGCAGTAATCGTTGAAAAGAAATTCCGCCTTGATATAAATTATTGGTATAAATAGCTGAAATCCCTCCCGTATTATTCAAAAAATAAGGGTCTGTATAATGCAACCAATCATGATTATAACTTCCAAATAATCGATAAAAAAGCATTTTATACGTTTGAGAATAATCGATATTAACGACACTCGCTTGCGCAGATAATCTTTGATTAGCCGTTGTATTATATAAAATAATAGCTCCAGGCAAACCTTGGTCGGCACTATTGGTTCTACAAATCACTCGCAATCGCCCTTCCTTTTTCAATCTGAATCCGACAGTAAATCCTGAATACCAATCTACTAAATCATTATTATCTCGAATTCCGTTGTACGTTGTTTTTCCATTTTGAATAGAATAAGGGTATTTTCCATTGGCGGAACGATACTTTCCGAATACACTCATAAACATCTTTGCTTTCCCATATTTTAGCGAAATATAATTGTCTATTTCACCGAATGATCCAACCTTAGAGGATAATCTCATTTTAAATGGGTCCGTCGAAAAATTATTTTCAAACGTGTTCACAGAGACTGTACTTCCGTTAATATAGGATGATGGAGATAACAAAAATCCATTCTTGCCACCGACACTTAAAGTGATGGATTCTACATTATCCGTCTGTATTTGTCCTAAATTAATCTGACCTGTTTGCGTGTTTGAAATAGAGAATCCATCGACAATAAACGTAGTATGTTGACTTCCCAAACCTCTCACAGATACTGTTTTTAAACCTCCTACTCCACCATAACTCTTTAAGGTTGTACCTGAGAATTTTTGGATTATTACACCTAAATCTTCTGGCTGTGTCAATATAATTTGTTCTCGATTGAAGGTCTGTGAGGTGAGATCTAATGTCTTTAATCGATTAATTTCTAAAGCAGAAACACTCACTTCTGGTAATGAATTGATTGTATCTTGTCCATATCCTAGCATACAAACAAGAAATAAATTAAGAACCAAAAGTGAATATCGCATCATTATTTAATGATATTCTGAATAAAAAATCCCTTTTCATTCGTGATCTTCATAGTATATGACCCACTGGACAAGTTAGAAACTTCTATAGTGGTAGCCCCTGAATAGTAAGAAGTTAGCACACTCTTTCCTGCCACATCATAAATTTCAATGATCCCAGATTCTCCTTTGACATGCAATTGATCTGCCATTGGATTTGGATAGACTGTAATTCCTGAAATCGTGTTTTCTGAAAGTCCTGTGCTCTTATTAATCGTCAAATTATCAATCGCAAAATAAGCTGGGGTATTCATGCCAAAGTCTCCATTATCAGACGATTCAAGTAAAAAAGATATCGAATACACCTTTTCCGTAATAAAGGATAAATCTATAGAATGCCATGTATTTACAATGTAATCTTGTGCATCATCGGTGAAACGAAAATCTGCTAAATAAAATTCTACTGAGTCAATTTTTCTTCCGTTCTCGGCATGAGCGAAGATCCACACTTTGTAATAATCTTCTCCATTGGTGCCATCTGTAATTCCATTAGCATCAGTGAGGGATCCAAATTTCTTACTATATGTATCTCCATCTCTCATCGAAATAGCGGTAAACGTTGTATTTGTAATTTCAAGTGAATCCAAATCAACTCCTTGACTAGCAAATGAAATTGTCCCAGCTGGATAATAAACGGCATAATTCGACGAGCCTGAGCCAGAACCCGCGAATGCACTATATTGATTCAAATATCCAGGGGTTGTGACATCCGTCATATTCGAAATCGCAAAACCATTCCATGAGTCCCAACTAGAATTATAATCATTTGAAAAAACTACTCCATTCTCAATAAAACCGCCAGAACCTGAAGATCCATAATTAAACGATTCTGGTGCTAAAATAACACCTTCGAACCCAATAGTCTGTTGAGCATGCATGAAAAGTGTTGTGAAAATTGTAAAAACTGAAAAATAAATTTTCTTCATAACTTTAATTATTACTAAAATAAATAAAAATGAAGATTTCAGTTCAAGCCAAGCATGTCTTTGAACCTAGGAATACAAAAGTATATCCGACTTTTATCTGAAGTCTTCAACAAATAACAACCTTGGCAGGTATTCTGACTCTCATCAACTCGATTTCGTCTTCCCAGTTTTTACACCAGTGACATAGTAAAATCGATATTACGATGATTACAGCTGCAGACACAGTTTCGGATTTACACCGAATTCCCTTTTATTCCACGCAGTGGTACCATAAATCTAGTGTAAAGATAGTGTTTAGATTGCAATCACCTCCAATTTCGACTTTATTTTAAAAAAAGCCACTTTTAAAAAAATAAAAAAAATAAAATTTTATATAACTATTCGATCTTTTATTCGTTATAAGGATATATGATATTGAGCTATTTTTTAATATTTTTTTGTCATGAATGCGAAAAACATACAACGAGTCAATGAAGCGATTTACATCTTACGAAATTTCATTGATCTAAGTGCTCAGTTATTGCCTTTTTTAAGCGAACTGCACTACTCAAAAAAGGTCCTGACAGATGCGGATCTTGAAGATAAAAAGAATATCATTGAAGTTTTCGAGACGTATTCCTTTGATCAGGAAACATCGCGAATATTGATGAATTCACCCATTCTCGAAAAAATCCAAAAGTCCTTCACATCTATTATCGATTCTAAAAGTTCGAGAGATAAATCTAAACGAGAATTGTTAGAATTTAGAAAAGAGCACAAGAAATTAATGAGAAGTTGGACATTGATAGATGCTAATTAAATAATTTAGATAAACCGACTAATCATGAAATCGTTTTTCCTGCCCTACTATAAATAGCAGAAACTAGTATTTATTAAGTCCAAATCCTCAATAAAATCTTATTTTTGTTACATGATTCAGAAAAAAATAGACACAACTGTTGAACTTCCAATAATGGAATTTTTTTATACAATTCAAGGTGAGGGCTTTTATGCCGGAAGAGCGGCATTCTTTATTAGAATTGCGGGTTGTGATGTCGGTTGCGTATGGTGTGACGTAAAAGAAAGTTGGGATTCTGAAAAACATTCATTACAAACAATAGACTTTTTAATTCAAGAGGTTTTAAATTCAGGGACAGATTTCGTTGTTATCACGGGAGGAGAACCCGCAATGTACGATTTAACAGAATTGACGCGGAGATTAAAAAATAATAACATTGAAGTTGCCATGGAAACATCTGGCTGCTATGAGTTAATTGGCCAGATTGATTGGTATTGCTTTTCTCCGAAGAAATTTAAAAAACCTGTTGAACAAGCATTTCAAATCGCTTCTGAATTAAAAGTGATTATTAGTCATCCATCTGATTTTCAATGGGCTGAAGAAAATGCGGCTAAAATTAATTCATCTTGCAAAATGTATCTTCAACCAGAATGGTCAAAACAGGAACGGTTTTTGCCTGAAATCATCGACTATGTTAAGAATAATCCTAAATGGCGAATTTCCTTGCAGACGCATAAATTCATGGAAATCCCTTGAATTATTTGTAGAACGAAACAAAAAAAGTTCTTTTTGCGTATCACCTGAAATAGACGAAAATCAATATGAATAGTAAAACAAATAATCTACTTATGAAAACATTTTTGTTACTAGTTCAAATTTTAGTATTCGCAGCGTGCAGTGTTGCTCAAGGTCAATATTCTAGTTCAAACAAAAAAGCAATCGCTCTGTTTGAAGAAGGAATGCAAATGGGAAATACAAAAGACCTTAAAACGGGATACCCAAGGTTTCAAGATGGAATCAACATCCTACTCAAATCTATTGAGAAAGACCCTAAATTTTGGGAACCCTATATTCTTATTGCGGAATTTTATGAGGCATTGGGTAAAAATAAAGAAGCTATTCAATATTTTGAAATGACCTTAGCTATAAATCCTAATCATAGCTCCACTGGAAGTACTTTTTTTTACTTAGCTAATTCTCAAAAACTTATAGGAGATTATGAAGGAGCTATTAAAAATTTAGACTTTTACATTAGTAATCGCAACGCAAATCCTGATATGGTCAATCAGGCTTACTTGATGAGAGAAGATTGTCTTTTCGCACAGGAGGCCATGAAAAACCCTCTTCCATTTACGCCAATTAATATGGGACAAGGCGTTAATACTGCTGATCCAGAGTATTACCCAACAATTACTGTGGATGGAAAAACAATTTTATTTACTAGAAGAATTGATGATGCGCGAGTTCCGGTCTATAAAGAACAAGAAGATTTTTACGTTTCGCAACTGAGTGATAAAAACATTTGGGGAACTGCTGTTGCAATGCCTTCAAATATTAATACCTTGTTAAACGAAGGTGCTCCAACTATTTCTGCAGATGGACGTTCTCTTATTTTTGTTGCTTGTTCTGGTCAATCAGATGATGCTGACTACGGAGAAGGAAGAACGGGAAAAGGAAGTTGTGATATTTTTTACACTAAAAAACTAGGAAATCGTTGGTCAGATCCTGTTAACTTGCCAGGAAATGTTAATTCTTATTCGTGGGAGTCTCAGCCGTCACTTTCATCGGATGGAAAAACACTTTACTTTATCAGAAGGGTGAGTAAAAAAGGGGAAATGCCAAATTCTGATATTTTTGTTGTGCACCTAAAGGAAAATGGATATTGGGGCACTCCTGAACGATTACCTTCGATAATTAATACCGAACATGAAGAAGAATCTGTGTTAATTCATCCAGATGGAAGAACATTATATTTTGCTTCTAGAGGACATGTAGGTATGGGAGGTTCTGATTTATACATGTCTCATTTAGAAGATAATGGCACTTGGACAAAACCTCTTAATTTGGGTTATCCGATCAACACATTAGCAGATGAAAATTCATTAATGGTTTCTCCAGATGGTGAAATTGGTTTCTTTGCTTCAAATCGAGGGGGTGGTTTTGGAGATTTGGATATTTATTGGTTTAATATGCCAGAAAATTTACGTCCAACGAAAACTTTGTATTTTGAAGGAAAAGTATTTGACGTGACAAATAATAAACCGCTTGCTGGTAAATTTAGATTGATTGATCTAAAAACAAGTAAGGAAGTGATTTATTCAGAAGCAGATGCAACCAATGGCGAATTTATGGTCTCACTTCCCGTAAATTGCGACTATGCTTTAAACGTATCGTTCCCAGGTTATAATTTCTTCTCTCAAAATTTTAACATGACAAATCCAGAAGGATTGGAAGCTGTTCACATGGATGTACCCATGATTCCTATTACTAGTTCACAACCCACAATCCTAAAAAATGTGTTTTTCGACTTAGCAAAAGCAACCTTAAGAACGGAATCATTTGTTGAATTAAATAAACTTCGTGACTGGTTACTCTTAAATCCTACGATTAATATAGAATTGGGCGGGCATACAGATACACGAGGTGATGCAACAGAAAATCAAGTCTTATCAAACAATCGTGCGAAAGCAGTGTACGATTATTTAATTAACCAAGGAATTGTTGCCACACGATTATCATTTATTGGGTACGGTGAAACCGTTACTATTAATTCTGACGCTGATATCGCCAAACTTTCGACTGAAAAATTGAAAGAAGCAGCGCATCAGGAAAATCGTAGAACTGAATACAAAATCATTAAATAGAATATGAATTTCCTTCGCCTTATTCGACCTATAAATTTATTAATCATTGCTTTTACGATGTATAGCACGCGTGTATTTTTATACGTGTATGAACATTTTTTTGAAACACAATTATTTGCGAAGGAAGGTGAAAGTTTTGATTTCTTCTTATTGGTTTTTTCAACAATTCTAATTGCAGCAGCGGGAAACATAATCAATGATTATTTCGATGTAAAAGCAGATCGAATTAACAAACCAGAGAAACTTATTATTACAAAGTATATCACAAGAAGATGGGCTATCCTGAATCATTGGATTTTGAATGGTATTGCCTTCTCGATTGCCGTCTATTTAAGTGTCCGAAATCAAACGTTCTGGTATGTTTTTATTCATCTATTATCAATAAATTCTCTTTGGTTTTATAGTATGTCTTTTAAAAGAAAACTGTTGATTGGAAATATTACCATCGCATTTTTAACCGCTTTAGTTCCCGTGTTATGTGGTGTTCATTTTTATATTCAAAGCCAATTCCCTTCGGGTGAAATACAAGAAACAGCTACACCTATCTCCTACTGGATATACCATTTATTGAACCACGGCCATTATATTTTCATTTTAGCTTTTTTTGCTTTTACAACCAATTTAGCAAGAGAAATAATAAAAGACATTGAAGATATTGAAGGCGATAAAGTATTACATTCAAGAACATTACCAATTATTTACGGAGCGCAAAAATCGAAATTAATAGCGGGAATTATACTTTTCTTATCACCCATTTTCTTTATAATCTTATTTCTATTGAAATTAAAAAATGACGGTTTATTTTTTCAAAATTTACTCATATTTTTACCTGTCGTAATTTCTTTATTTTTAAATATAGTATCTGCTTTACTTCTTATTAAATCAGTTACTCGTAAAGAATTAAAAACGGTCGAACTTTTTGTGAAACTAGCAATGTTTATGGGGTTATTACTACCCTTTTATTGGATACTTATTTCGTAATGATTAAAAACAAAAAATTAATTTTAGGTTCTAAATCGCCTAGAAGAAAAGAATTACTTGAAGGCTTAGGAATCCCATTCACAATTCGCACGAAAGATACAGACGAATCATTTCCTGCTTCTACTCCCCCTTTTGATGTTCCTTTGTTCATTGCTAATAAAAAAGCAAACGCATTGAAAGAAGAAGTAGCAAATGACGAAATTATTTTGTGCGCAGACACGGTCGTCATTATCAATAACACCATTTTAGGTAAACCAATTGATGAAAATGAGGCAATCACCATGCTTCAATTGTTATCAGGCAAAACGCATGATGTCATTACAGGTGTAGTAATCGCATCCAAGGACAAAACAGTGATGTTTGATGTAACTACCAAAGTGACTTTTAAAACACTTGATACAGAAGAAATTAAACACTATGTTGTCCACTACAAACCTTTTGATAAAGCAGGTGCGTATGGCATTCAAGAATGGATTGGTTTTATAGGTGTGGCAACGATTACTGGCTCCTACTTTAATGTTGTTGGACTACCTACGCATGAAGTGTATGAAGCATTAAAATCGTTTTAAATTGACGTGATTACTGTGCTATCTCACTTTATCAAACAAAAAAAGCCGTATTTAAATTAAACACGGCTTTCAAATTATTTAAAACTCCTTTTTATCTCACTTTATAGGAAACAAATCGGTTTTTAGCATTTTTAAATTCTTCTTCATCATCTTCTGTTCCTTCTGCTGGCTCTGAATTACCAACTGGAGCAGCAATTAATTTCGATTCCGGTATTCCTTTTGAAACCAAATATTTCATTACCGCAGAAATTCGTTTGCTAGCCATGTCAGCAAATTCTGGCTTATCAGTTGCTAATATTTCTTCCATTGCATCAGAATGACCGGTAATTTCCAGTTTCATGGATGTGTTTGCTTTCATAAGACTTGCTATTAGATCTAAAGAAAGATTCGCATCTGGTGTTAACTTATCTCCTCCAAAAGCAAAGTAAGAATTTTGCTTTTCAATTTGGTCTTTCGCTGGCATTGAACTATTCGTGTTAGCTACTTTTTGATAAATCATTTTTGAGTAAGAAACTTCATCTGATTGATTACCGCAATCACAAGCAAAATCATCTGAGATCATTGTAACTGTAATATTATCAATATAATAATATGCTGCAGAAACTTGAGCTGCTTTTACTTTTGGATCCTTTTTTATTTTCTCAGATTTTGTATTTTCATTAGAGGTAAAATTTCCGATTGTAATAAATTTTTCTCCTCCCTGTGCATAATAAGTACCGCAAACTTGATCCCAATTATAGACCGCATTAAAAACTTTATCATTCCTATCTAGAACATCTGTTTTCTCAATAATAGAAGTTTTCGAGTCAGTACCAAATTGTTTTTCACTAAATTTTACGCCAATTTTATTGGAGGCATATTTAGATAATTCAGCGAGTGAAAGGTTAAATTTCACACAATACTTCATCCCTTTTTTTAAGGGCGTGTTCAAATGAGCCATTATGTATGTACGAGGAATTGCATCTCCATAAGAAAAACCGACTATACCAGCATAATTTTTACCCTCCTTCGCATCTTCTTTGCCGTATTTATTTTCTGGTGTATTGATATCAAGGACTTTCGAAGGTGTAAAAATATCAGCTCTTGCTCCTGTTGGTGACATCCAAGGTTTAGCATTATCAATACATCCAAGAGCTTTTAACTTTCCTTCTAAATTTTCAAAACTTCCATTTTCAACTAGGTTTTCTTCTTGCGCATGCAAAGAAAACGACAAAATTGCGATTGGTAATATGACAAAAAAAGATGCGATTGTTTTAGTACTTAATTTCATAATTTTTAACGGTTTTTATAAACGTTTTTACTTTCTCAGGATCAATATCTGGATAAACTCCATGTCCTAAATTTACAATATGTCTTTTACTTTTAAATGAATTCAACAAATTATTTGTTGAATTCACAATATCATTGTGAGAAGCATATAATGCGCAGGGATCTAAATTGCCTTGTAAAGTTCTTTTTTCACCCACATCTTCTCGAATTTTAGCAATATCCATGTTCCAATCTAGTCCGATAGTATTGCAATTTAATTTTGCAATGGTATTTATGGATGAAATTGCTCCTTTTGAAAAAAGAGTCAAGGGAACATCCGTGATTGCCAAAGCAATTTTATTTAAATATTTCAATCCAAATTCAGCATATTGCTCTGTCCCTAAAATTCCTGCCCAAGAATCAAACACTTGTAACATGTGAACTCCTGCTTTTACTTGCGCTTGCAAATACTGAATTGTCACTTCTGTGATCCGACTTAGCAACTCATGTGCCAAAGTTGGATTGGTGTACAACATTTTTCTAGATTCCGAAAAAGTTTTAGACCCTTGACCTTCTACCATATAGCAAAAAATTGTCCATGGAGCACCCGCAAAACCAATCAATGGAACGCGTCCATTTAATTCCTTGTTTGTAATTTTTATCGCTTCTAATACATATCCCAAACGATCTTCAATATCGAAATTTGTTTCGGCATAGTTTAATTGTTCCGCAGAGCGAATTGTTTTTTCAAACCAAGGACCTTTCGATTCTATCATTTGATATTCCAAACCCATTGCTTCAGGAACAACTAATATATCTGAAAAAATTATTGCCGCATCAACTCCTAAAAGATCGACA
Source organism: Flavobacteriales bacterium (assembly GCA_947449575.1). Lineage (GTDB taxonomy): Bacteria > Bacteroidota > Bacteroidia > Flavobacteriales_D > Crocinitomicaceae > CAIUKX01. The sequence goes on from CANFRV010000012.1 coordinate 66,646, forward strand.
GGTTGAACAGTAACTTCAGCTGCAAATTCAGGCGTTTCAACTAATTCTTTAAATCCACTCAATTTACTTCTAACTGCTCGATATTCTGGTAGTATTCTTCCAGCTTGACGCATCAGCCAGACAGGATAACGTTCTATGTTTTCTCCCCTTGCTGCGCGTAAAATAAGGTCATTTTGTAATTTCATCATAACAAAGATAATTATTACTTTTTGTTTAAAACCGGAGTTCGACTAAAATTTTACAAACTACGTTTAATTTAAAAAGAAATAGAAAGTCAATTTTACCATACTATAGGCGTACTTCCCTTAGAAATTAAATACTCATTTGTTTTACTAAAGTGCTTACAACCAAAAAAACCTCTATACGATGAAAGTGGAGAAGGATGAACGGATGTCAATACGCAATTTTTTACGCTATCAATGTTTTTACCTTTTTCTTGCGCCTTCGAACCCCATAATAAATATACTATATCTTCTTTTTGATCACTCAAAATCTGAATTACTGCATCAGTAAATTGTTCCCAGCCCTTATTCATATGACTTCCTGCTTGACCTTCTTTTACTGTAAGAACTGTATTCAATAGTAAGACGCCTTGTTTAGCCCATCTTACTAAACTTCCATTCGCAGGAATAGGTTGATTTAAATCACTTTCTATTTCCTTGAAAATATTAACCAAACTTTTAGGAAACGGTTTCACATCTTCCTCTATAGAAAAACACAAACCATGAGCATGCCCTTTCGTTGGATATGGATCTTGACCTAAAATAACGACTTTTACATGTTCAAACGGGCACGCTTCAAATGCTCGAAAAACATTCTCTCTTGAAGGGAAAATTGAGGTCTCATTATTCTGATATTCATCGGAAACAAATCCCATTAATTTTTGGAAATATGTTTTTTCAAACTCATTTTTTAAAACAAAATTCCAAGAAGATTCACCAATAATTTGCATTTCACGAAGTTACTACTTCTTTTGGAAAGGAGAACAAGGAGAAAACTGCCAATAAGTAATTTTTATAATCATACATTCAACAAACAATAAAACTTTTTAAAAACTAAATCTGTTCAGGCAATATTGTTTTACTTTCTCCTATATTTGTATCCATTGCTAAAAACCATGATTAGAAACACACCTGCGAAGCAAGCAATGCAGATATAAGTTAGGGAAGATCTATAAGACGTATAGCACATGAACATTAAAAAAATCTACAGATGAAAAATTGTATTACCTATTGTCTTTTAATTTTAATACTCATCAGTTGTTCTGAAAAAAAGAAAGAAGAAATTGAAAAAGAGAATCACGCTACTGTTTTGACAGTTGAACAAATGGTAAAAAATCATATTGAAACAAAACTTGCCATACCGTCCAGTGAGAAATATACTTTTAAAATTTACAAAGAACATTTAGATGGAGATGATAAAATAGATGCTATAATTACCTTAAATAGATTGAATTATGCCTTAGAAGAAGCTGCAAAATCATCAAACACTGCAAAAAGGGCTGAAGTTGGATTCATTGGTAATTATAATTACATATTTTTCTTTGATGGTGGATTAAATCAAATTTCGCCACCAATGGCTGTTCCTTCAAGTCCGTATAGCGAATTGTCGGTTCAATTCGAAAATGTTACCACCCCTTCTTACAAAGACATTCTAATTGATTATAAAATAATAAATTCTAGTTACAGGAATTATTATTCCGTGATGGAGCACACTCCTACTCAAGTTTTTCAATGGAAAACATACGGAAATATTGGAAAAAGTGACGCCGAGGTTCTTTATCTAGAACTTGCCGCGGGCACCATCGGTTTAGCAAAAGATATATTAATTTATGAAGGAAATCTTGATAATCTCTCAGAATTAAAAGATGCCTATAACTTTAAGGCTAAAATTTCTAAAAAAGGTAAATTATTGCATCGTTTCTTTTATTTTGAAAATGAAAGAAAATATTTTACAAAAAAATAAATAGAAGCGTTTTCTTTATTCATCTTAGCCATTAAATGGAACATTTTTTAAAGAGTGAAAAAACATTCCGATATTTCACCCAAGGAAATATTTTAGAAGCAAAAAAATTAATCTATGTTCTTCATGGATATGGTCAATTGGCAGAATTCTTCTTGAAGAATTTTCAGGAATTAGATTCTGACTACTATGTGGTGGCTCCAGAAGGTATGCATCGATTTTATTTACAAGGAAATTCAGGACGCGTCGGAGCATCATGGATGACAAAGGAAGCGAGAGATCAAGATATCGATGATACCCTGCAATGGTTAAACCACTTAGATGATAAAATCTGCTCCCAAATGTCTTTTGAGAAGAAGATTATTCTTGGCTTTTCACAAGGTGGAGCAACTGCGGCGAGATGGAATAATCTAGGAGAAATTAAAGCGAATACTTTCATCGCCTGGGCGAGTGTTTTTCCTCCAGATCTTGCCAATACAATTTCTGATCGGATGAATGAAAAGCAAGAGAATTACTTTCTAATTGGAACAAACGATGAATATTTTATAGGAAAAGATAGAGAAGATATTCTAGACTACTATAAAAAGAAACATTTTAAAACTATCGTTTTTAACGGTAAACATGCCATAAACAGAGAAGCTCTTAATTTAGTTTTAAACGAATTATAATTACTTGTTGATAAAGTTGGAGAAAGAACCTTGTGTTTTTTGGCATAATTTCTGATATTTGCATAAAAAAAATAAAAAATGAAATTATTATTGTTATTTTGTATTGTATCACTAACCTCTTTTTCCCAAAACTCAAAGGAAATAAAAGACGCTAAATCACAAGGAATACTTGATAAGCTTTCGGTTAAGATGAAAGGTTTGCAATCTTTTTATATTGAATTTAGTGCAACAGTAAAGAATTCTGCTTCAGGTGCAAATCAGACTTTCGTAGGAAAAGGATGGGTAAAAAATAATAAATTTTATGCCTCATACGGAGACAATACTATTATTTCAAATGGTATTAAAACATGGACTATTGTAAAAGAAGAAAAATCTGTCTATGAATCGGATGCAAATAGTGGCGATAGTGATGCCATTAATCCAAAGAAATTATTAACAATTTGGGAAACGGGTTTCAAAAATAAATATGAAAAAGAAGAAACGTTGAACGGTCAACTTGTTCATGTAATTTATTTATATCCAAAAGCGGCAGCAAAAGCAGAGTATCACACAATTATTTTATATATTTCGAAAGCTTCCAATGAAATGAAAAAGGCCATCTTAAAATCTAAAGATGGAACTGTGATGACCTATTCAATGACCAAATTTTCACCAAATGAAACTATAGCAGATTCAAAATTTGTTTTTGATTCAAAAAAATATCCTGGTTATCCTGTTATCAAGGATTAAAGAAACGAAATCTTATTATAGACCGATTTAATAGATCGGTCTTTTTTTTGAATACACTTTTTAAGAAAAAGATATTGTAACACTGGCGAGTTCAAAAAACATGAATATCAGCTGAGGAAATGTGAATTAGTAAGTGGTCCAAAAAAGTGGAAACGGTTTCTTAAATCTCATCCACCAATTTCATTTGCTTTAATAAAAAAGAAGCGTTCATATTTTTGCAAACCCCCTCATTAATACGGTAGTCAAATGATAAATTCTCACCTTCAATAATAGAATCAAAGCACATATTTCTGAAAGTAGAATCATTATTAGCCAGATCACACAACGATAAGTCATGCGTAGCAATAATACCTCTTGCGTTTAATCTTTTGAGTTTTTGAAGGAAGCGCGCTGAGCCAATTTCTTTGTCCTTACTATTTGTTCCTTTTAAAATTTCATCCAGAATAATAAAGATATTTTCTCCATTTTCAATGGCATCCATAATAAATCTCAAACGAATCAATTCTGCATGAAAATAAGAACTTTCAACTGTTAAATCATCACTTGTTCTCATGCTTGAAAATAACTTCAATTTTGGAATCTTACATGATTTTGCTAAAACAGGGAATCCCGCATTTGAAAAAACGAATGTTAAACCTAAACTTCTTAAATATGTGCTTTTTCCTGCCATATTTGGACCCGTAATAATTTTGAAATTTTCATCAGATCTCAAATGAACATCGTTCGGAATACTTTTAGTTTGATCAACAAAAGGATGGGAAAGACCAACTATTTCAATCTCATTATTCTCACTATTCATATCCGCAAAAACGGACGTTGGATTATTAAATTTATAAATCGCACCTGAAATCCACACCTCCAACTCAGCCATTTTATCTTCCCAATGCGCTACTTTATCTCCATTCTTTTCTAACCAGTTTTTCGTTTGAAAAAGAAGTTGAAAATCCCAAGCTAAGAAGAAATTAAACAGCATACCAATTAAAAAATTGATCCTGAAATCAAACCTTCCCATAATTTTATCAAGCTCTGACATTTCTTTCAATACACTTCCATTCGCTGATAGTAATTCATCTTGCTCTTTTTTGAAGGCACTATTTTTAATTTCAAGGCTACCAAATAATTCCAATTGCTTCAAAATCGTTTTCACACGCTTTGATTGTATCGTCAAAACTTGCGCTACCTCATTTGTTCTTTTAACATTTTGACCTATCGGAAGTAATACCAAAATAATAATCGTACTAAAAACAGCTCCAGGTAAAATATCAAAGGCAAATAAGACAGTTGAAATGATTGCTATAGAAGGCAAAAGAAAACGCATTATTTTCATCAATGAATTCAAATCAATTTTGAGCGTGGAAAGTAATCGAAGAGAACCTTCATTCTCTATTTCCTTTTTATGGACTATCCCCTCCGCCATAAATTCTTGGCACCATGTTACATTTTCCGCTAACTCTATAATACATTGATTGGTTTCAGCAATTCTACTGGACCCATTCGCTAATATATCTGCTAATTTTTTTCTTCCAGGAACAGATACCGTTCTGTTGAGCAATTGAAAAATACTTTTCTTTCCAAAAATATCCATATCGAGCGAAAAGGGATGATGGCCATTTCTAAATTCAGCACCATCTTCAAACATGGACCAATTTCCATTTAGAACTTCTATTTCATTATCATTCATCTCAATTAAAACAAGAATTTTATCCCGCTTATATTTTGCATCCACAGAAAGATGAACCACAAATAGAAAAAGTGCAAAAAAGATAACAAAAGTAGGAAGAAGAATAATTGACCCCCAAAAAAAGTAAACTGAATTAGCGGATAACATGAAAAAGAGAAGTCTCAAAAAAGTGAAAAAACGATATTTTTTCTGTACATCTTTTAAAATTATTTTCAATTCTGCTATACGAGCTTCGTAATATCTTTTTGCTTCCACGACTTTTTCTTTCAAAACTACTAAAACTTAAGAAATAATATCCTATTTATTGTTTCAAATGGTGAATTTTCTATATCTTTAAACTCTATGAGTAATGAAATAAATCGATTAAGATTAGCACAATTTGGAAATCTTGAACTTCTTGCAAAACAAGTCGTAGAGGGTTTTATTACAGGTATGCACAAAAGTCCTTTTCATGGTTTCTCCGTTGAATTTGCTGAACATCGATTGTATAATTCGGGGGAATCTACTCGTCACATTGACTGGAAATTATACGCAAGAAGCGGGAAATTTTTCACAAAAAAATATGAAGAAGAAACAAATTTACGTTGTCAAATTGTAATTGATTGTTCCAGTTCCATGCTTTTTCCAAAAGATCAAGAACTCAATAAACTTGAATTCTCAGTATATGCCGCTGCATCATTAATTGAAATGCTTAAAAAACAGCGCGACGCAGTAGGTATTTCTCTTTTTTCTAATAAATTAGATCTTCATACAGAAGCTAAATCATCTATTCTTCATCATCGCTATTTATACAGTGAACTTGAAAAACAAATGTCTGAATATTCGGAGCAAACAAAAAAAGACACCAATGCAATTCAAGCGCTCCATGATATTGCTGAATTAAGTCACAAGAGAAGTTTAGTAATCATTTTTTCAGATTTATTGGACGACCCAAGTAAATCAGATGAATTTTTTCAAGCATTGCAACATTTAAAACACAATAAACACGAAGTAATTGTTTTTCATGTGATTGACAAAAAGCTAGAAGTAGATTTTAATCTAGAAAATCGTCCGTATACCCTCGTTGATATGGAAACAGGTGAGAGAATGAAATTGCAACCAGCTCAGATTAGGGAACAATACATAGAATCGATAGGCAACTATTTTAATGAATTAAAACTTCGGTGCGCGACGTATCAGATTGATTTCATGCCAGCAGACATTAGCGAAGGATACAATCAAATCTTACTACAATATTTATTAAAAAGAGGGAAATTATTTTAATGGTTGCACCAAAATCAGAATAAATTCATCACATTCTTTCTGGAACATTCACACCTATTAAAAGCATAGCTGAAGCAATCACTTTTGCCACATTTTTACTTAACAAAAGTCGCATGTTTTTCAAATCCTCGTTCACTTCAATCAAGATAGGAATATTTTGATAAAATTGATTGTAGGATTTTACTAATTCAAAAATATAATTGCAAACAACCGCTGGTGAAAGTTCCCTACCCGCCTCTTGAATAATCATTGGGTATTCCACCAAAAGTTTTATAACTTCTTTTTCCGCTAAAGCTAATTCTTGTGCTTTTACAGCAGAGGTTTCTCCACCTTTCGCCAATAATGACTTAATACGAGCATGAGCATATTGTATAAATGGTCCTGTATTTCCATTTAATTCGATGGATTCAGCTGGATCAAACATCATTCGTTTTTTCGGGTCGACTTTCAATAAATAATACTTCAAACCACCCATTCCTATTAGATTGAACAAGTCATTTTTATCTTGATCTGTCATACCTTCTAAATAGCCACGTTCCTGTGTCATTTCCTTGGCGCTTTGAACCACTTCATGCATTAAATCATCTGCATCAACGACCGTTCCTTCCCGCGACTTCATTTTACCAGAAGGTAAATCCACCATTCCGTAGGACAAATGAAAACAGTTATGCGCCCAACTATATCCTAATTTTTTTAAGATTAAAAACAACACTTTAAAATGGTAATCTTGTTCATTTCCAACTGTATATATCATTCCACTTAGGTCCGGAAAATCATTAATTCGATCAACCGCAGTTCCAACATCTTGTGTCATGTACACAGTAGTGCCATCTGAACGAAGCACGATTTTTTCATCTAAACCGTCCGCTGTTAAATCTATCCAAACAGAACCATCCTCTTTTCTAAAGAATACTCCTTTCTCTAGACCTTCAAAAACAATATCTTTTCCTAACAGGAACGTTTCCGACTCATAATACAATTTATCAAAATCGACTCCCATACTTTTATACGTTGACGCAAAGCCATCGTATACCCAACTATTCATGGTTGACCATAATAAATAGGTTTGTGGATCTCTCGCTTCCCATCGTATTAGCATATCTTTCGCTTCGCGCAAAAGCGAAGTCTCATTTTTAGCTAAATCTTTTATCTTATCGTCTATCCCTTTTAAAGCTTTGTCCTCTTTTCCTTCTTTAGACTCCGTTAATCGAATAAATTCATTGATAGATTTACTGGAAAAACCATCTACATCCCCTTTTTCCCAATGATTTATGATTGAATTTGCCTCTGCATTAAAATGTTTATCAAATTCAACATAATATTTCCCAACTAATTTATCACCTTTTATTCCAGTATTGGAAGGTGTTTCTCGTTCACCTTTTTCATTTGTTGGTGAAAATTTCTCCCATGCTAACATACTTTTGCAAATATGTATTCCACGATCATTTATTATTTGTGATTTGATTACTTTATGACCGTTCGCTTTCAAAATTTCAGCCACAGAATATCCTAAAAAATTATTTCTTAAATGGCCTAAATGCAAAGGCTTATTTGTGTTAGGAGATGAATATTCGACCATTATCGTTGGTTTAGAATTCGGTTTTTCAAATCCAAAATCCATCTTTTCATGAATCATTTCCAGCTGTGAAAGCCAGTAATCATTTGAAATCACAAAATTTAAAAAACCACTAACAACCGAATAATGAGAAATAAAAGAAAGTCTTTCTTGAAGAAAATCACCTATTTTTTTCCCAGCCTCATCAGGAGAACAACGCAATACTTTCACAAATGGAAAAATAACTAAGGTTAAATCCCCTTCGACCTCTTTTCTTGTTTTTTGAAACTGAATAATAGATGCATCTATATTCACTCCAAATAGAAGTTCAGAATTTTCTAAAACTATTTTTTTTATTTGATTTTCCATAAAATGTAAGGCCTCCATATTTCATCGTTCTACAGTTTTTCTGCAGAGATGATTTTCATTTTTCTAACTCTTCAATCACTTTTTCTACCAATTCGGCAGTTACTTCCCCCATTTTATTTGTTTTTTCATCTAAGCAAGGATTAACTTCAACAAACTCCATGCAGACCGTTTTTTCATTCCTCGAAAATAAAGTTAATAATTCCAACGCTTGTTCGGGCGTTAAACCATTATCTACAGGAGTTCCTGTTCCATGAGAAGTATACAAAGGGTCCATCGAATCAACATCAAATGAAATATAAATACAATCGCAATTATTCAATTGTTTTTCGATATCACTTACAATTTTCTGAGTGCCAAATTGATTCACTTCAGAAACGGAATGATTCTTAATCTTCAACGATTTCATGATCTCATCCTCCTGATGTTCAGTATCTCTCACCCCAATAAAAACTAAATCCTCGGGAAGTATTTTTGGCGAAATTCCACCCATCTGCTTTAAAGTATTCCAAAAATGAATGGTTTCTGTATTCACCTCATTCACTTTACACGCAAGATTATCTTCGTTCAATGCGGTAGATAATGGCATTCCATGCAGATTTCCCGAAGGCGTTGTATAAGGAGTGTGTAAATCTGCATGTGCATCAATCCAAACAACTCCTAATCTCTTGTGTGGATAGGCAGATTTAATTCCTGCAATTGTGCCTCCGGCAGAGCCATGATCACCCGCTAAAATCAATGGAAACTGATTATTTTTTAGTATAGTTGAAACTTTTTCATTGAGTGATTCATATATTTTAACAAGACCATCAATTCTTTTACCATGTTGAAATTGAGTAGGAAAATCTAAGAAATAATTTACTTCTTGCACTTCCTCAACAGGATGATTTCCGAAAAATGTTTTCCCATTTTTTCTAGCTGCTGTCATTATTGCTCCTGGACCTAAAGAAGCTCCTCTCGTCCCTGCACCAATTTCAGAACGATTAATTAAAAAAACGATGTCTTTACTCATATTAAAATAACGTAATAAGGACAAAAGTAGCAAATTATTATGATAATCTATGTCACGAGCACAAGCTAAAATCCCTATTCTTTCTGCAACTCACTTGTAATTTATATTTATTACTTTCGTACTAATAAATCTTTCTGTAACTATTTATTACAGATGTAACGATTACCCTTTTTGATATTATTTATATATGAAAGTAACACCTTTTTTTTATAAGATCATTTTCACTACTGCTTTAGTGATAATTATTCAAACAATCAACAGCAGTTTTGCACAAAAATATGAAGCTTTTCAAGGAACATTGGTATATTCAATTGAAATGGCGGATACTTCCTTACAAAAGATGTTTCCTCCGACCACCATGACAATATATACAAATGACACTATTGTTCGAATAGAAAATGAAACCAATCAATTAGGGAAGCAGATTATTATTAAACACCTGATTTTAAATAAATCAATTTTGTTAATACAAAGTGGTGAAACTCGCTATGCGATTCAAACAGATCTCTCTAAAGAACAAAATAAAATTGAAAAGGACACTCTCGAGCATGGGTATATTTTTAAGAAAAAAATAGGTACAAGAAAAATAATCAACCTAAAAGCGAATCGAATGAATGTTACATTGATTGGTCAAAAAAAATCTATTGAAATTCTTTATCTAAAACATTTCTCACCTAAATATATCGATGCTTTTGAAGGAATACCTGGTTTACCTGTTCGATATTACATAAATACGGAAGATGGAGTTATGGTGTATACATTAATTCACATGGAAAAGAAAAAACTAAATAGGGACCTTTTCGGAGTGCCCAACGATTACAAAAAAGTCAGTTTTGATCAATTTTTAGAAGAAGTGATGCGTTCAAAAAAATAATTTCCCATTTATGAAACCACATGTAAGGTATTTCCCCACTGATTCAACCATTCTCTTAATGATGCTTCTGTGAGGTATTGATATGTATTTGTGGGGAAAAATATTTTCAAATGATTTAAATATTTAAACTCTTCTGTTAATAACATTCCTTTGTTTATACTATAAGCTAATATCAATTTTAGCAGGCTAATTCTTAATTAACTTCGTAAGATATTTTTCATAAAAATGGCTCAAGAAAACGAATATAAAAGTAAAGACACTGTCAATGAAACCTTTTCAGAACAATCTTCTACTAATAAGGAGAATAAAAGTTCTCTAAGTAAAAACCCATTTAAGAATCTCTCTGAGCGCTTTGATAAAAAGAAATTTCGAAGTATCCTGGGTGTTACGATGATACTATTTTCATTCTATTTTTTCTTAGCATGTGTTTCATACTTATTTACTTGGCAAGAGGATCAAGATCGTGTTGCTAATAAAACGTTAATTACATTTTTATTTGAATCTAGCGACGTTCCTGTTGAAAATTGGTTAGGAAAATTTGGTGCGTGGTCTTCGCATTTACTTATTTATAGGTGGTTTGGCCTTTCTTCAGTGGGTCTTTGTTTTTTACTTTTTATTTCTGGCGTCAGAACTCTTTTAAATATCATCTTGTTACCCATTCAAAAAACCTATGCTGTGACCCTTCTTTTCATGGTATGGTTATCCTTATTTTTAGGCTTTTTTTCCGGGAAAATAAACTATTTAGGTGGTTTATTTGGGTATCAGGTCAATCACTGGCTTAAAGTTTCAATTGGACCATTTGGTGCTTTTCTTCTCATTGCGGTGTTATTTTATGTGGTGCTTGTCATTCTTTTTAATCCGAACTTCAAACAATTCTTTGGGAAACTATTTAATAGAAAGGAATCCGACTTGGAAGAATTAACTCCTGGACCTAATTCAATGAAGCCAGATTTTAACGATTTACATGTAATTAATACGATCAAAGAGGAGGAAATTGAAAAAGAAAATATAACTAAACCTGTTCTTTTTGATGAAGAAGAGATTAATGATGATTTTTACGATGGTTCTGAATTGGAAATTTTGGTGAAAGAACCGGCGAAAAAAGAAACGTTCGTTGCCGATGATTTTGAAATTGAAATACCAGAAGATGCAGATTCTGAACCTGTTTTATCTGACGATGAAGGATTTACCGTTATCAAACCAAAAACAGAAGAAATTCTAAGTGATTCTGAATTAGATGATTTACGAAAAGAATACGGAGATTATGATCCAACTTTAGATCTTGCAAGTTATGTACTCCCTCCGATAGATCTCTTAAAAGATTACGGTAGAAGTGGTATCAATATTAATAAACAAGAATTAGAAGATAATAAGAATAAAATTGTTGAAACTCTTTCACATTATAAAATTGATATTGCAAAAATTAAAGCGACGGTGGGACCAACGGTTACGCTCTATGAAATAGTTCCTGCGCCAGGTGTTCGGATTTCGAAGATAAAAAACTTAGAAGATGATATTGCTTTAAGCTTAAGTGCGTTAGGAATTCGTATTATTGCTCCAATTCCAGGAAAAGGGACTATTGGGATAGAAGTGCCAAATAGTAATCCAGAAATGGTTCCCATGAGAACATTGATTGCCTCTGAAAAATTTCAAAACTGTGATTACGAATTACCTATTGTTTTAGGAAAAACAATTACCAATGAAACCTACATGTTCGATCTCACCAAAATGCCCCATTTATTGGTAGCTGGAGCGACTGGACAAGGTAAATCTGTTGGATTAAATGCAATACTTGTTTCTATATTATATAAAAAACATCCAGCACAAGTAAAATTCGTATTAATTGACCCTAAGAAAGTGGAGTTAACTTTATTCAATCGAATTGAGCGACACTTTTTAGCAAAACTACCGGGGGAAGGAGATGCGATTATCACTGACACGTCTAAAGTGGTCAATACAATGAATTCGCTCTGTATTGAAATGGACAACCGATATGAATTATTGAAAGACGCTCAAGTTCGGACCATCAAGGAATACAATGTTAAATTTATTGCGCGAAAATTAAACCCTGAAAAAGGACACAGATACCTGCCTTATATTGTCGTATTAATTGACGAATTCGCCGATTTAATTATGACAGCTGGAAAAGAAATCGAACATCCAATAGCTCGTATTGCCCAGTTGGCTAGAGCCATCGGAATTCACTTAATAGTCGCTACTCAGAGACCATCTGTGAATGTAATCACGGGTATGATCAAAGCGAATTTCCCCGCTCGTATTGCTTTTAGGGTACTTTCCAAGATTGACTCTAGAACTATTCTTGATGGATCAGGAGCAGATCAACTAATTGGACGTGGAGACATGTTAATTATGAATGGTTCTGAATTAATACGCTTACAATGCGGATTTGTGGATACGCCAGAGGTCGATGCGATTTGTGCATTTATTGGAGATCAGCGAGCATATCCTGAAGCATTAATTCTACCAGAATATTCTGCCGAAGGGAGCGATAATGACAGTGAATTTGATACCAATGAATTAGATCCAATGTTCGCAGATGCAGCTAGAATTGTCGTGTTACATCAACAAGGATCTGCCTCTTTATTGCAAAGAAAATTGAAACTGGGATATAACCGTGCAGGAAGAATTGTCGATCAATTAGAAGGAATGGGAATCATTGGGCCATTCCAAGGCAGTAAAGCAAGAGATGTATTATATGCTGATGTGCAATCGTTAGATGAATTACTGTCTCAAAAAAATATTTTTTAGAAACTCTCATCCTAAATCATGACAGAATGTCAATCCAAAAGATTGGTATAGCATTTGAATAAAAGTTAGTACATTTAATAAAAATAAAGAAAATGAAAAAATCGTATATTATTTTAGGAAGTATTTTACTCTTTGTATTGATTATATTTATGACATACAGATCATCGTATAATACCGCAATTGGTTTTCAAGAAACTGTTGATCAAAGTTGGGGTAATGTTCAAACAACGTATCAAAGAAGAGCTGATTTAATTCCTCAGCTGTTGGAAACAGTAAAAGGGGCTGCAGCCAATGAAAAAGATATTTTAACGAAAGTGACAAATGCTAGAGCTGGAATAACAGGTATCAATGATGATATTTTAAATGCAAAAAACCCGCAGCAAATGGAACTAGCTGGTAGAAAAATAAATACAGCGATTAATTTAGCATTTGAAGCATATCCTCAAATTCGTTCAACGGAAAACTTCGGCATTTTTCAGACTCAATTAGAAGGGACAGAAAATAGAATCAATAAATCTCGTCAAGATTACAATGAGTCAATAAAATTATACAATACTCATATTAGAGGTTTTTTGAATAGCATGTTTTTAAATCCAACAACATTTCCTAAGAAAGAAGCTTTTGCAGCTTCAGCGGGCTCTGAAAATGCACCAAAAGTTAAATTTTAATTTAATCAGATTCTATAGCGGTTTATCATAAACAAGTAAACCGCTTATTTATAATAAAATGAATATTAAAGATTTTTTCACGGACACGCAGCAGAAATCAATTCAACTTGCAATTGAAAATGCAGAACTAAACACTTCAGGTGAATTAAGAGTGCACATAGACTCTAAATGTACAGGAGAAGTTTTATTAGTGGCAAAAAAAACCTTTGAGAAGCTTAAAATGCACAAAACAGAATTACGCAATGGAGTGCTGTTCTACCTTGCATTGGAAAATAAAAAATTTGCTGTAATTGGTGATAAAGGAATTAATGACGCAGTAGAATCTACATTTTGGGACTCTATTATAAATACAATGGCAAACGAGTTTAAACGAGAACAGTTTACAGTTGGACTTTGTCAAGGTATTGAAATGGCTGGTGAAAAGTTAAAAAAGCACTTTCCATACCAAAAAGATGATACAAATGAATTACCAAACGATATTTCATTTGAAGATTAACAGAACAGATTAATAGCACTAATTTTTAGTAAATGTTTATAAAATATTTCTTTCTTCTCCTTGTATCATCATTAACTCTCTTTTCGAGCTTTGGGCAAAAAGATATTATTCCTGCGTCTACAAATAAACTTGTCAATAATTTTTCAAAAACGTTTCCTGATCTTTTCTCTCAACAAGAACAAAAATTATTAGAACAAAAAATAGAAAATTTTGCAGCAGCTACTTCTAATCAAATTGTTATCGTAATAATTGATGATCTAGGCGGCTACGAACCAGTCGAATTTGCAACTGAACTTGGTGAAAAATGGAAAATTGGACAGGAAAAAAAAGACAATGGAATTGTTATTTTAATAAAACCAACAGGAACCAAAGGAGATCGTAAATACTTTATTGCTCCTGGAAAAGGGCTTGAAGGTGCTATTCCAGATGGAGTTTGTCGTGAAATTGAAGATAATGAATTACTCCCCCATCTAAAAAACAAAGAATATTATGCGGCGTTGGATAAAACAACAGATGTATTAATGGCTTTAGCAAAAGGAGAATACAATTCAAAAACATATAGCAAAAAACACAACCAAGGTTCAATGCTAAAAATCATTATTATACTAATTATTATTATCGTTGTCTTTATTTTTTCATCCAAAAGAGGTGGAGGAAATGGGATGACCATGGGAGCAGGAGGTATTTTCTTTGGGGGTGGTTTTGGTAGTGGTTTTGGCGGCGGTTCTTCAGGGTCTGGAGGCGGTGGCGGTTTTGGTGGTTTTGGCGGCGGTGGATTTGGCGGTGGCGGATCTGGCGGAAGTTGGTAATTTATTAATTTTGGATTATTAACCTGCTTAAGTTCGATGTTAAATTACTGAAAAAGATAAAACTTCAACATCAAAAATCATACATTTTTCCCAGCAATAAATCCTGTAGTCCATGCGGCTTGAAAACTAAATCCACCTGTAACACCATCAATATCTAAAACTTCTCCCGCAAAAAACAATCCCGGAACAACTTTGCTTTCCATCGTACTTGAATCAACTTGTTCTAATGAGACACCGCCAGCGGTAACAAATTCTTCCTTAAAAGTTGTTTTTCCATCCACCTCATAGCGATCATTAAGTAGATTATTGATTAGTTTATTGATTCCTTTTTTACCCACTTCGTTCCATCTTCTTTCGGGATTGATCTCCGTTTTTTCAAGGATGAAAACCCATAATCGATTCGTCATTGGAAACGGATTAAAATTACAAACCATTTTTGCCCCGTTTTGGTCCACAATTTTTAGAATCTCATTTCGAAGTTCATCTTCCTTGCGTTCATTGAGCCAGTTAACCAAGATATAAAATTTATACTTTTTTTCAGCTAAAATTCGTGCACCCCATGCTGATAATTTCAAAATTGCAGGGCCACTCATTCCCCAATGTGTCACGAGCAATGGACCTTTTCCAATTAATTTAGTCCCTTCAATTTTCACTGTACATTCTTCCACTACATTTCCCATTAGTTTGCAAATAGGATTTGAAGGCATATTGAACGTAAATAAAGAAGGCAATGGATCAACGATTGTGTGGCCTAGTTTCTCTAGCCATTCTAAACTTATTCTTTTAGGATGTCCGCCTGTGGTAACAATTACTTTATCAACAAGGAACTCGTCATTTAAAGATTTTAATAGAAACAAATTATCCTTTCGAATTTCAATTTCATGAATACCCGATTGCATTTTTACTTCTATATTTTTCTGTTTTGCCTCTTTTAAGAAACAATCAATAATAGATTGCGATTGATTTGATTGAGGGAATACACAATTTTCAGCCAAAATATCTAAAGGAACATTTCGTTCAATAAACCAATCCATTGTAGATTTAGCATTAAACTGTTCAAACGCTTTTCTCAAAAATGCACCTCCTCTTGGATAAAAAGAAGACAACTCTTTGTTATCAAAACAGGCATTTGTTACATTGCAACGTCCACCACCTGATATTTTCACCTTTGAAAGGACTTTAGCTGATTTTTCGAAAATGGTCACCGTATAATCAGGAAAATGCTGTTTAACGGAAATTGCCGCGAAGAAACCAGCTGCACCGCCGCCAATAATTCCTATATTCATTTTTTTGATCATTCTAAGAAACTATTTTGAACATCAAAACTGAATACTTTTTTCTATTATGAAAGAATCTGTATTAGAAAGAAGGGCAAGAAATCGTTCTGAATTTTGGTGGAGCTTTCTTACAACTTAAGTTAAAGCCCATTGAAATCTCGTGTGAACCACCTGAGACCCCATTATTTAATTTACTTACAGTCACATCATAACTGTAACCCAGTTTAAATAAACCAGTATTTACCCCTACTGTTAGTATAAAAGCATCTCTATTTCTAAACCATGTACCAACTTGCAGGTTTCCATATTTTATATATGTACCAATATTCAATTGAGAAAAACCATTTTGATAGCTATAAATGATAGAAGGCATGATGGTTGTTGAACCCGTGTATTTAGAATATTTGCTAACTAAAATATTAGCCGAAGTATGAGCTGTAAATCGAATTGGTAATGGATCACTTGGGCCCAAAATCATAGACTCGTTTGGTTGACTTAAATGATGAGCAGCTACTCCAAAATTGAAAGTTTTACTAAATAGTATAAAACCAGCTGAAGCATCAAAAAAACCATGATTACCAGCTCTCTTTACATCTCCTGTTTGGTAAATAAATCCTTTTCTAGGGTCAATCATATCCCCAAAAGTCAATTTACTCCAATCCAATGATTTTTGCTCCCAAGTAGCTTTCGCTCCAAAGTACATAGACCATTTCCTGTTTATTTTGGCATGATATGAGTATATTAAACTTCCTGTAGTTGTATTAATAGTTTTAGCTTGCACATCATTTACTAAAACCACACCAAATCCTCCTGAAATACTTTTAAAATATTGATCATATGCTGCAGCGTAACTTACATAAGAACCAGTTAAACTTGGCCATTGATTTCTGTAGTTAAGCGCAAATCTAGGGCAACCGTGGGATCCAGCAAAAGCAGGATTTAGATAAATAGGATTAGAATAAAATTGAGTAAATTCTAAATCTTGAGAAAAAACACTCATTGAAAAGAATATAAACAACAATAACGAGAAAAAACACTTCATAATTATTAAAACTTTCTAATTTATTTAGCAAAACTACATAGTATAACAACGTAAACTTACGTAGTAATTTTTTATTTCATATCTACATTCTTTCAAAACAGCCTTTTGATCGAACATTTAAGGTAATTATTTTATCTAAACTTTCAACTTTTTCTTTACCTTCGTATCAGTGTAATACAACACATTGACAAATTTACCAACTAAAAATTAAAAAATGATAAATATACGCAGACTTTTTGATATTCCGTACTATCAGTATGAAAAATATCCGAATAAAAACATGTTTGTAACTAAAACAAACGGAGAATGGGTCGGTATTTCAACTAGTAAATTTCTAGAACAGGTAAACAAAATTTCACGTGGTTTAATTGCTTTCGGTATTGAACCTGGTGACAAGGTTTGTATTGCTTCAAATAGCAGATTTGAATGGAATGTACTCGATATTGCTATTCAGCAAACTGGAGCGATCGTCGTACCAATCTATCCGAACATTTCTATCATCGATTATAGATATATTATGAACGATGCTGAAATTAAATTATGTGTCGTAGATAGTCAAGAACTATATGAAAAAATATATAGTATTAAAAGTGAAATTGCAACCTTAGATCATCTTTTCACTTTTAATAAAATTGAAAAGATTCCCAATTGGAGTGAAATTGGAGATCGGGCAAGCGAGATAGAAATTGCTGTAGTTGAACAAAGAAAAGAAAAAATCAAAAATTTAGATTTAGCGACTATTATATATACCTCTGGGACGACTGGAAATCCAAAAGGAGTAATGCTTTCGCATAATAATATTCTTTCCAATGTCAATGATTGCAGACCTAGAATTCCTGCAGATGAATTTGCAAGAGTTTTGTCTTTTTTACCTACTTGCCATGTCTATGAAAGAATGCTTCATTATTTATATATGACCGTAGGTTGCAGTATTCACTTTGCTGTATCGATGGATACGATTGGAGAAAACATAAAAGAGATTAAACCGCATATGTTCACGGCTGTGCCTCGTTTAATTGAAAAAGTATTCGAGAAAATAATGGCGAAAGGAGAAGAATTAACAGGCTTTAAAAGAAAATTATTTTTTTGGTCCGTGCGACTAGCAGAGCAATATGAAGTGGAAGGTAAATCAATCTGGTATAGTCTAAAATTGGGTATCGCGAGAAAATTAGTTTTTATAAAATGGAAAGAAGCACTTGGTGGAGAAGTCAAAGCAATTGCTTCAGGAAGTGCAGCGCTTCAACCAAGATTAGCGCGCATGTTTCTAGCTGCTGGAATCCCCGTATTAGAGGGATATGGCTTAACAGAAACATCTCCCGTTATTTCTGTGAATTGCTTAATAAATGGAATTAAAATTGGAACAGTTGGAACTTTAATTGACAATGTTGAAGTTAAATTTGCAGGGGACGGTGAAATTTTAGTAAAAGGTCCAAATGTAATGATGGGATATTATAAGTTACCCGAAAAAACAAAGGAAGATATTGATGAGGATGGCTGGTTTCATACTGGAGATATTGGTGAATTAGTAGACAATAAATTTCTTAAAATAACGGATAGAAAAAAAGAAATATTCAAAACATCTGGAGGTAAATATGTGGTTCCGCAAGCGATGGAAAACAAATTTAAAGAATCTAGATTTATTGAACAAATTATGGTTGTTGGTGAAAATCAAAAATTCCCAGCGGCATTTATTGTCCCGAATTTCAGCTATATTAGAGAATGGATTAAAGTACAAAAAATTGAAATTACGGATATATCTAACAAAGCAATTTGTGAAAGTAAAATAGTAATAACTAAAATCAACGAAGAAGTTTCAGTATTCAATAAAGAATATGGGAATTGGGAACAAATCAAAAAAGTTTCACTATTTGATACTGAATTTTCAGTTGAGGGCGGAGAACTTACACCCACATTGAAATTAAAAAGAAAAATTATTCTAGAAAAGTACAAAGAAAAGTTCGAGGAAATATATGATGAAAGAAGTTCTGAAAGTAACTGTAATATAAAAATTTAATTCTTTAAAATAAATAGTTGAACTAATTTTTAATTACCTTTACATTAGAGTTTGAAAGTAACTTTAACTTTTGCATGTTGAAATTTAGGATAACCTGTTCCTGCTTTGAATTTTAACTTTTTTACGTAATTTTTAGCATCCATTTGAATAGGTGTTGATGTTATTGTAGACATACTTGCGTCTATTATTACCGAAGTAACGTTTCCATTTAAATCGACCGCTATTTCGCACACAACAGCACCTTCCTTTGCCCCTTTAAGTATGAAATTTGTTTCAGTTAACAATGGCCTTCCAGAATCGACAAGATCGCCGGATATTAATTGACAATTTGCCTGATGTAAAAACATAATAAAACCAAATAGTAAAAGCTGTTTCATAATTTCTCGTATTTTAAAGTAAATAACGACTAAAGATCCTAAAAGGTTACCTTAAACAATCGTAGCGCGGGATTTTATTAGAGAATAAATATCAGAATTAAAAAATTAAAGGAACTTCAATTACTAGTACTTTGCTTGATTGAACAGCTATAACTTCCATTGATTGTGTATCCCAAACTCCTATTGCATCACGTTTATTTAAGACGATGGTATCTACTTCTATTTCTCCCTCAATGACCATGCAATACACTCCATTGGTTGAATCATTTACCGCATACGATAAAGTTGTATTTGCATCAATTTCCGCAATAGAAATCCAGGCATTTTGATATATCCAGGTTCCTTCATCTGATGGGTTTGGAGATACAACCTGCAGGAAATTATTCTTCATTTTAGACACATCCATCATGAATTGATCGTATCTTGGTTCAACATTTTTTTTGTTAGAAAAAATCCAAATTTGAAATAAATTTATTTCTTCACTTTTACTGGCATTAAACTCACTATGCGTTATACCTGACCCTGCACTCATCACTTGAATTTCACCTTGTTTAATAACAGAGGTATTACCCATTGAATCTCTATGCTCAAGAGCCCCTTTTAATGGAAGAGTAATTATTTCCATATTATCATGGGGATGAGTTCCAAAACCCATTCCTGGGGCTACAATATCATCATTCAATACTCGCAATGCGCCGAAATTGATATTTTCTGGATCATAATAGTTAGCAAAACTAAATGAATGTTTTGCAAGTAACCAGCCATGATTTGCCTGTCCCCTATCCGTCGCTAAAAATATTTTTCTTTTCATTTTAAAAGTTTCTTTTAATAAAAATTCAGGAGTAAAAATAATGATTAAAATTACTGTATTCTGATGTTGGTAAAAATTAAACATCAATTGGGAGTAATTTTAGTCAAATCAATGCTCAGGATCTTTGCTTTAATCGATTAAAAACAATATTTTTGCAAGTTAAAACAAGTAGTTATCCCAATTTTTCATGGGACTAACATTAGCGAAGCTATGCGTAAACAATTCATTGAAAAGCTTGTATTTTATTTATAATAGAAAGTATAATATGGAAATAAAAAATATTTGTTGTATTGGCGCGGGATATGTGGGAGGACCTACAATGGCCATTATTGCTCAAAAATGCCCTAACATTAAAGTAACCGTTGTTGATTTAAATGAAACAAGGATCAATGCTTGGAATGATTCTAATCCTGAAAATATTCCCATTTATGAGCCAGGATTGAGTGATATTGTTTCCGAAACAAGAAACAAGAATTTATTTTTTTCTACCGAGGTTGAAAAAGCGATTGATCTTGCAGATATTATTTTTATTTCTGTCAATACTCCTACAAAGACCTATGGAGAAGGAAAAGGAATGGCCGCTGATTTAAAATACATTGAACTTTGTGCTCGTCAAATTGCCCAAGTGTCTAAATCAGACAAAATAATTGTAGAAAAATCAACATTACCTGTTAGAACTGCAGAAGCATTGAAAAGCATATTAGATTCAACAGGAAATGGCGTTAAATTTCAAATATTATCCAATCCAGAATTCTTAGCAGAAGGAACGGCGGTTGCAGACTTATTAAATCCTGATCGGGTTTTAATAGGTGGTGAAAATTCTCAGGAAGGTAAAACTGCGATGGAAGCTTTAGTGAATGTGTATGCAAACTGGGTTCCAAGGGAACGTATCTTAACAACCAATGTGTGGTCATCTGAATTATCGAAATTGACAGCAAATGCATTTTTAGCGCAACGTGTTTCATCTATCAATGCAATGTCGGAATTGTGCGAAAAAACAGGAGCTAATGTAAATGAAGTAAGTCGGGCTATCGGAATGGATAAAAGAATTGGAAATAAATTCTTACAATCTTCTGTTGGTTTTGGCGGTTCTTGTTTTCAAAAGGATATTCTCAATTTAGTCTATATTGCCAAGTCCTATGGTTTAAATGAAGTTGCTGATTATTGGGAGCAGGTAATTATCATGAATGACTATCAAAAGAAACGTTTTGCTTCTAATATTGTTAAAACTTTATACAACACAGTTGCTGACAAAAAAATAACTTTTCTTGGTTGGGCTTTTAAAAAAGACACCAATGACACAAGAGAATCTGCCGCAATTTATGTCGCAGACAAACTTTTAAGTGAGCAGGCAAATATTTCTATTTTTGATCCAAAAGTATCTGAAAAACAAGTGCTTTTCGACTTAAACTATTTAGAAAGCCGCTCTACTGAAAAGAATAAAGCTGGCGTTATTGTGCACAGCGATCCATACGAAGCATGCAAAGACACACATGCTATCTGCATTTTGACAGAATGGGATGAATTTCGAACGTATGATTGGCAAAAGATTTATGATAACATGAAAAAACCAGCATTTGTATTCGATGGTCGTAATTTACTTGACTCTGATACGTTGGAGAAAATTGGATTTAATTATTATCAAATTGGGGTTGGATAATTTTTTTTTAAAAAAACTAATAAATGTACTTGGAAAAAGAAGAACGTCCATGGGGTAGGTATTTTGTAATTCAAGATGAAATAAATTACAAATTAAAAAAGATAGAAGTAGAACCGGGACAAAGACTAAGTTATCAATATCATTTTAAACGTTCTGAAGCTTGGACAATAATAAAAGGAGAGGCAATAGTTACACTTGATGGAATTGAAAAAAAATACACAAAAGGAGAATCAGTTTTGATTCCTCAAGGTATGAAACACCGTGTAGAAAACAAAAGTATCAATCTTCTTGCCTTTATAGAAGTACAAACAGGAAGTTATTTCGGTGAAGATGACATTTTCAGAATTGAAGATGATTATAATAGAAAATAAAAAAGAAGCAATTACGAGTATATGAAAATAGCATTAATTACAGGTGTTACGGGACAAGATGGAGCCTATTTAAGTGAATTCTTACTAAAAAAAGGATATATTGTGCATGGGTTAAAAAGAAGATCATCACTTTTTAATACAGATAGAATTGATCATTTATATCAAGATCCACATTTAGAAAGTAAAAATTTTATTTTGCATTATGGAGACATGACGGATAGTACAAATCTAATCCGTTTAATTCAAGAAATACAACCTGATGAAATTTATAATTTAGCTGCAATGAGCCATGTTGCTGTTTCATTTGAAACTCCTGAGTATACTGGAAATGCGGATGGATTAGGCACCTTAAGAATTTTAGATGCTGTTCGACTTTTAGGTTTAGAGAAAAAAACTAGAATCTATCAAGCATCCACTTCTGAATTATATGGGAAAGTTCAAGAAGTTCCTCAAACTGAAACGACCCCATTCTATCCTAGAAGCCCTTATGCTGTAGCAAAAATGTATGCTTTTTGGATAACTGTTAACTACAGAGAAGCCTATGGAATGTATGCATGTAATGGTATTTTATTCAACCATGAATCTCCTATTAGAGGTGAAACTTTTGTTACCAGAAAAATCACACGAGCAGCAGCGAAAATCGCACTTGGTTTACAAGATAAATTTTACTTAGGTAATCTAGATGCTCAAAGAGATTGGGGACATGCCAAAGATTATGTTCGAATGATGTGGATGATCCTGCAAGCAGAAGAAGCAGAAGATTGGGTTATTGCAACTGGAACAACAACCCCAGTGCGAGAATTTGTGCGTATGGCTTTCAATGAAGTTGGAATTGAATTGGAATTCAAAGGACAAGGAATTGATGAAAAAGCAATTGTAAAAGCTTGTACTAATACTGAGTACCAATTAGAGATTGGTAAAGAAGTTTTATCAGTAGATCCAAAATACTTTAGACCTACCGAAGTAGAATTATTAATTGGAGATGCATCTAAAGCTAAAAATAAATTAGGTTGGGTCCCAGAATATGATTTAAAAGATTTAGTTCAAGACATGATGAAAAGTGATGTTAAATTGATGAAAAAAGATCAATATTTAAAAGATGGAGGGTATCAAACATTCAACTATTTTGAATAAATGAATAAAGATTCTAAAATATACATTGCTGGACATAGAGGTATGGTTGGCTCGGCAATTTTGCGAAATTTACAATTTTTAGGTTTTAGCAATTTTGTTTTAAAAACATCTTCTGAATTAGATCTAACAAATCAAGCTGAAGTTGATTCCTTTTTTAAAAGTGAAAAACCTGAATATGTATTTGATGCTGCTGCGAAAGTTGGTGGTATTGTTGCTAATAATACATATAGAGGACAATTCATTTATGAGAATTTAATGATTCAAAATAATATCATTCATTCTTCATATAAATATGGGGTGAAAAAACTTTTGTTTTTAGGAAGTTCTTGTATCTACCCAAAGGATGCTCCACAGCCATTAAAAGAAGAATATCTTCTTTCAGGTAAATTAGAAGAAACAAATGAACCTTATGCAATCGCAAAAATTGCTGGGATAAAAATGTGCGAATCCTATTTTAAACAATATGGTTGTAATTTTATTTCTGTAATGCCTACAAATTTGTATGGGCCGAATGATAATTATGACTTAGAAAAAAGCCACGTTTTACCTGCTTTATTTAGAAAATTTCATTTAGGAAATGCACTTAGTGAAAATAATTGGGAAGAGATTAAAAGAGATTTAAACAAAAGACCAATTGAAGGAGTAAATGGTAACAATACAAAAGAAGAAATCTTAAGTATCCTTTCAAAATATGGAATCACCACAGCAGTTCCATTTGAACAAGAGACTCAAATAACTTTGTGGGGTTCAGGAAATGTATACAGAGAATTTCTTCACGTAGACGATATGGCAGAAGCTTGTATCTATATAATGTTGAATGTTGAATCTGATAACCTTTATAAAAGGTTAAATCAAACGCACATAAATATAGGTACTGGTTTAGATTTAACCATAAAAGAATTAGCAGAAAAAGTAAAAGAAGTTATTGGTTATTCTGGTAAGGTTTTTTGGGACTCAAGTAAACCAGATGGTACATATAAAAAACAACAAGATATTAAATTAATGACAACTTTAGGTTGGGAATTTAAAATAAAATTAGAAGACGGAATTAAATCCGTTTACTCTAATTATTGTTACTAAACATAATTGAAAATAGTTAAACTATATATATGTCATTAAAAAATCAGGCGATATCTGGTATGTTTTGGTCTTCACTTCATTTGCTGGGAACCCAGGGTATTAACTTTTTAGTTTTAATTGTGTTAAGTCGTTTACT
This sequence comes from Flavobacteriales bacterium, assembly GCA_947449575.1. Classification (GTDB taxonomy): domain Bacteria; phylum Bacteroidota; class Bacteroidia; order Flavobacteriales_D; family Crocinitomicaceae; genus CAIUKX01. The sequence continues at coordinate 91,400 of CANFRV010000012.1, forward strand.
GGTTCCGTCAGAGTTTGGTCTAATAGCAATGTTAGGGGTTTTTATGGGTATAGGTACAGCATTGATTAATAGCGGGCTAACACAATCACTAATTCGAACAGAAGCAGCTGATGAAGTTGATTTTTCAACAGTATTTTATTTTAATTTACTGGGCAGTATTTTAATTTATGGTGTCATTTATTTCGCAGCTCCTCTAATTGCTGATTTTTACAACCAAAATTTATTAACTCCCATAGTAAGACTTTACTCAGTCACTTTTATAATCAATGCTTTTTCTGCAATACAAATTACTCGTTTAAGTAAAAAAATAGATTTTAAAACACAGACAAAAGTCTCAATTCCTTCATTGATAATAGGTAGCGGTGTTGGAATTTCTATGGCATATCTCGAGTATGGTGTTTGGAGTTTGGTTTGGAGTTCTTTGATTCAAGCATTTGCTTCTACGATTCAACTGTGGTATTGGTCAAAATGGAAGCCACTTTGGACATTCAATATTACAAAATTTAAATACCACTTTCATTACGGAGTAAAATTGATGTTTTCAGGTGTTTTGGATATTATATTCACGAATGCATATACCCTTATCATAGGCAAGTATTTTGCTCCAAGTCAAGTAGGATTTTACAACAGAGCTTCTTCCTTACAAATGTTACCAGTAGGAAATATTAGTACTATAGTAACTAGAGTGACATTCCCGTTATTTTCTTCAATACAAAATGACGACGTTAGATTAAAAAATATTTATAAAAGAATAATGCAGATGGTGATATTTTTGGTATCACCAACATTGGTCTTGATGACTGTCTTAGCTGAACCTCTATTTCGACTCCTATTTACAGAAAAATGGTTGCCAGCAGTACCGTATTTTCAGATTATTTTTTTAAACGGCATTTTATATCCCATTCATTCTTATAATTTACAAATATTAAATGTTAAAGGACGAAGTGATTTATTTCTAAAATTAGAAATAATTAAAAAAATATTAGTTGTTTTGATTATAATTGTTTCGTTTCCATTCGGTATTTATGCTATACTTGCAGGAAGCGTATTCACTTCTGTTTTGTGTTTTTTTATCAACGCTCATTATAGCGGTAAATTCTTAAATTATAATGCGTGGGAGCAAACCAAGGATCTTTTACCAATTATCATTTTAAGTTTAATAGTTGGACTTCTCGTTTATTTCTTTGACAGATTTACAATGAGTATTTCAGCAAATGATTTTATTCGACTATTTACCGGTGGACTGTTTGGTATACTATTATTTGCTGCGATGGCATTTTTATTAAAAATGAGTTCTTTTATTGAGTTAAAAAATATACTTCTACGAAAATGATACCAATAACTAAACCTTTTTTACCTCCACAGGATGAATTCCAGTTATTAATTGATGGTATATGGAAACGTCAATGGCTAACCAATATGGGACCATTAGCTAGTGAATTAGAGATCAAACTTAAAAACCATCTAAATGTCAACCACATACTTTATGTAACTAATGGTACAGTAGCTCTTCAAATGGCAATAAAAGCTTTGGGAATTACAGGCGAAATCATAACAACTCCTTTTTCTTTCGTGGCTACTACATCTTGTATAGTATGGGAAGGCTGTACTCCCGTATTTGTTGACATTGACAAAAACGACCTCAATATTGATGTGTTAAAAATTGAAGACGCAATAACTGACAAAACACAAGCTATATTAGCTACTCATGTCTATGGAAATCCTTGTGATGTCATAGCTATCGAAAAAATAGCAAAAAAACACAACTTAAAAGTAATATATGACGGGGCGCATGCCTTTGGAGTAAAAATAAATGGAAAATCTATTTTTGAATATGGAGACATTTCAACTTGTTCACTTCATGCAACTAAGTTATATCACTCAATTGAAGGCGGTTTAATTGTTACAAGAGATCCAGAATTGATCAAGAAACTATCCTTCATCCGTAATTTTGGAATCTCAGGTTTTGATACTTTTTCAGAATTAGGTATAAATGGGAAAAACTCGGAATTTCACGCAGCAATGGGACTACTGAATTTGAATTATATTCAGGCAATTCATGATCATAGAAAGAAATTGACTGAAGAATATGATGATAAATTAAAATCTTTGAAAGCATACAAACCTCGCTGGAATAAAGAAGCAAATGCTAATTATGCTTATTACCCGCTAGTTATTGAAAGTGAATCTTTGTTATTGGAAATAAAAAAATACTTGGATGGAAACGAAATTTTTACTAGAAGATACTTTTACCCTTCCTTAGCCAATTCTTTACCTTATTTGCAGCCAAAAGATTTTTCTGTAACAGATTTAATTTCTAAGCAAGTACTATGCTTGCCATTATACTATGATTTAACTTTGGAAGAAGTAGATTTGATTTGTCGCTTAATTTTAAGAGTTCAAAACAATTAATAGTATGAAAATAGCTGTTATGCAACCTTATTTATTCCCTTATATAGGTTATTTTCAACTAATTAAATCTGTAGACATCTTTGTCTTTTATGATGATGTTAATTACATTAAACAAGGATGGATTAATCGTAACAAAATATTGACATCAAGTAAAGAGTTTGTTTTTACAATTCCCTTAAAAAATAGCAGCTCTTTTAATACAATAAGAGAAACAGAAGTCAATACGCATCTATTTGTAAAATGGAAATCAAAGTTTTTGCAAACAGTTGAACAATCTTATAAAAAAGCACCATATTTCGAAAAAATTTATCCTTTAATTATAGATGTATTAAATAAAAATTTTACTTCAATTGCTGATTTTGCAAATGATTCAATAATTAAAACATCTAATTACTTAGGTCTAAAAACTAAATTTATTTGTTCTTCGTCTGATTATCCAGATACAAAGTCATTTGACAGAGAAAATCGTTTGATTGAAATTATAAAAAGAAATAATGCGGTTAGTTATATAAACCCAGTTGGAGGAAGAGAATTGTATGCTAAGCAAAGTTTTGCACTAAAAGGAATTGAATTAAATTTTATAAAATCACGATCTGTTGTATATAAACAATTTGAAAATGATTTTGTTCCTTGGCTTAGTATTATTGATGTATTAATGTTTAACAATCAAACAGAAATTAACGATATGTTAGAGCAATATGATTTGATTTAAGAATTTATGGAAAATTTCAAAGCTATAGGAGGTTATTTTGAACTGGAAACCAATGTTAAAACTAACGAATATCACTCATCTGCATTAGCTTTAAACACTGGAAGAAATGCTTTAGAATATATTTTGATTGCGAGAGGAAGAACAACCAAAATATATTTGCCTTATTTTACATGTGAAGTTTTATTGGAGCCTTTGAATAAATTAAAAATACCATTCGAATTCTATCATATCAATGAACAACTAGAACCTTTATTTGATTTTAGTATTTTAGAAGAGCAAGATGCATTTTTATACACCAATTATTTTGGTTTAAAAGCAAATTATATTAAAAAATTGTCTTTAAATTGTAAGCAGTTGATTGTAGATAATGCTCAAGGATTCTATTCAAAACCATATAACTCCGAACCTACTTTTTATTCAGTTAGAAAGTTTTTTGGAGTACCAGATGGTGCTTATGTTTATTGTAATGAATTCTTAGAACAGTACTTCGAAAAAGACATTTCCTATGATAGAATGTCACATCTACTGATTAGAAAAGATATTTCTGCTGAAGCTGGTTATCCTTTTTTTGTGAAAAATGATGACTTATTTGAAAATAAGCCAATTAAAATAATGTCGTCCTTGACAAAAGCTATTTTAAGAACAATTGATTATAAAAGTGTATCAAAAATAAGAATTGAAAATTATAACTTTTTAGAAACCACTTTAAAAAAAAGCAATCAATTATCATTAGAATTGCACGAAAACAGCGTGCCAATGGTATACCCCTATTGGCCTGATGATAAAACATTAAGAAAACGATTATTAGAAAATAAAATTTACACTGCTAGTTACTGGCCAAATGTAAAGGAATGGTGTAACGAAGATAGTTTAGAATACAAACTCACAGATCAAGTAATTTACCTACCTATTGATCAAAGATACGGTATTGAAGATATGAAAAAAATTTTAAAATTAATAGTAAAATGACAAGTGATATATATTTTAGAGCATTTGAAATAAGTGATGCAGAATTTGTAAACTCGTTAAGGAAATTTGAAGAATACGAGAATTTAATTGGAGGGAATAAGAGATTCGTTTCATTAGCAAGAGAAAAAAAATGGATTGAAGACCTAATTTTAAATGACTATAAAGATCAATTCTATGTCGCAATATGCGACAAAAAAAACAGTGAAATAATTGGTTATGCCTCCATTTCTGACATTGATCATTTTAATAAATCATGCGTTTGGGGAGGCATTAAATTACATCCAGATTGCAATAAAAAAGGATTTGGCACCCAAACCATATTAATGTTATTGAAATTTGTCTTTGAAGAACTAAACATGGAAAGAATTTCAGGTAGATGCTTGGAAAATCATGTTGTGGCGAAAAAATTAATGGAAAAAGTTGGCTTCAAGCAGGAAGCCTTGCAGAGACACTCGGTATTTAAAAACGGTAGCTTTCATAACGAATTTGTTTTAAGTATTCTAAAATCAGAATATCCTGAAATAAAAGAACTTTTTAAATTATAATTACTCAACTACTAATTACTGCATTTTAATTGCAATAATACTGTGGATAACGTTGAGAGAAAATTATTGAAAAATTTGACTAGATAAATTATAGATATAAGTCATATAATTTAAATAGTAGATAGATAAAAAAAAAGTAAAACATTAAATTATTATAATGTGAGTTCATACAAAATAATTGACACGGGGATTAGAAACCCTGATATTTCTATAATGATATTAGCTTACAATCACAGTAAATATATAGTTGAAGCAATTGAAAGTGTTTTAATGCAAGAAACATCGTATTCATATAAAATAATTATAGCTGAAGACAATTCACCTGATGATACTAGAGCAATTATCTTAGAATATCAGACAAAATATCCTGATAAATTTAAAATAATTCTTCAAAACGAAAATGTTGGTTCTCAAAGAAATAGTGTTGACTTACTTTCAAATTCAGAAGGAAAATATATTGCTATATTGGAAGGTGATGACTATTGGACAGATTCATTAAAATTGCAAAAACAGATTAGTTTTTTAGAAGCAAATGAAGATTATTCAATGGTTTGTCACAATGCGACAATTATATATGAAGGAATAAACAAAAAACCTACCATTTTCAACAAAAGTATAAAGAGTGAAGATGTCTCAATGGATAGCATAATTAACAAATGGACCATACCTACTGCAAGTATGGTACTTAGAAATAAATATATTGAAAATTTACCATTATGGTACGGAAAGTGTGTAAATGGAGATTTAGCATTAGCTTTACACCTTAGAAATTCAGGGAATATTCGATTTATTTGTGAAAACATGTCTGTTTATAGAAGAAGTTATATTGGTACTAGCATAACTTCAACACATGGTAAAGCTATTAAATATAAGACCGAAAAATTGTTCCTGTTATTAGATTTTTTCAATGAAGAAACTAATTATCAATATAATACCTTAATAGAAATAAAAAAAGAAAAAGTTAAGAAGAACAATGTTTTTTACAAACTATTGTCAGAAAGTAAATTTAAAGCATTTATTTATAAACCTAATGTTTTTATTGTAAAACTTTTTGAAAAAATAATAAGTTATAGAGCATCAAGAATATAGTATTTAATCAGAATTAGGAGGTATCTCATCTTTAGAGAAAAATAAAGAAACAGGAATACTTGTTCCTTCAAATGGAATTTATGAAATAGTTAATGAATTAATAAACTTCTATAATAATCCAGATAATTACGCTAAAATGGCTTTAAAAGGTATAAATATTTTTACATTAAGGCATAATAAAGGAATAATCTTAACCAATATCATTAATACGTATAAGCTAATAATATAAAATGAAAAATGAGAAAAATATTAGTATATTCTTATAAAGCTTTCAATAAAATTATTAATTTAACTAGGTCTCCATTTGATCACTTTTTCACATACATAATATTATATTTCAGTGGTACTCATTTTAAGACATTTAAAGTGAATGGACTCCCTAAAATAATCATAAGTTTAGGAGGAGTTTGTTCAATTGATAAAAACTTCAAGATGAATAATAAACACTCTTGTAACCCTATAGGACGATTTCAAGCATGTAGTATTTTTGTTGGTCCAAAGGGAAATTTAGCTATTGGATATAATGTTGGGATAAGCTCAACAGCTATTGTCTGTCATGATAAAATTGAAATTGGAAACAATGTAAATTTAGGGGGCAATGTAGTTATTTACGACACAGATTTTCACAGTTTGAAACCAAAAGATAGATTGAATAGAGATACAGATATTTCTAGAACAAAAACAGCTCCCGTGAAAATTTGTAATAATGTATTTATTGGCGCACACTCCACTATATTGAAGGGTGTTACAATTGGTGAAAATTCCATTGTTGGTGCTTGTTCGGTAGTTACAAAATCAATCCCTGATAATGAAATCTGGGCAGGTAATCCTGCAAAATTTATTCGATCAATCTGAATGTCATCAAAAAGGAAAATCCAAGCCAATTTATTAGTTTTTACACTGCTTTTTTTTAGTGGTAATCCACTAGCTACCTTTTTATTTGGAAAATTAAGTACAATAATTGGCCTTTTATTGACTCTTATAATTATAAATAGTAGCTTAAAGATCAATAAGTTATTTATTAAAAAATACAAGCTTCTTTTATTGGGAATACTTTTGATTTCAATGATTCAATATATGATTTTACCATCAATCTCTTTTCCTGCAATTGTCAATCTCATATTAAAAATATTAATGGGTGGTTTTATCATTAGTTATTTGCAAGAAGACTTCGCATTATATTTTTTTAAGGTTTTAGCATTCTTGAGTTCGGTTTCCCTAGTTTTATTTTTAGGAATAAACATAGTAGGAATTTCTTTACCCTACTTATTAATAGGTCCAGAAATAAAATCTTATATAATTTATGGTACTTCCTATGAATCACATATGCTAAAAAATGCTGGAATGTTTTGGGAACCGGGCGCTCATGCTGGAATTCTAACTTTATGTCTAGGGATTAATTTGAATCATTTAAAATATTATTGGTTTAACAATAAGTTTCAACTTATTGTAATTATCCTTGCTGTTATCACAACTCAAAGCACTACCGGATATATTGTAGGATTTTTAATTTTACTGTTTTATTTTTACAAACCAAGAAATTTTGGGATTTCCCTTATAATACTTCCATTAATAATTGGAATTGGGTTATATTTTTATAATTCAACAGACTTCTTAAAAGAAAAAATTGAATTTCAATTTGAAAAATCAACAGAACTGGAGGAAGGAGATTTTTCTAATACTAGATTTGGATCATTAATTTTTGATTGGCATTATATTAACAAACACCCATTAATAGGAAATGGTTTTGACGAAAAAACTAGATATCAAGATCATCAATTTTTGTTTGTTGGTGCAAAAGGAGATGTAATAGGAAGTGGTAATAGTTTCTCACATTATATGGCATCTATGGGAATCTTTTTCATTTTTGGCTATTTCGTATTGCTATGGAAGGCTGCGGTTGTCAATGGAAAACTTTTTTCATTTATTATTCTTATAATCGTCTTTTTGAATTTACAAGGTGAGCAGTGGTTCAATTTCCCACTATATCTGGGCTTACCTTTTGTCATCTTCGCGAAAAATAAGAACGAAAAAGCAAAGTACAAATATCCAACTAAATTATAACATGATTTATATCGTTATGCCTGTCCTCAATCGTTGGTCATACACTGAAAAATGTCTTTGTAGCCTTCAAAACCAAACATTTAAAGATTTTAAAATAGTAGTTATAGATCACGGTTCAACTGATAATACTTCTGATAACATAAGAAAATATTTTCCAGAAGTGATTATTCTTAAAGGAGATGAAAGCATGTGGTGGACCGAAGCTACAAATTTTGGAGTCAAATATGCACAGCAAAATAATGCAGAATATGTGCTTACCCTAAACAACGATTTAATTGTTCAGACTGATTATTTATTTCATTTATATGATGTTGCAAAAAAAAATCCGAATTCAATAGTTGGAAGTGTTTCAGTAGATATTAATGAGCCATCAAAAGTAATTTATACCGGGACAAAATGGAATAAATGGACGGCAAAGTATAGATCAACAATCGATTTATCAAAATTTAAGGAGATTCAAACAACACAAACAATTATTGAAACGGATTTATTGCCAGGGAGAGGAACACTCATACCAGTAAAAGCTTTCGATGACCTTGGTTTATTCGATGATGTACACTTTCCTCATTATGCGGCCGATGAAGAATTTTCAAATCGTTGTAAGAAAAATGGTTTTAAATTAGTTATATCCACTCATGCAATTGTTCAAAGTGAAGTAGAAGCAACTGGCTTGAAAAATGTTCACAAATCAAAAAACATAAAATATTGGAGAGATCTCTTCACTTCCCAACGTTCACCAATTAATTTGAAAAGACGCTGGTATTGGGCTAAATTAAATTGTCCTTTACCAATTGTATATTTTGCAATTGATTTATTCAGAATTCTTGGTTCGCAATTAAAATCGTCAAAATGAAATTAGCTCCAGTTATACTTTTCACTTATAAACGCCTCGATACCCTAACACAAACTGTAGAAGCACTGCAAAAGAATTACCTAGCAAAAGAATCAGAGTTGATCATTTTCTCTGATGCGGCAAAAGGAAATATAGACCAGCATGCCGTTGAAATTGTCAGAACTTATCTTAAAACAATAAATGGTTTTAAAAGTATTATCATTCACGTGGCGGAACAGAATAAAGGTCTAGCTAATTCAATAATTAATGGTGTTAGTCAGGTTCTTGAAACACACGATTCAGCGATAGTGATGGAAGATGATTTAGTAAGCAGCCCGAATTTTTTAAATTTTATGAATGAGAGTTTAATGAAATATAAAGATAATAATAATGTGTTTTCAATTTCTGGATTTTCATTTGATTTGAAACTCAATGAAAAACTTATAACGGATTCTTATTTTTTAAATAGAGGCTGGTCATGGGGCTGGGCGACATGGAAAGATCGCTGGGAAAGTGTTGATTGGAAAATCAGTGATTACGATAAATTTATCCAAAACAAAGTGGCTAGAAAAGAGTTTTCGAAAGGCGGTTCTGATCTGAATGGAATGCTCGACAAACAAATGGCTGGCAAATTAGATTCTTGGGCTATTCGTTGGTTTTATAATCAATTTAAAAAAAATGGGGTAACTCTCTACCCCGTTTATTCTAAAATAAAAAATGAAGGTTTTGGAGATAATGCTACACACACAAGTGGTTCATCAAGAAGATACATACCATTGTTTGATTTAACTTCGAACACAAAATTTAGTTTTCCCAGTAAAACAGCAATTACAAAGGAAGCTCAAAAAAGATTTCGACGACGTATGGGGTACCTCGCACGAATCAGATCTAAAATTGAAACAATTCTTGGACTATGATTCAATTCATTAAGAATTTAAGAAATCTGTACTTAACTAAATTTAAATACAGAAAATATCAAATAGATTCGGGCTTCCATTCAGGAATTCGAGTTCGCCTTTGGGCTAAAAGCACACTTGAAATAGGAAAAAACTTCTATATAGGAAGAGACTCTTTTATAGAAACAGACTGCATCATTGGTGACAATGTTATTTTTGGGAATCGAGTTGCAATTGTCGGTAAATACGATCATTATTATCAACAAATTGGTACACCAATTCGATTGTCTTCAGCAATTAGAGACAAAGACTATACTTGGAATGGATTAAATCTTGTTACTAAAATCGGCAATGATGTATGGATAGGTTTTGGTTCGACAATTATGCAGGGAATTATAATTAATGATGGCGCAATCATTGCGGCAGGATCTGTTGTAACAAAAGATGTTGAGGCTTATTGTATTTATGGTGGAAATCCGGCTAAGCAAATTGGAGAACGTTTCCAAACAGTTGAAGATAGAAATAAGCACATTGAATTATTAAAAGCTTATAATCCGTGACCAAAAAAATCATTTCACTTCAAATTTCTAACGGATCATACCGTTCCTTTATCGACCGCATTCTAGCTCTCGCAAAAAACAACCAATCTTCCTACATCTGTGTAGCCAACGTTCATATGACCATCGAGGCGCATTGGGACAAAAAATTTGCGTCAATGGTAAATGGTGCTGATCTGGTAACTCCGGATGGAATGCCACTTGCGAAAGCGATGAAACTCTTGTATGGGATAAAACAAGAGCGTGTTGCAGGGATGGATCTTTTACCCGACTTATTGCTAAAGGCACAAGAAGAACAATTGGGCGTTTTCTTTTATGGCGGAACGGATGAAATGTTGCAACACACAAAAGAATACATCCTCAAATTGTATCCTCAACTTAGTAAACATGAATATTTTAGTCCACCATTTAAACCCTTAACTGAGGAAGAAGAAGTTTTAATAATAGATAAGATCAATAACAGTGGAGCACATCTCGTGTTTGTTGCTTTAGGTTGTCCTAAACAGGAAAAGTGGATGGCGAGTATGAAAGGGAAGATCAATTCATGCATGATTGGAATTGGCGGTGCTTTACCAGTAATGATTGGAATACAAAAGCGAGCTCCAAAATGGATGCAAAAGCTAAGTTTAGAATGGGTTTTTCGGCTTTACCAAGAACCAAAACGATTGTTTAAAAGATACTTAATAACAAATAGCATATTTATATTACTATTAATCAAAGATCTAATTAACATTCATATCTTTAAAAAAAAATAACACTAGTGTCCGATAAAAATATGAATTAATCCTTTTACTCACAGAAATACTTTATTTTATTGGAACTTATTGATGAAATTGAAAAGTAAGCCCCCTACATTTTATGAACTACTAAATTTCAGTTGAAGTTGCGGATCGTATTCTGTGAG
>CANFRV010000013.1 GCA_947449575.1 Flavobacteriales bacterium
ACTTTTCCTTGATGAAAAGTAAGCAAAAATCAAGGATCTTTCCAAGGATTTTTTTACTTCATTCTATTTCGTAAAACCGTACGTAAATACTTTCCTTCACGCTCTCTTTCGCTGAAAAAGCGAAACGCGATTACGGAAAAATTTACAACTAATTCTGTGGAAAGACCATTTCAACTTCACTTCGAAATAAATTTAATTAGTGACTGATTTTTTTTGATATTTTACAATATTCTCCCCAACTTTTGGTATTGATCCGTTTATAATTCGATTCCCACTGGACAATGATCAGATCCATGAACATCATTTAAAATAAAAGCATTGTTTACCATTGGTAAATAAGATTCAGAAACTAGAAAATAGTCAATCCTCCAACCTACATTTTTCTCTCTAGCACCGCCGCGATAACTCCACCAAGTGTATTTGACATCTTCCACATTTTTCTCTCTAAAAGAGTCTAATAAACCATTTGAAACATAGGTATCTATTCCATCGATTTCTTCTTGCATGTAACCCGCAGATTTATTGTAATTTTGCTTTGGTCGCGCTAAATCTATTGGTTTATGAGCAACATTTAAATCTCCACACACAACGACAGGCTTCACTTTTTCTAGGTCCTTTACATAATTTAAAAAACAACTATCCCACGTTTTTCTATACTCTAATCGTAACAATTCGCTACCAGAATTGGGAACATAAACGGTAATTAAATAAAATTCTAAATACTCCGCGCAAACGACTCTACCTTCAGTATCATGCTCCTCGATGCCGATATCATAGGTAACATTCAAAGGCTTGATTTTTGATAAAATAGCTGTTCCTGAGTAGCCTTTTCTTGCCGCTTCATTCGCAAAAACATGATAATCATTTAATTCAGTCAACGCCTCCTTCACTTGATCAACAGACGCCTTGGTTTCTTGTAAACAGATCACATCAGCATCCACGCGCTTCATATCTGAAATAAAATTCTTTTTAGTAATCGCCCGAATTCCATTCACATTGAAAGAAATAATTTTCATTTTATAGATTTTAGTATTGAGCAATAAAATTAAGTATAATTTCAAAAGAGTAAACCAACAAAAGGTAGCGAATCACAAATAAAATACACTAATTTTGTTCAATGAATTCATTTGATCAACAAACGGTAAAAGATTTAGAATTTTCAACCATACGAGAATGGCTTGTTGCCTATGCAATTGGAGAAACTACTTCTCAACGATTGATGAAATTAATTCCCTCAAATCGCTTTACGGACGTTAAATTAGAATTAGATAGAGTCAATGAATTCCTTTCTATTCGAACTGAAGGAGAAATATTTCCTGCCCTAGATTTTCAAGAATTATTAATCGAAATTAAATTATTACCCATAAAAAATGCAGTTCTATCTCAAGATGGATTTGCGAGATTAACAACGGCTTCACATATATGCAATTCCATCATTTTCTTTTTTGACAAGCGAGAGAAAGAGTATCCATTGCTTTCTGACCTTTTGAAAGATGCTTATTATTCCACTGAAATAATTGATTCAATAGAAAAAGTTTTTGACAGAAGAGGATTAGTAAAAGATGATGCTTCGCCGTTCCTTTTTGAGATTAGACAACAACTAAAAGTAGTTAAAAATCAACTAAATAAAAATTTTGATCGAGAACTTAAAAAGCATTTAAAAGAAAATGTTTTAGGTGACACAAAAGAAGCATTTGTAAATGATCGTAGAGTACTTACGGTGTTATCAACACATAAGCGAAAAATTCCAGGCACAGTAGTAGGATCATCTAAAACAGGAAGTCTCACATTCATTGAACCATTAGCAAATGTTGCTTTGAATAATGAATATGAATTATTATCTGATGATGAGAAAAAAGAAATATACCGAATTCTTCAAGTGCTTACTAGAGAAATCGCACATTTATTGCCATTAATAGAAGCATATCAATCGATATTAACAGAATTTGATTTTATTAATGCCAAAACCAAATTGGCACTTGAATTAAATTGTTGTCTCCCAGCGATTGCCGATGACATGAAAATAGAATTGATTAATGTTGTTCATCCGATTCTTTGGAAAAACAATAAAGCGCTGGGAAAGAAAACACTTTCACAATATTTATATCTTGATAAATCCTCTAGAATGTTAGTTATTTCTGGACCCAATGCAGGAGGAAAAAGTATCACTTTAAAAACAATAGGACTTTTACAACTCATGCTTCAAGCAGGACTTCTCGTACCAGTTGATCCAAATAGTAAAATGTGCTTCTTTCAACAAGTTCTTACCGATATAGGAGACAATCAATCAATTGAAAATGAATTAAGTACATATTCATATAGACTTAAACGAATGAAACATTTTCTTGAAGTTTCCAATCGCAAAACATTGTTATTATTAGATGAATTTGGCACTGGTTCTGATCCAGATTTAGGAGGAGCACTGGCAGAAGTTTTTTTTGAAAACCTATATAACAAGAAGAGTTTTGGCGTCATCACAACACATTACGCAAATATCAAATTAAAAGCAGATCAATTAACCAATGCGATCAATGGATGTATGTTATTTGATACGGAAACATTAGAACCATTGTATAAATTTTCTTTAGGGCAGCCTGGTAGTTCTTTTACATTTGAGGTTGCACAAATAAATGGGATTCCTTTAGATTTAATCGAAGAAGCAAAAACAAGGCTTGATGTTAGGAAAGTTTCTATGGACAAATTGCTTGGTGAATTACAAAAAGAAAAAACGTATCTCGAACGATTAAATAATGAGCATATTGCAGCTCAACAATTAGCCCAAAAAGCAAAGAATGAATATTTAGAGAAAAAAGAACGTTTCGAAGAGAAATTAAAAACTCAGCAAGAAACAATTGAAGTCAACAATAAATATATAAATAGTGGTAAAAAATTAAAGCAATTTATTGATCGGTTCCAGGCAAAAAATAAGAAGAAAGATGCTAATAAACCATTGCTCGATGAAATTGCAAAATATATTTCCCTAGAAAAAGGTAAAATTGAAGAAACAAAAAGAATTGAAAAATTAAAAACAGAAATTCATCTCAAAAAACCAATCTCAAAAAGAAAAAAGGAGATTATAGAACGAGATGAATTTGAAAGGATTAAAATAAAAGTAGGATCCACCGTAAAATTAATTTCAACAAAACAAAGTGGCACAGTTGATGAAATTAATGGAGAATTGGTCACTGTCCTTTTTGGCTTCATGCGGATGAAAGTAGAGAAAGAAAAGTTAATGTGGGTGAAATAATTCATAATTCTTGAATAATTCACAGCCATTCAGTTACACTAATAAAAAAGTATCACCCAATCCGAATAATTTACAAATCTATTTTAAATCAAATACTTAACTAATTAACTTTGTGCTAATTCATGAATTCATACACTCCACATCACCAGGATTGTACAGATTCATGAATCCAACTTTCAAAATTTAAATTGCCAATCGCTTTCGATGTAATTTTACTTCATTCTTGCAAGAAAAAGTAAAATTGTAATACACGTAAAGCTATGAAAAACAGCCAATCATTTCACAAAGTATTAGTAGCAATTATCGCTATCTTATTTTTCAATCATTCATTAAAAGCTACTACAATTTATACCGTTGGTGTTTCTGGAGCAAGCTATACAACCATAGCAGCCGCTTATTCAGCCTGCACAGCAGCAACAGATTATGTAATAGAACTTAAAAGTAATTATGCCTATAGCACTGAAACATCATCTGGAACTAGCACAATAACACTAGGAACCCTTGCTAACAAAAGTGCAGTTAACACCGTGACCATTAGACCTCAAACAGGCGCTCTTTTTACATTCACCGGCAATAGTGCATCTATTTTCACATTGAATGGAGCAGATTGGTTAACAATTGATGGTAGAGCAGGTGGAGTTGGTTCAAGCGCCTTAACAATTATTAATACGAGCTCAGCAAGCGGAGCATATGTTTTTAGTTTTCAAGCAGACGCAACAAATAACACGCTTAAATACCTAACTATGCAAGGGTCTGGCACTTCAACAGGAGGAGTAATTGGCTTTGGTTCAGGAAGCACAATTGGAAATATAAATAATAAAATCAGCAACAACTCTATTACTAAATCAGCAAGCGGAACACCATCCTACGGGATATACTCCTATGGCACATCCGCAAGTATTAATAATAGCTCAATAACCGTTTCAAATAATAATTTTTACGATTTAGGACAAGGTGATTGGTGCGGGATTGTTTCGTATTCAGATAGTTGGACAGTTTCAGGAAATAGCTTTTACCAAAGTGCGAATATATCATTAACCACCACAAATTTAGATATGATTTATGTTGGAGCAAATTGCGTAAGTGTTACAATCACTGATAATTACTTTGGAGGAAGATCATCCAATTGCGGGAGTACTGCTTTCACCATTACAACAGGAGCATACCAATTGAACGCAATTGATTTTAATGCCATTACAGGAAGCGTAAGTATACTTAGAAATACGATTTCTAACATCACGGCAACTTCCACAGGGGCTAATTCAGTCGTTGGAATCTATACCTATGGAACTGCCGCATATACCATAGGATCACTTGGAAATGGCAATACAATTGGAAGTACAGCGACAAATGGCAGTATAACAATAAATGGATCTACTGGAAGCACCGCATTTTATGCCATACAACATTGGGGAACAAATATCTCTAACACAATATCCTACAATACCATTGCGGGCATTACACAAACACATACCACCGCAGGTACATTCCCCGCCTTTTATGGAATTACAGCAGGACTAAATACACAAGGAATCATCACAAACAATGTTATTGGATCTAGTTCGGGAGCGATTCAACTAACAGGAACAGGAATTGGAATCAATTATAAAGTAATCTCTTGGGTATCCAATAGTAATTCAACAATCAGCAATAATACATTTCAAAACTTCACTATTAGTAATGCATCCGCTACCAATGACAATGCTATCATTTATGTATCAGGCTCCGGAACAAATACAATTTCAACAAATAGTATTGGAAGTACGACTGCAAATAACATGACTTTCAGTTTAATAGATAACGTAAATGCAATTCACTGTTATAGCAAAGGAAGCCCAGTAATTAGCGGAAATACAATACAACAGTTCAATCAAACAGGAACAGGAAGCACAGCAGGTATAACCGGTATAAATGTTGAACTTTTAAATGGTCTTTCCACTATTTCTTCCAATACTATTAAAAATTGCACAACTTCAGGCACCGGAGCAAGTTCATTTTCAGGTATTTATTTGGAAAGCACTTCTTTGGTCGTTGGAAATAGTGTATCAGGAAATACTATTTCAACGATTACAGCAACAAGCACTGGAGCAGGAACAATTGTAGGTATTTGGGCGTATGATGGTGGAGGAACCTTCCAGAAAAATAAAATTACAGGCATTACATTCAATTCAAGCAATACATCTGCTAATCTTTTTGGAATGACAATAGATGCCGCTGATAATTTAAATTTTTACAACAATGTTATTTTACTTAATAACGGCTCAGGATCGGCGGTACTGAGAGGTATTTTAAACAGATCAGGTGCTGCTAAAACATATTCATTTTATCACAACACAGTAAAAATATTTGGAACCGCAACAAGTGGTTCAAATAACTCAAATGCATTTACGGACATAAATTCAGCAGGAAGTACCATACAAGTTAAGAATAATATTTTTCAAAATACAAGATCAAACAGCGGTGGCACTGGAACACATATTTCTATTCGATTTGCAAGCAGCGCACCAACAATCAATTCAGATTATAATTATCTTGAAGCAAGCGGAAATGGTGGAAGTATTGGTGTGTGGAACGGCGCTAATTATGCCACATTTGCATCCTATCGTGCAGCTTCATCGAAGGAAGTAAATTCTAAAAGCACTTCAATTACGATTTCATCATCAGGAGAAGTACCTGCGGGAAACACTTCCAATGTGAGCGGCACAGGAACTAACTTATTTGCAATCGTTACTGATGATTTTATTGGTTCAACACGATCAACAACACCATGGATGGGAGCCTTTGAGAATGTGATCGTCCTACCTATCGAAATCATAAATTTTTCAGGTTCAAAAAACGGAAATTCGAACGAATTAAAGTGGACAACACTTACAGAAATGAATAGTGCCTATTTTACTATTGAGAAGACGGTAGACGGTAAAAATTATGATAAAGTAGGAACCGTGGAAGGTGCTGGAAATTCGTTTATCAACAATGAATATTCAATGACAGATTTTCACGTTGAAAATTCAATTAATTATTATCGATTAAGTCAAACAGATTTTGAAGGGAAATCGAAATATTCTGAATTAATCAGTATTGACAATCGATTAAAAAGCAATTCTAATCGAGAAATCCTATATAAAACAAATATTTTAGGTCAACTAGTAGATGAATATTATTCAGGATTGGTTGTACTTGTTTTTACAGACGGAAGCTCAATGAAGACCATGCAGTAATATGCTACTCATCACCTTTTTGCATGCCGATACAGAAAATAGGCAACAATTGAAAAAATTACATTTGGAATCCACACAGCAATATATGCAGGAAAACCGACATTCATTGCTGCTACATTTGTCACTTTCATTGTAAAAATATAGATAAATATTATGCCTAGACCTAGCGCAATATTGATACCAACCCCACCTCTTTTTCTTCGACTAGAAACCGAAACGCCAATAATTGTTAGGACATACGTTGCAAAAGGCAAAGACGTTCGTTCATAAAAAATAATTTCATAATCTGGAATATTAGCCGATCCTTTTGCCTTTTCAGCTTTAATAAAATCCCTTAGCTCTGAATAGGTCATTGTTTCCGCAACATTTTCCCTTTGAGCGATATCCTCTATTTGAAAGTCAAATATGGTATCTTTTTCTTTGCCATTTCGAATAATATCATTTGTATCCCCGACAATTCTTTCATAGTAATCATTCAACTTCCACTTATTTGTACCAGGAAGATTAACGGCAGTTCTGGCTTTTAAGAAGTAAATTGATTTATTGAAATTATCAGTTTTCTCGAAAATAAAATCATTCACTATATTATCGTCTGAAACATAACTAGAAATACTTAAAGAACCATTTCCAGGGAATTCTGCATTATAATTTTCAACATGAACACCTATTCTATAATATTTATTTTCAAAATCGATCATTACTTTATTCGATTTTGGCAAAACATAATGATTCAAGAGTAATGAAATTAACATTAATACAGTGGCTGCAATCATATAAGGTCTCAACATTCGACCAAAAGTAATTCCACTGTTTAAAATTGGGATAATTTCAGAATCCTGCGCCATTTTTGCTGTAAACCAAATGACCGAAACAAAAATAATCAAGGAGGAAAACATGTTTCCATAATGAAGGAGAAACGTGAAATAATATTTTGTAATTACGTCATAAATAGGAGCTTTCTTTGCGATAAACTCACTTAATCTTTCAGACATATCAAACACCATTGAAAGTAACATTATGATTCCTAACATAAAAAAGAAAGTCGATAAAAACTTCTTAATAATATATTTATCTATTATTTTCAACATGTTTTTTTGCACTCAAAAATTACAATCTAGTCCCTAATTTAACAACCATTTTTGTTTTCCATTCAGTAAAGGAACCATCTAATATTCTAACTCGCGCTTGTTTGACCAATTCGAGATAAAAAGCTAAATTATGTATTGTAGCAATTTGCATTCCTAAATATTCACTTGATTTAATTAAATGTCTTAAATATGCTTTGGAATAAAATTTATCAACATAAGAAGTACCATTTGGATCTAACATTGAAAAATCATTTGCCCATTTTAAATTCTTAATATTTATTATTCCTTCGGAAGTAAATAACATCCCATGACGTGCATTTCTAGTCGGCATGACACAATCAAACATATCAATTCCAAGTGCAATACATTCTAATAAATTAATAGGAGTACCTATTCCCATTAGATATCGAGCTTTATCTTTAGGTAAAATATCGCAAACTAGATCCGTCATTGCATACAATTCTTCGTCTGGCTCACCCACAGATAAACCACCAATTGCATTTCCAATCGCTCCAAAAGAAGATATCATTTCAGCAGATTGAGTTCTCAAGTCTTTATAGGTACTACCTTGCACAATCGGAAAAAGAGCTTGATTATGACCGTATTTAGGTTCCGTAACATCCATTTGATCGAAGCATCTTTTCAACCATCTATGGGTCATATGCATAGACCGTTTTGCATAATTATACTCACAGGGATAAGGAGTACATTCATCAAAAGCCATAATGATATCAGCGCCAATTGAACGTTGAATATCAATTGATTTTTCAGGAGTAAAAAAATGAATACTACCATCTATATGTGAACGAAACTTCACGCCATCTTCTGTAATTTTATTAGAACTCGATAAAGAATACACTTGATATCCACCACTATCCGTTAAAATTGGACCTTCCCAACCGTTAAATTTATGTAAGCCACCAGCACCTTCAACCACATCCATTCCTGGTCGCATGTATAAATGATAGGTATTTCCTAAAATAATTTGTGCCTTAATATCCTCCTTTAGTTCGTGTTGATGAACTCCCTTCACTGTACCGGCAGTTCCCACAGGCATAAATATCGGAGTTTCAATCGTTCCGTGATCCGTATGTATGATTCCAGCACGCGCTTTTGACTTGGAATCGGTATGTAATAAATCGAAGTGCATAAAATTGTTGAAAAATAATCGTCACAAAGATAGTTGTATTTACGAAAGCACCCCATATTTGCACAAAGCTTTATACATAGATGCAATTTTTTCCGATTTTCGAATTCACATTACCCACGATATTATTTTGTTTATTTTCCTTAATGGCATTCATTCAGATAATATACACACTATTTATCCATGGCAAGCTTTCCTTTTTTACAGGTCGAAAAAATACAAGAGCATCTAATTATCCGGACGTAAGTGTACTAATTTCCGCACGTAATGAATCGGATAACCTCTATGAAAACCTGCCATTAATACTAGAGCAAGATTATCCAAATTTTGAAGTGATTGTAATTAACCACCAATCAGTAGACGATTCTTCCCATATCTTAAATGCATATGCACATCAATATAAAAATTTAAGGGTTATTGAAGTAGAAAGAAGCGCCCATTTAAAACCAGGTAAAAAGTTACCATTAACTCTAGGAATAAAAGGGTCTAAATATGAACACTTATTTTTCACAGACGCTGATTGTCGACCTGCAAGTAATCAATGGTTGAAAAGTATGGCTCAATATTTCACAGATGAAAAACAAATTATTTTGGGTTACGCTCCACATGTTAAGAAGCAAGGATTTCTCAATCGTTTAATTCGATTTGATACGACTTGGGTTGCTATCAATTATTTATCAATGGCATTAGCAAAAATGCCATATATGGGTGTTGGTAGAAATTTAGCCTACACCAAAACTCTATTTAATTCCGTTAATGGCTATAAATCTCATTATTCTATAACTTCTGGAGATGATGATCTATTTATACAAGAGACCATCACCAGAAACAACTTTTCTATTAACATTGACCCAGTATCTTTCTGTTATTCGGAAGGAAGTGATAATTGGGAAAATTGGTACATGCAAAAATCCAGACACTTCACTACAGCTGGCAGATATAATGTTTTCAAAAAAGCGATGTTAGGAATTTATCCATTAACCATGTTAATCTTATTGATTTCCTTTGTTATTTTGTTACTTGATGAGAGTTTCCGTTTGATAACTCTATCAGGGTTTGGATTTGTAGTACTACTAAAATGGTGGATTCAGGCAAGGTGTTTTAAGAAATTGAAAGAACCAAGCTTTATCGCTTTACTTCCATTATATGACATAGGGTATGCTATTTTCCTTCCCATTTTGTATTACACAACAGACAAAAAAGAAATTAGAAAATGGTAGGAGGCGAACATTTATCAGATAAAGCACAACATGACTTAGCGTTAGTAAAAGCTGCAATTGATGGTAAACAAAGCGCATATGCAGAATTAATGGATCGGTATCGAGAATCGATATATTACATGATGCTAAAAATGGTAAAAAATCAGGATGATGCTGATGATTTAACAATAGAAGCCTTTGGAAAAGCCTTTAATCGATTAGAACAATATAGTCCTAGCTTTGCATTTAGTACTTGGTTATTCAAAATAGCCTCCAATAATTGCATTGATTTTATTCGAAAAAAACGAATTAAGATTACCTCGATGGATACTGGACGAATGACAGATGACGGTGATGTGATCTTTTTTGATGCAAAATCAACAACATTAGATCCAGAAGAAATAATTATTCAAAATCAAAAAATAAAATTAATGCGTGATTTAGTGAGTAAACTAAAACCACGATACAAGGAATTAATTGAAAAAAGATATTTTGAAGAATTAAGCTATGAAGAAATCGCAGAAGAGCTTAACATTCCCTTGGGAACCGTAAAAGCTCAGTTATTTCGTGCCAGAGAATTCCTTGCGAATATGATCGAAAAAACGAAAGGAACTATTTAAAAAATAAATTAGGAATTAGGGTGATTACTAATTTTATTCAAATTAAAAAGGAAATGAATTCAGTACATCTTATTTTAAAGTATTTTCCTCATCTAACAGAAGTTCAAAAATCTCATTTTTCCCGATTACAAGAGCTTTATGACTACTGGAATGGGCAGATCAATGTGATATCAAGAAAAGATACAGAGAACTTCTATGAAAGACATGTTTTACATTCATTAGGAATTGCTAAAGTAATTGAATTTAAAAACGGAACCTCCATTTTAGACATTGGAACAGGTGGAGGGTTTCCCGGAATCCCTCTTGCAATTCTTTTCCCAAATTGTCAATTTACATTAGTTGATTCTATCGGAAAAAAGATTAAAGTAGTAAATGAAATTGCCTTATCATTAGGATTGACAAATGTGAAAGGAATTCATGCTAGAGCTGAGTTAATTCCGGAAAAATTTGATTTTATAATTAGTAGAGCAGTAACCGCAATGCCGGTCTTTTTAACTTGGATAGAAAAGAAATTTAATAAGAAAAATAATAATAACCTACCCAATGGAATATTATACCTGAAAGGAGGGGATTTGATCGAAGAAATGAGTCCAGTAAAAAAGTATTACAAATTTCATGAATTAAACGCTTTTTTTAAAGAGGATTTTTTTGAAACCAAGAAAGTGGTGTATGTGAAAAATTAGATGAAAAATTGAAAGAATAAATTATTACCAACAAAAAAACTCGAGACTTTCATCTCGAGTTTTTTTGTTTTTTTATTCTAAGTAACTTTTTAATTCATTTTATACTTTTTAAAGAACGCATCCCAGTTCCAAATAAAATTGACCATTACCTCATCCATTCTTTTCAAAAACAAAGGGTTAGGAGCCTGCATTCGACGGAAATAATCATCTTGAAACTCATTTAATTGATATTTCTCAAACATTGCCTTAGACATTCCGTAAACCATATTTTTTGAAGGGTAATTTACTTTCGTAATAAAACCTTGGTATTCTCGTGCTAAAGTCTGAAACTCCGATGCTGTCAAATCATACATTTTACCTAACTTTGCAAAAATCATTTGCTCAACCCTTAATGCTTGATCAGCGTCAAAAGTACTTTCTAAAAAAGATAAATTAGCAGCAATGACAATTAGAGCAAATTCCCCATTTTGATTTGACTCAACTTCAGGAGATTTAACAAAAGCCAAATCCTCATTTATTAGCTCAGCAACTTCTACGAACCCATTATCAACCACTTCTAAAAGTGCATTAATAAATATATTTGATACCTGATCGTCAGATAGCTTACGTTTTAGCAATGTGCCTAATAATGCCATATTCTTTGGATTTATTTATTAAAGCAAAGTTAACAAACGATCAAGGGATATTTTTCGAGTTACAGATTTGGTTTTCAACTAAGTTTTCAACAATGTCCTTTATTCTACCTTCAGATAGTGTGAAAATAAAAATAAAAATTGCAATAATTACCTTGAATTAACTTACTTTTATGTACTTTCAATCATACTATAAGGTTAGCCTCACAATTTAAGAAAATCATGAAACGCAAACAATTTATCATCTCATTTGCTGTAATTCTACTTTTTTTTTGTTTCTATTTCTATTATAGGACAGATGTAAATAACGAAAATAAAGAGAAGAAAGTCACTATTAAATTAAAGAAATTCATCACAAAAACCGTAGATAATACTTTTATTGAATTTGAAATTACTCAGAAGGGGGAAATTCTCAAGCAAGAGAATTCCAAAATAAGATTTGCTATTTCTGGTGAATTATTAGATGGTCAACCAAAATTAGAAGAAGGACAATCATTTCAAAAAAATCAGCTATTGTTTAGATTAAACAACTTAGAAGCGTTTTCAACACTTGCTGCTAAGAAAGTTGAATTGGCTCAATTACTTGAATCACTTTTACCTCAAATAGCATCTAAATTTGAAAATAACATAGAAAAATGGAAGGCGTTTTTGGATGAAATTAAACCTATTAAGAGATTGCCAGAAATAGTGTCTCCTCTGCTAGCAGCAGAATCTTCTTTCTTGGAGGAGAGCCATTTTATGCAAACATATGTGAAAACAAAAATGCTAGAATCAGAAATGGAGAAATATTTCTACCTGGCACCTTTTGATGGAAGATGTGTCAAATTATTTGTATCCTCTGGTAAAAAAATAAGCCCAGAATCCACAATTGCTCTTATTTCGAAAGACACAAAATTACTATCAAAATTCACTATCAAAAAGGAAAAATTAGACCTGAATAAGAAGCAAAAGAATATTCAATTTTGGTCAGAGAATGGGGAAGAAATCTCAAAGGGTGAATTTTTACGATCTTCAAAAATAAATGATAAAAGCGATAGTTTGGAAGTATTTTATTCACTTTATAAAATAAATGAATCAATAGCACGGTCAGACACGCACGTAAAAATTACTTTCAAGCAAAAAACAACAGTTAAATGCATTGCAGTGCCTTTTTCTGCAATTAACGGCAACATAGTTCGTGTTTTAGTAAACGAATTACCTGTTTCCAAAACGATTACAATTATCGGTAAAACAGAAAACCATTATTTAATTAGTGGACTTGCAGATGGAGAAAAGCTTATTTTGAAGAAAATATAATCTCTATATTCGATTACGATTTTTATCTATTTTTTTGAAAATTTATATTTAATAATACAGTAAATCACACGCATTCCATCTTTAGAACTTATTTTTTTGCCATCTTCTTTTGTTCTTGCATTGTACGAAATTGGAACTTCTGTAATTTTCAATTTTTTAAACTTTGCTAATTTCATAGTAATTTCCGGTTCAAACCCAAAACGATTTTCAACCAAAGAAATTGATTGAATAATGGATGTTGGAACCAATTTATAACAAGTCATCATATCAGTTAGTTTATAACCACTAAATAAATTTGAAAGCTTTGTCAAAAAACCATTACCTAAAATGTGCCAAATAAATGAAGTGTTTTGATGTTTACCTCCTATAAACCGAGAACCATAAACAATATCAACATCTTTAGAAACAACTTCGTTCAACAAAATATTGATATCAGAAGGATCTAATTCTAAATCAGCATCTTGAATAATAAAATATTCTCCTGTTGCTAATTCTATACCTTTATGAATTGCAGCTCCTTTTCCTTTATTAATTTCTTGATGAAAAGCAACGATATTTTGTTGTAAATTATTACTAATAAAAAGATCTATTTCCTCTCCCGTATTATCAGTTGAGCAATCGTTCACGACAATTATCTCCTTTTCAATATTATTTACTAAATTAAGTTCAATAACTTTCTTTAAAACAAATTGAATCGTTTTACCTTCATTATAAGCAGGAATTAATATTGAAAGTTTCTTAATTTCCATTTTTCAATTGTTCTTTAAAATAATAAAATTCGGTCAATAGAAAGAAAAAATGTTTCAATATTCCCGAATCGCTGTCAAAGTTAAAAAATTCAGCATAACCCTTCTACTTTTCCTTATAAATCTGAAAATTATTCATAACCATTTTTTTTTTACTTTTACATATGCGCAAATTAATTTGGTTTTTAACAATTCTAATTGTCTTTCTTACATTATTTTTTTCTCGAGATTTTACTTCTCGTTACCAAAAACCAATCAATGGAGATGCTAAAGGTTATTACGCTTACCTTCCTGCAATATTTATCTATCACGATTCAAATTATGAATTTGTCGATAAAATAGAAACGACTTATTATTTAGAGGATGGCTCAATGGCAAAAGGCTTTAGAAATAAACAGCCAAATGGTACATTTGTAAATAAGTGTTTCCCTGGATTAGCCATTTTATACTTACCTTTTTTCTTCCTTTCTGCAGTAGCCGCTTGGCTAACAGGGATTCCTGTGGATGGTTATTCAATGCCTTTTCAACTAGGGATTGTTATTGCCCATTATTTTTATTTTTTCTCTGGCTTGTTTTTACTTTCTAAGTTTCTTCTAAAAAGAAAAGTCTCTTTTAAAATAATTTGGATCTCTTTTATCTGCATTATTTTCGGTTCAAATGTCTGGTACTACTTAATTTACGACCATAGTGTAAGTCATATTTTTAATTTCTTTTTATTCAGTCTGTTTATTTGGATTGTTCAAAAATGGATAGAAACAAAAAGTATGAAATGGTCAGGATTTTTGATCATACTAATGGCTCTCATCGTAATCACAAGGCCTACAAATGCGATGATGGTTCTATTTGTTCCATTTATATTCGCGATTTGTGATGAAGATTTTCTACTTTTTATTAAATCAAACTTAAATTGGAAAAAAATAATTTTCTACTTCCCGTTTGTGCTCTTAATTCTTGTAATTCCTCCATTACTCTGGAAATGGCAGACAAATCAGTGGTTTGTCTATTCTTACAATGAAGAAGGCTTCAATTTCTTGCAATCAAATTGGTGGAACTATCTATTTTCTTATAAAAAAGGATGGCTTTTATGGACTCCTATGATGTGTTTTTTGATAGTCACGACCTTATTTCAATCTTTTAAAACATCGCTGAAAACAGGACTTTATTTTATCCTTCCTTTTATAATTATTACGTATGTTTTATCTTCTTGGTGGTGTTGGACATATGGAACTGGGATGGGTCAAAGAACGATGATTGATTTTTATCCAATTATAGTTATCGGATTTTCTTATTTTATTGAAAAGAAAAATGTTAGAATAAGATATTTCATTATCATCATTCCGCTGATACTATTAAATCTTCTTCAAAACTTTCAAATTTATTACGACATACAAAAAGGAGGTAAAACTACTTCTAAAGATTACTGGGATAATTTTCTTGACTGGAAAACGATTGCGCCAAGTGTGAAAATAAAGAAGAACTGGATACTTTTAGCTTCAAAAATGCAAAATAAAAATCAAATAACAAATAGTGAAAAACATTTTACAGATGCAATTGACAGTGACACATTAAATAATGTAAAAAAGATTGTCATAGAATTAGAAATTAGCGCTGAACATGAGGAGCCAAATCTTAGCTTAGTAGTTTCATCAAATGACGGGAAACTGTATCGAAACTACTATTTTGGAAATGTTTTGTATGAAGAACCTCGTAAAATGAGCATATCATTTGACATCCCAAAAGATTCAAATAAAGTTTTCAGAACTTATATTTGGAATGGAGATTCTGATTCTGAGTGCAAAACCAATTATATAAAGGTATCGTACTACACATATTGAAATAATTAATAAAAATGGAAAAACAAACCCTTCTTATTCACGCTGCTTTAGGTTCAAAAACACAACTGATTAGTTTATGCTCTGAATTGAACTCCCTCTTTAATATCCCCACTTTCGACTTTGAGGGACACGGCGAAACTCCCTCAGATAAAGAATTTTCAATTGGGCTTTTCACACAGAACCTTTCAGATTACATAGAGAAAAACAAGCTAAACACCTTCGACGGATGCAGTATGAGAGGATATGTGGCTTAAAATTACGTTAAAGGAAATCCTGAAAAAGTGAATAAAACTTATGCATACGGAACAAAATGATTTTAAAAAAAAATATCCGAAATAATTCTAGATTACTTCAAAGTGACGGCTTTCACAAATTAGAAAAATAACGATGAGAAAATTAATTATCAAAAATTATCGTTCTCAATTCATTTCTTTTTTCTTGCAATTCTATCATTGCTTTTTTATCATTAATCATTAAGAAGATATATTTCCATTTAAAAGAAATATGCGTTAAATAGCGATAAAATGAATTTGCAAAAAGTCCACTTAAAGGCATTGATAGGAAGTATAAAAAATTCCCCAACCAAGTGAAATCAAAAATAGAAGTAGCAATTAATAAAAAAATAAAAAAGAATATTGGATAAAAAATTAGCCCCAATAAAACTGAAATTGGTGCAAAATACTCAATATCTTTCGTGATTTTTGGTACTAAAAAGTCTGTCAATTTATACTGTACAATACAATGAACAAAACCATATATAAAAACTGGTAACCCAATTATTAAAAAGAAGATGGAAAATAATATTTGCCTAAAAAACATTAAGGATCTAAATCGTCGATCTAAAAAATCTGCTCGAATATCTAATTTACTCAGTCTCCATTGCAGATTTTGAATCAACAACTGAATTTCAATAATTTTCCATGGCTGTGTTAAATGAATCTCTTCCACCCTATTTCTAATTTCCTTCAAGAAAGAAATGTCGCCCTCTACCCCTTTTTCACTGGATTTTATATATTTTGATGACAGTAATTCGCTTAATTCATCTACCAGGATCTCTTGCTCTTTTGAGTGTGAATTCACCAATACATGCTCCAGATTAACGCGAAATTTTTCAGTTAACTTTTTTGCTGCTTTCCCACCATTCTTTTCATACTCTTCTAAATATTCTGCCACCGGAATTTGCGGACCGACATTGACCAATACAGAACTTCTAAATTTTTCAGCTTTTAAATAGTTAAGCCCTAGAGGAATAACACGTAAATTCAATTTCCCTCGACTTCTTTTTTCAACTTCTAATGCAATGCGAGCTGTTCCCGATTTTAATTCTCTTAAATGTCTTTCTTGAAAACTCGTCCCTTCTGGGAAAACGACTAGGGTCTTGCCACTTTCCAAGATCTTATAACATGCATCAAAAGAACCTTGATTGGAAATGCCCTTAACTGATTTTTCCCCTTGCCTATTTATGGGAATCATATTTAAACTTTGTAACAACCACAATTTAAATTTTGAATTAAACAAAGTAGCTTTTGCCATAAAATAAATAGGCCGTTTAGATACAAAACCAATCATCATGGCATCCATTAGCGTATTTGGGTGATTCGCAATTATAATAAGCGGGCCATCATGAGAAAGCGCTTTGCTATTCAGAATTTTAACTTCTTTATAGTAAAACCGTATCCCAATTCCAACTGTAAATTTTAAAAATTGATAAATCATGTGATAAATTCATATCTTGCATTACCAAAAATAACATAAATTTCAGCATTTTCAAATCTAAATTCTTACTTTTGAACTTATAACTTATCTATGTATAATTTCCCAATTTCATATCTTAATAGTAATAATGGCAGTGGACTCCTAGCTTTTGGCGAAGGAAAAATGATTCAACAAAGAAGTGGAAATGCATTCCCTCAATTAGACTTATTTCTCAAGGAAAACCCAAATAAATACATTTTTGGATGGTTGGGATATGATTTAAAAAATGAAATTGAAAAATTAACATCAAAAAATATCGATCACATAGATTTCCCTGACCTCTATTTTTGGGTGCCTAAGTATGTAGTAGAGTTAAAAAATGAAACCATATCCTTTTTACAAGGAGAGAAATGCGATGAAAGTTTTGATTTTATTAGCTACTTTTTGGAGGAAGAAACAGATCAAAATTTTCACCTGTATTCATTCAACTTTGAACCATTCATTGACAAAAAAGCATACATTGAGCAGGTTGAAAAATTAAAGAAGCATATTCAAATTGGAAATATTTATGAAATTAACTTTTGCCAAGAATTTATTGCTAAAAACGTTGAGATAAATTATCCATTAGACGTGTATTTTAAACTTAATAAAATTACGCAAGCACCATTTTCATCCTTCTTCCATACAGGTGACTATACTGTTTTTTGCGGAAGTCCCGAACGTTTTTTAAAAAGAGAAGGTAATACTTTATTGTCCGAGCCAATTAAAGGAACTGCAAAAAGAGGTAAAACAGGGGAAGAAGATGAAAAGTTAAAAAATGATTTGATTAATGACCTAAAAGAAAGAGCTGAAAATATTATGATTGTCGATTTAGTTCGGAATGATCTTTCGAAAATAGCTACTAAAAATAGTGTCACAGTCAATGATTTATGTAAAATTCACACGTTTGAAACAGTTCATCAAATGATTTCCTCTATTTCGTGCGAGATAGAGGAGAATACTCCTTTCATAGACATTATCAAAGCCACCTTTCCAATGGGTTCCATGACTGGGGTTCCTAAGATCCGAGCGATGGAATTAATTGAGGAACATGAATCCTTCAAAAGAGGGTTGTATTCTGGCTCCATTGGCTATATTAAACCGAATGGTGATTTTGATTTCAATGTTGTAATTCGTTCTTTATTATATAACAAAGCCAAGAAACTACTTTCATGCAGTGTTGGCGGGGCGATCACAGATTTGTCTTCTGCGGAAAAAGAATATGAAGAATGTTTGACAAAAGTTCAGAGGATTTTAGATGGAATGAATGAGTAAAATCTTTCAACATATCACCAGCAGCTGGTCAAAATTATCTGAGAAAACTATTTTCCTAGCCTGCAGTGGTGGCGTTGATTCCATGACTCTTTTATCTATTTTACATAATGCAAATTGGAAAGTTGAAGTTCTTCATGTCAATTATCAATTACGGGGTAAAGATTCTGAGCAGGATATGCAATTAGTACTTGACACGTGTAAAACACTTTCAATTCCATGTCATTTAAAACGTATAGATTTACAAGCAATTTTAAATAGTAAAGGAGGGAATTTGCAAGAAGTTGCAAGAAAAGTGAGGTATGATTTTTTTGAAGAAAAACGTTCTTTATCTCAAAATAATTACATTGCTCTAGGTCATCATAAAAATGATCAAATTGAAACTTTTTTTATGCATTTAGGAAGAAAGTCAGGAATTATGGGAATGGCATGCATGCCTTCTGAACATCATCGATTTATCCGTCCATTACTACCGTTTTCAAAAGAAGAAATAATTCAATACGCAAAAGAAAATGGTATTGGATGGAGAGAAGATAATTCCAATAAAACAAATAAATATACACGAAATATTTTAAGAAACATTTTGCTTCCAGAATTACAAATAGAAATCCCATCACTGGAAGAAAGTATTTTATTACTGATTGATAAATTTCAAGAAACACAGTTGGAATTAGAGAGAATCGTCTCCCCTATTTTACAAAACATTTACAAGGATGAAATTCTGCCTTTTTCGGATTATGATCTATTATCAGAAAATGAAAAAGTAGAATTAATAAGGCAATTAGGTCACAAAGCAAGATTAGTAAAAGAGTTAGATAAACTTCGATTAACGCAAAAAGGAAAACAAATCAATGTAGAAAAAATTGATTCTCAAAATGCTTTCGCAGAAATAATCCGAGAAGATTCCTATTTTAAATTCGTTAAAGAAACAGAAAACAAGTGTGCTCTTCCCTCTTTAATTATAACGGCAACAACTCATCTTCCGCTAACTTTTTCAAAAAATGAAATCTATGTAGATCCATCCAAAATACAAGGAGAATTGCACCTTCGCAAATGGAAAACCGGGGACAGAATGCAACCGATCGGAATGAAAGGAAGTAAATTAATTTCTGATATTATAAAAGACGCAAAAGTTCCTTCGAATGAGAAAAAAGAAATCTTAATCCTTGAGGATGATGAAAAAATTCTTTGGTGCGTAAATATTCGTTGCGGAAAAGAAACGATTGCAGATGATACAACGAAAAATATTTGGAAGATTGAAATACAATAAATAGAAAAAAATCAATCTTTACTTTCCTAACAATTCCAAAATCGGTTCACCTGTTGTTGCGTTTGGTTTTTGCAAGTATAGTAAATGTGTTAATGTCGCTGTAATATCTGTGATATTAATTCTTCTAAATACTTCTTGTTTTCTGATGTGTTTTCCATACCAAATAAGAGGAACATGTGTGTCGTAGTTGAAAGCTGACCCATGACTAGTACCTCTTCTTGAAACTTCATTATCGACTGATTTTGGCAGATATCCCGGTTCCAAGATATAAATTAAATCTCCACTTTCCTTGGCAACATAGCCGAGATGAATCATATCTCCCCAACTATTATCTGTCATCGAATTGTTCAATTGCTCAGATGTAAAAACACATTTTACACCTTCCCAAGCAGCCACTTTTTCAGCAATAAACTTCTCTAAAGCAGATTTATTAATATTCAACAATTCAATTGATTCATGATCCAAATAAATATTATTATTGACAATTGTTAGAATTAAATCAGCACCAAATTCGCCTTTTATATCAGATTCTAATTCAAGTAAATTATTGTCTTTAAAAAGAAATCCTCCTGGAAGTTTTTTATCCATTAAATATTGTGGATTAGGAACCACTGCATGATCCGCCGTTAAAAAAAGAATAAAATCATCCTTTCCAACGCGCTGTTCTAACTGTTTTATCAATTTAGCAATTTCTAGATCTAAACGTATATACATATCTTCCATTTCAACAGAATATGGACCAAAAGCATGTCCGATAATATCTGGCGTAGAAAAACTAATACATAAAAAATCAGTCTGATTATCTTGCCCAAGCATCTCATTATAAATCGATTCAATCGCAAAATCAGCTAAATACGTATTGGCAAATGGTGTTGTAGTAAATAAATTATAAGCAGGTAACCCGGCACTCATTTCTTTTAGATCATAGGGGAAAGTTGGTGTCAATTTTCCTGCTAAAAGTTCCTCATAGGGTGAATTATCTGGTCCACTTTCACCATACAAACTGAGATCCATTATCGGTGACCAAGTTTTCTTTAAACAATTTTCCGGATATTTCTTAGCATTAAAATTAGCAACCCAAAAAGGCAATTCTTTCTCGTAAAAAGTACTTGTTACAAAATTTCCTGAAGAATAGTCAAACCAATATGACCCATCTGACAAATGACCACCAGATAATATTGCTCCGCGATCTTTTATAGACATCGAAATAACTTTTGACTTTGGATACGTCAATTTTAGTTGATCAGTGATTGTATTTGCCTTCAAATAGTAAGGGGAACATTGTCCTTCGATTGATATCGTGCCAACCCCAGTAACGGTTGAATCATCCACACAATTTACATTTGCATTTGTAGCTCGATCAAACCAATCATTAGCAATTATTCCGTGATTATTGGGAGTAGTTCCAGTATAAATAGAAGCATGGCCTGGACCTGTAAAAGTCGGGACATAATTATAGTGTGTATTGCGACAATGAGTGCCTCCTTTCATTAATTTTCTAAAACCATCCTGACCAAATTTCTCTTGATATCTGTATAAATATTCATAACACATTTGGTCGATTACAATACCAACAACTAATTTCGGAGAATCTTTTTGTTGCGCTTGAATATTTAATCCAAAAAAAATAATGGTAAAAAATAAAAGGATATTTTTAGACATACTGAAATATGATAAAGTGAATTCTTTATCAAAAATATAGATTTAAATTGAATTAACTTATATGAAAGTTATCTCATTTAAGCAATTGCAGATTAATGCACAATTACCAATTTCACAGGGGTTGTATTTATCCCAATTTCACTGAAAAGAATTGTGTAAAATCCAGAAGGAATACTTTCAGTATCAAGAGTAATCTTATTTGTTGGTTGACTGATCATTTGAGTCAATAGCACTTTCCCTGCTTGATCTATAATTTTAATTTCTCCTGTTTTCAAAACTGAAGAAAGACTCACTTGTGTGTAAAAATTTGCTGGATTAGGCATTACTTTGCACTCCATTGTCAATTCTTCTAAATTTGAAGTGCTATTCGCATTATACATCACTTGAAAATCGTCGAAATAAAAACCATCCTTCGTTAAACCTCCATCAGATTTCAATAAAAATCGAACGTTTATAGTTTGACCTATATAATCACTTAAATTAATTTCCTCTCGCACCCAAGTAAGCTGAGTCCCATCATATATCGGCTCATCTAAAGGCTGCGCTCCTCCAGCTCCAGAACCACTTCCTGCATTGGTATACAATCCACATTGCCCACTCCAGTTGATTCCTCCATCTGTTGAAACTTGAAACTGACAAAAATCAAAATCATTCTCAATATCCCATTGTGCGTAATAAGAAACCATTGCCGAACTGACATTATGAAGGTCAATTACTTGATTGTATCTATACGATTTATTTGTATTATTGGAATAATTTCCTCCTGGACTATCTGTAAATGACTTCGACGGAGAATAAAATAGAGTATTGGTAGTAGACCACGTTCCTGTCCAACCAGAAGTTGTTGTAGCATCATCAAAAAACTGCAGCGTTAAACTACCAAATGATTTCTCGATCGTATCATGTTTTACCCACAACCCATAATCTGTGTGAATAACATACCTGATAATATCGCCAAAAACAATCGATGAATTTAAAACGTATGAGATAGCGCCACTTTGCGTTTCCATTAAATTCAAGGAATGGACATTATTAGCTCCAACCGATTGAATATTCAATAAAGGCTCAACTGAAATTGTAACATTCCCAGATTCATTACCTAAACGATAAATAGAATAATGAAAATCACCAGTCATCGTTTCAATTTTAGACGCATCCATATCTTTTACAACGACATACTTATGACTTAAATGAGATAATATTAAGTTAGGAAAAACCATGTCTTGGCAAATTCCGATTATGTCGGTTGAAGCAGGCCAAAATCCTTGCGAAGAACTCCCTACTTCAGGAGTCATTGCAAAAATTTGAGGTTTGTTTATTAAATCCTCTTTGTACATAAAATCATCTGAGTCACCGGAAGCTTCATAAAGCGATGAACTTTTAAAATTCGAATATCCATTATATTGAACCATATGACCCGTAAAGGCCAGAAAATAATCATTGTCAGCGGCAAACTCAGCAGCAGTTGTACCTATTGGAAATAACAAATCATCCGAATAGGTATGCGCATTAAAAGCAAATAAAAAATCTCTTTGGGCACAAAACCACTTCATTGCTTGTGTTTCTACCTCAGAAAAAGCACCTGTTCCGGGATAAGTGTCATCATTGAGCGAAAAACTAACGCCTGTTGTTCCCCATCCATACGAATAATTTCTGTTCAAGTCTACCCCTTTATTGGTAGTTCCAACATTCCGACGATTTTTTCTGTGCATTCCTCCCCCATTTGGATCGGTAGTTTGATTATACACATATCCATCAGGATTAAGGCACGGAACAAAATACATTTCTGTATTATTCAGCAAAAATTTTATTTCTTCACTTGTCGCATAATTCTCCAATAAATACCACATATAAAATATGGTTTCCGATAATGCATTTGGTTCACGGGCATGATGAATTGCCGAATAAAGTATTTCTGTTTCATTCGTTTCATCGACAGTTGGATTATCTGAAATTCTTAACCAGTACAAAGGCCTTCCTTCAGTGGTCAAAAAAGTACTAATTGGAGCTCTAGCTGTGATTAAGGAAGGATATTGTAAAGCCATCGCATCCACTTCATCTAAGAATTCTTGATACGTAAAAAAACCACCCATCGAACCCAAATTAAAATTGGATGGAACAGTTGGGACAAAAGAACTTGACCCATTTGTACCAGGAGCACACGCTATATTTTTTTCAAGTGATTTTTCTTTTACTGTATTTCTTTCGACGTAATATTTCTTAACATCATCAATTAGAATCTCAATGGAAAAACCATTGCTTTTCATCTTTTCGATTTCTGATTCAGAAAAATCACTAATAAAAAAAACATCTTTTTTTGACGTTCCATGATCCACAGCTACTCCTAATTCAGCTAAAGTTTGCAGTCCTTTGGAGTCTGTAAATATTTTAACACGTGAATACTTTTGTTGAGCAAATGCTTCAGAAAGGGTTAAAAGACATAATGTAAGTAAAAATAGTTTCATAGTTCCTAGTTTAGCGAGCTCAAGTTATAAATAATAAACGTATGAAAAAAATTAATTTATATAAAGGGTGAAATACGAAAGCTAAAAGGTGAATTTAATGAATGCTATTTCAACAAATTAACCATTTTAATTGCTTCTGAAATGTGCTTTACTGAATTAATTTGTGAATTAAATATTCCTTGAACAATTCCAGACTTGTCAATTATATAAGTAACTCTACCTTTTATCAATCCGAAAAAACTTTTAGGGACACCAAACTTTCTTCGAGCTTCATCCTGTATATCGGACAAAAGAGTGAATTTTAAGTGATATGCTTCAGCGAACGTTTTATGGGAAAGCACACTATCAGAAGAAATTCCAACAATCTCACATTGTAAATCTTCAAATTGATTTTGATTCTCTTGAAATGAACAGGCTTGCTTAGTGCAACCCCACGTATTATCTTTTGGATAAAAATACAGTACTACGATTTTACTACCGATCAAATCATAAATAGAAACCATTTCTCCATCTTGATTTGGAAGTGAAAAAGCGGGACATTTATCTCCTATTTTTATACTCATTAGCCAACTGTTTTTTTATATACTGCAATAACTCGATTTCGCGCAAATGTATGTTCAATTATTGGTTCTGGATAATCTTCCGTACCAAATTCTTTTACCCATTTTTTAATATACTGAAACTCCTTGTCAAATTTTTGCTGTTGCAGCGTTGGATTAAAAACTCTGAAATACGGAGATGCATCACAGCCCGAACTTGCTGCCCACTGCCATCCACCGACATTACTGGCTAAATCGTAATCCAATAATTTCTCTGCAAAATAAGTCTCCCCCCATTTCCAATCTATTAATAAATGCTTGGTCAAAAAACTTGCCACAATCATTCTAACACGGTTGTGCATAAAACCTGTTGAATTTAACTCTCTCATTCCTGCATCAACAATTGGATATCCAGTTTTTCCCTCACACCACTTATAAAACAACGATTCATTATTCTCCCAAGGAATTAGATCATACTTTTTTTTAAACGAAAAATCAACTGATTGAGGAAAATGATAGATGATCATCTGATAGAAATCTCTCCAAATTAATTCATTCAGATAGCTAGAGCTCGTTTCCTTTGCCTGTCGAGCAAGATCTCTAATACTTAGCGTTCCAAACCTTAAATGTAAACCAACTTTTGAAGTAGCATTCAAGCTCGGATAATCTCTTTTATCGACATATTCTTTAAAAATAGTGGCAGGTACATCTTTCGGAGGGAAAGATTGGTTCTGAACGCTTGAAAAACCCATTTCTTCCAAAGAAATAAGACTAGAAAATGTGCCGCATTTCGTTAAATTAGAACAATACAATTCGGACGGATAAGAGCGTAAAAAGAACTCATTCAATTTCTCCCTCCATTTTTTCATATAGGGTGTAAAAACGGTATAAGGGGAATTATCTGCTTTTACAACTTCGCTTTTTTCGAAAATCACATGATCTTTAGATCCAATATATTGCAGATCATTTTTTTTTAATTCTGAATAAATGAACAAATCTCGCGCAATAGCTTTGGGTTCATAATCATTATTGGAATACACCTTCTTCACATTTAATTCCAATGCAATTTGAGGAAGCAAGACGCAAGGATCTCCATAATATATTCTTAAATCAAGGCCAAGATCTTTATATTCTTCTTTTAATGTTTGAATCGTGTTATAAATAAAAATAACTCTTTGATCATTTTTGGGTAATTTATCTAAAATCGTTGTGTCAAAAATGAAAATAGGATACACCTTGGAGTGATTTCTCGCCGCTTTATACAAGCCAGAATTATCCTTAATTCTCAAATCTCTACGATGCCAAAACAGGGCACTATTCTCCACTATATTCACAAATATTATTTTCTGTTTCCCATAATTTAACCGTCAATTTATATCGTAGATCTAATTTTTCCCTTAAAATATTCCAAAAAACAATTGACATGTTTTCAGCAGTTGGAATTATATTTTGAAACTCCTTGCAATCTAAATTCAAATTCTTGTGATCAAACTTTTCTGTTACCTCTTTTTGAATCATTTCCTTCAGTATCTTTAAATCTATCAGGAAACCAGTATCCGAATCAACTTCTCCTTCCACCCATGTTTCTAGCACATAATTATGGCCATGAAAATTGGGATTGTTACATTTTCCAAAAACTTCATCATTTTTTTGATCACTCCAGTCAGGTCTAAAAAGACGATGAGCAGCATTAAATGTTTCTCTCCTACAAACTTTCATTGAATAATGTTTTTATTGATTCGTTTAATTTATCGAAATGTTCACCTATTATAATCTTGAACCAACTTGTATACTTGTCTGGATTCAATGCCATTTCTGATTGAATCTGCGTCAAAGAAACCCATGAATAATCGCTTGCTTCTTTCGCGTTTAGAACAGGGTCAAGATCACATTTCCCAATCACCACATGATCGAATTCATGCTCTATTAAATTATTATCAAGTGCAATTTTATAGACAAAGGAAAAACTGTTTTGCAATGTGCAATTCAAGCCCATTTCCTCCATTAGTCTCCGATTAGCTGCTACAATTATTGATTCACCTGGGGAGGGGTGACTACAGCAAGTGTTGGTCCATAAACCCTCAGAATGATATTTACCAAGCGCTCTCTTTTGAAGTAATAATTCTTTTTTAGAATTAAATAGTAGAATTGAAAATGCGCGATGCAAGAGCCCTTTTTCATGCGCTTCCAACTTTTCCATACTACCTGTTGCTTCGTCACTTAAATTAACAAGTATAACTTCGTTTATTTCTATATTTTTCAATTTGCGAACATATAATAATCGTTAAAAATAGTTATTCTCTTTATATAAAATAACAAGTTTATACTAGTTTAAACTCATAAATGTGAATTAATAATTCAAAACCAAAAATAAGTAATTAATTTTCAAAAAAAACCTAACTTTCATCGCACATATTAAAAAAAAACCATATCTTTGCCAACCATTAATCGTAATGGGCAAAAGATAAATTCATACTGATACAAATCATTTTTGAATTTTTTGGGGATATGGTGGAATTGGTAGACATGCTAGACTTAGGATCTAGTGCCTCGCGGCGTGTGGGTTCGACTCCCTCTATCCTCACTAAAAAAAAATGGTATTAGTTCGCTAATACCATTTTTTGTTTATACAAGTTTTAAAATTGTTAAAAAAATGAATATTACAAGAGTTGAAGAAGGCATCAATAGTGCTACAGTGAAAGTGAAAATTACAGCAGAGGATTACGGACACAAAGTAAAAGCGGGACTTGACAAACATAGAGCAACTATGAAAATGACAGGTTTCAGACCTGGGAAAGTTCCTATGACAATCGTGCAACAAAAGCATGGTCAAAAGGTATTATCTGATGTTTTAAATAAAATTGTAAATGATGGTTTATTTAATTTCATCTCAGAAAATAAAATGGAAGTTTTAGGTAATCCTATTCCTAGTGATAAAACACCCGTCGTTGGAAACTTCAATAAACCTGAAAATTTTGAATTCACATATGAAATTGGAATATCCCCAAAAATAAACATTTCACTTTCAGATGAAAATAAATACGACTATGTAACGATTAAAGTAGATGATACTTTAGTAAATAAGCAAATCGAAGATTTACGTCGTCGGTATGGTAAATTAATTAGTCATGAAAAAGTGGGTGAATCTGATCTAATTTTAGGTCAATTTGTAGAATTGAATGCAGAAGGGGAAATATTACCTGGTGGAATTCTTCATTCATCAACTATTTCCATGGAATTTATAGAAGATGCCAAAGTGAAAACCGAGTTAGTTGGTAAACCTATTGGTTCTGTAGTGGTAGTTTCTCCATTATCAGTTTCACGAGGAGGAAAAGATACTGCAGCAATGCTTGGAATACAAGAAGATGAATTAGCGAATGTATCCGATAAATTCCAAATGACAATCAATGAAATCAAGCGAATGGAAATGGCTGATTTAAGTCAAGAATTATTCGATCGCTTATTTGGAGAAGGCACTATCAAGACTGAAGATGAATTAAAAGTAAAGATTGCAGCAGACTTGAAAGAAATGTTTGTAAATGATTCTGACAGAATATTAGCACGTTCTATTTTCGAAGATTTAATTGAAAATACAGATATAAAGTTACCTGATTCATTTTTAAAGCGTTGGATTC
This sequence comes from Flavobacteriales bacterium, assembly GCA_947449575.1. Taxonomy (GTDB): domain Bacteria; phylum Bacteroidota; class Bacteroidia; order Flavobacteriales_D; family Crocinitomicaceae; genus CAIUKX01. The sequence goes on from CANFRV010000013.1 coordinate 28,289, forward strand.
GATTATCAAATGAAAAACCTATTCTTCCTGAACAAATCGAAGAAGAATATGAGGGATATGCTAAAAATTTAAAATGGCAATTAATTCAAGGGAGTATTTTTAAAGCAACTGGATTAAAATTAGAAAATCAAGAAATAATTGATTTCACAAAAGGTATATTAATCAGCAATTTTGCACAATATGGAATGGCTGCTCCTGAGGACAAAGAATTAACAGAAACTGCACTTGGACTATTGTCTAAAAAAGAAGAATCTTCTCGGATTTTAGAAATGTTAGCAGATCAAAAAATTACTCAGTATTTTAAATCGACGGTAAAATTAAATGAAAAAGAAATTTCATACGACGATTTTATAGCGCTTGCAAATAAAAATTAACAGTTTTAATCCATAAAAAAAGCCGTTCAAGTTAAATCTGAACGGCTTTTTCTTTGGTTATAATCCCTTTTAATGAATTAAAATTTCATAGGGTAAACGCATTTGAATTCCCTTCATCGTTTCTAATTTTTTCAGCTGACTATAGTATTCTAAAAAAGCCTGGGGTAATTCAGTATCTGAGCCCATAGAAGCATCAGAATTTTCTAGGTCATCATTAAAGTTATCAATCAATTCCGTCAATAAATCGTCTTTAACCAGCGGGTAATAAAGTACCTTTGGAGTCTGAATATTCATTTTTTTCGCTGCATAATTAATTGCATCTTTTATACCGCCCAACTGATCAACCAACCCGATTTTTAGAGCATCTTTACCTGTCCAAACACGACCTCTAGCTATTTTATTTACTGCATCTATTGACAAGCCTCTTCCCTCTGCAACTCGACCCATAAATTGGAAATATATACTATCTATTTCATTTTGAATAATAAGTGTTTCTTCTTCCGTCAACTTTCGATTGATGGTCATTACAGAATGCTTATTTGTAAAGGCCCTGTCAAAAGTTAGACCCAATTTATTACTCAACATATTACCAATGTAAGGAATGACACCAAAAACACCTATTGAACCTGTTATGGTATTCGCTTCGGCAAAAATTGTTGATGCTGGCGCTGCAATATAATATCCGCCAGATGCTGCCACATCTCCCATAGAAACAATTACTGGCTTCACTTTATTTGTTAACTTAACTTCTCGCCAAATCTCATCACTTGCTAGTGCACTCCCTCCTGGACTATTAATCCGAAAGACCACCGTTTTAATCGTTTTATTTTTGCGTACTTCCTGAAATAATTTACAAATCTTTGTTGATGACAAACCAGAACCATTGGTACTCACTTCACCTTCTGCTATAATTACAGCAATGTTTGGTTCTTCGGACTTCATTTCTAACTGATTTTCAAAAAACATCTGTTTAGAATACTTTTCAAATGACTGAAATTTTATCTCTTCCTCCTCAGTAACACCTATTTTACTTCGCAAAATATCAATAACTTCATCCCTGTATTTAACACCATCAATCAACTTATATCTAACCGCATCAGAAACATTATGAATTGATACATTTTCGGCTATCTCATTTAAAGCCATTTCTGATATTTTTCTATCCTGTCCAATATCATGACGGATATCATCCCATATAACACCAATATAACGCTCAATTTGAAGACGACTTGAATCGCTCATTTTGTCCCTGAAAAAAGGCTCAACTGCACTTTTGAAATCATTGTTTTTACCTCTGATAACCTGCATTTCCACTTCCAACATATCGAGCGTGTTTTTATAATACATTAGTTCTGCTCCCAATCCAACAAATTCCATAGTGGAAGTCGGAAAACCATAATTCAAATTAGCGGCCGAAGCAATGTAATACTCTTTCTGAGTAATCAATTCTCCCGAATTATAAGCAATCGCAAATTTTCCGCTTTTTTCAAAATTATTTATAGCATCGCGTAATTCCTTAGCAACCGCATATCCACAGTTAACATTCTCTATATCAATAAAAACACCTTTAATTCTATCATCTTTCGCAGCTGTTTCAAAACCAACCAACAAATCACTTAATCCAATCTTATTATCGAAACTAAGGTTTGACTTATTAAATTTAGTATTTCCAATTTCTGAAATATTTCCATTCAAGGTAATGTGCATAATCGTGTTTTCTTCAATTATGACTTGTTTTGATTGTAAACCTGACAATCCACCGATAACACCTCCTACCATTAATAAAAAGATTATCGACCCAATTATCGAAACGATTATAGCAGCTATTAAACTAGGCCAAAATATTTTACCAAATTTAACCTTACTTTCACTTACCTTATTTTCATTCATAATTCATTACTTATTAAATTCAAAATTAAGGATAATTAAAAAAAGACAAAATTGTAATCGGATGAAAGGTGGATTATTAATGATTGAACACGCAAAGATTGTGATAAAGTTTTCTGAGAAAACTAAATAAAAAAAACCGATCTCGAAAGATCGGTTTCCTAAATGACAAAAATTAACTTTTATTTTATAACTCCTGAAAATGATGCATCTTCCATATATTTCAAGAATTCTCTATCCTTTGATGCTTTATTTTTCCAAGAAGAATCAATTGCAAATGCGCTTTTTAAGTTGCTAACTACTGAAGCAACATTATTTGCACGAGCAGCAGAAACCGCTCTTAAATAAAATCCTTGAGCACTTTCTTTGTCAACTGAACCATCAAGAGCCTTAATGTCTGCACCTGGCGTTTTAACTAGTAATAATGCCAAAGCTTTATTGAAAGAATCATCAGAACCAAAATGAGAAACCGCATCATTGTACAATCCATCTTGAATATTTAATATTCCTAGATTATAATTAACTTCATCCCCAGCTCCACTTGCAGCGTCTAATAATAATTTTGCACCTGAACGATCTCCTGACACTCCAGCTACTGCTCCTAAATTATTTTTGGAAATAGCATTATCCTGAAGGCCATTCGCTTGTTCAAATTCAGCTTTAGCTTCAGTCAATTTATTTTGCATATACAAAATAGCTCCAACATTATTTGAAGTTCTATAATCACTTGGGAAATTTTTCTTAGCTATTTTATAAACACGTAACTTTTCATTCAAATCATTTGTTAAAGTAGCTGTATACAACAATTCTTCTAAGTTTAATGAATCCGGAGTTGAAACAGACAACTTTTGTAATTCTTGATCAGAATACCCTAACTTATCATACGTAACGACAATTTCAGTACGTCGAAGTTTAGTGAAAACATTATTTTCCAAGAAAGCAAATGTTTTTCCCATATTACGCATTTCCGTTTCACGAGTAATTGGATCTTTGTGCATTTCTAAAACACGAATGATCAATTGCTTCTCATCATTATTCATTGAAGATTTTTCTAATTCCTTTTTGAAACCATCATAATCTTCACCTCTACCTGCTAGAGAATAAATATCTGTTTGACATTTTACATTTTTAACCTGTTTTGCAATACCCATAACTGCCGCTTTTGCAGCTGAAGCCCTCTCATTTGATAAAGAATCATTAGAACCAACTTCTCCCTCAGGTGATGCATATCCAATTAAATTAATAGATTTAATTGTTATTTTTGGATTAGATTGAGCAGCAGCAAGCCACACTGTAAAATCAGCAATGTCTTTTTCTTTTAATTCACTAGGCTTAACAACTGATTTACCTCTTTCAAAATTCACTTGAGCAGAGAAGCCCTTTTCAGAAACACGCGTAAAAGCATCTTTTTCTAAAATTACCTTAAAATCTTTATTGACCAATAATGGTGTAATGATAGTACCATCTGCGACTTTTTTAGAGGCCAACATCGGTTTTTCCTTTTTTCCTTTTTTCACTGAACCAACTACAGTTAAATCAATGCTTTCAAATTCAGGTTTATATAAAACAATATCTGAGTATTTCACAGTACCACCAGACTTATATTGAATTGAATTTCCATTTCCAGTTACTTTTTCTCCTTGAACAGTAATTGCTTTCAATGCAGTAGTTCCTAACATTGGAGTAATTTCAGCAGAAACTTTTTTCTTGATACCTTTTTCCGGTAATGAAATTTCGCCACTTATTCTTACAGAATCCCCGTGCATTTCCAAGGGATTTGGAGTAATTTTGTAGGTAATATCCTTCATCAACTTACAACTTGTTGCCATTGAACTTGCAACAACGATAAAAGCTAATCCTTTAATAGTCTGTTTTTTCATATTTTACTAGATGTAATTCTAACTAAATTCATGCAATATTAATCATTAATATTATAAAACACAATAAAAAAATTCAATTATATGAGAGAGGAACCTTTATCTAATTCATTGTTTTTAATGACCAAAACTGAACTATTATCTCTACAATCAATTAATAATTGACTAACCGAAAATCCAGATAAAGGGTCAATTTTAGCGGTCGCGATATCATTTAAGGGCATTAAAACAAATCTCCTATCTTGATGCAATGGATGAGGGATGGACAATCTTTCTGTCTTAATTATCTCATCATTATAATAAATGATATCAATATCAATTGTTCGCGATGAATATACTTGTTCAATTGTTTTATTGGATCTGCCCAACTCTTTTTCAATATTTTGAATTTCATCAAGAACTTCTAAAGGTGAAAAATTTGTTCGAACTAAAACACATGTATTGTAAAAAAGTAAATCAGCTTCAAACCCAACTGGGGGATTTTCATAAATTGGTGCGATTCTCAAAATTTGCCCAATTCGATGACGAATTAAAGTAAGTCCATTTTCAATGGTAGCAAGCCGATCACCTAAATTACTTCCAATACTTAAATAAACAAATGTGTCAGAAATTATTTTTTCTTCCATTTAAATGTATTAACCATTCTCATTAAATCCACTTTCAAATATTCAATACTTGGTCGCAATGAATCATAGTTTGGCACACTATTAAAGTAAACAACTCCGCTTACAAAGCGTGATATTGAATCTGTCAGATAAAACTGAAAAGGTGTCGCTACATCCCCTTTTAGTTCGAAAAAAGTTCCGAAAACTCTATCTTTAGGTCGTAATATTTTAACATCTTCAATTGATGTTGCTTTTATTTTATGCTCATCAACTTTGTCATTTGAATAATTAACATACTTTGATAACGGCTCAACCATGTCAATGTATGAAAAATGAATTATTCCATTTAAAGCTCCAAGTTGAATATCTTTGTGACATGTTTCAAGACCTTTCTCTTTCACTTTTTCAACCTTAAAAAGTGTTGATACATCAAATGAATAAGGACAATTATCTGAAAACTGCACATACTTGTGGTTCGGTAGATTTAAGCGCAAATAAGTAGGGGGTTTTGGAATAGTTATTTGTTCCTGCCCGCAAGAAGTAAGTAATAAGAATACTGTAAAGATTTTTAGTGTTTTCATGTGTATTTTAATAGTTAAACTTTCTTTAACAGCCATTTTTTTTTAAGATTCAGAAGAAGTATTTAAAACCACCACCTTTACCATTTTAATTCGCTTTTTGTCAGATGATTCTACAATTAATTTTACATTACTGCAGATAAAATACTCCTTGTTTTTTAATATTCTCCCAGCATTTTCGATGATAAAACCACCTAAGGAATCCGATTCGCCTTTGATGGCATCAAAATCTTTTCCATCGATATCTAGTATTTTATAAAAATCATTTAGAGCAATTTTACCCTCAATAAGAAACGTATTTTCATCTACTTTTTTATGCAAAATTTCAGCATCATCAAACTCGTCTGTGATATCGCCAACAATCTCTTCAAGCACATCCTCAAGCGTCACAACACCACTTGCACCGCCATATTCATCTACAACAATTGCCATATGAACTTTCTTGCTTTGAAATTCTTTTAAAAGATCATCAATTTTTTTATTTTCAGGCACAAAAATTGGTTTACGAGTGAGCTCTCGCCAATTAAATGTTTCATCCTGATCTAAAAAAGGTAATAAATCTTTGATAAACAAAATCCCTTTTATATCATCAAACGATTCAGAAAAAACAGGAATTCTAGAGTAACCACATTCCAAGATAAATGCTAAAACTTGTTTAAAATTCAAATCATCTTGAATAGCACTCACATGCATGCGCGAACACATAATTTGAGTCACATCCGTATTTCCAAACCTTACTATTCCTTCTAAAATTTTATGTTCCCCTTCTGAAACATTCTCCTCTTTCGTCAAAGCCAATGCTTGCTCTAACTCATCCGAAGAAATTTGCACACCTTTTCGTTTAGCGTATTTATGAATAAAATTCGACCCATTTACTAACCCACTTTTTAACCATGATAACGGAGGTAAGTTGTTAAGAGTATTGAGAGGAATTGCCATAAATTTAGTAAAAGTCAAAGCATTTTTTGTGGCGTATATTTTGGGGACAACTTCACCTAACAAGAGTAAAACTAAGGTGATTGCAAACACTTCAATTACAAATCGAAGGGTGTCATTATCTCCATCTGAAGTGCCAAGAAACGAAGGCTCAGCTAATATTGAGCTGGATAGAATTACAATTGCAACGTTTAAAAAATTATTTGAAATTAGAATGGTCGCTAATAACTGCTGCGGCACATCTAGTAAATCACTTACCAGCTTCCCCGATTTACTAGTGTCATTTTTTAACTCTTCTTTTTCCAATGGACTTAAAGAGAAAAAAGCGGTTTCTGCACCAGAAATTAATGCCGTAAGTAAAAGCAATACAATTAAAAGTATAAATGAAAATAAAATACCTGAAAAGTTAAATCCCGCTTGGGTAATTTCCACAATTGGATGAATTGTGAAAGGCACTGTTGAACTCATGAATTCCAATTAAAAATAAAATTAATTAAATCAAAATTAGTCATTTTGAATCTAATTAATATCACAGACAGCGAAAGAATTGCTAATTAATTTATTCAAAAAGGTAAATCCTTCTCATCTTTCCTTAATAGCTCCTCCATTTTTGAAAATGTATCGGGTGTTCCATCAGCTGAATATGGAGCTTCTTTTTTCACGATCTTGTCAGATCCCTCTGGTCTAGAAATAATGTTTAATTCATCTGCAATGACTTCAGTTGAATACCGTGTTAGTCCCTCTTTGTCTTGCCATGATCTTTTCTTTAATTTACCTTCAATATACACTTTATATCCTTTTCGGACATATTTTTCAGTAACTTCAGCCAAACCTCTCCAAACGACGATATCATGCCAATCGGTTATTTCTTTTTTCTCCCCCGTTTCTCGATCTGTATAAACTTCCGAAGTTGCAATTGAAAAGGTAGCAACCATTGAACCATTTTCCAATCTTCGGACTTCAGGATCCTTCCCTAAATTACCAATAAGAATAACTTTATTAACCGTACCCGCCATATCACTAAGAATTTATTTTTATCAAATATACCACTAATTTAACTAAATGTCAACAATTTAAAACTCACTTTCTTCTAAGAAACGATCTATTAAACGTGGCAAGGGAAAATCTTGAATATCCTTCCTATTTATTCGTAAAAAGGTGCTTGGTAAGTTGGATGGAAAACAATCGAAAAAGTAAAACCTAGCATTAATTTTCTGATGCGATAATATATGGATTACCTTTTCGCTTTGAAGTATTGGTTTCACATCAAATTTTTCAAAAATCATTTTAAAAACCTCCTTTTTAGTTAATTCATCGCTTGTTTCGATCAAGGGAAATTGAAATAAATGTTGCCAAATATCTTTGCTCTCTCGTTTTTCTAAAAATAATTGATTATCCTGTTGAAAAATAAGAAAATGAAAAAATCGATCTCTGGTTTTCGTCTTTTTAGACTTAACGGGTCTTTCGTTTGTGTTTTTCAACTGATAAGAGAGACATTTTTCAAGTAATGGACACGAATCACACAGGGGCTTTGTTGGCAAACATTGAATTGCACCCAATTCCATAATTGCCTGATTATGAATCGCGGCATCATTATTCGGGAGAAGTTCTTGCGCCAATTGAGCAAAATATTTTTGTCCTTCCGTTGAATCGATAGGAAGGTCAATATTAAAAACTCGACTTAAAACACGGTAAACATTCCCGTCAACGACTGCATGCGGTAAATTGAAAGCGAAAGAAGAAATCGCAGCCGCTGTGTAATCCCCTATTCCTTTGAGTTTTTTTATCTCTGAAAAAGTAGTTGGGAAAACACCATTATATTCCGCCGCAATAATCTTAGCAGTTGTATGTAAATTTCTAGCTCTACTGTAATACCCAAGACCCTGCCAATCATTTAATACGTCTTGTTCTGATGCGTTTGCTAAATCAAAAACCGTTGGGTAATTTTGGGTAAATTTTAGATAATAACTTAATCCTTGCGCAACTCGTGTCTGTTGAAGAATAATTTCTGACAACCAAATCAAATAGGGGTCATTTGTGCTGCGCCAAGGGAGTTCACGTTTGTTTAATCTATACCAAATCCCTATTAGTAGGTGAAAATCAACCATTAAGACGAAAGTTTTTAAATTAATTGAATAAAATGCAAAAATATATATTTAAGTAATATACTTTTGCATTCTGAAAATCAAAAAGATCAAAATAATTAAAAACACAAAACAAAATGACAAAAGCAGACATTGTTACTGACATCGCAGTAGAAACAGGATTAGAAAGAAATGAAGCTTTAAAAGCAGTTGAAGCATTTATGACAACTATTAAATCTTCTTTATCAAAAGGAGAAAATGTTTATTTGAGAGGTTTTGGTAGTTTTATCGTAAAAGAAAGAGCTGAAAAAACAGGAAGAAATATCTCAAAAAACACGACAATTATTATTCCAGCTCACAATATACCTTCATTTAAACCTGCTAAAACTTTTGTTGACGAGGTTAAAACAAGTGTGAAAATAAAATAATTACATGTTTTCTCTAAGCAATTGTAATTAATCCGATTAAATTTCTTACTTTCGCACTCTTGAAATAATTCATAGAATTAACCTGTGACTGATGTTCAAGTATTTAAAAAGAGTTTAATCAATAAAATATATAATTATGCCAAGCGGTAAAAAAAGAAAAGGTCACAAAATGGCGACTCACAAGCGTAAAAAACGTCTTAGAAAAAATCGTCATAAAAAGAAAAAGTAATCTTTGAATTTACTTAAAGAAATAAACTTAGTGAGCAATTGCTTGCTAAGTTTTTCTGTTTTCTTACATTTTAATTAAATACAGTCTTTCGTGAGTTTAGAACTAGTAGTCGATGCCAGACCAAATGGTATTTGGCTTGCTTTGTTGCGTGACGGGAAACTTATTGAGTTGCAGGAAGAAAAAGGAAATACTGAATTTGCTGTAGGTGATATTTATCTTGGCAAAGTTAGAAAAGTAGTTCCTAGTTTAAATGCAGCATTTGTAGATGTTGGTTTTGAAAAAGATGCGTTTTTACATTATCTTGATCTTGGACCTCAATTCAACTCATTAAATAAGTTTACTAGAGATACGTTGCATGGCAGGCAAAACGTAGCTGACCTTCTTTATTTTAAGGCCGAAAAGGATATTCCAAAAGATGGTAAAATCAATGAAATAGTTTCCTCTTCTTCTCCTATATTGGTGCAAGTTGCAAAAGAACCTATTTCAAGTAAAGGTCCGCGTTTAAGCGCTGAAATTACCCTTGCTGGACGCTACCTTGTCTTGGTGCCTTTTTCTGATAAAATTTCAATCTCCCAAAAAATCAAAGACCCCGAAGAAAGGTCTCGATTGAAAACCTTGATGAATAATATAAAACCGAAAAATTTTGGGGTTATTATTCGCACTGTTGCTGAAAATAAAAAGGTCGAATTACTTGATCAGGATTTACAAAATCTACTTGAAAAGTGGAAATTCATGTATGCTAACTTAAAAACAGCTACTCCACCCAAAAAAGTATTAGGTGAACTTGATAAAACATCTTCGATTTTACGTGATTTGTTAAATGCTGATTTTTCAAATATTCATGTAAATGACGTGATACTCATGACAGAAATGAGTGAATACATTGTTAATATAGCTCCAGGAAGAGAGAAAATATTGAAATTGCATGACCGTAAAATCAATATTTTTGAAAAATTTGGAATTACAAAACAAATTAAGACATTGTTTGGGAAAAAAGTTCCACTTGCCAGTGGTGGGTATTTAATCATTGAGCATACGGAGGCTATGCATGTTATTGACGTAAACAGCGGTAACCGCAAGGGGGCTGAAGGTCAAGAGAGTAATGCATTGTCTACTAATTTAGAAGCCGCAGAGGAAATTGCTCGAGTTCTTCAATTAAGAGATATGGGTGGTATTATCTGTATTGACTTTATTGATATGCACGACCGCGAAAACAATAAACAACTCTTTGAGAAAATCAAGGAGCATATGATTTCTGACCGTGCTAAACATAATATTTTACCTCCTTCAAAATTTGGAGTGGTTGAAATTACGCGTCAGCGGGTTAGACCAGAAACAGACATCAATACTTCTGAGGCTTGTCCTACTTGTAATGGAACTGGAGAAGTTCAAGCGGCAATTTTATACGCGGAAGAAATTGAAAGTAATCTAAATTACTTGGTCAAAGAACGAAAAGAAAAAAGTGTAAGTTTATTAGTTCATCCCTATCTGGAAGCCTATTTTATTAATGGTTTAATCTCTAGGCAAGTCAAGTGGTTGTTCAAATATAAAAAATGGATCAACGTAAGAGGAATTACTGATAACCGACTATTAGAGTATAAATTCGTTAATAAAAACAACGAAGAAATAACTCTTTAGGTAATAAATTTTTAGTGAAGGGTGAATACGTTCATCCTTCATTTAAAAACTCTAGCAATCATTTTTATTTCATGTTCGAACCAAAGTACTCTCTTCAAGAAGCAAAAGTAAAATTAGAGGCCTTGTGTGCTTACCAAGAAAGGTGTCAATTTGAAATTGATCATAAACTGTATGAATGGAATTTTCAACCTGAGCAAAGAAATCAACTTATCGCAGATCTCATAAGCAATAATTTCATTAATGAACAACGATTTGCAGAAGCTTATGTTTCTGGGAAATTCAATATTAAGAAATGGGGAAGAAATAAAATTAAAAACCAATTAAAATTGAAGCAAATTTCTGCCTATTCTATTAAAATGGGAATGAAAGAAATAGATCCAGAAAAATATTGGTCAACTATCATTTCTCTAGCAAAAAAAAAGAAAACAGAAGTAGAACAAAAGAAAGGCGACCAATGGGAACGCAAAGCAAAAATATTTCGTTTTTTATTATCGAAAGGGTATGAGTCAGATTTAATTTCAGATGCTGTAAAAGAAGTGTTTAATGAACTAACTACTTAATCAACATTAATTCTACCAGCTATTCTGATACATTTTCATCGGTTTGATTTTTTGATTGATAATATTTAATTAATTTAGCATCCTAATACGCAATTTAATGTCTGATTCAATAGTCATAATTCCTACTTATAATGAGGAGGAGAACGTGGAAAAAATGATTCGAAAGGTTATGTCTTTTGACAAGGTATTCCATGTGCTTTTTGTTGACGATTCTTCTCCTGATGGAACTGGAGAAATCATACAAAGACTCCAACTTGAATTTCCTGGAAAAATCCATTTAGAAACACGAAAAGGAAAATTAGGATTGGGAACTGCCTATATTCATGGTTTTAAATGGGCTATTGACAAAAAATACGATTATATTTTTGAAATGGACTGTGATTTCTCGCATAATCCTGAAGATTTAATTCGTCTATATAATGCATGTGCGATTGATGGAGCTGATGTTAGTATTGGTTCTCGCTATTGTACAGGTGGGAAAGTAGAAAATTGGCCGCTTAAAAGGGTATTAATGTCGTATTTCGCGAGTGTATACGTTCGATTAATTCTACTGATAAAAATAAAAGACACTACAGCAGGATTCAAGTGTTATAAACGTGCAGTGTTAGAAAAGATAAACTTGGAAGCGAATACATTTAAAGGATATGCTTTTCAGATTTGTATGAAATATGCGGCTATTAAGTACCATTTTAAAATAACAGAAATTCCTATCACGTTTATCGACCGTCTATTCGGTGTATCAAAAATGAGTTCAAAAATATTTAAGGAGGCCTTCATTGGTGTCTGGAAAATGCGAAGTATGAAATTATGAGTAAATCAATTTTATTAAAAGGTGGAACAATAATTAACGAAGGAAAGCGATTTATTGCTGATATCTTAATTAAAAATGATAGAATTGAAAGAATTGATCCAAATATTACTGTTGGATATGCAGTTGAAGAAATAAATATTGAAGGAAAATTTGTACTTCCAGGATGCATCGATGATCAGGTACATTTTCGTGAACCGGGGCTAACTCATAAAGCGGATATAAAAAGTGAATCTAGAGCTGCAGTTGCGGGTGGGATAACTTCTTTTATGGAAATGCCTAACACTTTACCTAACGCATTAACGCAAAATCTCTTACAGGATAAATATAATATAGCATCCCAAAGTTCTGTAGCTAATTACTCCTTCTTTATGGGTGCGTCAAACGACAATATAGATGAAGTCCTAAGAACTGACGATAGAAAGGTATGTGGTGTGAAAATTTTCATGGGGTCGTCCACAGGGAATATGTTGGTGGATAATGAAGCTACTCTAGATAGTTTGTTTTCAAGAGTTCCTCCTATATTAATTGCTACTCATTGCGAAGATGAAGCAACAATTCAACGAAATATTAAAAACTTTAAAGAACAGTTCGGGGAAACTATTCCAGTTGAAAACCATCCACTTATTAGAAGTGCAGAAGCCTGTTACATTTCCTCCTCATTGGCGGTTGGAATGGCTAAGAAGCATGGGACGCGATTACATATTTTACATATTTCAACAGAAAAAGAGATTTCTTTATTCGAAAATAAACTTCCTTTAGAACAAAAACTAATCACCGCCGAAGCTTGTATTCATCATCTATGGTTTTCAGATGAAGATTATGCTACAAAAGGTAATTATATTAAATGGAACCCAGCAGTGAAAACAGCGCAAGATCGGGAAGCGATCTGGAAAGCAGTTTTGGAAAATAAAATTGATGTGATTGCAACGGATCATGCTCCTCATACAATTGAAGAAAAAAATCAATCTTATTTCAAAGCGCCTTCGGGAGGACCATTGGTACAGCATGCTTTATTGGCAATGTTAGAAAAATCAAGAGAAGGGAAAATATCTTTGGAAATGGTGGTTCAAAAAATGGCTCATGCACCTGCAATACTTTTTAAAATAGAGGAAAGAGGATATATCAGAGAAGGTTATTTTGCAGATTTAGTGATCGTAAACCCGAAGAAAGAAATAACAATTTCAAAAGAAAATATCCTTGCAAAATGTGGTTGGTCACCCTTCGAAGGAAATACGTTTTCTCATTCAATTGATTCTACTTTCGTAAACGGAAATATTGTTTATAAGGATGGTAATGTGATTTCTAACGAAATTGGGAAACGATTATTATTCAACCGAAGATGATAAAAAAAATAGCATTTTTGGTTGTATTATCGATCACTTTTAGTTGTTCTGAAGAAATTAAACTATTTCCACAACCTTCTAATTTAATACCTAGAGATACAATGGTAATGGTTTTAAAAGATCTTTCCATTTTAGAATCTCATATAAAAAGTCAATTCCCACAGGTGAATCAGAATTACAAAACACTGAGGAAATCGGGTCAAATAGTACTAAAAAAATACAATTTGGATACAACGCGATTAAATTCTTCTATAAGTTACTATGGTTCTCGCCAAAAAGAAATGCAATCCATCAATTCTCAAGTACTAGACTCCATCAATAGAGAAATTACGGAATTACAATCTAAGTAATCTTATCTTAATTTTCGATCTGGATTATTTTTCAAAAAAGCCTCCCACTTACTTCCTTTGACCTTATTATGCTCGCCCACTCCCTTTGAAAAATGATGACAAACTGCAATAGCTAAACCATCAGTAGCATCCAAGTATTTCGGAATCTCCGTGAAACTTAAGATAGTTTGTAACATGGCTGCAACTTGTTCTTTTGATGCATTTCCATTTCCTGTTACCGCTTGTTTAATTCTTCTTGGTGTGTATTCTTCAAAAGGAATATTATTGCTCAATGAAACTGCTATTGCAACACCTTGGGCTCTTCCCAACTTTAACATGGACTGAACATTTTTCCCGAAGAATGGAGCTTCGATAGCCATTTCGTCTGGCTTGTATTCTTTTATGATTTCATCCAACCTTTCAAAAATTTTTTTTAATTTATCTGGATGTGTCGGAAGCTTAGCTAACTGTATGACTCCGAAGTTAATAAGAGATAATTTACTACCCTTAACATGAATTAATCCATATCCCAAAACATTCGTTCCGGGGTCAATTCCAAGAATTATTTTATCTTCAACCATTTAAAGTATACTTCGTTGGATAAAACTATAAAAAATAAAGGGATTTTGTTCCTTTTTCTCAAATTGATTCTTCTTTTAGGAGTATCCTATTTACTATTCACACAATTATCAAGTGTAAAATTAGACGATTGGAAAACAATAGAATTAAAACATCCTATTTTTTTAATTTTAAGCTGTGTTTTATTAGTACTCAATTGGGGATTTGAATGGTTAAAATGGACCAATATCTTAAAATTAATTAATACCAACACTTCAAAAAAGATAAATTTTAGAGCCTTTATGGCAGGAATAGCTACTGGATTAATTACCCCAAATATGATTGGTAATTTTATTGGTAGAATGTATTATTTTAAAAAAGAGTTACGGCCTTCCATTATTTTAATGACCTTAATTTCAAGTTTTTCTCAGTTTTTTGCAAGTATATTTTTTGGATTATTATCCCTCTTCATTCTCAATGAAACTCCATTTGGATTAACCACATCAATTATTACTATTTTCACATTCCTTTTTTGTTGCTTACTATTGGTTTTTTACTTCAAATTTGAAAAATTAAAATGGAGCTACTTAACGCGAAAAAAACATTTCTCGAAAGTTGTTGAATTCATTAAAAGTGACAAATCTTTTCGAATGCGCCTGCTAGTATTGAGTCTCGGTCGACATTTTATCTTCACGTTACAATTTTGGCTCATGTTTAATGCCTTTGAAGACGCATTAAGTGTAGATGCATTTTTATGGATTTGGCAAATATTTTTCTGGACCACCTTAGTTCCTTCTCTTTGGTTTGGTAAATTAGTAATCAGAGAGTCTATTGCATTAATCGTCCTGGGGAGTATCGGATTTGGGCAAGTCGAAATTTTGACGGCTTCTGTATTAATTTGGATTGTTAATTTAGCCCTACCTTCGTTAGTTAGTTTATTTATTTGTAGACAAAACAAAATAGAAATTGAATAATATCTTTAGTATATTTCTATTCATTTACGCCATTTTTGGTTGTTTACTGATCTGCGGATTTTTTTTTCAATTCAAGAAAGAAAAGAAAAACTTCACTTCTTCATCCAATTTGATCAATACAAATCAAATAACAGTAATTATTCCTTTTAGGAACGAGGTGAATAATTTACCTAAATTGATTGAATCAATTCAGAAACAGACTATTTTACCTTTTCATTTTTTATTTATTGATGACCATTCGACGGATGATGGAATTGAAAAAATTAGACAATTGAAAAAATCAATTCAGTATTCTGTTCTCAAATTACCAGCTGGAATGCAAGGAAAAAAGGCTGCCATACGATATGGAATTGAAAATAGTGCATCAGATTATATTCTAACTTTAGACGCTGATGTGAAATTTGAATCTACTTATTTTTCATCTTTAGAAAAACTATCAAAAAAAGACCTCTTAATTCTTCCGGTAATCATGGAAGGGAAAAATTGGAAGGAGAAATTATTTGAATTAGATTACGCATTTTCAAACTCACTAAATACAGCAATTTCCGGTTTAAAGAGACCATTTATCGCAAGTGGAGCTAATTTACTTTTTCGAAAAGATGTTTTTTTAACATTTGATTCATTTGAAAAACATAAACATATTTTCTCGGGCGATGATGTATTTCTGCTTAGAGATTTCCAAAAAAACAACTGTGAAATTGAACTAATTACTGAATTATCGAATGCGGTATATACAAATAGCCCTCATACAATAAAATCTTTTTTTGAACAGCGGTTAAGATGGATAGGAAAAGGGCGAATCGTCAATGACATGCTAAGTAATTCTTTAACATTCATCGTAGCAAGTATACATTTACTTTTTTTTATTGGGACGATCTATTTATCTGCAAAGCATGAATTTGTATTTTTGATTGTGTTTTTCATCCTTAAATCTAGTATAGAAATGATGATTAATTATCCCTATTTCTCCAAAGTAAAACGTATTAACACATGGACTTTTATTCCAATTTCATCCTTTTTGTATCCCTGCTATATTGCCTCTCTTCTACTTCTTTCAGCAACATTCAAAATAAAGTGGAAAGGTAGAAACATTCAAGTTTGAAAATAGACAAAAGTTACAGGCAAAAAAAAGGTTGCCGCACCTGACAACCTTTCACTATTTATTAATTGAATCTCAATCAAACATTAAAACTTCAATATTCCAATCAGAATGGTAGATCATCATCTGCACTTTCAGTAATCGCTTGCGTTGAAGCAATTGGATCTAAGCTCATTGCAGCAGGACCTCCTTGTGGCATACCTCCTCCATTTGCACCCACTTTATCAATTCTCCAAGCTTCTAAAGTATTGAAATACTTTACCTCACCTGTAGGACTAGTCCACTCACGTCCACGAAGATTAAAAGAAACCTCCACTTGATCATTTACTTGAACAGTATCCAATAAAGAACATTTGTCTTGCGTAGATTGAAACATGATATCTTGCGGATACATACTCGACGCATCTGTTACCACGAATTCTCTTTTTGCAAATTTCTCACTTACTTGAACTGTTGCATTCACAACTTTAACGATTCCACTTAATTTAAACATACTTTTTGTTTTTTATTATTCTATACTCTTTATTTAATTGTTAAATGAAAGCAACGTTAACCATGCTTCTTCCAATTTATTTTCTTGTAATAATTCTTTTGCTCTTTGATGTAATGATTCTTCCAATTTCACCGGTTCGTTTTCTAAAGATACAAATAATTCACTTAACTCAATCAATTTATATTCATTAACATCCGTTTCATTTGGAATTTCTTCAATACCCGCTAGATGACCTAGATCATTACCAGTCAAAAGATTACTATTTCTAATATCTGCAGGCAAATGATCAAAACCAATTCCGCAAGTGGTTATAGGTTTCATAATTTCGAACATTGACTTTTCATCTGCCCGACAATACCAATTTCCACCCATTCGAGAAACTAAATCAATTTTATGCTGATCAATCATCCCATTTTCATCCAGTACATCCTCGTGAATATGGATTTTAACAACTTCACAAATAATTAGGTTACCCGCTCCTCCTTCAGCCCCAAGTTCAATAACTTCATTCACCTTACACTCAAATTGAACAGGAGATTCGGCAACACGCATTGGCTTAATTAAATCCGATTTAATAGGCGTAAACCCAGCTTTCAAAAACTCGCTAACTCCCGGAGCATAGGGAGAACTAGCTAAACTCATTTGGTGAACAATATCGTAATTCACGACATTAATAACAACTTCTGGATTTACTTTTACATTTTTATAGGTATCCTTTGTTTCATTCGTTCTTCCACTTCTAGCAGGAGAAAAAATCAAAATCGGCGGATTGGCACTAAAAACATTAAAAAAACTAAACGGAGCCAAATTACTATTCCCTTTCTCGTCAATAGTAGAAGCAAAAGCAATAGGACGTGGACCAATAGCACCTAATAAATACTGGTGCAACTTTGGAATTGGAAGCGTTTTCGGATCAAGCGTTAACATATTTATTTTTTTAATAAGTTACAAAGATAAGATGAAAATAGATGTATTTCGAAATGAGTTTTTAGCTTTTATTCACAATTTTAAAAACCATTCTCCTACTATTTATTACTTTTTAAATCGTTTTTGCTCCTAAATCCTAAAAAAGACCTTATTTTTGGAAAGTATGAACGAATACGTTGTACCAAGAAGTATTGCCTCTAGCGATTACTATTAAATTTCAAGATGACATTTAAAAAACGATAAGACACAAATGAAAAAAATTATTGCCTTTTTACTTTTTTCTAATTGCTTTATTACCAATTCATTTGGACAAAGAAACGTGAATGACTCTATTATAGGCACTCCATGGGTTTCTGTGAATTACGGGGGTAATTGGACGAGTGGAGATATGGCTCTAAAGTACGATTTCCTTCATCATCTAGGAATTATGGCCGGCTATAAAACTACTAAAAATTGGTTTTTGGGTATTGATGCTAATTTTATGTTCAGCGAGAGAGTTCACACCAACGGAATGCTCAATAACTTGCTAGATTCTCAAGGAAATGTCACCGATATGAATGGAGATATTGGAAAGATTGTAATTTCTGCGCGAGGACTAAATGCAAATCTAGCCGTGGGAAAAGTTTTCCCTATTTTGAGTCCGAATGAAAATTCAGGAATTTTTATTCACTGCGGACTAGGATTTCTGGCTCATAAATATAGAATTGCCACGCAAGATCAAGTTATACCGCAATTAGAATTAGATTATAAAAAAGGATATGATAGATTAACATTAGGTCCTAATTTTCATCAATTTGTTGGCTACGCATTTATGGCCGACCATGGATTAATTAACTTCTTTGGTGGATTTTATGCACAACAAGGATTCACTCATAACTTTCGCACGCAATTTTTTGACCAACCTGGAGTTCCCGTATCAAACAAAACAATGTTGGATTTCCAAGTTGGATTTAAAATAGGTTGGTTCATTCCTATTTATAAAAGAAAACCAAAAGATTATTATTTAGATTGATGCATTTACTATACAACATAGGTATCATTTTATATGGTAGTATTTTAAGGATCGCTGCTTTGTTTCATCCGAAAGCAAAACTTTGGGTAGATGGCAGACGCGATTTCTTTTCAAAACTTCCAAACTTCGAAAAGAAAGAAATATATTGGTTTCACTGTGCTTCATTAGGCGAATTTGATCAAGCTTTACCAGTGATTAATTTATTGAAAAAAAATAACCCGTCTTTATTTATTTTGGTAACTTTCTTTTCCCCTTCAGGCTTTTTACATTATCACAAAAGAAATCATAACGCTGATTACGTGTGCTACTTACCCTTAGACACTCCATCAAATGCGCGTAAATTTATTGCTCATTTTTCTCCAAGCAAAGTGTTTTTTGTGAAATATGAGTTTTGGGCAAACTATATTTTTGAAGTGAAAAAATCTGGCGCAAAACTGTATTCAATCAGTGCAATATTTCGCGCTGAACATCGATTTTTCAAAAAATCTGCTACTTTTTTTCGCTCTTTATTACATCAGTTTGATTTCTTTTTCATACAAAATGATGCTTCTGCTGAGTTGTTAAAATCAATAGGGATTACAAATTTTCAAATAACGGGTGATACACGATTTGATCGGGTGATAGAGAATAAAAATAATCTTCAAAAAAATATTTTAGTAGAACATTATTTAGGTGATGAAAAAGCTTTTATTATTGGAAGTTCTTGGCCAATCGATGAAGACTTATTTATTCCATTAATAAATCAAGGTATCCTTTCACAAAAAGTCATTCTTGCTCCTCATGATATCTCCAAAGACCATATGGAACAAATTATCGGGAAATTAAAGATTCCTTTTCTCCGTTATTCGGAAGTAGAAAATGGAGGCGAAATAACGGATGAGAAAATTCTGCTTTTAGATACTATTGGTGCTCTTGCGAATGCATATTCATACGGAGCAATTGCTTACATTGGAGGTGGATTTTCAGGTAGTTTACATAATATTTTAGAACCTGCAGTCTTTGGATTACCTGTCATTTTCGGTCCAAAACACAGTAAATTTCCTGAAGCTCAAATGTTTATCGATGAAGGTATTGGATTCTCTATTGAGACAACTGAAGAAATACTCGATACGATAGAGAAAATAAAATCCCAACAGGAAATTTTAACAATGAAAACAGCTAATTTCGTAAATAGACAAGCAGGAGCTTCATTGAAAATAGTGCAATTTCTTGAAAAGAATTAATACATAAAATAGTTAAAAGAATGATTGATTTTAGAAGTGATACCGTAACATTACCAACCGTCGAAATGAGAGAGTTCATGATGAGTGCTGAAGTTGGAGATGATGTATTTAACGAAGACCCAAGTATTCATGAAATTCAAAATTATGCCGCGCAACTATTCGGGATGGAAGATGCTTTATTTTGCTCTTCTGGAACACAAACAAATCAAATCGCAATAAATGTTCATGTGCGCCCAGGTGGAGAAATTATTTGTCATGAAGAAAGTCATATTTATAAGTATGAAGGTGGTGGAATCGCGAAAAATTCAGGGGCTTCTGTTCGTTTATTGCAAGGAAGCCGCGGAAGATTGACATCTGAAGCGATTAGCAAATGGTTTAATCCAGACGACGTTCATTATCCGATCACGGAATTAGTAAGTTTAGAAGATACGGCTAACCGCGGTGGTGGCGCAATCTATGACTTTGAAGAAATTAAGAAAATTAAACAACTTTGTATTGCTCAAAACGTTCCACTTCACATAGATGGGGCAAGACTAATGAATTCTTTGGTCGAAACGGGGATTTCTCCAAAAGAGTATGCACAGCAATTTGACTCCATTTCTTTATGCTTATCGAAAGGTCTTGGCGCACCTGTTGGATCACTTTTGTTAGGCACAAAAGAATTTATTAAAAAATCTCGTCGTGTGCGCAAAGTGTTTGGAGGCGGAATGAGACAAGCAGGTTTTTTAGCTGCTGGGGGATTATATGCATTAAAAAACAATGTTGAGAGACTGAAAGAAGATCATAAACGAGCAAAAGAACTAGAAGCGTGTTTAGTTCAATTAAATTGGATAAAGGAAATCATTCCTGTACAAACAAATATTGTTGTGGCGGTATTAAACAGGGCCGAAGATCGAGATCTTTATATTAATAAACTGAAGGAACGTGACATTCTAGTGATGGCTTTCGGAGAAGGTATGATACGCCTTGTGACACATTTAAATAATAGTGATAGTGACATAGAAAAAACGTGTTCTATTTTGAAATCTTTTTAATTTCAACTGGAAAAATAAAAAAAACACAAATTTTAACTATTTTTCTCATTTCAAGTGACTAAAACGCTAAAAAACAAGATGATACTATGAAAAGTATGGCGTAACTTTGTCCCGTAATAATCTCGGTGATTTTTACATTATTTTATGACGAAAGACTACACAACAACATCCGACAATATCGCATTTTTAGCGCTAAAAATTTTACAAGATTCATCTTCTTCAAAAATATCAAAAGTATTAGCAAGTTCTGCGCTCTCAAACGTCAGCGGAGGAAAATTATCAAGAAGTAAAATTGAGGCAAAAGCATCTAAACTTTTAAAAAATCGAAAATGTTGCCCAATGACAAAATCACTTGCAGAATCTATTTTACATCACGCGTAAGAAATCAAAGTAAGTTCTAACACTATTTTAGTTTCAAAACGCCTATAACAAAGTGATTTCGGGTGATATCCTTACTTAGTATTCTTGAAATCAATTGATTCCCGTCAATTTTAATCCTTTATTTACAATATTCATTTTCAATGTGAATCGAATATTCTTTGAATAATTACTAGTAAATAAAGCTCCCATATTATCACTTTGATATAGAGGGAAATACATCCCGAAAACTTTTCCTAGTCTCATTCCTAACCCTGTCACAAAAATACCATTTGTAGTACTTCCATTTGAATAGGTTCCAGCATCTGCAAAAACGCCTAAGACATTTGGTTTGATTGGCAATTGTAAATAAAAGTTACCTGTTGTCATCCAAAAAGAGGTGGAGGCTGCATTACTAGTTGTTTTAAATCCTCCCATATCTGCATTTCTTTGGTTGGCAAAAAAACCACTGGTCGCTGATCGAGCAAAGTAGTAATCTTCATAAAATATATCTTGATTCCCACTAACACCGCTCATCGAAATTAAATATCTTCCCGTATTATCAGCATCTTTGTAGCGGTAATTCGACCCAAAATAAGCTCTCAATTCAACCCAACGTTTGATTTTATTTTTCAAATATCTAAAGCGATAATTTCCTTCCATTGAAACCCTACCTACTTCATTTGAATTACCCGTGTTTTTCATGTAATCACTTCTCAAAATCAAATCTGCTTGATGATCCGCTTTTACATAATGAGTAGCAAACTTAACGAACCCTCCCATTTCATTTGTAGAATTACTGCCGGATTTTATAGTACTTGAAATTGTTTGAATTAAGAATGAATGAGAAATTGGTGAAGCTGACTTTCTATTTCCTAAATTCATAAAAATATAAGGCGAAAAATTAGCATAATATTGATTTTGTTCTGTGAAACCATTTCCCATTTTTTCATCATTTTTAAATGATTTTAGCGATACTCCTAAACGAATTAACTTAAATGATTTTCGAGGCAACATAGAATAACTAAATTCTCCAATTCCTGATATGCTTTTTCTCCCAGTTGAATACATAGGGGCCATTAAATATTGGAAGTTTTTAAAGGGAATTCCATAATTATGAGCCACTATTCCCACCATAAATTTATCATACGCGTTTCCAGAAACCATAGGTGTCCAAAAGTTGTTTGACTTACCTCGTTCATGATCGCCAAATAGAAATTCAAATTTTACAGGCTCTATTTTATTAAATAATAAACTTTTTTTCCACTGGTTATTCGTTCTATCCATCTCTGGAATATTATTATTCGCATCGATACGAACCTCATCTAAATTTAGTGAATTTAAATGAACAAGTTGTTTTTTATCTCCCGGTTCAACCCAACTTTTTTCTATTAATTTGCCGTCAGCATATCCATCTATTTCTACTGGACCATTTACTTGCCCAACGTTTCTTAAAGTAACGTCAAATCCACTTGCTGTTTTTTTCACTTTGGATAATCTGTAATCAATGTGATGCGTCGTTTGAATTAAATCATCAAAGAGCCAAGATAAATTTTTACCTGATGTTTGTTCAAGGATACTGCGCATATCTTCCGGCTGAGGATGCTTAAACTTCCACTTTTCAAAATAAGCATGCATACATTTACCAAATAATTCTTCTCCTAAATAGGCGCGTAGATAAAAGAAAACAAGTCCCGTTTTTTGATACATGATTATACCATAGTTGGTCGGGGTGAAATCTGGCGATGGTGTTTCAATTGGCTGATCTGCACCTATCATTGCCATCATTCGATACGAAATATCACCAGAATCATGATGATCAAGACCGTTTAAATGAAATCTACCATTTAATACCATATCAGAAAAACGAGTGTTGTCGGGATATTTTGTTTGTACATATCGAACTTCATTCAACGTATTCATACCTTCATCCATCCAACCATGCACTCTTTCATTAGATCCCAAAATACCATAAAACCAGTTATGGCCAACTTCATGAACAATGACAACTTCTAACTCTTCTTTAGAACTCGTATTTCCAATAACAGTCACATTTGGATACTCCATTCCTCCACCAGCACTGATCGTTCCATCAACAGCGGTAACTTGATTATATGGATAATCCCCATTCCACAGTGAATAATAGTAGGTTCCATCGTTTATATATTCTATGGCATCTTTCCAAAATCCTGCATTTTTAGGCGTAAACATTGCCCAAGTTGTTACTCTTCTTTTTGATTGTGGTAACTCAACTTCTCCTTTTAAAACTTCAAAGCGTTTATCTGCAAACCAACCAAAATCATGCACATCTCTTTGAGTATATCGTATTGTTTTCATTTTAGAAGATGATTCTGGAAATGAAAATGAAGTTACTTGCTTCGTTGCACTTCCTAGTTCACCACTTTTAATTTTTAGTGCAGATTTAGCGGCTAAATCATTCAAGAAATCAATTTCAGATGTGGTTTGTAAATCTCCAGTAGCACCAACCACATAATTTTCAGGTAAAGTTATTGATACATCAAAAGATCCATATTCAGAATAAAATTCACCCTGATTCAAATAAGGAATTGGATTCCATCCATTTTTATCATACACTGCTGGTTTTGGATACCATTGCGTAATTTGATATGATTGCCCAACATGTCCCAATCGAGAAATTTCACCGGATGGAATTTGCACAGTAAATGGTGTTGAAATAGTAATTCTACCCCCTGAAAATAAAGGAGTAGCAAGAAAAATTTTACAAATATCTAGGTTGACAGGATCAAATTCCCAAATCACTTTTTCTCCATTTACTCTAAAATCCAAATTATCAATCGATCCTTTAAGACTATCAGCTCCATATTTTAAAACTGTTTTATTTTCTTGCCATTGCTGCTTACCTAAAGCGGAATGCTCATTTTTATAGGCGTTTGGCCATACATGTATGTAAATAAAATCGAGTATTGCTGGAGAATTATTAACATATTCAAATTCTTCAAATGCAGTAATCTGATGTTTTGCATCATCTAAAGTCACATTTATTTTATAATTCACTTCTTGTTGCCAATAGTTTTGCGAAAATAGTGACGATGAAAGTAGAAGCGATAAGGTAACTAAAGTAATTTTATTCATAGAAAATTTTGAATTAATAAGATAGCAAAAATAAGATTATCAATCAAATAAGCATTATATTTCAGTCGAAAACCATCTTGATCTTCGTCATTATTTTATAAACGGAAATATAACTAAATAAGATACCGAATTTACATGAAAGAAATTCCAACAGTAAACCCAAAGTATAAAATTATTTTTTACTTTTCAATAACTACTCTTTGATGAAAAAGAATCGAATCATTTTCTATTTGTAAAAAATAAATTCCAGAGGATAAACTCTTAACATCTATTTGAGAAGCGATCTTATTAGTCAACATTACGATTCCTTTCAAATCTACTAGTCGAATCGTTGAATTTTCATATTTTGAATCAAAATCAATAAAAATTTCATCTTTAGCTGGATTAGGATAAATATTGAATGTTGAAACGTTAAAGTCTGAGATCCCAAGGTATCCATCCACACCATCACAATTTTCATCAATACCATTGCCATTCACATCTGCAGCATTTTCATTAATCATCGGATTTGTATCATCACAATCAGAAGAATTTGCTACATACCCTATTAATGCCGAACATACTGTCATAGTATTTGATGCATTACCAAATCCGTCAGAGTCAAGGTCTTCATATACTACAACGGATGGAATTGTAATCAATGGATCCGAATCATCACAATCTGAATTATTTGAAACGTAACCTGAAGGAACAGAACATGCAACTTGATAAATAGTAGAATCACCAAAACCATCAACATCAGCATCTAGGTAATAAGTTGTATTTGCTATAGTTACCAATGGATCTGAATCATCACAATCTGTATTGCTGGCCACGTATCCAGTTGGAGCTGTACACCCAATTGATTGAGAAAACACATCTCCAAAAGTATCCCCATCTTGATCTTGAAACCATACAGTGTTTGGATTTATTAAAGCATTGGCATCATCACAATCTTGATTATCAAGAACGTATCCAACAGGTAAACTACATGCAGATATTGTCGCTGAAGGGTCTCCATAAGAATCTCCATCTGAATCTGCATAATAAAGCTGAGGTGTAACAGCATTAATTGTTCCTGTTACAGAAACATTGTCATTTCGCCATGTAGTTGTTGCATCAGTAATAGAAGTCACATATAATCGGAAAGTTACTGCTTCAATATTTTGATGACTAGCAGGTAAAGTGATTGTTGTCGGAGAAAGAGCAGTACTTGAGGTTCCTGTACCTAAATCAGTTGAGAACCCATCTACACTAGATCGAAGATACCAAACGGGAATAGATGTAACAGCACTTGCTCTGTGCGAAAAAGTAAAATCATTCAGCGATAAATTAAAACATGGATCTGCAGTAATAGTAAATTCATTGTATTCCAATAAATCGATACTACTTGTCGTGTTCCAACCTTGTTCGTTAAACACATTAGCCGTAGAATTGCATAATGTGCCAGTAGATGAATAATCGCTAAACGAAGCATTGGTAGGCTGCGTTGTTACTGATATATTTGTCTTAGGGCATGCCGCTACTTCTGTAAATTCATAGATTGCCAAGGTTTGACCATTACTAATAAATGCAAAGAATGCAACAAAAAATGTTATTGATAATATCTTCATAATTTCCTTTTTTTATTTACAAATATAATAAAATTTTAAAACAAACAATTAAAAGAAATATTTAATATTAAAGCACTGAACATCAATGATTAGCATCAATAACTTCAGTTTCTAATGGGAATATTTTCACTGATTTCTCTTGATGCTGAAGTACATCTAAGAAATCTTCTAATTGAGAAATAGACAGTTTTTTTCCGACCACTTTTTTGTCTTTATCCAACACAAAAACGGTCGGAGTTGATATCACATCAAAATGCTCCGAGTAATTCAAGGATTCTATAGACGTATATTTAGGAACAAATTGACGATAGTCTTCTGTGGCAGCTTTAAATAATGAGTTAGTAATACCAACTGTAATAAACGTCAAATGATTGTCCTTCACGAAATCCTTCCATAGCTTAAAATCTTCCCCTACTGCTTTTGCTACAGAAAATATTTCAACATTTCTAGCCTTCAATTTTTTCTCATACAATTCTTGCAATTGAGGAGTTGAGGTTTTACAATGCCCGCAGGTTGGTTCCCAAAAATAAAGAACGGTGTAATCTGCTTTTATATGGTAATAATCAACCCACTTTTGATCTGAAGTATCCCGAAGAGTTACATTTGGTGGCACCATCCCGAACAGTAATTTCTTTCGAATGGTAATCGTTTCGCACAATTCTTTTAATTTATCTTCTGGCACCCAATAAGCAGGAGACTTTCCTGATTTATTACTAGAACAGTAGTATTTATCTGCCATCATCACAAAAACATTTTCCATGCCCATAATCTTACTTTGCTCAAACGATGAAGTAATCCAAGAAACGCAGGTTTGAAAAGCTTTCGATTTTGGGTCTAATTTGTCACACAGTAAAAATGAATACTTAATTACTGAATCCCAACATTGAACCATCATGGTGTTTCCAAAATAGGTCTCTAAACGAGAATGAAAAGAGGGAATACTAACCATACGATCATCACTAAAATCAACATTGTCAAAATAATGATCTCGGTAATAATGGTAGGCAAACAGAGTATCTATTTGCTTTCCATGCACATCTTTAGGAGCTTCAGGAACCTCAATATCCATGCCTATCTTAATGATTTTAGAAACAAATAGATTTGGATTTTCTACAATGACTTTTTTCTGATAGGCGATAATATCTTTAGAAATCAATCCGTTTTTTTGCTGGAAAAGCGTATAATTTTCACTGTCTCGTTTTAATTTAGAAAGGGTGTCATTATTAGCAGACAACTCTTCTCTTTTTACAGCAAGTAAATTCAAGTATTTATAAAAAACCTTATTTTCTTCCGATTTAATTATTTTCATACTTTTCACGAAATCTGGTCCTTCCGCTTCCATTTGAACTTCCTCCTTATTATAAATAAATTCAAAATATTTCTTCCCTGGAAGAAGTACAACAAGAATGCCATCCGTCTGTTTGGAACCATCAAATTCTACGAATTGGTTTTTTACATCGGCCGTATCTGCATAATACAAACCTTTACCTTCATATCGCAATAAGAAAACAGTTGTGTCTTTTTGACCACTAATTTTAAACTTTAATTTTTGCCCAAATGAAAAACAGGATAGCAAAAGGAATACTACTAAAGTAATTTTCATATGTCTTTTATAGGTATTTTAAACGTAATATGTAGTACGCCTATCAAATTTTATCACTGTTCCTAAACGAATTAATTTCCATGCATTTGCTCATCTTCCTCTGGATCAGGAGGAAACAGTTTCACAGCATTTTTCTGATTTTGAAGTTTGTCTAATAAATCTTCTAATTGTGAAATTGATAATTGTTTTGCAATGATTTTCTTGTCTTTATCCAACACAAAAACTCGGGGAGTGGAAAAGATATCGAAGGTAGTTTGATAGTTCAAAGATTCAATATTTGTATACTTTGGAACAAATTGTCTAGCATCTTCCATTGCTGCTTTAAACAAGGATTCAGTTACTCCAACATTGATAAAGGTTAATTTATTTTCAATAATAAATTTCTTCCATTTTCCAAAATCTTCACCAATCGCTTTGCTTATCGCATAGACTTCAATGTTTCTATCTTTGAATTTCTTTAGATACAACTCCTGTAATTTAGGTGTTGTTTTCTTACAATGACCACATTCTGGATCCCAAAAATACAAAATAGTGTAATCAGATTTTAGACCATACACATCAATCCATTTAACATCAGATGTATCCCGTAAAGAAATATTTGGCGGTTTAGCTCCCATCACAAGGTTTTTCTGAACGTTCACTTTGTCACACAATGCTTTCAATTTTTCTTCAGGCACCCAATGCGCTGGAGATTTCCCTTGGGGGTTTGTTGTGCAGTAATATCGATCCCCCATCATTACAAAAACTTTATCCATGCCCATGATATTACTTTTCTCATACGTGGATGTAATCCAAGAAACACAATATTCAAAAGTTTTCGTTTTTGGATCAATTCTATCACATAAAATAAATGCGTATTTGATAATCGAATCCCAGTGCTGAACCATCATCGTCTTGCCAAAATACGTTTCCAATTTTGTGTGAAACAAAGGCGTATTAACAACTCTCCCATCGTTTAAATCAATATTATCAAAATAATGATCTCTATAATAATGATACGCAAAAAGAGAATCTATCTGTTTTCCATTCGCATCTTTCGGAGCATCTGGTATCGTAATCTCCATTCCCATTTTCACCACTTTAGCAACAAATTTAGAGGCGTTTACAGCGATTAAATTTGTTTGATAAGCAAGTACTTCTTTTGAAATAGCATCCATTTTTACTGTTAATTCTTTAAAAGCAGGATCCTCTTTTTTCAACTTAGAACGATCATCAGAAATTTTATTTGCTTCCGCTCTTTTTACATTTAAGAATTTCAAATAATCAATAAAAACTTTATTTTCTTCCGATTTTTTCACCTTCATCGCATTCACAAAATCGGGACCTGTCGTTTCTAATTGTACGTCCTCATTGTTATAAATGAATTCAAAATATTTCTGTTGAGGAAGTAAAAGCGCAAAAATACCAGGATTCTGACGTGCTGCATCAAATTCAACTAATCCTCCTTTTATTTCAGCAGTATCCGCATAAAACAACCCTTTACCATAATATTTCACTAAAAAAACAGTAGTATCTTTTTGACCAATTACTTTAAATTTCATTTTTTGACCGTAAGAAAAGGTCGATAACAAAAGTGTCAGTAAGAATAAAATTTTCATATTTAATTTGAATTTGTAATTTATAATTGTCCTCATTCAACATAGACGTATCAAAAATAAGAAAGAAATAGATTTTAACATTTATTTAACTATTAAAATTGTTTAAAAATTTCCCTTTTTGCCGTATTGAAACTTGCTAGTGAGAAAAGGATATAAGCAATTAGTAATGAAATTAAACTGATGTACGTTAATTTTGTGTCAATATAGAGTCCTCCCGATGCAAACATTTCGTCTAAAAAATATTTAAAGATAAAAAACACAACCAACGCTAACACGGATACAATTCCAAATATTTTCACGAAATAAACAAAAAACCTCCTAATAATAACTTTTGGACTGTACCCTATTCTCAAAAGTGTGCGCACTTCATATGCGTTTTTAGACATTAATAATTGCATGTATTGAAGAAGTACCAACCCTGAAGCTAAAACTGTGATAATCGAAATTCCTAAGACGACAACGAACAACGTTCCCACCACACTTTTTAATCTTCCAACGATCATTTGTGCATTTTTAGATTCCAATCCACGTTTATTTAAAAGATCTTCAACTAATCCAAATTCACTTTCTTTCCCGGAAATTATAATTTGTGTAATTTTTTGATCTGTTCCATCCGAATATTTATCATTTCCAAATTTCATAAAAGATGCTGGAACTAATAAAGAACTGACTTCATTGGTAAAACCAATAATACGAGCATTCACCCGTTCCATACCTGTACCGTTCCAAATCTTAAATTTAAACTTCACTTGCTTCGCCAAATCATCTGAAATTTGAGGAATTCCGCTTGCGCTCATAAACGTATTGAGCATCACTAGAAACTCTCGAGGCATAATCATAGGTACAAATTCATCCCCTTCACTCCAATGCCATTGGTCCGTTTTTACATCTAAAAATCGTTGATCAACAGTTTGAATAAAAACATCTGTTCTAAAATAAGGAACCAAAGGATCTGAAGTCTCAAAAGAAACATCAAAATTATTGCTAATTACTGGTTGCACCTCAACAATAAATGGTTCTTTTTTTATTTTCACCAATTCTTGTGCAGAAAAATCAGTTTTTGATAAATTCAAACTATTGGCATTCGTTACTTTCTTTTGCACAATAATTGTGTTAGGGCCAAAAACATCCGTACCCTTGCCGAATTCATTCACTTTAATAATATAATGAATGGAAGTTATTAGAAAAGTAATTCCCATGAATGCCCCAATCACAGCAATTATCAATTGTTTTTTATCCTGATTCTTAAATAAAAGTTTATCTAACATGGCTCAAAGTTTAAGTTCTTGATCATACTGATATCCGTGATTATCTCCTAGCGTTGTCAAAACAAAACCTGCATTCAATTCTTTGCATCGAGAATCAATCATTTCAATACATCTTTTTGCATTGTCAATATCCAAATGAGAAAATGGTTCATCCATGATCAGCCATTCGAACGGTTGAAGAAGTCCTCTCACAATTGCCACTCGTTGCTGCTGCCCCATTGAAAGTAATCCACATTTTTGATTCCATTTATCCTCAATTTCCAGTTTTTCGAGCATTTGCAGCATTTCCTTCTCTGAATAAAGATTGGTTAGATCATTTTTAAGAATTAAATTTTCAGCCACAGATAAACTAGGAAACAATTGAAGATCTTGGTAAATAACTGAAATTTTATCCTGACGAATCTTTGTCCAATCGAACGGAGAGAATTCTTTTATATCTTGGCCATTAAAAGTGATAAGGCCTTCATAATCTGCGCGCAAACCAATCACAAGCATTGTAAAAGTAGACTTTCCTTTCCCGCTTGATGCATTCAGCAGAATATGCTTACCTGCTTTTAATTCTGTGTATTTTCCCCAAATAGAATCTACTCCATGTTGAATAGAAGCAAGAGGAACTGGCATAACATTCTTGAGAATTATTTCCATTTTATATTTGTTTGAGACTCGAATTTTCAAGAATCATTCCAAAAATAGAATAAAGCTTTAAACTATCTGAAAAACAATCCAGATAAAATAATAATATTTTGATTAGCAACACATTATCTTACTGACAAAAGTATGTCATTTACCATCTCAATTGTAGAACGATCTGAAAGCCACACAGCTTCTGGATGCCTTCGAAACCACGTTAATTGTCTCTTTGCATATCTTCGTGTATTCTGTTTTATTAATTCAATAGCTTCTACAAGTGGAATATTCCCTTCCAAATAGGTAAACAACTCAGAATATCCAACTGTTTTCAAAGTCGAAAGATGTTTTAGCGCTACTAAGGATCTCACCTCATCTACTAAACCATTTTCAATCATTTGGTCGACCCTTCGATTTATTCGCTCGTATAATACTTCTCTTGGCAAATCTATTACATACCGTTTGACATCAAAGAACGATTCTTTCTTGGTGTTTTTTCTCAATTTTGAGAATGGTTCACCTGTTAATCGAATCGCCTCTATCGCTCTGATTATGCGCATAGGGTTCTCCTTGTCAACTTCATTATAAAAATCAAGATCTTTCTCTTTGAGTTCGGCCAGAAGATCTTCCAATCCTTTCGTTTTCCATTGAATTGTTAATTCTGATTTTAACTCATCATTTTTAGGAATCTCATCCAAACCAATGCAAACAGCGTCGATAAACATTCCTGAACCTCCTACCATAATAATTTTATCATGGTTCTTAAATTCAATTTCTAACACATTTTGTACTTCCTTTGCGTAAGCTGCAGAGGTAATTTCATCATGAAGGAAATGTGAATCGATAAAATAATGAAAAACTCCATCTTGCTCTTCTAAACTAGGTTTAGCCGTTCCAATGGTAAGTTCTTTATAAAACTGCCTAGAATCCGCGGAAACAATAATGGTTTTCCATCTTTTCGCTAATTCGATAGCTAAAGCAGTTTTTCCGCTAGCTGTTGGGCCTTCGATTACAATCAGCTGTTTCTTTGCTTCTATATGAATTGGAACTCGCAAGACTAAATATATATTAATTATTCTTCCGGATACATCGAAGACCACAACTCAAATCGACTCATAATTTCTCGAACGTAACGGTGAGTTACCGTTCCCTTTGCCGAACCGCTTTCCACAACTTCATCTCGATAATATTCTTTTTTTGATAAATTGAGCATCATCACTTCCACATTATCATCCCAAATATTTTTATTTAATCCATGTTTCTCTGCCAAACGTCTTGCATCGGCCACATGACCTCTACCAGAATTGTAGGTAGCGATTGTAAATTTCTGACGCTGAACTTTATCTGGAATGACAGACCAAGAAATATAATCATCACTCAATTTTCGCATCCCTCCCATTATTTGCACTTTCGGTGTTGAATTTGGAAAGACGCCATAGGAGGGACCTGTTCCTGGCATAAATTGCATCATACTATAAGCGCCTCCAAAAGAAACAACGTTTGGATTAAAATTAGATTCTTGATAAGACAAAGAAGCTAGCAATCTCCAATCCCATCCATATTTTTTTGCAGCAGCTTTAAAATAGTCATCATAAATCGACAATTCTCCTTTTTTTATACTTTTACTTTCAGTTTTTACTCCACTTGTAACTTGGGCTAAATCGTAATATTTATGTTTTATATATTTAAAAGTCGTTTTTCTCATGAAACTATCAAGCCATTTGTCCAATCGATTTTTTAATAGTGGACTTGCTTTTCTCAATCCGAAAGCTATTTTTTGTTTTACAGATAGATTTAAATCTATATCAATATTGTCAAAAAACTTCAAGTTAATACCTGCTAAATTAGCATCAGCTACGGTATAATCGATCATTCCTTCCGAAACCATTTCAATCAATTCTTCAGTTCCAATTTGGCCATTTTCTTCCTTAATAAATACGGTATCACCAAGCTCCTCTTGCAAATTTATTAGTCTTTGATAATAATTTGAATTTCTCCATACATGTATTTTTTTATGGCTAAGTTGAGAAGGATCAACTAACATTTTCTCCTTTAATTGTTCAACTTTCATTGTTTCCCAATTTTTAGGTTTTCTCTGAATCAAAACCTGACTAGTTCTCATAATCGGCAAAGAAAACTCAATTGCTTTACAGCGCTCTTTAGTTACTGCATAATTACAGGCAATAATATCTGCTTCTCCTGCATTTAATTTATCGGTAATTTCATCTAAATCATCAATTATTTTAACCTCTAATTCAACTCCTATTTCGTTCGCAAATTCTTTTAAAATTTCATATTCAAATCCCATTTTTTTTCCTTTATAAATAAAAAATGAGGCGGAGCTATTTTCTGCGAGAATAGTTAATTTCCCTTTTTTCAAAATATCAGGCAAATCAAAACTAACTGAACTACTTTCAATTGGGCTAGTCGATTTGCTTTTCTTAACGAAAAAATTAAAATATAATACCGAACTCAGCAGCAAAAAAACTACAACAAAAATTGTCATGATTCTATTCTTTACAAAAATGGAATCTACTAATTTATATAATCTGCGCATTCAGTATTCTTTGAAATATTAGGTTATTTACCCGTAACTAAATTTGTTACGGCTAGAACTAAATAAAGTTTCACAATTTTAAATCTTTCAAGCTTTAACCTACATTTATTTCTAAAAAAAATATGTATTTTTACTCTAAAAAAGTGACATGAAAATACTTCTTTTTATTAGTTTTTTAGTTATTTCAAAAATAACTGTATCACAATTATGGTTTGACTTAGGTGTAAAAGGCGGAATAGGGACTGGATTTTTAATTAATAAAACTATTTCAAAAGATGCTAGACTTAGTTCAACTCCAGGGTTAAATAATTTTATGGGCGGAAAAATTGGAATTAATTTTGGGAAGCACCATTCTGTAACCATTGACGGGGCATTTGCAAATAACCAATATGCCTTTTTACAAACAGGATTTTTACAATCAAAAGAAGTATATCGATATTCTATTAACTATTCAGCGATTACAATTGCTCCACTATACAGAAAAACAAGTGATGCTCAGTACTTAGAAATTGGTCCGGAATTTTCATTTTACAAGAAGGGAGAAGTGATTGATCAAGTAAATCCAACTTCTTTAGGACCGATTGAAGCAAATAATGTTATTAATAAAAACTTAACAGGCCTAGTTTTTGGATTTGGTGGATATATCATTGGAAATGAAACAATCGCTTTATCAATGGGTTTAAGAGCTCATTACACCTTTAGTAACCTAACTTCTCCTTCCTATGCATCAACTAATTATCCATTGGTGAATTACGGAGACATAACAACCTCGTCTAAGACAAATACAATAGCGGTGCAAGTATTATTTGAATTGAATTATTCACTAGGACAAATTGCACATGCATCCTGTGGGAAAAGAACTGCTTTTATATTTTTCTAAAAAACAATTGAGCATCTTTCATGTACTCATAAAAAGCCATTTCAATTTCTTTTTGATATTTTTCAAAAACGGCAACACCTTCTTTTAATTTATTATCAAAGGATATTCGATTTGAAACAGAAACACATGATTTTTCTAATCCATACAAAGATTGATAATGAAAAAGCCAATTTTTCTCTTTCATTTTGGCTAACATTAATTGAAAATCAGCCGTATAAAATTCAATTGAAGGATCAATAGAATTATAAAAGTTTTCTAAAAATTTTTCAAGCCTTTGGGAATGAAAAAGATTCCAATTTTTAGCCAATAAATGATCAAAATAAAGATCCACGGCAATAGAAGCGACTTTAGGCAAAGGTTCGTACAAAATGTGAAGCAACTTGCTGACCGAAGGATGGTGATCAATGTAATGATCAATTTTTCTGTGTAAAGTGATCCCTTCTTGAATTTTTAATGAATATCTGCTTAGATCTTTACCCTTTACAAAATCACCAAATAAGTTGGCTTGCATTAGCGCTAAATCATCATGTGAAAAATAGAGATGTCCTAGAAAATTCATATTTGTATCCTTTTTTAGAGTTGTTCAGCCCTTTTACGATATCGGGTTGAGTTTGAAAAACCACTAACGCGTTTCACTGATTGCTTTGAGAATAATGCTTGCCGCTTTTCTAATTTCAGCTTCTGTAATGGTCAGCGGTGGCGATAATCTAAAACTATATGGATGAGATAAAAACCAAAAACTAATTAGCCCTAACTCCAAACATCTTTTCACCACTTTTTCCACTCTTTCGAACGACTCCATGTCAAAAGCGAACATTTGACCAATCCTTCTCACTTCAATAATTTCTGGATCATTCTTAATTAGATTCTCTAATAATTCTCCCAAACGGTTCACTTCTGAAAAATTGATTTCTTCCTTAAACACTTCTAAACAAGCATTTGCAGCAGCACAAATTACTGGATGTCCACCAAAAGTAGTAATGTGACCTAACATTGGATTATAAGTAAACTCAAATAAATTTTCCTTGGAAGAAACGATCGCACCTATCGGCATTCCTCCGCCTAATGCTTTACCCAAGGTTAAAATATCAGGAATTACTTCAAAGTGTTCAAAAGCAAACATTTTTCCAGTTCGACCCATTCCACATTGAATTTCGTCAAAGATTAACAAAGCACCTACTTCATTACACCTTGCCCTGAGTGCTTTTAGAAAAGCCTTTTCAGGAATTCTCACTCCGGCATCTCCTTGAATCGTTTCAATAATAACACCCGCCGTTAATGTCGTAATAAATTGTAAATCAGCTATCGAATTAAATTGAATAAAACGGACATCAGGCAACAAAGGGCGAAAAGCTTGTTTTTTTATTTCATTTCCAGAAACAGACATAGAACCATGCGTTGCCCCATGATACGAACCTCTGAAGGAAACTAATTCAGTTCTACCAGTGACCCTTTTTACTAATTTCAATGCCGCTTCATTTGCTTCCGTACCTGAATTAACTGTGTAAACACAATTCAACGATGCTGGTAGAAATGATGTTAGATTTTTAGAGAAATTTAATTGAGAATCTTGGATAAACTCGCCATAGACCATTACATGTAAAAACTTATCTATTTGAAGTTTCATAGCGTCAGCTACTTTTGGATGACAATGCCCTATATTATTGACAGCAACACCCGCAATCATGTCCATATATGATTTATTCTCTTTATCATATATATAAATTCCTTCGGCCCGATCTACATCAATTAAAAATGGATGCTGGTTCGTCTGACCTTGAAATTCTAAAAAGGTATTTTCTCTGTTCATTTATTTTTTATGCCACAACTGACTTGAGCTTTACTTATAGCAAATGGTATTACTTCCGATTTTTAAAAAAATGAAAGAGAGTCAAATAACTAAAAATGAAACTACTATTAACAACCACTTTTCAGAAAGTCTATGCTTAAAACTCTGCTAAATATCTATTTTCTTTTGATCACCTTTAAAACGGCATCAACAACATTTTGTGTGTCAATTCCAAATTTAGTCATCAATTCCATGGGAGCTCCGCTCTCTCCAAAAGTATCATTCACCCCAACATATTCTTGAGGAACCAATAAATTCTGAATCAAAACTTGCGCTATTGAATCTCCAAGACCTCCATTAATCATATGTTCCTCAGCTGTTACAACACATCTTGTTTTTGAAATTGACTTTAAGACCGCTTGAACATCCAAAGGTTTAATCGTATGCATATTTATTAATTCAACTGAAATTCCTTTCTCTTCTAAAATTCGGGCAGCCTCGATCGATTTCCAAACAAGATGACCACAAGCAATTACAGTCACATCCGTCCCTTCAATGAGAACATCCGCTTTTCCAACAATAAATTCAGCATCTTCTTTAATGAAAATTGGCATAACTGGTCTACCAAATCGAAGATAAACAGGACCTTCATATGCCGCAATTGCGATAGTAGCTTGTTTTGTTTGATTAAAGTCGCACGGAACAATTACAGTCATATTCGGTAACATTTTCATCATCCCAATATCCTCAAGAATTTGATGAGTAGCACCATCTTCACCTAACGTTACGCCAGCATGGGAAGCACATATTTTTACGTTTTTCTTTGAATATGCCACTGATTGACGAATTTGATCATACACTCTACCAGTAGAAAAAACCGCAAAAGTTCCAGTAAAAGGTATTTTTCCTCCAACCGTCATTCCAGCAGCCATACCAATCATATTCGCCTCAGCAATTCCTGTTTGAAAAAATCTTTCAGGAGCCTCCGCTTTAAAAGCATCCATTTTTAAAGACCCAATTAAGTCGGCGCATAAAGCAACAACATCCTTATTTGTTTTTGCTAATTCTAATAATCCCTCTCCAAATCCAGAGCGAGTGTCTTTATTTCCTGTTACAACTATGTCAATCATGATCTTTATTTATAAATTTATAGAGGATGTTTTATTTGAAGTTATTCTAAATTCGCGTTGAATTGTATTTAATGTGGATTTGATGTTTTTCTGTCTACATACCAGCAGATAACTACCCGGTTGAAGTTGCCATTGACCAGACTTGGCATTTGGATCTATATCACAAACCCATTCTAATGCACCATTTTCTCTTTTAATAAAAATCTGACCAGCAATTAAATTACTTAATTTATAGCTAAAATAACCTGGAGCCTCAATATCAACATAACTAACAGTGCTTTGTTTCACATCTACAGTGACATACGACCGAGGAAGCGTCAATACTTCTAGTTTATATTTGCCAACCAAATATTTACTAGACACATTCATGTGCTGAACATTTAAAGTAGTACTCGAACCATCTTGCATTACCCTTGATTCAATTTGAAATGGTTTCGCGGCATTTAAAAACCGAACATCTATATAACCTTGCGGCGCATCGACAATGATCGTGTTGTGAATATTACGTTGAATTGAAATTCCTAATTTTTCAACTTTAGGCACTGTATTGACAATTAAATCATATTTTAAATCAGGATTTAATATTAATGTATCTGGATTACCAAATCTATTCAGAGTATGCGTAAAAGTATATTTAAGTTCTTTTGTTTTTTCATCATAAAGAAACATCGTCACATCCGTCTCCTTAGGGTTTTTATTGATATCATTCAAATTAATTTGAACGGTAGTATTGGTAAGCACCTTAGAAATCACATTGTTTAATACATTTTCAAAAGCATCTTTTGTTTCCGCTTCAGAATAAGTCCCAATGCAATTAAATTTATTTAGATAAGATAAATCCATTCCTAAACCAATGACAAAAGGAGTAACTTTCACCCCTTTATCCTTTAATTTCTTGGCAATAACGCAAGGATCATTATCACATGCTTCTATTCCATCAGTGATCAAAATAATAACATTTCTTGAGGTAGAATCAGGAAAATCGGCAGCTGCAGCTTCTAACGAACGAGCGATGGGCGTCGTACCCTTTGCTTCAATCGATTTGATTCTATATTTAACCTTTAAAAAATTATCTGGACCAAATGGAACTTCTAATTTCGTATCATTACAATCCTGATACGTTGCTGTAATAGGAGATTGATGACCATAAACACGCAAAGCAATTTCTAAATTAGGAGTCCCTTCAAGGTTATTTACCGCTTGCGCTAACAATTCTTTTGCTGCTTGAATCCTCGTTTGATCATTGGTCCATTTAGCATTCATGCTGTTTGAAGCGTCAAGAATAAATAATATTCGCGTCAATTTTTGTCCATACGATAATGAACTTGACAATAGAAGCGCTATGAATACTATTTTTCTCAATTAATAATCTCCCAAAGTTTCTGCTAACTGATTTAAAGCTAATTTTAATTGCTCTTCATTTGGTGCAACGCCATGCCATTTATGAGATCCCATCATATAATCAACACCTTGTCCCATTTCAGTTTTCATAATAATAACAATTGGTTTTCCATTTCCTGTCAAAGACTTCGCTTTATTTAATACCGATTTAATTTCATCGATATTATGTCCATCCATTTCTAAAACTTCCCAACCAAAAGCTTGCCATTTTTGAGAAAGATTTCCTAAAGACAAAACATCATCCGTATTTCCATCGATTTGGCGGCCATTACAATCAATCGTTGAAATAATATTGTCCACCTTATTTGCGCTCGCATACATGGCTGCTTCCCAAATTTGTCCTTCTTGCAATTCACCATCGCCATGCAACGTATAAACAAGTGAAGAATCACCATTCAATTTTTTTGTTTGACACGTACCAAGAGCATTTGAAAGCCCTTGTCCTAAAGACCCTGAAGCCATTCTGACACCAGGTAATTTTTTATCTGTAGCAGGATGACCTTGCAAACGCGTGCCAATTTTTCTAAAAGTCGCTAATTCAGCAACAGGAAAATATCCAGATCTAGCTAAAACGCTATAAAAAACAGGTGAAATATGACCATTTGATAAGTAAAATACATCCTCATTAATCGCATTCATTGAAAAATCAGCAGAATTATGCTTCATGATATCAAAATACAAAACGGTTAAAAAATCAGCGCAACCAAGAGATCCACCAGGATGACCAGAATTTACGGCTGATACCATTCTTACAATATCTCTTCTAACTTGAGAAGCTACTTTCTTTAATTCTGAAGTTTCCATTTTACCCTATTTTCTTTATTTATTCAAGTACAAATTTAGTTTATTTTTTAATTTTTATTTAAATTAAGCAAAGTATTAATACTTTTGATGCAACTTTGACCTTGATAACAACGTCATCAGTGTAATATTCTCTATTTTATAATTATGATAAAAAAATTAGCTATTGTCTTCTTCTGTTTTTTTTCGACGATCTCCTACAGTCAAAAAACATTAAATTTGGATGAATTACTTTCGGTAAAATATTCAAAAAAAGAAATAAAAACTTTAAAAAATTCAAATATTGATCTGTATAACAGCTATTTGAAATCCTTCACTAAAGGAATTGTATTCACTCCTTACAACGAAAAATTAAAAGCAAAAGGAAACAAGATTGAGTCATTAAATATAACTCATGCGGAAGTTTCTACATTTAATTATTTGGCTTATAACTTAGAATTAAAAGATACTACTCAATATTTTCTCATCAATGATGGCGCAACGCTTTTGATCATAAAAGGTATTCAAGAATTAAATACAATTAAATAAATTAGGTATGTTAAAAATTATTTATTCGTTCACAATCTTCATTTTATTTACCACGATTTCATTTGGACAATTAAACATGTCATCACCTAATAATGGTGTTACAAATCCTATCCTTTGTTCGTCCTACTTACTTGCAGATGCCAACTTCTTCGATAACGGCGTATCAGCAACAAGTTCCACAAATTATCTCAACAATTTCAACGATACGATAACCATATGTCCAGATTTAATAACCAACGGGAAAATTACTTTTTCATCCCTAATTGCTACCGGTTATATTTGGAATATTGACGCATCCGATACTTTATATATATTTGATGGTTCTAGTGTAAGTGCACCTTTGGTTGCTGCCATTAACAGTGCTACGAATCCATTGGGATATACTTATACTTCCAGTTATATTAATCCAACGGGCTGTTTAACATTTGTTTTCCATTCAAACGCATCTGTGAACAATATTGGATGGGCTGCAAACATCATGTGTGTTTCTCCTCCTCAACCTATAGAAATGAACATCCATGCGTATGTAAATGGTTCAACAATTGATGCTTTGCTGACCGACTCATTATTTGTAGATATTTGTTTAGGGGATACTGTAACATTAACTATTGATCCACAGTATCCAAACTCTTTAGAAAGCAACGGATATGGCTATTCTCAAACAGATGCCAACGTTAGTTCTTTGTGGGCCTGGACAACAGGAGAAACATTTGCATCAGTGGATACTGTTCAATATATCGCAACAAGCAGTAGCGGATTTATTTCCACAGTAAAATTGACTGATATTTACCCTTACGTTTGGTCGAGGGATGTGTATATTCGTGTAGGAACAATTCCTAATTTTGGAGGACTCTCGGTTACACCAGATACTGTTTGTTTGGGAGAGCAAGTAGAATTATATGGTGGTTTTGATTCCATTGCTCACATTAATTACGGTTTTACAATTCCTGAAGGCGTTATTGCTATAGGTGGTTCAGTTGCAGGAATAACGTATCTTCCAGATGGAACGGGATTAAGTTATACGTCGACCATAAGTATTGGAGGATTTGCTCCTGGACAAGCATTAACTAGTTCATGCAGTTTACAATCTATTTGTTTGGAAATGGAACACTCTTATATCGGTGATTTATCAGCGACGATAACCTGCCCAAATGGAACCGTAGCTAGTCTTTTTGACGCGTATACAAATTTTAATGATGGTGTTTACTTAGGAGAGCCAAATGAAAGTGATGGCCCAATCCCTGGAATTGGTTATGACTACTGTTTTACAGATGGAGCACCTGCTACGATGTTGACAGTTCATGATTCACCTACGGGGCCAGTATTAGTTCCTAGTCCACCTGCACCGAGTGGGTCAACAACCATGCCAGCAGGGTCGTATCAGCCAGAAAGTAATTTTTTGTCTACCTTAGCAGGATGTCCACTTAATGGTCCATGGACAATTACGGTGACCGATCATCAAGCAATTGACAACGGCTATATTTTTAATTGGTCACTCAATTTTGCTGCTTGTAATTATGCATCTAGCGATTCTTTAACATATCAAAATTATCCTGTTTCAGGTGGTTATGTTGATGTGTCTCCGATATTATCATCTACTACTAGTACAACAGTCACTATTCCTCTAATTCACGGAGATAATCCTTATATTTTTGAAATTATCGATGATTTTGGATGCCCTCATGATACTACAATCAATGCATTTGTGCATTATGTAGACATTCTTGAATCCGATACTATTTGTTCGGTTGGATTAACCATGACAACTAATTTTTCAGATCAAGCAGGTGTTTGGAGCTTCTATGGTTCACCAGGAACGCCGGTATTTACTTCAAATACAAATGTTAACACCACAGTTACCTTTCCGACTCCTGGCGTTTATCATCTTGTTTATTCAACGACAACTTGTGTTACTGCAGATACTGCGACTATTTACTTTTTTGGATATCTTCCGTTTGACTTGAACAGTCCATTCTTTGTTTGTCCAGCTGATAACAAACTTTTTACAATAGGAGACAGTCTTCAATTTGCTTCCGTGGATTGGAATTTAGGCATTCCTGCTCAAGACACGTTATTCAGTAATCAGATAGGAATTGGCACGTATACAATTAATGCAATAGGCAATAATAGCTGTGCTTACGACACAACTTTCACTATTACTTCGCAGCCTCCAGTTGTATTAAATTATTTCTCAGCCGTTTGCTATGACACTATGGAAATGAATTTAAATGCAGGGCCTAGTTTGACAGGACAATGGAGCTATATTCCACCAAACGCTTCTAGTTCGGCCGTTTTTAGAAATATTGATTCATTAAATACAGGTGTTAAAATTTATGGGTATGGGACGTATCAATTCATTTTTACAGAACCAGTGTGCTTAGATGATGATACACTGACCGTTACTTTTACACCGGGAGTCTATTTCAATTTAGAAGATTCTCTGAAGCTTTGTTTGGGAAATGTGCAAACATTATCTCCTGAAATTCTATTATCTGACTACGTTTCATCAATGTTATGGAGCACTGGAGAAACAGAACCAACCATTAATGTTACAGCTGAAGGAAATTACATTTTCACAATTTCAAATATTTGCGAAACCATGACGGATTCGGTATATATTACGGTAAAAAATTGTGATATTGAAATGCCAAATGTTTTTTCTCCAAATGGAGATGGAATAAATGATTTATATCATATCAAAGGTGATGATGAAATATTCAAAGAGTTCCACATTGTAATTTTAAATAGATGGGGGAATGTCATAAATGAATATGATAACCCATCTGGTACTTGGAATGGAACAGATCACGCTGGAAACTACGTTCCTACGGGTGTTTATTTCTACAAAGTTAATTCAGTTACTCTTCAAGATGAAGTCTTAGAAAAAGAAGGTTTCATCCACGTGGTGTATTAAATAAATTAAGTAACTATATGTAAAAAAAGGGACTGTCTCAAAAGGACAGTCTTTATTTTTTTTGAACCATATAAGAGATTATAAGTACATATAAGCTATTTGATAAATTAAATTAATCAACTGTTAATCAACCATAAACGTATTTTTTTTACTTTTTCATATATAAACTTACATTGTTAATTTTTAAATAAATTACAATTTTTGAGACAGCCTCTTTTTTTTAGAAATTTAAAAAATTACTTTTTTCATATAGATAAGTTATATACCTTTATAGCATAAGCAAGATTACTAAAAGAGAATACAAATGAAAAATATTGGTGTTAACGGGTTTGGAAGAATTGGAAGATATTTTACGCGGTTAAGTCTGCTTCGAGATGATATAAATGTAGCGGTTGTAAATGATTTATCAGATATAAATACCTTGGCTCATTTACTAAAGTATGATAGTATTCATTCCAAATTAAACCTAGGATTTACAATAGTTGAAAATAAAATTGTTTTTGAAAATGGAAAAGAAATAATTTTTCTAAAAGAACGAAATCCTGAGTTGATTCCTTGGAAAGAACACAATGTTAAAATCGTATTAGAATCAACAGGATTATTTCTAACCAAAGAAGAAGCAGAAAAACACATAAAGGGAGGCGCAGAAAAAGTAATTATTTCAGCTCCAGGAAAAGGAGAAGATATAAAAAACATTGTGATTGGTGTAAATGATCAAATTCTTAATGTGGATGATACAATTATTTCAAATGCATCTTGCACCACAAATTCAGCTGCACCTATGTTAAAAGTGCTCTTAGCAATGTGTGACGTTGAAAATGCATATATAACGACCGTTCATAGTTACACCTCAGACCAACGATTACACGATTCACCTCATGCAGATTTACGCAGAGCAAGAGCTGCTGCGTTATCTATTATTCCGACTAGTACTGGTGCAGCAAGTGCATTAGCTAAAATTTTTCCAGCATTAAAAGGAAAAATAGATGGGAATGCATTTCGGGTTCCTGTGCCAGATGGCTCAATGACTGACCTAACTTTGGTAGTGAAAAATCCACCTACCGCAAAAGCAATAAATGATGCTATGAAAACAGCATCAGAAGGAGAGCTGAAAGGTATTTTAAGATATACCGAAGACCCAATTGTATCTATCGATATTGTAGGTGATCCAAATAGCTGTATTTTTGACTCAGAATTAACGAGTGTAACAGGTAATTTAATTAAAGTTATTGGATGGTATGACAATGAAGCTGGATACTCAAATCGACTTATTGATCTAGTGAAAAAATTATACTAATTCTGCAGATAGAATTTGAGTCTTCTTTAAGAGATAATTAAAAAATGTCTTAAAAAATCAAAGTTTAAGTATCCATGCATTTGGAAATGAACCTTTAAAAGATTTTTGTCCTGATTTAGCATCATCAATATTAGAATAATTAGCAATTGTTAAGTAGAATTTTCCATTATTCTTTACTGTAGAAGCATCTTTTTGACCTTCCGCTACTAATTTATCAACTGCACGATCAGCATTTTTTCTTTCAAAGAATGATCCTACTACAAGATAAAACGTTTGTTTTTTATCCATCGGTTCACTCCTTTTTGTAGGTTTTGAAATTATTAGTTCATCTGAGTTCACAGGGAGTTCATCAACAACTGTTTTTTTTACTTCTTCCTCTTCTGGAGCTGTCATTAATTGCTGTCCATCAGAGGAATTTGTTTTAGTTGGTTGCGTTGTATCCATTTCCATTTTTTGAATGGATTCATTTTCTTCACTTTTAGTGTTTGTGGACTGGCTAAGGAATG
This sequence comes from Flavobacteriales bacterium, assembly GCA_947449575.1. GTDB lineage: Bacteria > Bacteroidota > Bacteroidia > Flavobacteriales_D > Crocinitomicaceae > CAIUKX01. The sequence continues at coordinate 73,250 of CANFRV010000013.1, forward strand.
GAATAAATTGCCTGATATTTTTATAATTTAGTCCAACAGCAGTTCCTCCGGCAATTAATAGTAAAATCAAAAATAGCAGTATAAAAAAACCTACACCTCTCTTTTTTCTAACTTTCACCAAACTGGGGGTATGTATTTCCTCTTCTTTTTCTATTTCAATATCCTCAACTAATGGCTCTTCGGAAATAATCTCTTCAACTACATTTTCATGAGAAGTTTTTTTCTCCTCAAAAGTATTATCAATAGTATTGCTTTCGCTATCAAGAGATTCTTCATTTTCAGCAGTTTCATCGATGGTTGATGATATCACATCATTTACTATTGGTTCACTAATAATCATTTCAACTTCCTCTATTATATCAGAAGAAATTTTCTGTTCAAGTATAACTGGCTCTTCATTCACAATATCCTCAATCACGCTTTCTGATGCTGGGATTTCTTCTGAAATTTCAATTTCTGACTTTTCTTCAGGAATAAATACATTTACATCTCCAATTTCATCAGAACTTACAGAAATATTGTTTGAGAAATAGACTTCACCATTACTATCTTTTGAAAATTCACCCATTCCATTCAGTGATGAAGCCACTCCCTCGTCGATCGTATTCATAATATTTTCAACTTTAGTTGAAACGAGATTCTTTGCTTCCTCTAAAGAAATATTTTCTTTTTCAGCAATATAGGAGGTTAGTTTCCCATCATCATATTTTAAATAAGACATAAACATTACCTCTCCGGTATTTTCATTTATGATGGTAAGTGCACCTAATCCTGGTATAATAACCGTATTAACCTCTTTTAGTATTTGTTGCAAATATTTTTCCATAATTTATTTTTAGATGTTTGAAGTAATATTGGTTATAATGATACGAAAAATTAATGAAAAAGTTCAGAGAATTGAAAACTTTCATTAAGACGAACTCCTTTTTCACTTTGCATCACAGTACAACACTCATTAACACTGTCATGCTCTAGGAATAATACATACTCTTTTTCAGTAGCCAAATTTAAAAAAATTTCTTTTTCAGACATGGTAAGTAAAGGACGAGTATCATACCCCATAACGTATGGAAGTGGAATATGGCCAACACTAGGAAGTAAATCAGCCATGAATACAAGTGTTTTTTCTTGATAATGGATGTGAGGAATCATCATACTCTCCGTGTGCCCATCAACAAAGAAAATATCTACATTGTTAAATGCATTTTTTGTAAAATCTCCTGTTCTTTCGATAAATTGTAGTTGACCACTCTCTTGCAGAGGCAGAATGTTTTCGGACAAAAAAGAAGCTTTTTCCCGAGGATTTGGTTTTGTTGCCCACTCCCAGTGATTTTCAGTACTCCAATAAATCGCATTTTTGAACACAGGTTCAAAACCTGTTCTGTCTTTATTCCATTGAATTGCTCCCCCACAGTGATCAAAATGCAAATGCGTTAAAAACACATCCGTTATATCATCCGGTGAAAACCCAAGCGTTTTTAGGTTACCCTTCAATGAATCGGATCCATTCAATGAAAAGTGAGAGAAAAATTTTTCATTTTGTTTATCCCCAATTCCAGTATCAATAAGCATTAACCTATCACCGTCTTCAATCAATAAGCTGCGCATTGACCAATCGCACATATTATTTGCATCCGCAGGATTCGTTCTTTGCCACATTGACTTAGGAACGACACCAAACATAGCACCTCCATCTAACTTAAAATTTCCAGTATTTAAAGGGTGAATTTTCATAAGGTAAATTATTTAATGTAAACATTTAATCACTCATCAGATTTCATTTTATAGCCGCAAAATAGAGTAATCCAATCGCCAAAACAGAAGCAAATAGGCCAATAATTTTTTGACGACTCGCATTTTCCTTAAAGGCAACAAATCCGATCAGCGCAGAAACCAAAACGATAGAAACATTCATAATAGATAAAACAGTAGAATCATTCCATTCTGGAGAATTATAAGCATCTAATAAAAAATAAATCGAAAAAAAATTAGGAATACCTAATAACAAACCCGCTAAAATACTTTTTATCTCTATTTTCTCAAGCCCTTTAATTAATCTTAATCCTAATACAATTATACCTATTAATCCTGCGATTCCGAAACCAATGGCACAAAATAGAGGGTTTGAAATATTTTGTATTTCATTTTCTTGAAAATAATTTAGCACGATATCCAAGAATGCACTTCCTACAAATAATAAGATAAGCATCCACGTATACGATTTTTCAGAAGAAGCTTCTTTCTTTTGATAAGCCATTAAAAAAACGCCTAAAAAGGCAAAAATAATTCCAGCAATCTTCATTACTGAAAGTGACTCATTATAGAATTTAATCATAAATAACAAGGTCAAAGCCATACTCATTTTTACCGCTACAGATGTCATTGCAACTCCATTTTTCTGACTACTAAGTCCCATAACTAAAAACAAAGCAATGAATAAAACACCTGCAATGACAGCTAGATACAACCAACTTCCCTGATACAAAGAATTGGAATTCCAATCTTTTCCAAAAATTAAAAAACCACATAAAAAGGCAGTAACATAATTAAAAACGATTGATTGAAAAGTATTGATCCCAAATTTTGGATACAACTTAAATTGAACTAAAATTAGACTTGTTAAAGTAATTGTTAAAATTAAAGAAATCATACGTTTTTATATATGTAAATTTGGTCTGATGAGAAACTAAAACTTGAATCAGGTGTTTTAGAAAGATTAGGAGCTTTTAGCCCCTCTTGAAAAAATGAATCTCCGACAATTACTCTAATTTCATCCCAGAGATTAGAATCAATAAAAGATTGATGAGTTGCACTTCCGCCTTCCACAAAAACAGACTGAATGTTAGAATTGTACAATGCCGCAAGAATGTTGGATACATTCATATTTGGAACTTTTAGCCATTCAATATTTCCAACTTTCTCAGATTTAACTAGATTGATACATACTGTTTTTGATTCGTCATTGAAAACTAGGGAGGACATTGGCAGTCGTAAATGACTATCTAGAACAATACGAATAGGATTATTCCCCGAAATTGCGCGCACTGTTAATACCGGGTTATCATTTTCAACCGTCTTTCTGCCCACCAATATTGACTGCTCTTGCGAGCGCCATTTATGCACCAAAGTTTGAGTTTCAGAATCACTAATCCAATTGCTTAACTGCTTTGCATCCGTTCGTTGTTTATCTATAAAACCATCTTTCGTTTGAGCCCATTTTAAAATAACATAGGGTCTTTTTTTCTCATGAAATGTAAAAAATCGCTTATTTAACTCTCTACACTCTTTCTCTAAAACGCCAACAGTAACCTCAATTCCAGTATCTTTCAATTTTGAAATACCTTTTCCAGCCACTTCTGAATAACTATCTATAGAACCAATTACAACTCTTTTAAAGCCATATTTTACTAATAAATCAGCACATGGAGGGGTTTTTCCAACGTGTGAACAAGGTTCTAGAGAAACATATATTGTAGACTGTTTCAATACAGCTTTATCATGAACAGCATTAACAGCGTTCACCTCCGCATGCGCTTGACCAAATATTTGATGAAATCCTTCACTAATAATTTTATTATCAAAGACAATTACAGCGCCAACCATTGGGTTTGGTGCAACTGATCCTTCTCCGCGTCGAGCAAGATCAATACATCTTTGCATGTAAAATTCATCTATTTGCATGCTACGAATATAGTAAAAAGCAATCATTTTAAAGAGAAAAGCTCAACAACTACTTTTTTTCTTCTGAAATTATTATATTCGTGAATAATTCATTCGACATAAATAACAATACTTAAAATGAAAACATTCACATTCAAAGAAAAGATTCGTCATCTCTTCTGTTTGCCTGTTATTGTAGCTGCCTTGGGATACTTTGTAGATATTTATGATTTATTGTTATTCGGAATTGTTCGAGTTCCAAGTTTGACAAGCATGGGTATTGAGCCTGATGCGGCAGGAATTTTAATTTTTAATTGGCAAATGTTTGGCTTAGTTTTAGGTGGCATTCTTTGGGGTGTTTTAGGCGATAAAAAAGGTCGATTATCCGTTTTATTTGGATCAATCATCGTTTATTCTTTGGCAAATATAGCGTGTGGTTTTCTCCCTCAAATCGATTTTATGGATAAAACAACAGCTTATGCTGCACTTCGTTTTATTGCAGGTATTGGACTTGCGGGAGAGTTAGGAGCTGGAATTACTTTAGTCGCGGAATCATTACCCAAAGAACTTCGTGCCATTGGAACATCGATCGTAGCAGGATTTGGATTACTAGGAGCAGTAGCCGCTTATTTAACATTTGAAGTCACCAAGGAATGGACGACGGCCTATTTTATAGGCGGAAGTATGGGGATATTACTACTCATTTTTAGAATTGGAGTGGTCGAATCTGGAATTTTTAAAGAGATGGAGCATAAAAAAATGATCTCAAAAGGAAATTTCTTCTCTTTGTTTACCAGTAAAGATCGTTTTGTGCGCTACATGAAATGCATTGCAATCGGTCTTCCAACATGGTTTTGTATTGGTATTTTGGCAACTTTAGCCAATAAATTCAACGGGCCTTTAGGCATCAAGGGGCAGCCTCTTTCTCCAGGTCTTGCCATTATGTGGTCATTTATTGGTATTTCTGCAGGAGATTTTATGAGTGGCTTTATAAGTCAATGGCTTCGATCGAGAAAAAAAGCGATTGTTTTAATGATGCTTTTCACTTTAATTGGCGTTATTCTTATGCTTTTCGGAAACGTAAAGACAGCACAAACATACTATTTTTATTGCGTTTGGTTAGGAGTCGGAACAGGATATTGGGCAATGTTTGTAACTGTAGGAGCTGAGCAATTTGGTACAAATCTTCGATCAACCGCTACCACCACAATACCGAATATGGTCAGAGGAATGGTGATCCCGATGACTTTACTCTTTAATGCTGCAATTCTACCTCTTCACAACGTTATTTATGCCGCAGCGCTAGTAGGAACGATTGCTTTTTCGCTCGGATTGTACTGCACTTTAACAATCAGCGAATCACATGACAAAGATTTAGATTTTATTGAGTAACTTGTATAACAAACAGTATTTAAAAAACCGTAATTGCTAAAAATGGATCGTTTTTTTTATCTCATTTTACTATTTCTTGCGCTGCATTTATATTCGTGTGGAGAACAGCCGACGACTAAGAAATTGAAAATGGGCGAAACATCATTACCAAGTTGTCCGCTAACATTTGACTTTTCTAAAAAAATGTACACAATCGATGATAAAGAAATCCATTTTCTCTTAAATTCTCTTGAAAAATTCGATTCAGAAATCATCCGTAAAGATGTGCAAATCATCAATGAAAATGCAAATAAATATGGCAGTTTTACAGTCTATAAAAAGAATGAAAAGAGTCTGAAAATTATCAGTGACATTTACATCAAAGACTTAAATTTATCTGCAACAAAACATGAAATATATTTTCTGGATTCATGCAATATTGTCGCAAAAATGACAAAGCATGCCTATCGGTCCAAAAGAATTAACTCTATTTATTATTTCTCATTTCATAATGGAACGTACATTGGTTGTATCGTTTTACATCATCACTCTCTATTTCATAAAAAAGATAAGTGGCTGAACATTACCAATGATAAATTAGCTTTGAATTGGAGTGAAAGAATTTATAATAACATTATTGAACAACACTTATCGACCGAGCAAAAAATACATCAATATTAATTGATTTTCAATCTCTTTAAAAGTTATCAGCAAAAAAAGAGGCTGTCTCATGAGACAGCCTACTTAATATCAAAAAACAGTAATTAATGTTTCGCTAAATAATCAGCAACACCATCAAAACTAGCTTTCATCCCTTCAGATCCTTTTGTCCAGTTTGCAGGGCAAACTTCACCATTTTCTTGGAAAAATTGTAAAGCATCTACCATTCTTAATGCTTCATCAACGTTTCTTCCCAAAGGAAAATTATTTACTAATTGGTGCATCACTACTCCGTTTTTATCTATTAAAAATAATCCACGGTAAGCAATCATTGGACCGCTAGCTTCTAATTTACCATCCATATCATACTCATATTCACCCGCTAAAACACCGAAAGACTCAGAAATCGTTTTAGAGGTATCAGCAACCAAAGGATACGTTACACCTTCTATTCCTCCTTTATTTTTAGGAACTTGTAGCCATCCCCAATGAGATTCTTCCGTATCCGTCGAACAAGCGACAACTTTCACTCCTCTTGATTCAAACTCACCTAATTGTGCTTGAAAAGCATGTAATTCTGATGGGCAAACAAACGTAAAATCTTTTGGATAAAAGAAAAATAACACTTCATTTTTACCAATAAATTGATCCAAAGAAAAACCACTTACCACTTCTTTACCATTAATAACAGCTCCAGCTGAAAATGATGGCGCTTTTTTACCTACTAATACACTCATTTTTATTTATTTTTTAATCGTTTATGCTTAAGAATTCAAAATTAATCAAATCTATTTTCTCTACCTATTACCAAAATGTTAATAAAACTATTTTAGTAGAGAAAAAATGATAAATAAATCTTCTTCTAACGCATCAAAGTTACGTAATTTGATTTAATCAATTATATTGATTACTTTTATGTATCAATAAATAATATCTATATGATTTCCACTCAACAAATGCACTACATTTTAGCCGTTCATGATCATCGTCATTTTAAGCGAGCGAGTGAAGTATGCTTTGTAACGCAGCCAACTCTATCCATGCAAATTAAGAAAGCTGAAGATGATTTAGGTTTCTTAATTTTTGATAGATCCACACATCCGCTGGCGATTACAAATTTTGGCTCAGCGTTGATTATTATTATTCGAGATATATTAATTGAACTTGAAAAAATTCCAAAATTGACCCAATCAATGAGCGGCATGTACTTTGAACATTTGCGAATTGGTATTATACCGACTATATCAGCATTTCTAGTTTCTGACATGTTTGATAAATGGAAACAAGCTTTACCGCACATTCAATTGACCTTAGAAGAAATGAAGTCAGATGAATTATTACTTGCATTGGAAAAAAAAGAAATCGACTTAGCAATAATGGCAGGTCCTCACCATCAAACAAACCTAAGAACCATACCACTATTTAAAGAAGAAATAAAAGCATACATACCTTCGAAACAAGAAGATTTTATTACTTCCAATGACTTGATTGACATGCATCCATGGCTACTCAGTAAAGGAAACTGTTTGCGCACGCAGATGATTCATTTTTGCGGACTAGGGAATGAATTGGAGAGTAATTGGAATTATGAAGGTGGGAATTTAGAATTATTACTCCGAATGGTGGATGTTAAAGGAGGGTACTCACTTGTTCCTGAAGAGTATCAAAGAGTTTTGAAATTGGACAGCACGAAATGTAAAAGGATTTATTCTTCCGAAAACAAAGAAATTCCAGCACGTGAAATCATCGCTTTACTTCCAAATCGGACGACAAAATGGGAATCAATTGAAAAAATTATCAGAGGTGTGCAATTAAATTATGGAAAGGATGATACAGAAAATAAATTTCAAATTTTGAACTGGAAGTAATTTTAGGCTGAGGTTGAGATTGAGATTGAGCTTAAGGTAAGGTTGAGAATTGTCAATCTTAAAGTTAACCTATATTTTCCTCGCAATCATCAAACCATCTCTTAATGGGAAAAGAACATTTTGAACTCGAGCGTCTTCCTGGATTTTTTTATTAAAGTCCATTAAAAATCTAGTGTCTTGGTCTGTTGATTCATAGTTTTCTACCACTTTTCCAGACCAAAGCACGTTGTCTGCAATTATATATCCTCCACTTCTTACTTTATCAAAAACGAGATCAAAATACTTACTATAATTTTGTTTATCGGCGTCAATAAAAACAATATCGTAAACACACTCTAAAGTAGGAATAATAGCCATCGCGTCTCCCACTATCATCTCAATACTGTCTTTAAAATCAGATTTCCCCACAAATGAATTTACTAACTCTTCTAATTCTTCATTCACATCAATTGTGGTAACCTTCCCTCCCTCCTTTAGTCCTTCTGCAAAAGACAAAGCTGAATAACCTGTATACGTTCCAATTTCCAATACATTTAATGGTTGAATCATGTGCGACAACATACTTAATACACGTCCTTGAAAATGTCCGCTCAACATTCTTGGCCGCAGCACTTCAAGATTAGTTTTCCTATTCAATTCATATAAAAGAGAAGGTTCCTTTTCTGTGTGATTACAGACATACTCATCTAGTTCCTTAGAAATAAATTCCATAAAATAGTAATTGAAAATGTAAAAAATTAAGCAAAGATAAAGTAATTATAAAGTCAAGAGGTATCAATTTAATGCAATGTCCATAAAATCTTAAATCAAAATCATACCTTTACAAAATGCGAACATCAAAAACAGGAGGTTATGCCGCAATAGGCGTATACAGAGGGAAAACGGAACATAATATTGGAACACTTTGGAGATCGGCTTATATTTTAGGCGCAGCATATATATTCACAGTGGAAAAAAAATATAAAAAGCAAGTTTCAGATGTACTCAACACGTGGTCTCGAATTCCTCTTTTTCATTATCCCACTTTTGAAGATTTATTAGATAACATACCTTATAACTGTCGATTAATAGGAGTCGAAATTGATGAATCAGCTACTTTATTGCATGATTTTGAACATCCACAACGTGCTATTTATTTATTAGGATCTGAAGATCAAGGCTTACCACAAGAAGTTCTTGATAAATGTCATTTCGTAATTAAATTACCCGGAAATTCATCTTTAAATGTCGGAGTTACCGGTGCAATTGTGCTACATGATCGCGTTTCGAAACTGCCAACTGTTTTACCCCCGTATCATCGGTGAGGGTGAGGTGTTAATGTCATATTTTTTCGGGCAGAGTCTCGATGAATCGCGCCTCTATCCGAAAAAAACATTTGTAATCATTTCAAATCCTGCTTTTTCATTTACACGCTGAATGATAACTTCTTTCCCATAACTTAATTCATCACGCATCACCGCTGAATCCATTGTTAAGAATAACGTTTTATTTCGGATTTGTATATTTTTTGTGCGATTAGCAACCGCAAGTCCCATCATTTCTCCCCATGCTTGAATAACATCCATTTCCTTTAGTTTTCCATCTAAACGATATGCTTTCATTAATTTATCAATTACTTCTCCAAGAGTGGATTGATTGGATGTTCGTTTTTTTTCGTCCATGGTAGCTTAACTTTAATTTTTTAATGCATTCTTGACAGCTATATCTGGTGTTTTTACATTTACAAATTGCTGTTCATCTGTTACATGAATCTCACCATCATTGACTAAAAAATTTTTACTTTCAAACCCATTTTCTCTAAAAACAGCTCTAATTCTTGTAGGATCAGTGTCTGTCACCAACACTTGTCCGAAATGCTGCTGTGAGACTAAGTCCATCAGTTTTTGCACACGTTGATTATCTAATTTATCAAAGATATCATCTAACATTAAAACCGGATTTACACCCAAATTACGTTTCAACCATTCGTACTGCGCTAATTTTAAAGCGATTAAAAAAGATTTTTGTTGACCTTGAGAACCAAATTTCTTTACAGGATGGCCTTTAATAGTGAAAACTAAGTCATCCTTGTGAATTCCTGCATTTGAATGATGCGTAAAAGCATCCTTTTGCTGATACTGAATCAATAAATCTTCAAAAGAAGCTGTATTTAATTGTGATCTATATTCTAAGTGAACTTCTTCTACTTCTAGTCCAATAAAGTTATAATTTGCCTGAAAAACTGGAATAAATTCTTCCAAAAAAAGTTTTCTAGCTTCATGAATAGCATTTCCAACTTTCACCATTTGATCATTCCAAACTTCAATAGATTCTCGATCGAATAAACCATGCTCATACATGTTTTTCAACAGCGCATTTCGTTGATCTAAAATTTTATGATATCGTTGTAAATCATCTAAATATTTCCGATTAAATTGCGAAATAATCCCGTCCATCCATTTTCGACGAAATTCACTGCCTTCAATAATTAAATCTCTATCATACGGAGAAATCATTACAGTTGGAAACTGTCCAATATGGTCCGCTAATTTATCATATTCATTTTTATTTCTTTTAAAAACTTTTTTTGAGCCATTCTTCACAGCACAATGAATATTAATTTCTTGGTCATTTTTAACCCAATTACCTTGAACAACGAAGAATTGTTGATCAAAACGGATGTTCTGGCGATCAATTGCATTTAAATAAGACTTACACATACTTAAATAATGTAAAGCATCCAGAATATTGGTTTTTCCTGACCCATTTTGACCAGAAAAGCAATTTATCCCAGGAGAAAACTCAATCTCAGCTTCTTCATAATTTTTAAAATTGATAAGTTGGAGTGATTTTAAATACATATAGCAAAAATAGTGAATAGTGCTTTGAGATTTGCCATAAATTGATAGTTTTTTTCGACATATAATTAGGAGCGCCAAATAACTATAGATTTTTATGTAAAACTTGTTGATAAAATCCAATTGGTAATTCAAAAAAAATACTATTTTTGCACCTGTAAATTAGCAAACAATGTTAGAAAATATATCAGGGTCATCCATTAAAGCACAATTTAAATCGAATAATAAACTTCGAATAATCACCTATATTGTTGGAGGATTAGTTCTTGCAACGGTAGTCTATTTCCTATATACTATTTTTATTTGGAATCCATCCAATGAAAAATCAAAAGCAGCTTATTTTGAAGGACTTAATTATGCTGATAAAGATTCAACGGATGCTGCAATCGACGCATTAAGACCAGTAGTTAAAAAATATGACGGAAAAATAGGTGGTGAAATTGCTCAATTTACCTATGCTCGTCAACTAATGAATAAAGGTCAATTTTCCAAAGCGTTAGCTGAACTAGAAGGGGTAAATGTAAAAGATGAATATGTTTCTGTGATGTCAATTGGCTTACAAGGAGATTGCAAAAGTGAAATGGGGAAATATAAAGATGCAGCTGCACTCTATATTGAAGCGGCTGAGGCTAAAGAAAATGAATACACCACACCAACGTATCTATTTAAAGCAGCTACTTGTGCAGAGAAAGTGAATGATACGGAAGCGGCCGGAGCACTTTACAAAAGAATTCTAGATAACTATCCTGATTTCTCAAATCAAAAATCGATCAAAAAATACATCGCGAGAGCAAATAAAAAATAAAATATCATGGCTACTGCAAATCGCAACTTGTCAGACTACAATAAGGATTTTGTTCCAAATGGTGCCGATTTTAAAATCGGCATTGTTGTTTCTGAATGGAATGATTCAATCACATTAAATCTATTGAAAGGAGCAAAGCAAGCGTTAAATGAAAATGGAGTATTGGAGAAAAATATCCTTGTTCGATTTGTGCCAGGTGCTTTTGAACTTTCATTAGGAGCTCAATTCATGTGTGAATATACAGAAGTTGATGGTGTTATAGCTATAGGCGTTGTAATTCAAGGAGAAACAAAACATTTTGATTTTGTATGCGATGGAGCAACTCAAGGTATCAAAGATGTTAATTTACAATACAATATACCCGTTTCTTTTTGCTTGTTAACAGATAATACTATTCAACAATCGATTGATAGATCCGGTGGGATTCATGGAAACAAAGGAATCGAATGTGCAATTGCTTGCATGAAAATGGTAGGACTTAAAAAAGATTTTGAAGCTGCTAGTGATGACGCAAAACATAATCAAAATTAATTTTTTTAGGTGGTAGATTTTTAGAACTCAATCTAAAAGCAAAGTAATCTAATGTCTAACAATCTAAAGTTTAAATAAATTCAAATAAACTTTCAAAATAATATGACACTTATTAAATCTATATCTGGAATCCGTGGAACAATCGGAGGAAAAGTTAACGATGGTTTAACGCCAGTGGATGCTGTGAAATTTGCGGCTGCTTATGGAACTTGGCTGATTAATAGGAACAATCAAAAAAAACTAAAAGTTGTTGTTGGAAGAGATGCCAGAATTTCTGGACAGATGATTTCTGATTTAGTAATTTCTACCTTAGTTGGTTTGGGAATTGATGTCGTAAATCTGGGGCTATCAACTACCCCAACTGTAGAAATGGCTGTGGCAATGGAAAATGCTCAAGGAGGAATTATATTAACTGCTAGTCATAATCCAAAACAATGGAATGCTTTAAAATTATTGAATGAATTAGGTGAATTTATATCCGGTTCTGATGGTGAAGAAGTTTTGAATATTGCAGAAAAAGAATCATTCATTTTTGCAGATGTTGATGACCTTGGAAAAGTAACTGAAACTGACGAATACTTAAAAAAACACATTGATGCAATTTTAGCTTTGCCGCTTGTAGATAAAGAATCAATTGAATCTGCAAATTTTAGTATCGTTGTTGACGCTGTTAATTCTACTGGCGGAATATTTGTTCCTGCAATGCTAGAAGCTTTAGGAGTAAAAAAAATTACAAAATTATACTGCGAACCAACAGGACATTTTCCTCACAATCCAGAACCACTGCCAGAGCATTTAACTGATCTATCTGATAAAATTAAAGAAGTTGGAGCGGATATAGGTTTCACGGTAGATCCAGATGTTGACCGATTGGCTATTGTTTGTGAAGATGGTTCCATGTTTGGAGAAGAATATACATTAGTTGCAGTGGCGGATTATGTTCTAACACACACTCCTGGCTCAACTGTTTCGAATTTATCATCTACCAGAGCATTAAGAGATATTACCGAAGAAAGAGGTTTGCTATATTCAGCAGCAGCAGTTGGAGAAGTAAATGTTGTGTCAAAAATGAAAGAAACGAAAGCTGTCATTGGTGGTGAAGGAAACGGTGGAATTATTTATCCAGACCTACATTATGGACGTGATTCATTAGTTGGAATTGCTCTATTTTTATCTCATCTAGCACATAAAAAAATCCCTGTCTCTGCGTTACGAAATAGTTATCCAACCTATACTATTTCTAAAAATAAAATTGAATTAACACCTTCAATCGATGTCGATTCTATCTTAGAAAAAATGGCATTGAAGTACGCTTCATGTGAGGTGGACACAATTGATGGAGTGAAAATCTATATTGAAAAAGAGTGGGTTCATTTAAGAAAAAGTAATACTGAACCGATAATCAGAATTTACTCTGAAAGCGCTACAGAACATAAAGCAAATGAATTAGCAGAAAAAATAATTCGTGAAATTAGAGAAATGATCTGAAAAAGAGATTAGACGAGAAGACATAAGATTTAAAGCCTTAATTATTTTTGAATGATTAGGGCTTTTTCATTTTTGATTAAACCATTTACCTTATTAAGCAATGATTATTTTATCAACCAAAGTAAACTTTACTATTTTTTATTTTTTTTTAAAAAAAACCTAGTATCTATGCATATCTTGAAAACAAGTCATATTTCGAATGTGCTAGGTGAAAAATAAAAAAGATTGAACCTTTTTTATGGTTGTATGTACGGATAAAAAATTACGCATTAAAAATACAACTATGAAAAGACTATTTGGATTATTAGGTTTAATGTTCACTTTTACGAGTGTTCAAGCCGCAGAGAAAGAAATTATCAAATCTACCATCACAGAGGTAACGGTTTATGCACAAGGAGCACAAGTATATCGAAAAGCAACTTACACTGTTAAACCTGGGGTCACAGAAGTAATTATTGAAGGGATTTGTCCAACAATTGACCCAAAAAGTTTACAAGTAAAGGCTTCAGGAAATGTGATTCTTTTAGATTCAAAATACTCCCTATACTATCCTAAACCAGAAGAAATAAAATTTGATGCGATGCCTTTAAAAATAAGGAAAGATATCGGTTATTTACAAGATTCCATCTTAAACTTAACCTTTGATATTCAAGATATTCAAGATGAAATTGATGTCTTAAACGCTGCGAAAAATATTTTAGCTAATAATGGAGCCGTTCGAGGACAAGGTAAAGTTAATGATTCAATAAATCTTTTAAAACAAACGGTAGATTACTACTCCATCAAAATGGTTGAACTTAATAAAAAATTACTTGCATTAAACCGAAGAAAAGTCGAAAAAAACGAGAAGAAAAAAAGAATGAATGAACGGTTACAGAAATTAGAAAACTACCAAGAAAATGCTAATCTAGTTCCTTCAGAAGTTGGACCATCTCACAGAATTACCATCACTTTGTCTGCAAAAGAAGCTGCAACAGGAAAGTTTTCAATCTCCTATTTAGTTTCGCAAGCAGGTTGGACACCTTTATACGATTTAAGAAGTGAAGTGATGACCGGAAAAATAAATTTAAGCTATAAAGCACAAGTTTTTCAAAATACGGGAACAAATTGGGACGATGTTCGTTTAAATATTTCAACCAATAATCCATACCAAAACAAGACCAAACCGACACTTCACCCATGGTATATTGATTATAATCTCTATAGAGAAGATAGCAATAAAAACAATTTTATGAACTTAAATTCTGTTACAACTGGAGCAGCGCCATCGGCTTATAAAGATAAAAGTTCACAGAAACAAGATCTAGACGGATTTAGTTACGAAAGTAATAGTACATACTCTGCACAAACAGCGAATGAGTTTGTAGAAGTAATTCAACACATGATTTCAGCGGAGTTTCGAATTGATTTGCCCTATTCCATAAAATCAAACAATGAACAATATATGGTTCTAGTGAAAAATGTGGATATTGACGCAAACTTTAAATATTACAGCATTCCAAAACTAGATAAATCAGTATATTTAGTAGCACAGCTTTCAAAATTAGATGATTTGCAATTAGTTCCAGCAAAAGCAAACATTTTTTTCGATGGAAGTTATATCGGAGAAACGTATATTGACCCAACATTAATGGAAGACACATTAACCTTGAGCTTGGGACGTGATCCGAATATTATTATAAAAAGAACATTACTGCAAAAAGATTGTAAAGAAAAAGTAATGGGAAATCAAATCGAAAAAACATTTGCGTATAATATAGAGGTGAAAAACTTAAAATCAACGAATATTGATTTAATCATTCAGGATCAAATTCCAATCACTCAGAATGCAGATATCATTATTGAAGCAACCAATACTGACAAAGCAAAACTATATGAAAAAACAGGAGTTCTTGAGTGGACCTTTGACTTGAAAACAAAAGAGACAAAAAATATAGGATTTAATTACAAGTTAAAATACAACAAAGATTTGAATTTACCCTTGTAATATTTTCACAATAACGCATCGAAAGCTATTCATTATTGGATGGCTTTCTTTGTTTTAAGGTGTTTTATCATTTCACCTCTTTGAAATCTTATTATTTGTGATTGCACGTTGTAAATTACATTTGAAACGGTCGATATCCTCTACTCGTTTTTTTGCGTGTTTGGTTTTGCAGTTTTCGACACGTTCACGCCATAATTTATAACTACTAAATTTCAATTCTTTTTTCATCAACGCTTTAACATCGGCTTCCAAAAGACCAAATTGAAATTTGATCGCATCGAATGGTGTTCTATCTTCCCAGGCCATTTCTATAATGCGGTTTATATCTTCGTTCTCTAAAATCATTTTTTACTTTTTTTACAACGTTCACTACAAAATTTTACATTTTCCCACTCCTTTTCCCATTTCTTTCTCCAGGTAAATGGAAGGTTGCATTTTTGACAAATATTTTCTGGTAGATTTTGTTTTTTAACACCTTTCATATCATGGTAAGCGCGGTTTTGCATAGGGAAGTCTTGCAATTCTTTCTGTTCTATGGTATGCATCTAATCCACTGTTTGTTATTGTTTTTGTGATTTCTAAATCTATAAATCCATCGGTAGAAATCGCTTTTTCAGGTAATGATACACTTTTGATTTCACCAATTATCATTAAAGTGTTATTAATGGGAATGTTAATTTTTGTTTTAAATTCCATACCAATTTGAACATTGGACTCTTGCACATAAGGTGCAAAAAAATCATCTCGATAAAAGGGAGTTAGTCCACTCGCTTCAAATTCAGAAATATTTTTTGAATATCGAGCAGAAGTATGATGAGCTTGTTCCACAAAAGATTCTAGAATGTGATTAATGGTATAGAAACCTGTTTCTTCTATGTTTTCCAATGTATGACGTTCAACAGAATCAGGACGAATAATCATACCTATTAATGCTGGATTAGAACCCAAATGGACAACTGAGTTGAAAATGGCTAAATTTTCTTGACTGCCTTTGTTTTTCGTTCCAATTAACGCTACGCTTTTAAAACCGGTTAATGAATTAATGAAGCTCGCTCGAAAGCGTTGTTCCATTTGGTCTAATTCTTTCTCTGTTATAAGTTTCATATGTGTTTTTTATTAAGCCAATAATTACGAAAAACTTCATTACCATCGTATTCTTTGGCTTGTTTTTCTGTGTCAAATTTTCGATTGCCTCTTGGGTCATTTCCTACACCAGCTAAATAAGTCCAGATCCCCCAATTACTGCAAACATTGTAATCAATCAATTGTTCTTCAAAATAGGCTGCGCCATATCGCCAATCGGATTGCAAATCGTGGTGTAAATAACTGGCAACATTTTGCCTGCCACGATTACTCATAAATCCAGTTAGCTTTAATTCAATCATATTAGCATCGATAAATCTATTTCCTGTTTCTCCATTTTTCCATTTCTCGAAGGCTTCGGATTGGTGAGGATGCAAAGGAGAATTTTCACCTTTAATTCCACATTGCAAAAAGAATTCTTGGTTGTGTTTTTTCATCATAAATCTGAAATAATCTCTCCAAAGTAATTCGAAAATTAACCAATAGGTAGATTCATTTGAATGGACTTCTTTTTCGTAACGTTTGATTTCAAAATAAATGGTTTTCGAAGAAATACAACCCAATGATAACCAAGGGGATAGTTTTGATGAATAAGATTCACCAATTAGCCCATTTCGTGTTTCTTTGTATTTTTCAATAAAATGTTTTTCAAACAAATAGTCATTCAACCTTTTCAAAGCCTGAGTTTCTCCCCCTTTAAATGGAAAAGCAGTTCGTTGATCCACCTCAATTGTTTGAAGTCCAAAATCAGCAGCTTGTGGAAGTTCGAATTTTGGCAGAATGGATGATTTAATAGACTTCGGAGTTTCTGAAATCGGTCGAACATTTGATTCTTTTTCCACTTTTTTCCTAAAATCAGTAAAGATTTCAGGTATGTTTTTTAAAGGAAAAGGCAAGTCTGAAGCGTGAAATAAAGTACTAGTAGAGAACGTCTCTACAGTACAAAGTAATTTCCATGCAATTTTTTCAACAGCAGCTAATCTATTTTTTTCTGCATAAGCCACTTCTTGTTTGCAATAGATTTTCGTTATGTCGTACTTTTTAATTAACTCTTCTAAAACAGTAGCTGTATCTCCTTTTAAAACCACTAATTTTGAACCGATAAACATTAACTCTTCATGTAAATCAGTTAATGATTCTACTAAAAATTGAAACCGAAATGAACCTGTTTTTTTTGTGCCAAAGGCAGTTTCTACATAATCGGCTTCATCAAAAATGTAAACAGGAATAATTTCATCACTTTCATTTGTAGCTCTTGCAAATGTTTCATTATCAGATAGACGTAAATCTGATTTAAACCAAACAATACTTCTTTTCGTTTTCATATTTTACAAATTTTCGATGTTTGATAGATAATGATCTGCTTGCATTAAGATTTTTTCTTTTTGTATTGGATCCATTTTATCCCAAATCGAATACATCATTTTTAATCTAAAATTTGTTCTTAATTTCTCTTGATGTTGATCGAAAAAATTCCAATATAGACTATTAAACGGACACGCTTTATCTCCTGTTTTTTCTCCTGAATTATAGTTACAATTTTTACAATAATCACTCATTTTGTTAATATAACTCGACGAACTTATATACGGTTTACTACCTACAATTCCGCCGTCTGCGTATTGACTCATTCCCCTTGTATTTGTTATTTCGACCCATTCAAAAGCATCTATGTAAATGCCTAGATACCAATTATCAACTTCGTCAGGGTTGGTTCCTGCTAACAATGCGAAATTTCCAGTCACCATCAATCTTTGAATATGATGTGCATAGGAATGTTCCAAAGATTGAGAAATGGCATGGTTTAAACAATTCATATTAGTTTTTCCATCCCAAAACCATTTTGGTAATTTATTCGCATGCCCAAAGAAATTAAGTGATTTAAATTCAGGCATTTTAGCCCAATAAATTCCTCGCATATACTCTCTCCATCCTAAAATTTGTCGAATAAAGCCTTCAATTTGATTTATTTCACAATGTTGATTTATTTGCCAATATTCCACCACTTTATCAATCACTTCTTTTGGGGATATGAGTTTAATGTTCAGTGAAAAGGAGATACGTGCGTGATAAATAGACCACGATTTTTTAGTCATTGCATCTTGAAGTGTTCCGAAAAGTGGTAGACAATTTTCGATAAAATAATCTAACAATTCCAAAGATTCATCTCTAGTTACAGACCAAACAAACGATTTAGAATTGATTTCTCCAATTGTTTTGATTCCACATTCGTCCAATAATTGAACGATTTCACTCACATCATGCTTGTATATTTTAGGATCAATTATTCGATGTTTTTCAGGTATTCTTTTTCTATTGTCGTGATCAAAATTCCATTTCCCTCCAATTGGCTTTCCACTCTCCATTAGAATGTCGTGCTTCTTGCGCATTGTTCTGTAGAAAGTTTCCATTAGAAACTCTTTTTTATGCTCAAATAATTTTTTGAGTTCTTCTCTTGCTGTAAAAAAATGCTCGGTATCGTAGGCCTTTGTTTCGATAACCATTTTTTGTGTCAGTTGAATAATTTCTTGATCAACTCTCCATTCATCCGCTAATTGATATTCAAACCGCTGAAATTTATGACTATTAATTAACTGCTGAATATTTTCTGAAAATGAATGTTTATTCGTTTCATCATTCAACTTAATATAGATAACCTGATGATCATTCGATTTTATTTTTTCAGCAAATAAACGCATAGCAAAGAAAATTCCAACAACTTTTTGTATGTGATGGACAACATAATTTGTTTCGGATTTTATTTCCATCAAAACATAGGTAATATCCTCGCTTTTCGAATTAAACCAAGTATGTTTTTCATTCAATTGATCGCCTAAAATAAGTCGCAATATTTTCATCTTCTCTTGTTTACGTGTTTATTTAAAATGCGAATTCCTTCTAATTTTGTTTCTACTTCTTTTCGTTTCCCCCAAATAATATCGCTTGCGTATTTTCTAGTCGACTCTAAATCTACAATAGGTTCAGGATAGTCAAGTCCAATTTTACACTGATAAATTTCTTGTTCAAAAGCATTTAACTTCCAAGGTTCGTGGAGAAGGTGAGAAGGAATATCAGCTAATTCAGGACACCATTTTTTGATAAATATTCCTTCTGAATCGTGGTCTTCAGAATTTTTGATGGGATTGTAGATTCGAACTGTATTTACCCCTGTAATTCCTGCTTGCATATGGATTTGAGGATAATGAATTCCAGGTTCATAATCTAAAAATTGACGAGCTAAAAAGTGTAAATCTCTCCAATCTTGCCATAAATTGAACACAAAAAAGGAGACCACCATTGCGCGCATTCTAAAATTGACAAATCCAGTTTGAACTAAACAACGCATACAGGCATCAACAAGTGGGACTCCGGTTTTTCCGTCTTGCCAAGCTTTAATATAAGCTTCATTTCGTGTTTTCTGAATCGAATTATAGGATTTATTGACTGGCTCAAATTCCATAGAGCATTCATCTTCAAATTTTTGTATAAAATGACAATGCCAATGTAATCTTGATATGAAATTAGTCAAAGCACGTTTGTTTTTCGATTCTTTATACTGTTGAAGTGTATATTGGTAAACCATTCGCATACTGATATTTCCATAGGCTAAATAGGGAGAAAGACGACTACAACCTTTTCTACTTAATTCTGGTTTAGAAATATGTTTACTGTAATTCTGACAACGATTTTTAAGAAAGCTTTCTAAATATCTCCAAGCTAAAGATTCTCCTCCTTTTTGAAAATTAGGATTTGGTTTAGTTATCTCATTTATTAATTCAGGACCTTTATTAGAATCATATAATTCATTAGGTAATTTTAGTATGTTCCATTCTGTTTCATCAATAATTTTTGGTTGAGAAAGCATTGTCGACTTCCATTTTTTTTCCCAATCAAATCGTGATTTTAATCTTCGAACGACACCATTTGTTTGTGATTCTTTCCAGTTTATTGATTTTTTTTGACAAAACGATTTTACTTCAAGGTCACGATCAAAACTGATTTTATTTCCTATTTCTTGGTGTGAATAAATATTTTTAATAGTATAGTTAGAAGCTATTAATTCAAAAATTGCAATGACTTCTGAATGAAAAATATAAATTTTAGCTTCTAATGATACTAATTTTTCATTCATTTCTTGAAGCGACTCATAGACAAAACGCCAATGTCTCATATCGCTGTCATCATAGGACAACATGGATGGTTCGAAAAAATAAATAAGTAAGGTTGGAATTTGAGATTGTTGAGCAAGTAAAAGAGGTTCGTGATCCGTAAATCGTAAATCTCTCTTGAACCAAACGATATTTATTTGCTCGTTCATATCTATTTTGTTTAAACAAATGTAGTAAATGTTAAACAAAATAAGTAGATAAATTAATTTAAATTTTATAAATCGACCATATGAAACTATGTACTTTTTATACCCCGAATTACATTTGATTTAAGTAACTTTGTCTATTACAAACGACATTTTTTTTTGGATGAAAATATCATATAATTGGTTAAAACAATACATTAACACAAATCTATCACCGGTTGAAGCAGGTAATATACTTACAGACACTGGATTAGAAGTAGAAAATATAGAAAAAATTGAAGCAATAAAAGGCGGATTAGAAGGGGTTCTTGTCGGGGAAGTTATCACCTGTGAAAAACATCCAGATGCTGATAAATTGAAAGTTACCACTGTAAATATTGGTAAAGATGAACTTTTACAAATAGTTTGCGGTGCTCCTAATGTTGCGGTGGGGCAAAAGGTCATTGTTGCTACTGTTGGATGCACTCTGTACCCTAAACCAAATGAGCCGTTTAAGATAAAATTATCAAAAATACGAGGTGTTGAATCACAGGGTATGCTTTGTGCTGAAGATGAATTAGGCTTAGGTGAATCTCATTCTGGTATTTTAGTTTTAGATAATGAAATTGTGGTCGGAACTACAGCTGCCTATTATTTTGAATTAGAAGATGATCATGCCATCGAAATTGGATTGACGCCAAATCGTGCTGATGCCATGGGGCATATTGGAGTAGCGCGTGATTTAGTTGCTTATTTAAATGTGCATAAAAATAAAGGCCTAGCGCTAAAATGGCCTTCCGTTTCATCTTTTATCAAAGGGAAAAATGATTTAAAAATTTCAATTTCCAACGAATGTCCAAGCACGTGTCCACGATACATGGGTACAACAATTGCGGGGGTAACGATTAAACCATCTCCTGCTTGGCTGCAAAAAAGATTAAGAGCAATTGGTATTTCTCCTATCAACAATGTAGTCGATATCACTAATTTTGTAATGAGAGAATTGGGTACCCCGCTGCATGCTTTTGATGCCGAGGCACTAAATGGTAGAATCGTTATTAAAAATGCCAAACAAGGCGAAAAATTTATCACACTAGATGGTGTCGAAAGAACATTGACGTCAGAAAATATGATGATATCAAATGGTGAAGAAAACCTTTGTATCGCAGGAGTATTTGGAGGTCAACATTCTGGAATAAAAGATACTACATCGAATGTGTTTTTAGAATCTGCTTATTTTAATCCGGTATCAGTAAGGAAAACTGCCAAACATCATGGTTTAAATACAGATGCAAGTTTCCGATTTGAAAGAGGAGTGGATCCTGCATTGACAGAATATGCATTAAAAAGAGCTGCTTTGTTAATTCAAGAAATCGCTGGAGGAGAAATTGGGATGGAAATTTTGGATATCTACCCGAAAAAAATAGAAAATCACCAACTTGTATTTCATTATGCTGCATGCAATCAGTTAATTGGTGTAGAATTACCGAAAGAGCAAGTGAATGAAATATTACAAAATTTAGATATAAAAATCATTTCCGACATTAATGGAATTGCAAAACTAGAAGTTCCTGCTTATAGAGTTGATGTAACTCGTGAGGCGGATGTAATTGAGGAAATTTTAAGAATTTTCGGATTTAATAATGTGCCGCTACCAAGTAAATTAAACACTTCAATTGGGACCTTTAAAAAACCAGATTTCGAAAAAGTACAATTGATTGTTTCTGAATTTTTAGTTGGAAAAGGATTTAATGAGATTTTAAATAATTCTCTCAGCAGCTCTAACTATTCGGAAAAACTAGGGAAAGATATTTTTCCTTCTGCTAGAAATGTAAAAATGTTAAATCCTATTAGTCAGGAATTAGATGTGATGAGACAATCTTTGCTATTCAACACATTAGAAGTTATCCAGCATAATCAAAACAGACAAAATCCTGATTTAAGACTCATGGAATTTGGGAAAACATACCATAAATTTGAAAGTGGATTTAGTGAAAACAAACGTTTTCTTCTTTCTGTTTCAGGGAAATTAGAGAGAGAACAATGGAATTCATCTAAAAACTTCGTTAGCTATTATACCATAAAGGGAATCGTAACAGCTCTATTTCAGCGATTAGGTTTAGATTCATTCGTCATCGAATCTGCCCTAAAAAATTCACTTTTACAGGACGGAGTGCAATTAACTATCTTAAAGCAAAAAGTGGGAGAAATTGGTTGGGTTACTCCTGAAATCAGAAAACATTTCGGGATTAAAAATGATGTATTTGTTGCTGATTTAGATTGGGAAGCAATACTGAAATGTTTAACCTATTCAAAAATTAAATATTCGGAATTACCAAAAACTTTTGAAGTAAGAAGAGATTTTTCTTTACTCTTGAATAACTCCACAACATTTTCTGAAATCGAAACTATTGCAAAGTCATGCGATAAGAAAATATTAAAGGAAATTGGACTATTTGATGTGTACGAAGGGAAAAATTTAGGTAAGGGCAAAAAATCGTATGCTGTTTCTTTCAAATTTCAAGACACTGAACAAACACTAACAGATAATCAAGTCGATAGCGTTATGTCTAAAATAAGAAGTGAATTGGAGACGAAATTAGCAGCAGAACTTCGATAATACGTATTGGTAAAATTTGTATTCAATGGGCAAACAATTTATAATTGCAGGAATAGGAACCGATGTAGGAAAGACAGTTGTTAGCGCAATATTAGCTCAAGCACTTGAGGCCACGTATTGGAAACCTATTCAAGCTGGTGATTTAGAGTCATCTGATTCCATCAAAATTAAAAAATTGTGTTCTGACAAGATTTCAATACTTCCTGAAGCCTTTAGATTAAGTAAACCCATTTCACCCCATGCTGCTGCAAAAATAGATGGTGTTGAAATCAATATAGAGAATATTGACTTACCAACTGTAAAAGGTAATTTAATAATCGAAGGTGCAGGAGGATTAATGGTTCCTATAAATAACAAAGGATTGTTATACATTGACCTCATTAAATCATGGGGGTTACCAACTATTTTGATTTCAAAACATTATTTAGGAAGTATTAATCATACACTTTTATCTGCCGAGGTTTTAAAAAATAATCATATTAAGGTCGCAGGAATCATTTTTGTAGGCGATGAAAATATTCCAACAGAGAGTATAATTTTACAGCAGACAAAATTGAAATACATCGCACGTATTCCGCTTGCAAGTGAAGTTACTAAAGCATTTATTGAAGAGCAAGCGAAGAAAATTTCTTTGAATTTCTAATTTCACATCAAATTGAATTAATGACTCAGCTGATAAAAAAAGATAAGATGTATGTTTGGCATCCATTTACGC
This sequence comes from Flavobacteriales bacterium, assembly GCA_947449575.1. Lineage (GTDB taxonomy): Bacteria > Bacteroidota > Bacteroidia > Flavobacteriales_D > Crocinitomicaceae > CAIUKX01. The sequence goes on from CANFRV010000013.1 coordinate 97,169, forward strand.
AGATGCAAACAGCGGATGAACCCTTAGAAATTATTCGCGCAGAAAAAACGTTATTATTTACCGCTGATCACAAAACATACATAGATTGCAATTCTTCCTGGTGGGTAAATGTTCATGGACATGGTCATCCCCATATAGGACAAGCAATCTCAGAACAATTTTCATTAATAGATCACGTGATTTTTGCAGGCGCAACGCATCCGAAGGCAGTTGAATTAGCTGAACGAATTATTTCAATTTTACCCGAAAAGCATTTTCAAAAAGTGTTTTTTTCTGATAACGGATCCACAGCGATAGAAGTAGCCTTAAAAATGGTTTTTCAATTTTGGTATAATAAAAATCAACCAAAGAAAAGAATTTTAGCATTGGAAGGTGCTTATCATGGAGATACATTTGGAGCAATGGCAATCGGTCAAAGAGGATATTTTAACGCACCATTCGAACACTTTTTCTTTGATGTTGATCAATTAGAATTTCCAACAATTGAAATAGAATCCAGATTACTAATACAAGCAGAAGAATTATTTAAAACGGGCGAATTTGCAGCCATAATAGTGGAACCATTAATTCAGGGATCTGCTGGAATGCGCACATATTCTTCAAAATGGTTAGAAAAAATTGTTGTTTTGGCCCGAAAATATAACGTACTAGTTATTTTTGATGAAGTAATGACTGCTTGGGGGAGAACAGGTAAATTATTTGCTATGAACCACATGACAGAATTACCTGACATCGTGTGTCTTTCAAAAGGATTAACAGGTGGTGTATTACCATTAGGTTTAACCATTTCCACAGATGAAATATATGATGCATTTCTTTCCGATGAAAAAACAAAGGCATTGTTGCATGGACATTCATTCACAGGTAATGCTTTGGCATGTGCTGCTGCTTGCGCAAGCCTAGATCTTTTTGAAAGAGAAGAAACATGGGAAAGAATTACTTCCCTTTGCAAATCGAATTTAGAATTTTCCAAGACCTTAGAAAATCATCCTAAAATTGAAGAAATAAGATTATGCGGGACAATTCTAGCTATTGAACTGAAGAGTGTTGATGGAAATACTTATTTTTCAGGCATCAGAGATATTGCTTATCGCTATTTTTTAGAAAATGGTTTATTAATTCGCCCATTAGGAAATGTCATTTTCATCAATCCTCCTTATTGTATTACAGACATGGAGTTAGAACTGATTTATGAAAAAATCACGCAATTTTTAACTACCAATTTTTAGACTTCGAATATTAGTCTGTTTTACTTTGGTAATGCGTTAATTGAATTAACAATTTCAACTATTAAAGGTTCATTTTTCAATTTTTCGTTGGAAGCAATGTATTCGAGTACATATTCCGCTTGGACTCCTTTTATATTTTCAGGTAGTTTAGCTAACTCTACAAATGACTTTACAATAAATCCAGCATTTCCTAAACGCATTGAATATAGGTCATAGCTTTGGTGAAATTTAGTTAGTTGAAATTGATATTGTTTTAGAATAATAACAGTGATAAAATAATCAAAATCTTCATTCGCAGTAATCGTGTTTTTGTCCAAATTCGATAAAAACTTATTTAATTCAACATTTTCAATAATAGAATTTGTCAAGTTTAATTGTTTCGGATTAAAATTAGTACAAACCTCCTTTAAACTAAGCGAATTATTCTCTGCTGAATCAGCAAATGAAACGACAGAGATACTGTTTATAAGCTTTGAACTATGCAATGAACTCATGCTTAAAGTCAACACTGAAGTTAGTAATAGTAAAAAAATCTTCATAAAATTTTAAATTAATGTAATACGATTTTGAATCAAGAATAAATATACTTATAAATTTTGAAACTAAAAAAGAAAAAACATTCACTATCAACAAATAACTATGTGACACGTCTAAATATGGACATCTATGACTTCATTTAGGTTGTTTGACATTATTCAAACTTAAATTTCTAGCACATAAAAAAACCCGTTACAAATTAATGTAACGGGTTTTATAAAAGTGGCATCGACTTACTCTCCCACCCTCAAAAGGGCAGTACCATCAGCGCTAGTAGGCTTAACTTCTCTGTTCGGAATGGGAAGAGGTGGACCTTACTGCTATAGACACCTAAAACTTGTTGGGTGTTAGTTACTAGGTGTTAGGTAGTAGCCTAAACACATTGTAATTTTGTTAACACTCCAAATATTTTAGTTCAGATTGCTAGTTATATATTTCATATCAGGCCTAAGGCCTAAGACCTAATACCCAATAACTAACACCTAAAGTGAATATCGGACGATTGAAGTAGTATATTATTTTAGGAGATATTATAAGTCTACGGGTAATTAGTACTACTCGGCTGTGACATTACTGCCTTTACACCTG